>DASVAE010000084.1:0-54657 GCA_036376495.1 Candidatus Sulfotelmatobacter sp. | reverse complement strand
GGTGATGTCGATACCCACTGGGCACCAGGTTATGCAACGACCGCAGCCAACACATCCCGAACTGCCGAACTGGTCGATCCAGGAGGCCAGCTTGTGAGTCATCCACTGGCGATAGCGTGCTTTGGCGGAGGTTCGGACACTGCCTCCGTGAATATAAGAAAGACTTTGTGTGAAGCAGGAATCCCAGCGGCGCCAGCGTTCGGCGTGATCTCCGGTAATGTCAGTTACATCTTCCACAGAGGTGCAGAAGCATGTTGGGCAGACCATCGTGCAGTTGGCACAGGTCAGGCAACGGCTGGCCACGTCGTCCCAGCGCGGGTGCTCAAAGTTCTCGTAGAGAAGCTCTTTGATGCCAGCGGTATCGATGCTACGCACCTGCTGGCGCGCCGCCGCTTCCACCCTCGCTCCGGCTTCCTGGCAGTCTTTTGCGGTAGCTGGAACCGTTTCCAACTCAGTCAATATCTCGGCGCCGCGATCGCTACCCGCATCTACCAGGAAGCGGTGCCCCTCGGCCCCCAGGAGTTCTGTGAGAACAAGGTCAAAGCCATTTGACACCTGCGGACCCGTTCCCATCGACGCGCAGAAACATGTTGCCGACGCCTGCGTGCACTGCACCGCGATGATGAACGCACCACGACGATGCTGGTCATAGATGGGATCACGGTATTTGTCTTCGAGCAGCACGCGATCTTGCACGGCGATAGCCGCTAGTTCGCATGCTCGAGCTCCCAGGAACGCATGTGGACGTTCCGGCTTTGTCTCATTGTTCAGGATCCGGAACGTCTCACCCTGGCGGTCGGCCGACCAGAGTCGGACGTCCGCCGGATGCAGGTAATTCTTCCAGCTCTGTGGTCCCACTGCGTATCCAAAAAAGGCATCATCTTCGCGGCGCTTCAGACGATAACGCCCAGGTTCTTGTTCGTCGGTCCATCCAGCAGGCAGATCCTCGACTGACTTAACATTTTCATAGACGATCGCCCCGTCACGCAGCCCGGGCCCGATGACTTCATAGCCCTTCCGCACCAAGGCCTCAATCAGTTTCCCCAACTGGTCTGCGCCTAGGATATTCTCCGATCGCTGAGCGACGCGATCCTCCGCATTTTCACGAGTCGCCAACAAGCCTCCGGCGGAAACAAGTTAAAGACTACTCCTTTTTTTCCCCAGTCTGCCGGGAGCGCCTGCCTGCACTGGATGTCTCCTTCGCGATTGATCGGTCCGAGCCCCGTGGTAGTCCTGCAGATCGAGAATTCCCTCGCGCGGCTGCTGGCAATGCCCGAACAGCGTCGTCAGTTCTAGTCGACGATCCACAGATGTGCACACCCATGAGATCTGGCCGATTGTCGATTACTCACGAGTGACGGGCAATCCGGAAGGTGAGCGGTGATTAGCTGGGCTCAGCCATGTCGCCCTGCGCGTTCCAAGTGGACAATTGCTGGTTACTGCGCTGAATTTTGGGTTGGAAAAAGCTTGAGTGCATCGATGGCCACCTTCTCAAGAACCGAAAACTGTGGGATACTCCGCTTGTGACAAGCTTTTCATGGGCAAAAACTCGAAAAGATTTTCGTACAATAAACGTACAATGGATTCGGCAAAGGTGCCTTTTTTGCCCCTCTGGCCATACGAAGAATCAATAACTTACGTGCTGTCAACACTCTGAATAGTTCGACTCCCGCCGCCTCCACCATTTACCGCGCCAGACCTCATGGTCAATGCAGTAACCCAAACACCCCTACGCCGTTGGTTGTCCCCACATAGACTTTGCCGTTCGCGATCATCGGTGTGATGAATTTGTTTCCCGTTCCGAACTGATCGCGGCCCCCCGATGCCTGATTGCTGCTGTACAGTTCCGCAGCGAGATTGCCGCCATCATAGGCGTGGAGTACAGCCTTCGAGCTATTCTCCACCGCCCACACGATTCCGTTCTTTGCACCATCGGCAGAAATACTTGGCGTGCTCCCGGGATAGGGAAAAACAGTTGCCGTTCTGGAGGTTGGCGCGCTGGAAAGCTGAGCATTGCTGACACCGAACGCCTGAATGCTCTGCCCGACAGCTCCGTAGTAAACCGTGTTATTGAAGTAGGCGGGCATGGAAAAGACACCGCCAGGTAACGCCCCCGGCAACTCCTGGTAGATATGATTCGAGGCTGGGTCGAACTTTCCCATCGAATCCCGATTCACAACGTAGATAGTCCCATCCTTGCCTGCACCAACCGCCAGGTGCACTGCCTGACCAGACCCGTTCTGCGCAGATACGATGCTGGAGTCAGAAGCAGAAGAAATCCGGCACAAAGAATCGCGTGCCTGTCGCGCTTCAGAAACGGCGTATCGCTGGCTGGTTTCGCGGTTGAGCTCTTATCCGTCGCCGGATATGAAAGCGTTCCGGACTTGGGTAGGACGAAGGGAAAGATTCTTTTCATAATAGCTGCTACCTGTCAAGGATTAGGTGCACTATTTGCGCTTCGGCGTTTACCTGGAATCTGGTCTCCACCTACGAACGACGAGTGCGTCAGGATTACGACCCCCTTTCGATCTGTGGTTGAGCGTTGTACTTCGAAGATCGTGTCCAAGAACATTTGCTTGGCGTTCGGTACGTCAAGCTCCGGCTCAGAAGCATCCATCCACCAACTGTCCATGCCGTCATTGAAGTCCGTTCTTGAGTTCCGACTAGAATGCCCGCTGCGCCGCGGGATTGAGGGAGCCAGTCCAGGGCTCTCCCTCAAGGCGACGAGAGCAGCGCTCCCAATCTCAGTGCGAGGAACGCTCAAACGTTAAACGAAGTACATAGGCATATTTGGCCGGGGCTTGGGCGGGGAGGTGCACGTGCAGGCCATCCGCACGCTGTTCAAAGCGTAACTTGGCATCGCCACCTATCATGGCAACAGATTGGACTGGTTCGGTGCCCACGATCTTGGCAAGTGAGTGAATCACCGCTTCCCTGCTTGTTGGCCAGGCAAGTCCGATCGCATAAACGTCCTCGCCCCTGGTGGTGAAACGAAAATCTTCTGGAGTGTACTTTGCTGTGTCGGTATCGTGAAACGCGCCAGCCGCCACTTTCGTGGGACCTTCGCCGTAAGTCCTCCACGGGCGAGTACCGTAAATAGCTTCTCCATTGATACCGAGCCATGCCCCGACATCAAAAAGCACTTTTTGTACCTCGTCGGGTATCGTGCCGTCCGATCGCGGGCCGATGTTCAACAGCAAATTGCCGTTCTTGCTGACGATGTCGATGAGTTGGTGAACTACGAATTCCGGAGATTTGAAAGTGTCATCCTTAATGTAACCCCAGGACTTGTTGCTGACCGAAGTGTCGGTTTGCCAGTAAAGAGGTCGAATGTCACCCAGTTGGCCGCGTTCGAGGTCGAGGACTCCGGAGTGCTCCTGCATGGCGTAGTCCTTGTAGTTGATCACCCCAACGTGGTCCCCATATTTCAGCGAAGTGTTGTAGTAGAAAGCGGCAAAGCGTGTGAGATTCCGACGAATTGATGCCTGTCCAATCCACCAGTCGAAGTACACGATATCGGGATGGTATTTCTCGACTAGTTCCGCGCTGCGGGCGAGCCAGTCGTCCGCCCAGGCGGTTGACACGTAAGTGAAATCGTTACCGAGTGGAGCGCCCCATGGGGCGATCCAAGCGTGAGCGGGGCCATAGAATGCAGCGTATTGCGGGTCGTTTACGTCGGAGGCGATTTCGCGCCCCACTCCAAGAAAGAAATTGTGCTCGACGCGGTGCGACGACAGGCCGAAATGCAGACCCGCCGCGCGGACCGCCTTGGCCAGTTCTCCAGTGGTATCGCGATGCGGGCCCATTTTGGCGACCGTCCAGTCGCTCAGGCCGCTGTCGTACATGGCGAAGCCGTCATGATGCTCGGCGACCGGAACGACGTACTTCGCACCCGCTTTCTTGAACAGCTCGGCCCAGGCTGCCGGGTCGAACTTCTCGGCCTTGAACATGGGGAGGAAGTCTTTGTAGCCGAACTGATCTTGAGGTCCGTAAGTCGCAACGTGGTGCTTGTATTCTTCGGACCCTTCGCGATACATATTGCGGGGATACCATTCGTTGCCAAAGGCGGGCACGGAATACGCACCCCAGTGGATAAAGATCCCGAACTTTGCGTCTTTGTACCAATCGGGCGTTTCGTATTTCTGAAGTGATTCCCAATCCGGGCGAAACGGGCCTCCATGAGCGGCGTCATCCACCTCCTTCAGGCGAGTGGCGCGCTCGCTGTCGTATTTGCTACTGCCCTTCTGCCATTTCTGATCAATGCTGACCGGATCGTCGGACGCGGTGGGAGCCGTGGCACTCTGGGCACACAGATTGGGAAAAGCGGGCAACACTAACGCAAGCGCGCCGATCCAACGAACTGATTGAAGAAAACGATCCGATCGCATCCTGTTCCTCTCTCAAACGCGAGATTGAATTTGTAGAGCGTCTCTGGTGTCGGGCACTTTCGCCCCAGCGAATGCATAGGCCGCGATGTAGACGTAGGCTACCAGCGGCACGACGAAAGCCGGCGCGATACTGTGGCGGGCCTCGGCAATGAGTCCCATGACCGGAGTCAGGACTGCGCCTCCGACAATTGCCATTACGAGCAACGATCCCCCGAGCTTAGTGTTTGGTCCCAAACCTTTTAGCCCAAGAGCAAAGATTGTGGGAAACATGAGGGACATGAAGAAACTGGTCGCGAACAGCGCGTATAACCCGCCCCAACCGGGATGCAAGGTGGCAAACGCAATGAGGCCAACATTCACCACCGCGTAAGACCCGAGCAATTTGTGCGGCGGCACAAATTGCATGATCCATGCGGAGCTAAAGCGTCCCACGCCAAAAGCTGCCAGCGTGGCGGTGAGAAAATAGCCCGCGATTTTCTCCGGCTGGTGAGTGAACTCCTGCACATACTGAATGAAGTAACTCCAGGTACCTACCTGCCCGCCCACGTAAAGGAACTGCGCCAGCACTGCCATCCAGAAATGCGGGTAGCGCAACAAGTCGCGAAAACGTCCGTGATCACCGCCGTCTTCGTGTTCACTACGAATCGGGGGGAATTTCGTCCGGAGAATCACCAGAGCCCAACAGATCGCAATCGCACTTAGCACCACATAAGGCTTGACCACCCGCATAGTCTCGGAGCGAAGATACGCATCGTAGAGATGCTGAGCCTTCATAGCGTCGATCTGCTGTGGGTCTAACTCAACGCCGGAAAAGATGAACAGTGTGCCCATCAGCACACCTGTAATCGAGCCCAGCGGGTTGAAGGCCTGAGAAAAGTTGAGCCGTCGCTCCGAGCTCTCCGGATCGCCCAACTGAGCGATGAACGGATTGGACGCTGTTTCCAGAAAAGAAAGTCCACTCGCAATTACAAATAAAGCTAAAAGAAAAAATCCATAGCGGCCCATAATCGCGGCTGGCCAGAACAGAAGAGTGCCCAGGCCAAACAGCAGCAAGCCTATGACAAATCCAGCCTTGTACCCCAGCTTGCGCATAAGAACGGCAGCCGGGATCGCCAGCAAAAAATAGCCCAAGTAGAAAGCGGACTGAACCAATCCGGCTTGGAAGCGCGAGATGGCGAACGACTTCATAAATTGCCGGATTAGGACGTCGTTGAGATTGTTGGGAATTCCCCACAAAAAGAAGAGCGCCGTTACCAGAATGAAAGGTATGAGGTGCCCCGTTGGGAACAGGGGCGGGGCGCTGGGTTTGCGTTCAGTGGCTGAGGCCGTGTCATTCGTTATTTGCACTTGAATTGTCCTTAGGCCTGACAATTTGGGAAACGCGTCCTCAATCCAGACAGACCATAATTTTTTTAAACCGTGATGGATTCTCGCTCCAGGAACGCAATGCATCTGCCGCTTCGTACAAAGGAACCACGAGGCTTACCGCTTGATCCACTGGAAACTTACGGTTTTCCAAGAGACTGATGACCGCGTGGAAGTCTTCGGGTTGCGCATTCCTTGATCCGAGAATGTCCAGTTCCTTTTGCACGAACAACCTGGTTTCGTAGCTCACCGGCTCTTTGGCATACCCGATGTACACGACTCTGCCGCTGAATGAGACTTCTTCCACAGCAGCGCGAAACGTTGCTGGCGTACCAATCGCCTCGATCACAACGTCCGGCCCACGGCCCTCAGTTAATTCCAGCAACCGGTCGTGCAATGATTCCCGGTGCGTATTGATTGTGTGAGCGCCGCCCGAAGCTCGCGCAAGGTGGAGTTTTTCGTCGTCCACGTCAACGCAGATTGTGCGCGCATCTCGAGCACTCGAAGCAGCGACGGCTCCCAGGCCCACGCCGCCACACCCCAGCACCAAAACTGTATCGTCGCCTGCGACCCGCCCACGGGATACTGCGTGAAATCCGACAGTCAGCGGTTCAACCAGGCACAATTCCTTGGTCGTGAGTTTTGCCGGATACAACTTCTCTGGCGGCACTGCAAGGAGTTCCGTGAGCGCGCCGTCGCGTTGAACCCCGAGAGTCTCATTGAATTGGCAGGCATTGGGACGTCCCCGGCGGCACGACGCGCATCTACCGCAGCTTGTGTAAGGAGAAACCGCTACGTCTGTTCCGACTGTGAGCCCGCTGCGGCTGCCTTGTACGACCGTTGCCGCCACTTCGTGCCCCGGAATTCTCGGAAAGGATACGAGTGGATTCAGGCCACGAAAAGAATTCAAATCGCTTCCGCAGAATCCGACCATTCGAACCTTGAGCAAGATGTCACGATCCCCGACCACTGGTTCCGGAATCGTCTCGATCGATCCATGCCCTGGTTTGTGAAGTACGAGTGCCTTCATGGTTGAATGTAGAACTGGGAGATTAGCGGTCAAGCTTACGCTTTCGGGCCTTCCTGGGGCGATTCCCAAATCTCATTGAGGCCCGAAGTTTCTTCTCGGCCTGAGCATTGCAATATCCGCAGTCCAGTTCGCAAAAGACTGACGTATAGGGAATTCGCATGTTGGTTTTGACTACTACCACTGCAGACAACTCGCTAGCGCCATCGAGCTCCGTGATGATCTCTACATGGGGAAGGACATGCACCTCGGGTCTGGTGAGCAGCATGCCGAGCCTTTCTCGGTAGGCCTCAATGCCGGAAGCATCTTCCTTGGCGGCGAAGGTCAATTCCCTGTCTATATAAAGATGAGGTTTGATGTGCCTGCATCCGCGCATAATGGCACAGGTCCGTTCCAAGCGCAATTGGCTCGTGATCGCGGACTCGGCATATCCATTGCAGTCGAGGCAAGCTATCGAGAGTATCATTGCTGACGAAGAACAGACCAGGGCCGGGACGTCCGGTGACGCTAAACTTATTTACCCTGCTTTACCCTGCGGATCTTGGTGTCAAAATCGCGCATTCACAAGGCACATTGGAGATCGAATTCCCACGAAGCCGCGTGGTTCGCTTGCTTTCAACATAGATAACCGTCTTGCGGTGCTGGCCGCAATTCCCATTAGGAGATTTGAGATGAAGCATCTTGGCATCGCAATTATCTTTGTCGCAAGTCTTTGTTGTGCACAAACCGCGGATACTTTTCAGCCGTCCTCTACTAACGTCTGGGGAGCAGAGTACCCGAGTGTTGATAACGAGGGTAGAGTGCAAGTTCGTATCAAAGCTCACGATGCTAGCAAGGTCAAGTTGAATTTCTGGAGCGGTCCGAAACTCGAGATGGTGAAACAGCCCGACGGCTTCTGGACGGTTACTACACCTCCGCTTGTGCCCGGCTTGCACTATTACACGATAAATATTGACGGTGCTGAGGTGAGCGACCTCAATACCCATGCTTTTTTCGGCGGGACCAAGGAAGCGAGTGGGGTAGAAGTTCCGGAGCCAGGCTCTACTTATTACTCGATTCAAGATGTGCCCCACGGGCAGGTCCGAGAGGTTTGGTACAACTCGAAGGTGACAGGGACTTGGCGCCACGCGCTGGTCTACCTGCCGCCGAAGTACGATACGCAGAACAGAGTCCGCTATCCCGTGCTCTTTCTGCAGCACGGCGCCGGCGAGGACGAAACCGGGTGGGTTCGCCAAGGGCATGCCAACTTTATCCTCGACAACCTGATCGCCTCTAAAACCTGCAAGCCGATGATCATCGTCATGGCCTACGGTTATGCGCGGCGCGCCGGCCAGCCTGCGCCCGATCTGACTGGAAAGCCATTTGGTTCTCCGGAAATGCTGAAGGCCATGCAGGACATGGCAGCCGCTTTTGAAGATGATGTAACGCAGGTGCTGATCCCCTACATTGATTCGACGTTCCGCACACTTTCCGATCGCGATCACCGCGCCATGGCGGGCCTCTCCATGGGAGGCATGCAGACTTTTCTGATTACGCTCGATCACCTCGATCTCTTTTCCTACATCGGCGGATTTAGTGGAGCTGGCGGTATGCTTGTGCTGGGCGACCGGAAACTTGATCCCAAGACTGATTACAACGGGGTTTTTGGTGATCCCGCCGCATTCGCGAAGAAGGTGCATTTGCTGTGGATCGGTGTCGGGACGAAGGAACCGGAAAGAATGCGTGCCGGCCTGCAAAGGCTGCACGCCTCCCTGGAAGAGGCAAACATTCAACATGTGTTCTATGAATCACCCGGAACGGATCATGAGTGGCAGACGTGGCGACGCGACTTGAAAGACTTTGCGCCGCGACTATTCAACATCGGGGAGGTGAAATGAACGAGCGCAGAACCCTTATTTTGTCGGGACTTGCTGCTTATGTCATTCTGCTGAGCTTCGCCGCATCTGCGCAAGACACGCCTATCTTGCCATACATGAATTCCAGGTTTTCGCCGGAAGAGCGCGCGGCCGATCTGGTGCATCGCATGACGCTGGAGGAGAAAGCTTCGCAGCTGGTGAATCAGGCACGTGCCATCCCTCGCTTGAACGTCCCGGCTTACGACTGGTGGAGCGAGGCCTTGCACGGCGTCGCGGTTGACGGGACCACGGAGTATCCCGAACCAATCGGACTGGCCGCGACCTTCGATACTTCCCGGATACACGAAATGGCCACCGCCATCGGCATGGAAGCGCGAATCGTTCACGTGCAGGCTGTACGCAAAGGAACCTTCCCGATTTTTCATGGTCTTGATTTCTGGGCCCCCAACGTCAACATCTTTCGCGATCCGCGCTGGGGGCGTGGCCAGGAGACGTACGGCGAAGATCCATTCCTCAGCGCTCGCATGGCGGTCGCTTTTGTCACTGGAATGCAAGGCGATGATCCTCGCTATTACAGGGTCATCTCCACGCCCAAGCACTTCGCCGTGCACAGTGGGCCTGAGCCCACCCGTCACTTCACCGATGTGGACGTGAGCAAGCACGACGAGTTAGACACTTATTTGCCCGCTTTCCGTGCGGCTGTGATCGAGGGTCACGCCGGGTCAGTCATGTGCGCATATAACGCCATCAACGGGCAACCCGCCTGTGCCAGCGAGTTCCTGCTGCAGCACACGCTACGTGATGCGTGGCATTTCCAGGGCTACGTAGTGTCTGATTGCGATGCGGTTCGCAATATTTTCCGGGATCACCATTACCGCTCGACTCAGCCGCAGGCCTCGGCTATTTCGCTGGTGCGCGGTATGGACAATGAGTGCATCGACTTCGCTAAAGTAACCGACGATCACGATTACCGGCCATACATCGAAGCTGTGCAACAGGGATATTTGCCGGAGAGCGAGGTCGACACCGCCCTCGTCCGCCTTTTCACCGCGCGAATGCGCCTGGGCATGTTCGATCCGCCGGACGCGGTTCCATACAGCAAGATTGACGAGAAGGTCCTCGATAGCCCCCAGCATCGTGCTCTGGCACGCCGCATAGCGAATGAATCCATGGTCCTGCTCAAGAACGATGGCGTGCTACCGCTCAAGTCGGTTAAGCGCATTGCCATCGTTGGGCCTCTTGCCGAGCAAACGGCCGTTCTGCTGGGAAATTACAATGGCACTCCGACGCATACGGTGAGTGTGCTGGAAGGAATGAAAGCCGAGTTTCCGGATGCCAAGATCACGTATGTTCCTGGGACGCAGTTTCTCTCTAATCAGGGAAGCCAGGTACCCACCTCGGCTCTGACCACCCCCGATGGCAAGCCTGGTCTCAAGGCCGAGTACAGCTCACGCCCTAACTTCGACGCCAAACCGATACCCCTCACGTCGCGGGTGGAATCAAGCGTCAACTTGAACGATCGAGACTTACCCGAAGAAGCGAAAGCAACCAAGACTCTGTCGGTGCAATGGAGCGGTTTCCTGACGCCGGGGACCACTGGCGACTACCTGCTCGGCACCAAGGCGGATGGCTTTGCCAAAGTCTCGGCGGACGACAAACTCGTGGCGCAAGGCTGGGGCAATGACACGCATCTGGGCCAGGTTCATCTAGAGAAAGGGCATCCGGTCAAACTCGACGTAACGTACAGCCGGTTTGAAGAAGGGAAACATGAAGTGCACCTGATCTGGGCGCCGGTAAACAATGCCCCGGATCCCGCTGCCGTTGCCGCTGCCAAGAACGCGGACTTGATTGTCGCGGTCGTGGGAATCACGAGCCGCCTTGAAGGCGAGGAGATGCCAGTTGATCAGCCGGGATTCTCAGGTGGAGACCGCACCAGCCTGGATTTGCCGAAGCCAGAAGAAGACCTGGTACAGACGGTGGCCGCGACCGGTAAGCCTCTGGTGGTCGTGCTGATGAACGGTAGTGCGCTCAGCGTGAACTGGGAAAAGGCGCACGCGAATGCCATTCTCGAAGCCTGGTATTCCGGCGAGGAGGGTGGAGCGGCAATCGCTGAGACTCTGAGCGGCAAGAATAATCCTGCAGGGCGCCTTGCCGTCACATTTTATAAAGATGTCCATCAGTTGCCCCATTTCGAAAATTACTCGATGAAAGGCCGCACTTACCGCTACTTCGAAGGCGAGCCGCTATGGGGATTCGGATATGGCCTGAGTTACACGACGTTCGGCTATTCCGATCTCGCGCTGCCGAACTCGCCACTCAACGCCGGAGACCCGCTTCGCGCTTCCGTCACCGTCACGAATACCGGAACCGTCGCTGGCGATGAGGTCGTGCAGCTTTACTTGAAGTTTCCCGATGTCACGGGCGCGCCAATGCGTGCGCTCCGCGGGTTCCAACGCATTCATCTAGAACCTGGTGCAAAACAACAAATCGATTTTCACCTGAACCCGCGAGACCTTAGCATGGTGAGCGATGCGGGCGAGATCATCGTCGCAGAGGGGAAGTACACAATTTCGATCGGGGGTGGTCAGCCTGGAAACGGCGTAGCAGCGGTGAGTGGAAAATTTGAGATTAAAGGGCGGCTTATGCTGCCGGAATAATTTCGTCGCAGTGACGGCGAATAGGTCAAACTGGATTTTTTCAAGCGTCCCATTGAAGCTGAGTGCGGGGGCGAGGGTCGGCGGGCGTTTCGAATTCTGACTGTTCTCATCCACCTTGCCCCGGACCGGCGACGTAGAGGGCCCGCCCTTTGCCAAATCGCTAGCATCCAAAGAGAAAGTGAGGCAGAGTGCATTCCCAATTGTCGAGGAACATGCTCTTGTCGTTCGCGTTGGCCGGTTGCGCTTGGGCGCAGCAATCGAATTCCTGCTCTGGCGTAATGAACTTCAAGGCGCCAAACGTGGAAATCACAAAAGGCAGCGCCATCCCGGCCGGAACCAACGAAGAGAAGCCTTGGGGACAGGGTCGCACCGCGCCCCTCCCCGCCTACTGCCGGGTTGAGGGAGTGATGAATCGCCGAACTGGAATGGGCAGCCAGGAGTTTGGCATTACCTTCGCCCTGGCAATGCCGGACAACTGGAATGGCGACTTATTAATGCAGGGCGGAGCGGGCAGTAATGGCGTCGTGATGGCGCCGCTGGGGCTGAATGCCGCTGGAGATACACCCGCTCTCATCCGTGGATTCGCTGTGCTCAGCAATGATACCGGTCACAAGAGCCGCCACCCGGGTTTTGATTTTGATTTTGTGAAAGATCAGCTGGCGTATCTGGATTTTGCTTATCTCGCCAACGCCGAAGTTGCCCTGCTGGCCAAACAAATCATTGCGCAGTATTACGGAAAACCGGCAGCATTCTCGTATTTCTCCGGATGCTCTACGGGTGGGCGCGAAGGCATGATTCTGTCACAGCGCTATCCCACCGTTTTCGACGGCATCATCTCGGGTGATCCTGCGATGCGCACCGGCCTTTCGAACCTGGCAATCGGTAAATGGATTCCAGTCTCCTTCAACCAAATTGCACCGAAAGACGCGGACGGAAGGCCGATCATCACGCAGGCGATCACTGACAACGATCGTAAGCTGATTTCGGACGCGATTCTGACACAGTGCGATACCAAAGACGGACTGGCCGACGGCCTCATTTCCGATCCTCTCGGCTGTGATTTCGATCCTGAAACGTTGTTGTTGCAAAAAGGGAAAGAAAGAAACCTGTCTGGCACCGCAGAAAGTCGCAGCGATAAAAAAAGCCGTCGCAGGCCCAAAGACTTCAGAAGGACTTCAAGTGTATCCGGGTTTTCTATACGATGCGGGCATCACCGCCAGCGGTCCGATCCGCGGTATTCTTTCGCCGGGCCCGGGCGTTTTCGGACCCGCAACCACAGCGATGGAAGTGGATGTGGAGAGAGAAGCTCTCACGGCCATTCAACCGCTCGTGGACTCAATCTCTACAAATCTGACTACTTTCTCGTCACACCGTGGAAAGCTGATCTTCTACCATGGCGACAGCGATCCGTGGTTCTCTCCGCTCGATACATTTCAATACTACAAAGAAATGGCAGCTGACAATGGCGGTCTCGACGCTGTCTCGAAGTGGAGCCAATTTTACTTTGTTCCGGGCATGGGGCATTGTGGCGGAGGTGCCGGGCTTGATGAATTCGATTTTCTTGGTGCGATGGTCAAGTGGGTCGAAAAAGGAATTGCGCCCGCTTCGGTAGTCGCAACTGGCAAAGCATTTCCGGGGCGCAGCCGCCCGTTGTGTCCGTATCCGAAACACGCACACTACAAAGGGACGGGCGACACCGAAAATGCGACGAACTTCGAGTGTCGTTGATTACGGTTAGCGATCTCCGCGGCTGAGCTCTTTCCATGGCGGTGTTCCCTCCGTAGATTCGTACGCGCGGGGCACCCTTACTGATGCAGAATCCACTGACGAGGTCCCCCGCTTAGCTTCTGCGGACAATGCCAATTAAGATGTCCTGCCACTGCCGACGCTGATGGATGTGCTGCGCGGCGTTATGCACAGTAGCAGCGCGCACCCAAAAAGTGCGGCCGGTTCTGCCATTTTCCAGGTAGCCGAGCGTGATGGCTTCAACATGCATCGACTACCGATTAATCCGGCTCGATGGGCGGGAGGCTGTTTTTCGCTGCGCCTTGCAGTTCCGGGTCGGGAGGAACGGGAAGCGAAATTTCGACGGTGCCCAGGCGATTGCTCATCTGGTCTTGAAGACCTAAACGGATCGAGGTGGCTTCGAGCGGAACGTCTATTTCCGACTGGACGCCAAAGCGTCCTTCTGCGACTTTTGCGAACTCGGCGGCCGTCAGTTCTCGGGTTCCGAGGCTTGACACTCCCGTAAGCATGCGACCCTCACGATTGAACGAGGTTGCCATCACGGTGAGAGTGTTTCGGTATTTCGAATTCTCCAGCGGGAGAAAGCGCAACTCGGATCCGTTGATAGTGTAATCGACTATGTAGTGCTGCACTTCGACCAGCGCGGAGGGACCTGGATTTTGTGCTGCCTTCTTTGATGGTGCAGCCAGAATTCCGCCCATCTTGGCCGCATCCATTTTCGTTTTAGAACCTACTGGGGACACCCTCACCGATAAAAGGATCTGGTGGGCGAGCGGGGTTCCATGCTGCATGGCAACGATGCTTGCGCGGCGGGCGAGTTCTGTTTCACGGCCGGAGGCGTGCAGGTCGTCCGCGTAGTATCCCTGCCGATAGTGCAGCGAATATCCCTTGTGGGAAAGTTGAACCTTGATCATGCGGAATTTGCCGTCGAAGTTCTTGTTCGTTGGATTGTAAGAGAGGGTGTAATAGTTCGATCCCTGTTCGGCGGCGGTGGCGATTGCATCGCGAATTCCGTTGGTGTTGAAAAAAGCCTTTCCGCCCGTAGCGGTGGCGAACTGCAAAAGAGTGTCCCGCTCGGCGGCTTCCTGAGCGAGGGCTTGCATGTCTGATGGGATCGAAGGACTGGGAGAGATCATACTTGCGGCGGAAAAGTCCTGAGACCCGGTAAAGGACGGGCCGCCCATGCCGCCGGCCCCGGATGCGCTCTGCCCACCTCCGATGAGCCCGCGCACGTCGACCGGGTACACCGCGATCTGGGCTTCAGCCATCAGATTGGTTATGCGCTTGATCTTAGCGGTGTAATTCGGGTTGTCGAGCGCGATATTGTTGTTGCTCGTAGTCGCAGCCAACGAGATCGGGAACGAACCCGAGAGCCACACAATATTCTTGCGTCCACGAATTCCTGAGAGATAGCGGGCCAGCAGCATCATGGATTCGAGAGTAATCGCCGAACGGTCTTCCGTGTCAGAGACTTGTTCGAGCGCTTGCCCTTGCTGCAGAGCGCTAAGCAGCCCTTGAAAGCCGCCAGTTGGGCCCTCCTTCGCCAGATCGGCGACCGCGTCGAGGTTATTCAGGTTTCCGGCGGTTGAGACTTGCCAACGAGGTTCCTTGGGAGTCGCTTTTCTAGCATTCGCCGCCGCTAGCAGAACGTTTTCGCTTGGAGTGAACCCCTGAACGAGGCGCAAATGGGTGTTTGTGCCAAGACTCATCGTGCAGAGGGCGAACTGCATGCCCTTCGGCTTCGCTTGGATGAATTTGACCAATTGCTGGCGAGCATATGCCTGGTCCTGTATCGGAGTATTCAGCATGTCAAAGAGGACCAAGGTGACAGCACCGGTATCCGGACCGCGAACCCGGTTCGTAAACACGTTTGGAGACGGCGCGTCGAGCTTGGGGGCCCCAGAGGAAGTGGTACTCGAGTCGTCGGCTTTGGCATCGCCGTCGCTGAAAGCGCGGAAGGAGCCAACATCCTGAGGATGTCCATCTTCGGAAATTTGGAAGTCTTCCTGGCGAAGGTCGGGAATCGGGTGGCCCTTGGAATCGGTGACGACGACATCGACGAGAACAGTTTTCGTGGTGACGCGGATGGTCGCGATAGGTTGTGAGCCCGGAACAGAACCAGCCTCAGGTGAAGTGCCGGCGTCGGTCGATGGGCTGGCGCTATTCGCGGCATTATCGTTCGTCGGATTCGTGCTCTCAGCTGACGGAGTGGTAAGGCGTTCAGCCGATAGCGGAGTGGAATCCGGATCACTGCTGACGCTATAAAAATCCGGGAGATCGGACTTGAGGTCGGCGAACTTGGTTTGCTCGTCTTGACTGGATTGGGGAAGATCGAATAATTGCAGGTCTTCGTTCTGGAGCACCGCAAACCGGCGTCCATCGGGAGAAATAGCGTAGTTGCGGGCCGACATCATCGCGGGGCTAACTGTCAGCGACAGCAGAGGAGTTCCACTCGCGGTTTCGACGACCTGCACATTTTGCTGGAAGACATCGAGTTGAGAGATCTCGGGCTGAAGCGCATTTTCCTGGTCGGCTTGTATTGCGGCAACTGCCGCTGGGTCGACCACCAATCGAAGAGAACTGATAGCGAAGCGACTGCTGTCGAAATTTCGCGTGATATTCGGAAACAAGCGATAGCGGGGCCAGTGTTGCTTCCAGAGACGGCGTCCGTTGAGGGTGAATGCCGTTACGCTGTAATCACAATTTCGAGTGGGACAACGGCCAATGAGAAGCGAGTTGTTGCTGGAGAAGAGGACATTGGGCTCGGTCTGGGACCGAACGCGAGCCAGATTGTGGCGGTGCTTCTGAACCGGACCGAAGCGAAGCAGCCAGATATCATTCTTGTGAACAAGGTCGGCGTAGCCGGTGCTTGTCGCCGTAAGGTCAATAATGTCGTTGAGAGGAAGCGTTCGCTGCGGGACCAGCGTTTTCGCGTCAAGAAACTGCGCGATATATTTCGGCGCGTTCTGAGATTTTGAATTTGCTTCGCGCATGGCCTGGTTGGGAGTTTCGATGACGATCTGGCGGGCGTCGGGAGTGACCGTGACCCAGAGGAGGGTGTCTGGAGATTTCAGCAGAAGTTTTTCATGCAAACTAGAATCGATGAGATATAGCTCGTTGCCGCGACGAAGAAGAAATTCGCCGGGATCGAGGGGCCAGAGATAGGGTCGGCGGTCGTGAAGGTACCAATCTGCCTCATGAATACTCTTGCCGGATGGCAATTCGAAGATGGCTGCCTGCATCAGGCGGTCTTCGTGCTCAGGAGGACATTCAGGGAGGCGTTGCCAGAGCTTTTTCTGGTTGAAGGTCAGCAGGACGTGAGTGTCGTCGACAAAGTCGAGCGTGACAGCGGGCTGGTTTTCTGAGAGACGATCCATCCGGGAGGGCGCGTGGTATCCACTCGATGAAAGATCCAGACTAACGGCTGCGGTGGGGTTAACTGAGGATTGAATCTCCTGCGCCGCATTCGACGAATAGACCACGGCGAGGACAAACAAAAACGTGGCGAAAGTTACACGCGAACGAGAGATAAATCTGGAGATCAAGGCCGTTTCAATCGAGCAGCAGGGACGGAAAGCCCCAGGTTCCTAACGGAGGATTGTAGCCTATTCCCGAAAACTCGTGGTGACCGGATAAGTGCAGACAGGCTGCCGGTATCTGTAGCAGGATTCCGCACATTTCAGCAATGTCGCTTAGCCTACTGGCAAAAAATGTGGCATACTTTCGAGGGCCACATGAGAATTCTTGCCGCAGCATTGCTATTTATCTTCGTGCTGCCAATGATTTGTGTTGCGTTGCCTTCAACTGTTTTCGGCAGCATGCCGGGCCATTGCCATGGACGTAGCAGCCCCGTCTCCGATCCGGATCACAGCTGTTGCCGTGCGCGCCCAGCATCCCCCGCTCATGTACAAGTCACCCCGTCCCCCAGGTCCCACTTATTGCCATCCCTTGAGTTTGGCATAATCGACTCTTCGAGCATTCTCCTAGCGCGGGCGCCTGTGGACAAATCCGATCCGTCACCACCGCCCCAACTTATTCTCCGCATCTGATCCGACTCCGTTGTTCTTCGCCCCAAGTACCGGGTTCCATCTGAGCTGCGGAAACCGGCTACATCTCTCGTTTGCGAACGGAGTGATTCGTGCGAAAGAACCCGATCCATGTAGGTCTGCTGCTTGTGCTTGTTCTTGTAGCCGCAGCGCGCGCCCAGTCAGCGCCCGCTGCGCCACAGGATCCCAATCATGAATCTCAGCAGCACTCTGGCGCCCACGGCCAGATGCCGGCCATGAGTTCGCCCGAAATGAACATGGATGAAAAGCCCAAAGGATTTTTACAGGCCATTCAGCGGCACTCCACCTCCGGTACCAGCGCGGAACCGGATTCCACTCCCATGCCCATGCTCATGACCATGAAAGGGCGATGGATGCTGATGTTTCATGGCGAAGCATTTCTAAACGCGGTACAGCAGAGTGGCCCTCGTGGCGAGGGCAAGATATTTTCCACAAATTGGTTTATGCCGATGGCGCAGACGCAATTGGGGCCGGGGAAGTTCACGGCAAGAGTCATGCTCAGTTTTGAACCTGCAACGGTCAGCCATCGCTATTACCCGGAACTTTTTCAACAGGGTGAAACCGCGTTTGGAAAACCGATTATCGATGGCCAACACCCGCATGACTTCGTCATGGAACTGGCGGCTCTCTACGATTTGAAAATCGGGGAGCAGTCTCTGCTGTCGTTCTATTTTGCCCCGGTGGGAGACCCCGCTATGGGGCCCACTGCGTATCCGCACCGTGCGTCGGCATCAGAGAATCCCATCGCGCCCTTGGGTCACCATTTGGAGGACTCAACCCATATTGCCGATGACGTGATCACCGCCGGCTTAACTTACAAACTGGCTCGCGTCGAGGCTTCGGGCTTCCACGGCCGCGAGCCCGACGAGTTTCGCTGGAATATTGACTCAGGCGAGATCGATTCCTGGTCGTTGCGTGGCTCAGTAAATCCAGCGCCGAACTGGAGCACCCAATTTTCCTTCGCGCACCTCACCAGCCCCGAAGCCCTTCACCCCGGCGAGGACCTGCATAGGATGACTGCCTCGGTCATGTACAACCGTCCATTATCGCGCGGGAACTGGGCCAGTACCCTGCTTTGGGGGCGCAACCGGAATCTCCAGACTGGCTTGGTATGGAACGGCTACCTGGCTGAATCCACGCTGAGGTTCAAAGAACGCAATTATCTGTGGGGGCGGATTGAAAATGTGGATCGCACCAGTGAACTGCTCCCGCGCGGCTCTGAACTGCCAGGTGCGGCTGAGAGCATCATCGGCCGCGTGCAGGCTTACACGGCCGGTTACGAGCGTGACCTGACGCTTGCACCCCACTTGTCGCTTGGCCTTGGAACACAATTCACTCTCTATTCCACTTCCGCATCACTGCAAGCTACGTACGGGAGGCATCCAGTTGGAGGTCTGATCTTCGTGCGTCTTCGTCCGTTTGGGAATGCGCATTGAGTGCTGCGTAGTAATGACGCAAGCGCTGAGGTATTTCTCAACATGCAACCCGCCGCGACGCGCACGTATCCAAACTATCGTCATCCTCTCGCGAGCTTCTCCGGTTGCGAAAGCACTCACCAGTATGCTAACAATGGCTTACCTAGAAATGCTACGTTTCACTGACCTCGCACATCCGGGGCGCAAACGCTGGTGTACAGCGATTGTGCTGGTCGCGGTGTGCGCACTGACGCTCAGCGTAGCGACTCGCTATGGCGCCCCGGTGGCGTCCGACGCGAAGGTAAGCGTCCTACAATCGCAGTCACCGTGGGAGCCCGGCATCCAGCGTCTTTTGAATAACGCTGCAACCTGGATCCCGCCAGTCATCATTTCCGTATTGCTGCAAGATCCGGGCTATTATCCGCACGTCGCGCCATGCCGCACGATTTTCCCCAGCGTTTTGCTGGAGAGCGATCTCTACAACCGTCCCCCGCCCACTGACAATTCCCTCTGCTCCTAGCGTCTGCTCCTAGCGTCTGCGCCGCAAATTCAAGCAGATTTATTCGCACTCCAGTCAGGCTTGAGCGACATCAGGCGCATGCCGCCGCAGGACGTTGCTGGTTAGGACTCCGCTTCCAAGCTGGCGTTTGTCATAGCGAGCGGAGCTAAGGATTTTTCCCTCGGCAACCGTTTCCGGCTATCACGAACTTTTAAGGGAATTTCCGGCGTTGCTGCCAACCGCACGCCGGCGAGGAAAGCTGAATGGCACTTGCACCGTTGACAGCGCAAGAGTTCGAGGCCCTTCGCCAGTTCGATACCTGCATGATTGCAAACGCGATTGAGACGTTCAACGTCCGCTTGCGTAACACAGGGTTCACGAACGGAAAAGTTCGCTGTATGTTCCCGGATCCCGGTCCAATGGTCGGTTACGCGGTAACCGGCCGGCTGCGCAGCGGCGATCCACCGATCAGCGGGGTGTACCACGACCGCAACGATCTTTGGAGCAGAATCCAGAACTCTCCTGGGCCATGCATTCTCGTTCTCGAGGACATCGATGACAAACCCGGCCGCGGGGCATTCGTCGGCGATATGCACGCTGCCATTCTGAAGACGCTGGGGTGCATCGGATATATCACCAATGGCGCGGTTCGGGAACTCCCTTCAGTGCGGGCGATTGGGATTCAGTTGTTCGCAGGCAGCGTCGCGGTCTCGCACGCCTATGCACACATCTTCGATATCGGGGTCCCGGTAACGGTCGACGGCATGGAAGTTCACACAGGCAGCCTGTTACATGGAGATCAGCACGGAGTCCTCACCATCCCCAATGAGATCGCTGCCGAAGTTCCGAACGTTGCCGCGAAACTGCAGCGTTGCGAACAAAAAGTAATCGAGTTTTGCCGATCCCGCGACTTCTCCGTTGCAGAACTCAGCGAACTCGTGAAGAAGACGTACTGAGTTCACACCTGAAACCGATGACTTTCTTTAGCAGCGCAGAAAAGGCTGGTGAATACAAGCTATGACGCAAATCCGGCAAAGGTCCCGTATCACACGCGAACAGCAATGGAGTGAGACGCGCGCTGCCGTCCTGGCGGTTCTCGCGCTCGTGGTGCTTCCTTTTTCATCGTCATCCTGCTCCGGTGGCGGCGAGAAGCGCGTGCAGGCAAGCGGACCCAATGTCACGGTCGGCGTGACCAAGGTCCTGAAGAAGTCGCTGGGCCGCGATATCACGCTTTCCTCCGAACTGGTGCCCTTTCAGGAGATTGACGTTTACGCCAAAGAATCCGGTTACGTAAAGCAATTGCTGGTGGATTACGGGGCACACGTGAAGGCCGGACAGGTTATGGCCATTCTGGAAATTCCGGAACTCGAAGCGCAACTCCAGGAAGACAAGGCAGAAATCAAAAATGCGAATAATCAAGTTACACGGGCCCAGCACGAACTGGCGCGGTACCAGGCGCAATACAAGGCGCTGCATCTGCAATACACGCGCCTTAGCGGTGTGTTCCAGAGCCAGCCGGGAATTGTTGCCCAGCAGGAAGTTGACGACGCGCAAGGCAAAGACCTGGCAGCTTCTTCACAAGTTGACGCCGGACAGGCAGCCCTGGAATCGGCGCAAAGCCAATTGGCGGTTGCCAAAGCCAAACTCGCTCACGATCAAACGTTGTACGACTACTCCAAGATCACGGCTCCCTTCGCGGGCGTGGTGACGCAACGCTTTGCCAACCTCGGCACTCTGGTACAGGCGGGCACCAATTCCAGCACACAAGCGCTCCCGATCGTTCGGCTGTCCCAGGATGATCTGTTCCGGCTCGTGATCCCTGTGCCCGAGTCCTATGTTCGATTCATTCGAGTGGGGGATCCCGTCGCCGTTCGCGTGCCCTCGCTGAACCGCACGTTCAAGGGCAAAGTGGCGCGGTTTTCTGTGGATGTTCGGGAAGACACGCGAACCATGCATACGGAGGTGGATGTCCGTAATCCTGATCATCTGCTGGTCCCGGGTTTGTACGCCGAAGCCGATTTGACCCTCGAGCACAAGGAAGATATCCCTGCCATTCCATTGCAGGCGCTCAACCATGAAGGCAACAAAAGTACGGTCTTCGTGGTGAACGGAAACAGTGAATTGGAAGATCGTCTGGTAAAGCTAGGCATTCAGACCGCCAATGACGCGGAAGTAGTAGCGGGTCTGCACCAGGGCGAAATGGTTGTAGTGAGCGATCGCGCCGGCCTGAAAGCTGGAGAGAAGGTCACGCCTCAGGCCGTGTCGGTCATGCAGTACCACGAGAGCAATGAGGAATAGAACGCCGTTGGATGGCAAATCCCAAATGAATGGACCAATAAATGTCTGGCTTCTCGATTCGTAATCCGTACTTCATCGTAGTGATCTGCCTGGCGCTGATGGTCATTGGTGTGACTAGCCTGGTCCGCATGCCGGTGGACCTGTTCCCGCCGATTAATTTGCCCGAAGTCGTGGTGGTCACGTTCTATTCCGGATTGCCGCCCGAAGATGTCGAGACTGATATCACCGATCGACTGGAGCGGTTCTTCACGTTGGCCAGCGGCATCGACCATATGGAATCTCGCTCTCTGGCGGGCGTTAGCGTCATCAAGATCTTTTTCCAGCCTGGAACGGACGCAGACGCGGATGTCACGCAGATGTCGAACCTTGCTTTAGCAGACCTGAGGCGATTGCCGCGTGGAACACTTCCACCGGTGGTGCTTAAATTCGATGCTTCGAGCTTGCCCGTCTGCCTGGTAACTCTGAAAGGAGAAGGACTCAACCAAAGCCAGCTTCATGACATCGGGCAGTTTTCCATCCGCAATCAGATCGCCGTGGTAAAGGGGGCGTCGATCCCTCCTCCCTTTGGAGGCAAGTATCGACAGATTATGGTCTATGTCGATCCTTATAAGCTCGCGTCCCGCCAGTTGAGTCCGATGGATGTGGTCGATGCAGTGAACAACTCGAATCTGATCCTTCCCGCCGGCGACGTGAAAATGGGCCCATTCGACTACTTCGTTTATTCCAACAGTCTCGTCGAGGACATGGATGAATTATCGAAGGTGCCAGTGAAAACGGTGGGAGGTTCCTGGGTTTCAATTAACGACATTGGCAAGGCCGAGGACGCCAACTCAATCCAGTACAACGTCGTTCGGGTGGACGGGCAGAGATCGGTTTATCTTCCGATCATGAAACAAGGGGGCGACACCAACACGATTGCGGTGGTGGATGGTATTCGCAACGCGATCAAGCACCTGTTCAACGTTCCGAAGGAGTTGAAATCCTCGGTGGTGTTCGACCAGTCGGCATTCGTGAAAGAAGCGATTAAGACTCTCCTTCACGAAGGTCTGATCGGGCTTGCCCTAACCAGTTTGATGATTCTCATTTTTCTAGGAAGTTTGCGCGCAACCTCCGCCGTGGTTCTCTCCATACCGCTTTCCGCGCTGGCGACGTTCATGATCCTGTACATGATGGGAAGCACGATCAACACGATGATCCTGGGAGGACTGGCGCTGGCATTTTCGCGCATTATCGATAACTCCGTGATCTCTCTGGAGAACATCTATCGGCACCTCGAGATGGGCGCAGAGCCGATGAAGGCAGCAGAAATCGGAGGGGCGGAAGTCAGCCTGGCGGTGCTGGCAGCAACACTGACCACCGTTGTGGTCTTCTTCCCAGTAACGTTCCTGTACGGCGTGAGCAAATTCCTGTTCACGGCCCTGGCGCTCGCGGTGGTCATCTCACTTTTCGTCTCGTACCTGGTCGCTATGACGGTGATTCCCCTGTTCTGCTCGCGATTTCTCAAAGCGGTGCCGCACGCCACCGCAGCCCACGCACAGCAAGCAGAATATGAGCTTGAACCAATCGCTGCGGCTGACCACTCCTGGTGGGACCGCTTCAGCGCCGGCTTTAACCGCACGTTTAATCGTGTTCTCGACTTTTATGAATTTTGGGTCCGCCGCGCAGTACAGCGGCCGGCCCTCACCGTCGCGATTCTCAGTGGAGTGTTCCTGGCCAGCCTGGCGATTTATCCATTTCTGGGACTGGCATTTTTTCCACGCACCGACGCTGGACAATTCACGATCAACGTTAAGGCTCCAACGGGCACGCGGCTGGAACTCACGGAAAAGTACATCGCCAAAGTCGAAGACCTAATTCGTCAGGTTGTAGGTCCCAAGGACCTGAAGATGGTCGTCTCCAACATTGGAGTCGTACCGGGCTTCTCTTCGCTGTATACCACGAACTCGGCTGGCTACACGGCCACGATCCAAGTGGAACTTGAAGACGCACATCGCCTGAGCACTTTCGACTACATGGGTCAAGTGCAAAAAGAGATCACCAACAAATTCCCGGAGATCCGGACATTCTTTTCGAGCGGTTCCATGGTGGATGCAATTCTGAACTCCGGTATGCCGGCTCCGATTGACGTACAGGTGAGCGGCAGCAGCCTGAAACAGACTTACAGCATCGCCCAAGAGATGGCTGCCCGCCTCCGACAATTGCCCGGGGTGGGTGAAGTTTACATTCCGCAGGACACCGATTACCCGGGAATACGCCTGAAGGTAGACCGGGTGCACGCAGCAGAACTGGGGCTGACGCAGAAGCAGGTGATCGATAACCTCATCACGGCCCTCAATTCGAATGTAATGATCGCTCCCAATTACTGGCTGGATCGGAAAAGCGGGAATGACTATTTCCTGACAGTCCAATATTTCGAGAAAGGTCGCGCTGCAATTCATGATCTTGCCGACCTGACCAATATTCCCCTGCGGGCTCCAAACCTGAAGACGCCCACAACCCTTGACGCGGTGGTGAAGATAGACAATGTTCAGACTCCGACCGAGGTGGATCACTACCAAATTCAGCGAGTGACTGACGTCTATGTGACGCCATCCGGCGAAGCCTTGGGGAAAATTGCAGACGCGGTCCAAAAAACCATTACCGACATGAAGCTTCCCGAGAACGTGCGTGTCGACCTTCGCGGAATGGTGCAAGGAATGAATGCTTCCTTCCGGAGCTTTGCGATCGGCCTGTCGCTCTCGGTGATTCTGCTCTATCTGATCCTGGTGGCGCAGTTCAAGTCATTCAAAGACCCGATACTGATCATGCTGGCCATTCCCATGGGCTTCATTGGAGTGCTCATCATCTTGCCTTTGACGGGAACGACTCTCAACGTGATGTCGCTGATGGGAGTGCTGATGCTGGTAGGGATTTCTGCATCGAACAGCATCCTCATCGTGGAATTCGCACATCGCCTCGAGGAGCAAGGCAAATCCGTAGAAGAGGCGGTGATCACCTCCTGCCGAGTTCGCCTCCGTCCCATCCTGATGACGTCATTAGCGACGATCATCGGGATGGTTCCGATGGCGCTGAAGCTCGGGACGGGCAGCGAGCAATACGCTCCTCTGGCTCGCGCCATCATCGGAGGCCTGACGGTCTCGGTCGTGCTCACAGTCTTCATCGTGCCCGCCGCCTACTTGCTGGTGTACGGGAGGCGGCAAACGGCCACAGCTTCTGCCCCGGAGATTGGTGAATGAAAGAGTCCATCAGGAGGGCTGTATTCCGCACACTGCTCCTGCTTCTGACCATGGCTGCCGGCATCGCCATGAATGCTCAGGACGTCCAGAAGCCTCCACGGAACGGGGCATTGCCGTCCAGCCCGCAACCCGCCAAACCCGGTAGTGATAAGCAGACCTTTTTCGCGGCCACCGTGCTAGTCGCATCCTTGCCGCAGATACCGGGATCACAATCAAGCGGCTCCTCTGTTCCCCAGATCGCTCCGGTGCCACCAACCGCCGGCACCCCCATGCGGCTCACCCGAAAAGATGCCGAGCAGCTTGCGATCAGGAACAATCCGCGAATCAGCATCGGACGCCTGCTGGCTCTCGCTGAGCATCAGGTTTATCGCGAAACCAGGTCGAGAGAGCTGCCTACTTTCAGCGGCAACATTACTGCGGTGGATGCCAACGAAGGCAGCCGCATCGGCGCGGGAGCTCTCAATGCGCCTCGTTTGCTGGAACATGCCGGAGCTGGAGTCACGCTGAGTCAACTTCTAACCGATTTTGGCCGGACCACCAACCTGGTCTCGGCTTCCAAGCTGCGCGAAAAAGCACAAAATGCCAATGCCCAGGCCACGACAGAAGACATCGTGATGGCCACAGACCAGGCTTTTTTCAGCGCATTGGAGAACCAAGCTCTGCTTAAAGTCGCGCAGCAAACCGTGGCCACGCGTCAATCGGTAGAAAATCAGATCGACGAACTCGCGAAGAACAACTTGAAATCCAATCTGGATCTGACTTTCGCGCAAGTCAACTTGTCGCAGGCCAAGCTGCTGCAGCTGGACGCACAAAATAATCTCGATTCCAGCCTGGCAGCGCTGGCGGCGATACTTGGCTTCGAGACGCAGGTGAGCTTCGAACTTAGCGAAGCGGATATCCAGCCTGCGGCGCCTCCGACCGACGTGGATGGGCTCATCCGCACCGCATTTCAGCAGCGTCCCGATCTGCAATCCCTCACCTATGAGCAGCAGGCAGCCGATAAATTCCGGCGCGCGCAACGCGACCAGCTTTTTCCCACGATCAGTGCGCTTGGAATTGCCGGTGGTACCCCCGTGCGTCCCGACTGTTTTGGCGGATGTTTTCCCAATTACTTCACTTCCAGCTGGTACGGCGCCATCGGAGTGAATATGAACATTCCGATTTTCAACGGCTTTCGCTACACCGCCGAGGCTTCGGAAGCTAAGTACCGGGCTCAGGCGGCCGCCGAGAATACACGAGGCTTGCGGGAGCGAATCGCGCGCGACGTACGCACGGCATGGCTCTCGGCAAATACCGCCTACCAGCGTATGTCGGTAACGGCCGAACTGGCGAAACAAGCGGACCTGAGTCTGAACCTGGCGCAAAGCCGGTATCACTTGGGCCTGGGTTCGATCGTCGAACTCAGCCAGGCGCAATTGCAGCAGACGGCCGCCGCCATTTCATACGTCAATGCCCAATACCAGTACCGATTCGCTCTCTCCGCCCTCGACTTTGAGATAGGGATGCAGCCGTAATAACTATTTGCGATTGATGCTGAGCGGCACGCGTTCATCGTGCTGGGCGACGCTCTCCTATGAGCCAAACCAAGAGGAAGAAAGAAAAATTACCATTCACGAATCGTCAGGGAGCGCTGATCTTAGTCGGATTGGCAGCTCTGCTCATAGTGCTGCTCGCGATTACGATCCACTGGTCATGATTTGTTAATTACTGCTGCGTCTGTTCCTTTTCCTCCTCAATCGCCAGTGGACGCCATTGATCGATACCCGCGGAGATAAGCAAGGTCGCTACAGGAACATACAGGACCCAGACAGTCCAATGCGAGTACGTCCATGTACCGAAAAGTGACCCCAACATATAGCTGAACCAGATCAGGGCCATGAACCGGGCATTGCGAAATGCACGATGCTGGGTTGATTCCTGCCATGCTTTTCCCGTTTTTCTCTCGTCATAGAGCCAAAAGAACCATTCCGAGATGGCCTCCGCAAATTTGTTGAGCATGCCGGTCACGAATGTGGTGTGGATGGTGAGCGGGCCGATTTTCGTCAGGGTCGCAGTTTGCAGGCCCATCGCCCCCGCCAAAAGGGCGAGCAGGACAAGCAGAGTCGCAACCGGGATCGCGCCGGCGGAGACGGCAAACGATCGAATACAGATGAAGGTGAAGATTAAAGCAGCTTCGGCGAGCAGAGTCACTGACGCGACCGCGCGTTGCTGCTTTCGTGCTCCGGCCTCGATGACGGCTCTACCTAAAATAGAACCCAGGATGAAGCTGCCGATGATCGTGCCGGCTTTCTCTGCGTCGCTCCATTTTCCCGTCGCGAGTTGATTACCCAGATGTACGGTGTCCCCGGTCATGTGCGCCACGAACCAGTGATATACCCCGATATAGCCAACAATATCCACCATGCCCGCGCTGAAAGTGAGCATCAGGGCGACTCCGGATTTCACCTTGGATCGGGCGGTCTGGTGAACACCTTGCACGATAGAACCTGCTTTTCGATGCACCAGGAACGTGGTGATGTTGCGATGGAAGCGAGCGAAATGCTGTTGCAAGCCCCTGACCCGGCCCGCGCACGATCAACGATTCTGGTAAACTGCCGCGCATGAGCGCTTCTACACGAAGAGAATTTATTGGGCAATGTACCGGAGCGGCAGCTGGCACGTATCTCTTATCGCAGGTTTCATGGGCAGCTTCTTCGGGACCTTCGATCCAATTCCCAAGTGAACCCAGGCAGCGAGTCGCGGTAGCAGCATATCCCTTTCGTGAGTTCATCGTGGGCTGGAAGGGCTGGGACGGGAAGAGTCCCAGCAAAGTTCCACGGGATCAGCAAATGGAGTTGAAAGACTTTGCCGCGCATGT
This sequence comes from Candidatus Sulfotelmatobacter sp., assembly GCA_036376495.1. Taxonomy (GTDB): domain Bacteria; phylum Acidobacteriota; class Terriglobia; order Terriglobales; family Acidobacteriaceae; genus Sulfotelmatobacter. Next base: position 27,246 of record DASVAE010000084.1, on the reverse strand, counting down.
GGCGGAAAAGTTCAATGTCCACCACATTGAGCCCTGGAGCCCGATCTTCCCGTCCACCGATCCGAAGTATGTGGAGCAGTTACGCGCTGCCGTCGAGCAAGCTCATTCTTCGGTGGTCGACATTGCGGTGGATGGTGGTTACAGCCAGTATTCGCCCGACGCATCCGTGCGCAAAAAGGCGGTGGAGGCGACGAATCACTGGATCGATGTCGCAGCGGGGCTGGGGTCGCCAAGCATTCGCACTCACATCGATGCAGCCAAGGATTCAAAGCCGGACGTTGGGCGTGCATCCGATACGCTGGCGCGCGCGGCCGAGTATGGGGCCAAAAAGAATGTCGTGGTTCATCTGGAGAACGACAACCCCATCAGCGAGGATCCGTTTTTTATAGCGCAGGTCATTGAGAAAGTGAACAGCCCGTGGTTGCGCGCCTTACCGGATTTCGGGAACTCGCTGGTAGCGCATGATGAAGCTTTTCAGGATCGCGCCATGGAGGTGATGTTCGCGCACGCCTACGGCATTTCCCATGTGAAGGAGGGCGAACCGGATGAGCACGGCAAGCCTACGCATGTGGACATGGCAAAGACGTTCGGAATCCTGAAGAAGCACGGCTTTAAGGGATATTGCTCGATTGAATATGACGCGCCGGGGGATCCTTACAAGCCCACAGCCGAGATGGTCGAGGAAACGATCAAGTTTTTATCGTAGGAAACGCATAGATCGAAAGTCGCGGAGGCGTGGGTCAGCCTTATCGGATCAAAACTATGGCAGGACAAGGCATTCAACGGCGGGAAGTCTTGCGCATTCTGGGGACGGCTGCGGCGGCGGCGCACTTCCCCGGATTCAGCAAGTGGGGATTAGCTTGCGGGCACGTCGGGAACGCGGCATTGCAAATTAAGCCGGCGCATTATCAACCGCAATTCTTTAGTTCAGCGGAATATTCCCTGGTCGAGCGGCTGGCCGACATCATCATCCCGGGCGATTCGACTCCGGGAGCTAAAGACGCGGGCGTCGCGGAATTCATTGACTTCATGGTGGCCCATACTCCGGACGACCAATATCCGTTTCGCATGGGCCTGGCGTGGCTCAACGCGAGATCCGAGCAGATCAACGGCAAACCCTTCCTGGACCTGCCTTCAGAACAGCAGAGTTCGTTACTGACCCCACTTGCCTTTAAAGGCAAAGTGGGTCCCGAAGACGGGGATGGGCGCAAGTTTTTCGTGCTCATGCGGAACTACACAGTGACCGGCTTCTACACCAGTGAAATCGGTTATAAGGACCTCGACAATCCGGCGCTGAAGTTCTACTCGGAAATACCGGATTGCCCGCATAAAGAAGATCCCGAGCACAAGCATCTTCCGCAGACGCATTCTTGAGCACGGGCGTAAAGGACCACATGGCAAATCAAACCTACGACGTGATCGTGATCGGAACCGGAGCGGGCGGCGGCACGGCGATCAAGACGCTATGCGATGCTGGATTGAAAGTGTGCGCGCTGAATGCCGGGCGGCGACTCGATCCGGGAAAGGATTTTCGCTTCCACCGCATGCCTTGGGATATGAAGTTCCGTGGCCTCGATGATCCCAAACACCGGGCCGAGTCTTACGGCTACATGGATAACGAGTATACGAAGGCAGCCTGGGACCATGAGATTCCCTTCACGGTGGCTCCCGGCACGCAGTGGATGTGGCCGCGCTGCAACGCGGTTGGCGGCAAAACGAATTTCTGGGGGAGGAGTTCGGCGCGCTTTGGCGATATCGATTTCAAGGCGGCCTCCCTCGATGGTTATGACGTCGATTGGCCCCTGACGTACGCGGACATCGATCCTTATTACACGCGCATAGAAAAGATGATCGGGGTGGCGAGCACGGTGCAGAATCGTCCCAGCAATCCCGACGGAGTTTATCTGCCACCGTTCAAGTTCCGCTGCCTGGATTTCATTTTGGAGGCAGGCTGCAAGAAAGTGGGTGTGCCATACCTGCCGGATCGTTGCGCGCAGTTAACGCAGCCTCATGAAGGCCATCCCGCATGCCACTATTGCGGCGAATGTACGACCGGCTGCGATGTGGGGGCTTTCTTTTCCACTCCATATTTTTTTCTGCCCAGCGCGGAAGCGACAAAAAATCTGGATCTGCGTACCAATGCTCTCGCGAAAAATATTCTGGTCGATGAAAATGGCCATGCCAATGGCGTGGCTTATGTTGACCGCCAGACTAAGCAAGAGGTGGAGGTCTATGGACGGGCGGTGGTTGTGGCCGCAGGATGCATCGAATCATCGCGTATCATGCTCAATTCCAAATCGCGGCACTGGCCCAACGGGATTGCGAATTCCAGCGGGCAAGTGGGACGCAATCTTTGCGATCACCTGTACGGCGATTGCGGGCGCGGGTACCTGCCCCAATTGATGGGGCAGCCCAGTTTCCCTGACCACGTCGCCGATAGCACGATTGCGTGGATGCCGCGCTGGCAGAACCTGAACAATCCGCACGAGGAGAAATTCATTCGCGGATATTCCATTTATCCCGATGGCGGGTGCATGGAATTTCCCTACTTTGCCCACGAACTCGACGGATTCGGGTCGTCGTTCAAGCGGGAAATCAAGCGCCGTTATCCTTCGCCCGTCAGCTTTGGCATTCAGGCGCCGACTCTGCCATCGGAAAAGAACTTCATGGATCTCGATCCTGAGGTGAAGGATCCTTACGGAATGCCGGTCGCCCGCATGCACTTCGAGTGGGATGAGAACGTGTTGAAGATGTGGGAACACTCAAAAGAAGTTTGCCGCGAAGTGCTGCGCGCAGCGGGAGGGGAATTCGTGGGTTCCGCCGATGCTCCCGAGATTCCCGGCTGGAGCCTTCACGAGACCGGAACGTGCCGCATGGGAAACGATCCCAAGAAATCCGTTACCAACCGCTTTGGCCAGACTCACGATGTATCTAACCTGTATATCTGCGATGCCAGCGTGTTCTTAAACTGCACCGACAAGACCACCACCATCAGCATTCTCGCTTTCTCGCTGCGCACCTCAGAGCATCTGATCGAGAACTTCCGGCGGGGCGAGCACACAGCCGCGTGAGTGCTGGCGGTGAGGGCGCGGTCGGTGGTACTCTCCGGGACGAATTAAAAATTCCACTTTCGAGGAAGATCATGAAATTACGTCAACTCGCCGTTGCTCTCGTGCTGCTGGTCTCTTGTGCGGTTGCCGGTGCCGCCGACCGGAAATACATTGTCAAGCCGCGTCCGGCAGACACCAAAGCGCTGCCCTTCAGCGATGGCGTTCTGGTCGGCAACACACTGTACATTGCGGGACACATCGGGCTCGATCCCAAGACGGGGCAGGCACCATCGGATGCGGAGCAGGAAGCCAAGCTGGTTATGGAGGGCGTAAAGGCCACCGTAGAGCAAGCCGGACTGACCATGGACGACATCGTCTCGGTACAGGTATTTTGCAGCGATCTGAAGTACTACGAGACGTTCAACAACGTTTATAAGACCTACTTTCACGAGAACTACCCCGCGCGGGCCTTTGTCGGAGCCGGGAGCTTGCTGCGCAACGGAAAATATGAGGTACTCGGCATTGCGGTAAAAAAATAACTCGGTAGAGAGCATTGCCAGCAAACGTCCCTACGGAGAGATTCGCATTTTGTTCGCCGCTTGTATCCGCGTTTGTGGTAAATCTATAAGCCATGCGGAAGGCGATCAATCATCTGAAGAAGTGCGATCCGGTGCTTCGCGCGATCATCGAGCGCGTTGGTCCGTTCCGGATGGAATACGGCGACCCGCAGTTCACAAGTGTGGCCGAAGCCATCGTGTATCAGCAGTTGAACGGCAAAGCGGCGGAAACGATCTTCAAGCGCTTTGCCGCCCTGGCTGGAGACCCGCTTACACCGGAGGGCATTCTGAAACTCTCAGATGCACAGCTCCGAGGAGTGGGTCTATCGAAGCAGAAATCGGCTTACCTGAAGGACCTCGCGCAAAAGACAGCCGCGGGGGTCCTCGATTTTTCAAAGCTTCCTGAGTTGCCGGACGAAGAAGTCATCGAACACCTCACCCAAGTCAAAGGCATTGGGGTGTGGACCGCGCATATGTTCCTGATCTTCTCTCTGCGCCGGCTCAATGTGCTTCCCACCGGCGATTATGGCGTACAGGTGGCGCTGAAGAGGCATTACCGCAAGCGAAAGCTGCCGAACCCCAAGGACATGGAAAAGATCGCGCGCGCCTGGGAACCATATCGCAGCGTGGCCTGTTGGTATATGTGGCGCAGCCTGGATATCAAGACAGTCTAGCCTCAGAGCAAGTGGTGCACGCTCTGTGTTTAAATATGTTGCATGGCTGAGCAAAAGATCCGCGTGCTCGTTGCCAAACCAGGTCTGGACGGGCACGATCGTGGCGCCAAGGTCATTGCGCGGGCGCTCCGCGATGCGGGAATGGAGGTCATCTACACGGGCCTGCGCCAAACGCCTGAGATGATCTTGACTGCATCCCTGCAGGAAGACGTCCAGGTGATCGGGCTATCCATTCTTTCCGGAGCGCACAATGCCATCGTGCCGCGGGTCATGGACCTGCTCCGGCAAAACAAAATGGAGGATGTGCTGGTGCTGGTGGGAGGCATCATTCCTGACCAGGACATCGAAGGACTCAAGCAAGCAGGCGTGGCCGCCATTTTCCAGCCCGGCACCGCCATGGACGAAATCGTGCAGTTCATCCGCACGCACGTAAAGGGTCCCGGCGTGCCCGCCGCCAGATAATGTCTCTGATCGACGCTTCGCGCGTCAAAAAGATTCTCTCTTCGACCATTGGACCTGTTCCCTGGTATTGGGAAACCTTTCCACATGTTCATGGTCAGTCCGGGCAGAGGTTTGTCTGGCAACATCACGGAACCGAGGGGCCGGTGGCGCATCTGGTCACGCTGGGTTCGCAGCAAGAGCCCGATAGAATGCGCCTGGCTCTGAATACGTACTGCCGGCCCTTTTCAGTTTCTCCCAACGCTCTCGGCATCTGGTGTCCCGAAGGTCGGAGCGTCCGGTTAGCCTGTTTCGATCCTGACCAACTGAAAGGTTTTGATGTGGCTGAAGTCGCGGGATGGTTCAAGCAATCTTCGGACCGTATCTACGCGGCCACGGCTCCGATCGCAGATTTCGAAACGCCTCTCGCGTTAGGACCGGGCACGCACCACATCGAAGTTCCCGCGGAGTTGGCGGGAGTCGACGAGTTGATCGTCCCGACCAGCTACAAGGGAATGTCTAACGACGAGCCGGCATTTGCCCTGTTCGTCTTCTATTTGCAGGCAGGCCTAGTCGAAGTGCTACCCCAGAGATGGTTCACGGCGGCGCAGTATCGTGTCGGTCAGCAGTGGATCACGCGCGCGGCTCGCGATCCTGAGTCGCAGCGCATCGTGGGCGAGTGCTTCGGAGCGGGAACATTTCTGTTGGAGGAAGATGGCTGCCGCCTCGCCGAATGGATCGAGCACTCCACCTAAATCGGAGCGGCAACATTCGTTCATGTCTGCGACCTGTTTCGAACTGGAAGAGACTCAGGGAGTCCGGCTGCTTCGCCTGATTTCGGCTGATGGCACAAACCGGCTCACGCGCGAGGTTGTAGTTGCCCTGGCCCAAGCGATTTCGGAATTAGCGACGGCGGCCCGCCCGTTGGTGATTGCCGGTAACGAACGATTCTTTTCTGCCGGCGCTGACTTGCGGGAGATCGCGGGTCTTGATGCTGCATCCGCCTATGAGTTCTCGAAAATGGGTCAGGGGCTGATGAGGGAGATCGACAACTTCCCTGCCCCGATCTATGCAGCAATTTCAAGCTACTGCATGGGTGGCGGACTCGATCTGGCGCTGGCTTGCCGGCATCGCATCGCTTCTCCGCACGCCGTTTTTGGGCATCGGGGCGCCGCACTGGGACTGATCACAGGCTGGGGAGGTACGCAACGTTTGCCTCGCCTGATTGGAAAGCCGGCAGCACTGCAGATGTTCGTGGCGGCCGAAAAACTCAGCGCCCCCTACGCACTGCGCATTGGATTAATTGACGCAATCGCGGAAAATCCAGTCGCTGAAACGATTCGGCGAATCCAGGCATCCTGATCTTCGTCTGCTGTCCAGCCTGCATTGCGCCTTTCTGCCCCGCTGGTATACCGTAAAAAGTTCGTCTTCTATATGCCTGACCGCAACGAATCGCTGGCCGCGAACTCCGGAAATGTGCTAAGCACGAAAGTCGATCCCACCTCGGCGCGCTTCGAGGCCAACATGCGCTTTCTCGCGGACTTGATGTCCCAGGTACGGAATGAAGGTGAAGTCATCTGCGAAGGCGGTGGGACTAAGGCGATTGAGAGCCAGCATCGCAAGGGTCGCTTGACCGCGCGCGAACGCATTGGACTCCTCGCGGATCCCACGACGTTTTTCGAATTAGGCCTCTACGCCGCGCACGGAATGTATGAGGAGTGGGGCGGCGCCCCCGCTGCGGGCGTGATCACGGGCATGGCCCGCATCCATACCAGGATGGTAATGATCATCGCCAACGATGCCACCGTCAAAGCCGGCGCGTTCTTCCCCATGACATCGAAGAAAGTAATCCGGGCACAGAACATCGCGATTGAGAATCGCATGCCCACCATCTACCTGGTGGACTCGGCAGGAGTATTCCTGCCCTTGCAAGAAGATGTTTTTCCCGACACCGACGATTTTGGACGCGTATTTCGCAATAATGCGGTGATGTCAGCAATGGGCATCCCGCAGATCGCTGCGATCATGGGTATGTGCGTTGCAGGCGGCGGCTATCTGCCCGTAATGTGCGATCACGTATTGATGACCGACGGCAGCGGTTTGTTCCTTGCGGGTCCGGCACTGGTGCAAGCCGCCATCGGACAGAAGGTATCCGCAGAGGACCTGGGCGGAGCTGCCATGCATTCCGCCATCAGCGGCACGGTAGATTTCCGTGAGGCCAACGATGAAACCTGTATCGGACGTATTCGCTCCATCGTGGAGAAATGGGGATACCGGCGTCTCTCGCCCTGGGATCGCAAGAAACCGATCGAACCGGAACGTCCGGCCGAAGAGATCTATGGAGTTTACGATCCATCTCCCGGGCGTCCTTACGACATGAAAGAGATTCTGGCGCGCGTTTTAGATGGCAGCCGCTTCGATGAATACAAGCCCGAATACGGCAAGACGGTGCTCTGCGGTTATGGGCGCATCGGGGGATTTGCCGTTGGTATCGTCGCAAATCAGAAGTTGCACGCCCAGCAAACCGATCACGAGGGCCACAAGCGGGTGGAATTTGGCGGCGTCATCTACACGGAGTCAGCCGAAAAGGCTGCGCGCTTCATCATGGACTGTAACCAGAACCTGATCCCGCTGATCTTCTTTCATGATGTGAACGGATTCATGGTCGGGCGCGATGCCGAATGGAGCGGCATTATCAAGGCGGGAGCGAAAATGGTCAACGCCGTTTCCAATTCTGTGGTGCCGAAGATCACGGTGATTGTCGGTGGATCTTTCGGCGCGGGGCACTACGCGATGTGCGGCAAGGCTTACGATCCCCGCTTTGTATTCGCCTGGCCGACTGCGCGCTACGCGGTCATGAGCGGTGATGCGGCAGCCGGAACTCTGGTTGAGATCAAGGTGAAGCAACTGGAGCGCGGCGGGAAGAAACTGAGTAACGAAGATAAAAAAGAGCTCTACGAATCGGTGAAGCGCACCTACGACGAGCAGACCGATCCCCGCTATGGCGCGGCCCGGTTGTGGATCGATAAGATTATCGATCCGATGGAGACTCGAGCCGCGATCACGCAGGCATTGGAGGCGGCGGCTCTGAATCCGGATGTACCCGAGTTCAAAGTCGGAGTTTTGCAGACATAAGTTCTTAGCCACGGATCAACGCGGATCGACACGGATCAACATCTTGTGAGTCCTTTGATCTCTATAAATCCGTGAAAATCCGTGGCGAGCTTTCGAATGAGCGATACGGTAAAGTTGATTGAATGTCCCCGCGACGCTTGGCAAGGGCTGAGAGGGATGATTCCTGCCGACTTGAAAGCAGACTACCTGAAGGCGCTCATTAGCGCGGGTTTCCAACACATCGATGCGGTCTCTTTCGTGTCGCCGAAGGCAGTGCCCCAGATGGCCGACTCGGAGGAGGTGCTTAAGGAATTGGGTCCTGCCGAAGGTGTGGAGATCATCGGAATCGTGGTAAACGAGAAAGGCGCGCAACGGGCAATCGAGACTAAGGCGGTTTCGACCCTGGGCTTTCCTTATTCCATCTCGGAAACGTTTTTGCGCAAGAATCAAAACCAGTCGCCGGAAGATTCGCTGGAGGAACTGGAAAAGATACAGAAGAGAGCGGACGACGCCGGCCTCAACGTCGTTGTTTATATTTCCATGGCTTTCGGAAATCCGTACGGCGATCCGTGGAGCATCGACGAAGTTGTGGACGCGGTCGAACTGCTTGAAGTCGAAAACCTGCAGATGATTTCGCTCGCAGACACGGTCGGCATGGCCAGCCCTGAACAGATTGGTGAACTGGTTGGCGCCGTGACGCAAAAATACGGCTATCTCGAAATCGGAGTTCATCTGCACAGCCGTCCCGACCAGTCGGCCGCGAAGGTTCTGGCGGCATACGATGGTGGTTGCCGCCGCTTTGATTCTGCACTGGGTGGACTGGGCGGATGCCCCTTTGCGCAGGACGCACTAGTCGGCAATATTGCCTCCGAAGCTGTGCTTGCCGCTCTTCGCCAACGCAATGCGGAGTTGCCAACGCTGAAGCCACTCGATACTCTTCTGAGGGCGACTAACGGACTGGCGGCGAGATACTCGGAGTCGCACGCAGCCGACTGAGCCACGGACTCGCTCGGATTTTCACAGATAACAAAAATGCCCACGACAATGTCGTGGTTCGGTTATGGCATATAAGACAATCCAACTGGCATATGACGGCAAATTGGCGACGCTCACTCTCAATCGCCCGGACAAGCGCAATGCGATCAGCTTCGAACTCATCGATGATTTGCTGCGTGCCCTCGACGAAGTGGCCAAGTCCGATGCCGTCGTGTTGATCCTGACCGGAGCGGGAAAGGCGTTTTGCTCCGGCATGGATCTGGAAAACTTGAAAGGTCTGATTGGGCGAAGCCCGGAACAGAATCTGCAGGATTCGCAGACCATGGTCCAACTCTTCCGATCCATTTACGAGTTCCCCAAGGTGACGATAGCGGCGGTGAACGGGGCGGCGATCGCGGGAGGAACGGGGCTGGCTCTGCTGTGCGATTTTACGATTGCTACTCCCGATGCGAAGTTCGGGTATACCGAAGTCCGAATCGGTTTTGTGCCAGCTATCGTGTCGACCTTCCTGCTCCGGCAGGTTGGGGAGAAGCAGGCGCGGGACCTGTTGCTGACCGGCAGAATCTTCGGGGCGGAAGAAGCTGCGCGCCTTGGGCTGCTCAGCGAAATCGTTCCCCCTGAGCAACTGATGACTCGCGCCCGCGCCTTGGCTTCGCTATTGATGGAAAACAGCTCGGCCTCTCTGCTCGCGACCAAGAAACTGCTGACCGACCATGCCCGCGGCGAAATTGATGCACAGATTCAGGAAGCAGTGCGCTCGAATGCCAGCATCCGCGAAACTGCGGATTTTCGCGAGGGTATCTCGTCCTTCCTGGAAAAGCGCAAACCGGTGTGGACGGGCAAATGAACGGCAACAACCATCATGGGGTCAACGAGACTCGCCTGCGAGTGCGTTACGCAGAGACCGACCAGATGGGAGTCGTTTACCATTCCAACCACCTCATCTGGTTCGAAGTCGGACGTGTGGAGCTACTGCGGCAGATGGGATTCTCGTATCGCGACATGGAGCGCGAGGACGGCCGCTTTATCGCTGTGGCGGAAGTCACGTGCCGGTATCGTGCTCCGGTATTTTACGACGAAGAGATCATCGTCAGGACGCGTCTGAAGACCGTGCGCGAGTCCGTGGTTATTTTTTCTTATGAACTGGCTCGCGCCCAGGATGGAGCGTTGCTGGCGGAGGGCGAGACCACCCACATTGTCACTGACGCAAAGATGAAGGTGGCGCCGCTGCCCGAAAAATACCTGAGCGTATTTCGTGCCGCAGTGAAGAAATGAACCGGGGACTCCTTTGAACGCACTTCATATCAACGGAAACGATCTGAGTCTGGATGCTGTCCGCGAGGTCGCGGTGGAGCGTCGACCAGTGTTGCTGGCGCCGGACGCTCGCGAATCCGTGAACCGGGCGCGCGCTGTGGTCGATGAGATCGTTGCCGGGAACAAGGTGGCTTACGCAATCACTACCGGGGTCGGGAAACTGAGCGAGGTCCGCATCGCCGGTGACCAGATTCGCGAACTGCAGGTGAACCTCGTACGCTCCCACGCGGTGGGGGTCGGCGATCCCCTAGGGGTGCCCGAAACGCGAGCCATGATGCTGCTGCGCGCGAATTCGCTCGCCAAGGGACATTCCGGCATGCGCGCCATCATCATCGACACGCTCTGCGAGATGCTCAACCGCGGCGTCATTCCATTCGTGCCATCGCAGGGCAGCGTCGGGGCCAGCGGGGACCTGGCGCCGCTAGCACACTTGGCTCTGGCTTTGATTGGCGAGGGCGAATGCTTCGACGAGAAAGGTCAACGAGTCCCTAGCGCCGACGCCTTAAGGCGCGCGCAGATCAAAGCGGTCGTGCTTGAGTCCAAGGAGACTATCTCCCTCATCAACGGAACCCAGGGGATGCTTGCGGTCGGGACATTGTCTCTGCTCGCGGCTGAAACGCTGGTGGACTCCGCCGACGTGATTGGCGGGTTGAGCTGCGACGCACTCAAGGGTACCGATGCCGCCTTTGATGAGCGCATCCATAAAGCGCGCCCCCACAGCGGACAGATAAAGACGGCTGCCAACCTGCGCCGGATGCTGGAAGGCAGCCAGATCCGCGAGTCGCACCGGGAATGCGGGCGCGTGCAAGACGCCTACTCGCTACGCTGCATCCCGCAGGTGCACGGAGCCGTACGCGACACCTTGCAACATTGTCGAAATGTTTTCGAAATCGAAGCCAACTCCGCCGTCGATAATCCGCTGGTGTTCATCACCGGCAATTCCGAAGGAGACGTAATCTCTGGCGGAAATTTTCACGGCGAACCGCTGGCATTCGCTTTGGACTTTCTGGCGATTGCCCTATGCGCGCTGGCCGGAATCAGTGAGCGCAGGATCGAGCGGCTGGTCAATCCCGCGCTTAGCGAAGGCTTGCCTCCCTTCCTTGCGCCAGGCGCCGGACTGAACTCCGGTTTCATGATGCCTCAGGTGACCGCCGCGGCGCTGGTGAGCGAAAACAAAGTTCTGGCGCATCCCGCCTCGGTGGATTCGATCACTACCTCCGGGAATAAGGAAGATTACGTCTCCATGGGAATGACGGCGGCCATCAAACTCAGGCGCATTGTCGAAAACGGGCGCAATGTCCTGGCCATCGAAGCCATGGCTGTGGCGCAGGCGCTGGACTTTTTGGCTCCACTCAAGACGTCAAGGCGCGGCCAGGCTGCGCATGCCGCCATCCGTTCTGTTTCTGCAGCTATGGACAAGGATCGTGTGATGTATCCAGATTTCGTGCGCCTCTCGCAATTGCTGGCTAGTGGCAAAATTGCTGAGGTACTACGATAGCCGAACACCCGCAAGGATTCTGAGCATGAAGACCGCTACCGAGTATTTAAAGTTTCATACCAAGACCCATCGCGCGTACGTCCATATCACACCGCAAGTGGAGCGGATTGTCTCCAACAGTGGCGTTCGCGAAGGCATGGTCCTGGTCTCAGCCATGCACATCACCGCCGGAATCTATGTGAACGACAACGAGAGCGGCCTGATCGAAGATATCGACAAGTGGCTGGAGCACCTTGCTCCCTTCAAAAAGGATTACAAGCACCATGAGACAGGCGAGGACAACGGCGACTCGCATTTGAAGGCGCTGCTTATCCATCACGAAGTGATCGTACCCATCACGGCAGGCAAACTCGATCTCGGAACCTGGCAGCGAATCTTCTACGCTGAATTCGATGGAGAGCGCGACAAGCGCGTCATCGTGAAAGTCATGGGAGAGTGAAGGGATGCCCGAAGAAGTCACAGAACTGAAAGAGAATGCCGAGCATGCCAAGGAAAATCCTGAACTGGCGCCAGTTTCGCTTACTATGGCCATTCTGGCGGTGCTAGTCGCAGTGGCGACACTGCTGGGGCACCGTGCCCACACCGAAGAAGTCGTCCTGCAGGCTCTGGCCTCGGACCGGTGGGCCTACTATCAATCGCAAAACATTCGTCGCCACGTCGACGAGCTCTTCTTGGATTTGACTTCAGTACAAGCGACCGCCAATGCGGCCGCGTTAGCCAAATTGCGCGACAAGTATTCCGAGGAAGCGACGCGCTACCGGGATAACCGGGACGAAACCGAGGCGGAAGCGCGCAAGCTTGAGGCAGAGGTCGCGACTGAGCGGAACCGGGCGGACCGGTTTGATCTTTCGGAAGTGTTTCTCGAAATCGGACTGGTGATTACATCCATCACCTTGCTGACCAGCCGTAAGATCTATTGGGCTATGGGCGCGGCGTTCGCAGTCGTTGGCGTGGTGCTGGCCTGCACCGCGTGGCTGATTCACTGAGCAGACATTAGGGTTTCTGAATGGCAAACATTAGAGTCCCGTATTTGGATCTGAAAGCGCAGTACCGCAGCATCAAGCCTGAAATCGACCAGGCGGTTGCTCGCGTGCTCGACAGCTGTCAATTTGTGCTTGGTCCCGAGGTCGCGGAGTTTGAAAGAGAATTTGCCGCGTATTGCGGCACGTCCGAATGTATCGCGCTGAATTCCGGAACCAGCGCCTTGCACCTGGCCTTGCTCGCGGCCGGCATAAGCCCAGGCGATGAGGTCATTACCGTTCCCTTCACCTTTGTCGCGAGTGTTGCCACCATTCTGTATGCAGGCGCCAAGCCGGTTCTGGTCGACATCGAACCGCGTACGTTCAACATGAATCCCGCGGCCGTTGAGGCAGCAATCTCGCCGCGCACGAAGGCGATCGTACCGGTTCATCTCTACGGGCATCCCGCGGACATGGACCCGATCCTGGAAGTGGCACGGAAACACAAGCTCGCCGTGATTGAAGACGCCGCTCAGGCGCACGGAGCGAAATATAAGGGGCGTTCCGCGGGAAGCATTGGCGACATTGCCTGCTTCAGTTTTTATCCGACGAAAAATCTGGGAGCCTACGGGGAGGGTGGTGCGGTTACCACCAGTAACCCTGAATATGCGCGCACGATCCGAACGCTGCGCGACTGGGGCCAGGACCACAAGTACCACCATGTTCTGCACGGATATAACTACCGCATGGAGGGCCTTCAAGGCGCGATTCTGCGGGTCAAGCTGCGACATCTGGAACGCTGGACTGAAGCTCGGCGTGCGATTGTCAACACATACAACGAACGCGTGGCGGGCGCCGATGTTGTTCGGCCCGTCGAGATGTCCTGGGCTCGGCACGTCTATCATGTCTACACGCTTCGCGCAGACAATCGAGATGCACTTCAGGCCGCCCTGTTGCACCAGGGAATTCAAACAGGCATTCATTACTCCACCCCGGTTCATCTGCAGCCCGCGTATAAAGACTTGGGATACGGGCCTGGCTCATTCCCAGAATCTGAAAAAGCAGCCAGGCAGGTATTGTCCCTGCCGCTCTATCCCGAGCTAAGCGACTCGCAGATTGAAGAGGTCGCGATGGCAGTAGCGCACGCAACGGCGCTACACAAGGCCGTGTAGAGCAAGCATTGGGATGTTCCGCCGAACAGAAACAAGGCAACGGCTTCAAACCAATTGCTTCTTCGTTTCCGCAGTTGAATCGTCCAGGTTCTGCTCCGCCTCGCGCTTATGCACCAGGAATGGACCGATGCCGAGCACGTCCATGCGAGTCCTTTGGAAGCAAGCGATGGCCTCCTCCGGAGTGCACACGATGGGCTCGTTCTCGTTGAAGCTGGTATTGAGAATGACCGGCAGTCCTGTCTTGCGGTGAAAGGCTGAGATCAGATCGTAATACATCGGGTTCTCTTCTCTCGTCACCGTCTGTAGACGTCCCGTATCGTCGATATGGTTCACGGCGCACAGTGCTTTCCGCTTCTCCGGACGAATCTTATAGACGTGCAGCATGAATGGCGAGGGATGATCGTGCTCGAAATATTCATGCTGATACTCCGCCAAAATTGAGGGTGCGAAGGGGCGGAACCATTCGCGATGCTTGATGCGGGCATTCAGAATGTCTTTCATGTCCGGACGGCCTGGATGAGCTACGATCGAGCGGTTGCCCAAGGCGCGCGGGCCCCATTCCATGCGTCCCTGAAACCACCCCACCACCTTGCCCGCGGCAATTTGTCCGGCGGTTTCTTCGAGCAAGTCGCGTCGATCCAGTTTGCGAAAATCCAATCCTGCATTCCTCAGGGCGGACTGGATGCGCGCTTCGGAAAACTCCGGCCCCAGATACGAGTGCCTCAACTCGTGGCGGCGGGGTTGTTTAAGAACGGAATGGTACGTGTGCAAAGCCGCTCCGATGGCCAGCCCTTCATCGCCCGCCGCGGGCTGAATGTAAGTACGCCGGAAAGGAGTAGCGTGAAAAAGCTTCCCGTTGGCCACACTATTCAGAGCACATCCGCCCGCCATGGCGAGATCATTGAACGCGACCTTCTCGTGCAACCTGTTCAGAAGATGAAAAAAGATTTTCTCGAAGCGATGCTGCAAGCCGAAAGCTAGATCGATGTCGCGCTGGGAGACCTCGCTGTTCGGCTTTCGCGGCTCACCAAATAGCTTCTCCATCCGATCGGAAAAATGCCGCGCCAGGCGAACCGTGCCATCTGGCAATACCTGCATCCCTTGATTGCTGCCGAGAGGCTTGAAATAACTGAGATCCAGCTGAAAGCCGGAATTCCGGGGGGAAATCATCTTGGCGATTTCGCCATAGTACCGGTCACTGCCATACGGGGCCAGTCCCATCACCTTGCCTTCATCGCCGTATTTCGAGTAGCCGATGAATTCGCAAATCATGGTGTAGAGGCTACCCAGGGAGTGGGGTAGAAAAACGCGCTCCAGCACTTCAATGTCATTGCCCTGGCAGCGAGCCATCATGGTGGAAACGAAATCTCCAGAGCCGTCATAACTGAATCCAGCCGCCTTCTCCCATGGCGAGCAGTAGTACGCGCTGGCGATGTGAGCGATGTGATGTTCCAGGTGATGCTCCTGAAACTTGAGTTCCTGCGGCCTGACGTCCAGAGCCTTGGCTAGGAGCAAGCGCACGTCGCGCATCGCTTCCTTGCGTTGCCGCAGGCGAATGAAGTTGAGAACCTTGGCAGGATTGCTGACTGCGTATTGCACCTTCCTGATCAGGTTCGCATCGCTGTCCTGGCCGACCGCCACATGTTCCACGTCCGACATCTTCGCCCCGACGGCATCCAGGCATGCCTTGACGGCCAGCGCAGGAAACCCGCCATAGTGTTTGCGGCGGTTGAGACGCTCTTCGGCGATGGCGAACTTCACTTCGCCATCGAGTAGTATCGCCGCGGACGCATCCGCGTGGAACATGTTGAGGCCTAAAATCAGCATGAACTAACTCAGTCTCCCGTGAATTCGAATTGCGGTTCGCTCATTGGTTCCGGTCGGGATGCAGAGTGGACTCCATTTGGCACGAACGTAGAAAGCCCGCAGATTCCACCGCCAGTGGCTTCCCTGTCCTGCGGGATTCCTCAGCGCGCAGCGTCGCTAGCGTGGAACACACTATGTCCTCGAAACTGATCGGCGCATCTTTGTCCAGTCGGATGCTATCGACAAAGGCCGCCCACTCAGCGCGATGGCCCTTATCCTGTCGCAATCGCGAGCGAACCCTTTGTGCGCGGCCGTTGCGCACAAGTTCCATCCGCCGGAAGTCGTCCAGCACCGCCGTGCTGCGGCCCCCAAAAACCTCAATCCGCTCTTTGGAAAAAGAACGATCCCCGTTCGCGAGATAGCTGATGATCCCTTCGGAACCATTGCCAAAGCGAACTGAGATCAGCACGTTATCGGCGCTGTATTGCCTCGTGCTTCCGATTTCTCGAGTGGATACTTCAACGATGGGCGAGTCGGCGAGGAACATCAAAAGGTCAAGAAAGTGACACACTTCACCGAGAATGCGGCCTCCACCTTGCCC
Source organism: Candidatus Sulfotelmatobacter sp. (assembly GCA_036376495.1). Classification (GTDB taxonomy): domain Bacteria; phylum Acidobacteriota; class Terriglobia; order Terriglobales; family Acidobacteriaceae; genus Sulfotelmatobacter. The sequence goes on along the minus strand of DASVAE010000084.1, from coordinate 11,067 downwards.
GCGATCGTTCATCCAATGGTCGGGGTGAAGGTACCCGGCATTGATTCGGTAGTGAAGCGCGAGCGGCTCGCTGATCGTCGCTAGGAATGCCTTCATCTGCGTGACCATGGGCGCGAAGCGCCGGTTGAAACCCACCATCAGCGCCGGTCTTTGCGCACCGGGCATGTCCATGTACACGCTTACGATTTTCTTTAGTTCCTCTTCACTTAAGCACAGCGGCTTTTCGGAGAATACATTTTTTTGCGCGGACAAAGCAGACAGAACCTGGCGGGCATGTAAATGATGGCGCGTAGCGATGACAACCGTATTGATCTCGGAATCCTGCATCAGCCCGGCGTCATCGGTGGTGCATTTCTTAAACCCAGACTTGCCACCAGCATGCTTGGCGTGCGACCCAGTCGCGGCGCAGATCGTCACCAGGGACGTATGAGACGAGGTCTTCATCGCCGGAATCAGCGTGGAAGATGCAAAACCTCCCGCGCCAAGCAGCCCGACCGTCACATCGTTGGTCGTGGCGCGAAGGGAGCCGGGCATGCCGCTTGCCGAAGTGAGCGCCAGCGACACTGCGTGATCGGCGTCGTCCCCGTATTGAATAACTACACCAAGAAAAGGCTCGCGCGACTGGCCGGATATCAAGTCGTAGGCTCGATGCGCCGTCTCAATCGCGAACCGGTGGCTGATCAGAGGTTCGAGATTCAGCGTTCCTTCGGCCAGCAGTTCAACAAAAGCTTCCATGTTCCGCGTTTCCGTCCAGCGCACATATCCGATGGGATAATCACGTCCCTTCTGCTCATAGGCAGTGTCATATCTTCCGGGACCGTACGAACGCGAGATGCGAAACTGAAGTTCCTTCTCGTAAAAAGACTTGCGCTCAATGTCCATGCCCACGGTGCCGACCGCCACCACAAGCGCACGATCGCGCGCGATGGCTCCAGCGAGATTCACCGGATCGCTACTCGGCGTTTCGGCGGTGATCAGCACGCAGTCGACGCCACCTCCGCGGGACGCTTGCAGGCAAAGGTCGCGAAATTCAGAGGTTGACGTGGCTACGGCGTCGGCGCCCAGTTGCGATGCCAGGCGCGCCCGGCCGGGATCGATGTCCATCCCCAGCACGTGGCACCCGGCGACTTTCAGAAGCTGCGTGGTCAATTGCCCGAGTAGTCCCAGCCCAATCACAGCCACCATATCGCCCAGCTTCGCTTCCGCTGTTCGAATGCCGTGCAGCGCAACCGCTCCCAGCGTTGCGAATGCTGCTTGGTCCAAAGGCACTTCGCCAGAGCCCGAGGCCGGATTTCGCGCCGGAATTCGCGCCAGCAGCAAACGCGGAATGCAGGCGATCTCCGCATGCACTGCAAAACCGGCACCGGCGCAGGCTACGCGATCACCAGGCTGGATATCGGTAACGCCTTCGCCAACCGCAAGCACCGTCCCAGCGCTGCTGTAGCCGGGACTCTGCGGCTGATCCAGACGGCTGCGGATCGCTTGCACTGCGGAAACGAGACCGTCCCGTTGCACTTTGCTGATCACCTCGCGCACCAGGTCCGGACGAGATCTGGCTTTTTGCATCAGGTTCTTCCGCGCAAACTCTGCAGAGGCGCGCTCCGTGCCCGCTGAAACGACGGAGGCCGCAATCCGCACCAGCACGCACCCGGGCAGAAGTTGGGGTGCCGGAACTTCCTCCACGCTGATGGCCCCGCTGCGCGCGTCCTGGAGTACTTGCCTCATGCGGTGGCTACTTGCTGGGACAGGTTTTCCAGTTGGAGTTTCTGCGCAGAGCCGTCGACAAACGCTTGCATCCACAGTTCCAGCGTGAGGAACTGCCACAACTGCATTGACCAGTCCTGGCGTCCAGCGCGGTGTTCCTGCACAAAACGCTGCACTGCTTCAGGCCTGAACATTCCGCGCTTGCGAATCCGCGCCGGGGAAAGCAAATCGTCCACCATAGGTCTCAGGTCGTGGGCAAGCCAGTAATCTACCGGCGCCGCGAACCCGGCTTTCGGCTGCCGCAATACTTCCGCAGGAAGAATCTCGCGCATGGCGCGGCGGAATATGTATTTGGTTGTAGGCCGCAGGAATCCTTTGAGCTTCTGGCCAGGGGGAACATTCCATGCAACGAACTCGGCCAACTCCCGATCAAGGAAAGGTACGCGCACTTCCACCGACGAGGCCATGCTCATCTTGTCGTTGTAAGTCAGATTCAGGCTCGTCATGAATATCTTGGTGTCGAGATAAAGCATCTGGTGGAGGAAATCGGCATGCTGCACGCGCTCCAAAGCCGCTACGTGCTCCCGCGCGGGATCGAGCGTGAATGCTGCAGCGGCAAAATCGCCGGCGTAGAGCGAAGCTTTTTGCCGGCCATCCAGATAGGTAGAGTTGGCGATAAAGCGATCCCCAGGATTCAACGAGGCGCTGCGCACCATTTTCTTCGCCAACCGGACTGCGCCTTTCAACGATGTTCCCCGGAAGCTTGGCAATCTGGCCAGCGCCCGTTCCGCCGATCGCCGCAAGAGCAAAGGCATTCCCGCGTATGCCTGCGACCAGTAATGCGCGACGTGCTTCCGATAGCCGGCGAATAACTCATCCCCGCCCACTCCCGAGAGCAGTACGGTTGCCTGCTTGCGAGCTTCGCGGCAGACAAGATAAGCAGTGATGATCGCCGGATCGGCTGTCGGCTCGTCCATGTGCCACACCAACTTCGGCAGAAGGTTGGCCACCTCCGGCTCCACGACAATCCGCTGGTTTTCGCACCCGAGATGCTGCGCCAGGCGAGTCGCGACCTCAGGATTATCCAATGCGTTTTCGCCCACGCGGTACTTCGATGGAAAAGTGATGGTGTAGGTTCTCACTGGCCGCTGGGTGACCTGCCGCATGATGGCGACGATCGACGAAGAGTCCAAACCGGCACTGAGGAAAGCTCCAATCGGGACATCACTCACCATTTGTGCTTCCACTGATTTGCGGAAGCGCTCTCGCACTTCATCCGTCAGATCGGCTTCAGACCGCGTGTAACGGTAGTTTGCCGCTGGAAACGTGAGATCCCAATACTGCTGAATTCTCAGCTCGCCATTTCGGAGAATTGCATAGTGCCCGGCGGGCAACTTCATAATGCGGCGAAACATCGTCTTTGGATCGGGAACCCACAGAAACGTTAGATACTGGTGCAACGATTCTGGATCGAGTTCAGCCTCAAGCTCCGGGATTTGCAGCAAGCTTTTGATCTCGGAGGCAAACCCGAATCGCTTCCCTTGATGGAAATAGTAGAAGGGCTTGATGCCGAAGTGATCCCGCGCCATGAAGAGGGTTGGCGTACCTGAGCGCAAATCGCAAATCGCAAAAGCGAACATCCCGTTCAAACGCTTCGCGCACTCCGGCCCCTCCTCCTCATACAGGTGAACGATGACTTCGGTGTCCGTATGCGAAACGAAGCGGTGCCCCTTGCCCTTCAGTTCGCGCCGAAGTTCCCCGAAGTTATATATCTCTCCGTTGTACGTGATCCAAACTGTTCCCTCTTCATTGCACATCGGCATGTGGCCGACGGCGGAGAGATCGAGAATTGCGAGACGCTGGCTTCCCAGGCCGATGTAAGAACCATCCGGGAATCTCCGGTCCCATAGTCCGGAATCATCTGGCCCGCGATGCGCCTGCACATGCGTCATGCGCGCCAGCGTCTCGCGGTCTCCGCAATTTGCGACACCACTGATTCCGCACATCGGACTAGGCCCGTGCCCTCCGCATTCCCTGCGTCTTCAACTCGTAGATCTTGGCTTTGATATGAAAAAACTGAACCCCCTGAAGCCCGCAGTAGATCAGGCCGGGAATGCCATCCAGAAATCCCAGGCAACAAATGTACTTGTAAAGGAAGAACAGAGCCGGCGACCCGGGCAGCCAGAAAAATGTCTCTCGCAGCCAGCGACGCCGTTGCGCCTGCGATCCGAAAAGCGAAGGCACCAGGTCTCTTGCGTTCCCCTCGCCTTCAAACCACACGCGCGCGTCCCAATTCGAATACTTATCGTGCTTCTGAATGTAATGCGAAAGCGACTCCACATTGTGATGAAGAAATGGGTGCTTCAGTCTGCCGATCCTGCCGCTCGACTCTGCCACTACGTGTTCGTGGATTTCCATATCGGCCATCGAGAGATCCTGCTTTGTGAACCGGCATTCAAAACGCGCTTTACCGCGCCGAAATAGCGATAGCTTGTAAAAGCTCGCGCCGCTGTGACGCAACTCGCGGCCAAGAAAAAACATTTGCAGCTTGATGTAGTAGCCCTCGAACCCCGGATTTTGAATCGCGTCTTTAATTTCCGCAAGAAGTTCCGGAGTTAACGCTTCGTCCGCATCGATCAGCAAGACCCATTCATAGCTGAACGGCAACGAATCCAATGCCCACTGACGTTTCTTTGGCCAACCACCCTGGTAATGAAACTGCACTACGTGCGCGCCGTATGACTCCGCGATGGCCACAGTCGCATCCGTGCTTTGCGAATCGATCACATAAACTTCGCCAGCCTCGCGCAGGGATTCCAGGCAACGCAGCAGGTTGCGCTCCTCATTGCGCGTGGCCACGATGACGCTCACGGGTAGAGTTGCAGAACTCCGCCCGGACTCCAGTTTTTTTGAGTATTCCAGCTTGGGCATTGGGACAGAAAAGGCTGCAAGCATTCTACCCTGATTCGCCGCTTGTGCAGCTATACTGTGTCAACAGATTTCATCAATTCAATGCAGTCAAGCACCTTCACCAAAAAAGCGGTCGAGGATTTCTGGAACGCAGAGCCCTGCGGCACCCGCTACCTTGATGGGCCGCAGGAATTCGATGCGCATGCGCGCGCCCGATTCGAACTCGAACCCTTCATTTTCGACTTTGCCGGTTTTCCGAGTGCGAAGGGATTGAAAGTGCTGGAAATCGGGGTGGGGATGGGGGCTGATTACCTCGAGTGGCTCAGAGCAGGGGCTCAGGCCACAGGCGTGGATTTGTCGGCCGTATCACTGGAAAGGGCCCGCCAGCGCTGCGAAGCCGCCGGTTTCAATCCGGATTTAAGAATCGCCGATGGCGAGCAATTGCCATTTCCCGACGATCACTTCGACATCGTGTACTCCTATGGAGTGATGCATCACAGCCCCAACACACAGCGGTGCGTGCGCCAGGCTTTGCGGGTACTAAAACCTGGAGGCCGGGCCAAATTCATGGTTTACCACCATCCTTCGCTCACTGCAGCGATGCTGTGGCTGCGTTACGGGCTCGTGGGCAGAAAAACTCTACGTCAATGCGTGTTCGAGCATTTGGAGAGTCCCGGCACGAAGACTTATACCCAAAACGAAACCCGACAACTCATGGCAGGATTCAACGACGTAGAATTGCGCGTTGAATTCAGCCCTGGAGATTTACTCCTTCATCAACCTTCGGCAAAATTCCAATCGTACGTTTATCGGCTCCTGTGGAAATTGTTTCCCAGATTCCTATTCCGCCGATTCGGCCGGCGCTACGGCCTTTTCTTATTGATTAGCGCGACGAAACCTTCCTAATCTAGCAAGCCTTTCCCGCAGCGGATTCAAGTTGTGCCTCTGCGCAACCAGCTTTAGAATGTCGCTACACAATTATGCACTGTGCCTTCAGGGGTCTCCGTCCATTTCTCGTCTTCATGTTGATGTCGAGTTTGCTGAGCGCTTCTCAGTCCGCCACCATCAGTGACGCCGCACGCCAACAGAATGCGCAAGGACAGAACACCGCAGTTCCGCCGGACAACGAAAAGGCACCTCACACGGCACAGCCCGCTTCCAGTTCGGTAGACGAGAATCAGCTCGCGGCCAATGCTACTCCGTTGCTACTTGGTCCCGGAGATGACCTCGAGATCACCGTCTACGGGGCACCCGACCTCTCCGGACGCGCCCGCATCAACGAGATGGGAAACATTACGATGCCGCTCATCGGCTATATTCGCCTGGCTGGCCTTAGCACCAGCGAGGCCGAAGCTGCCATCGAGGCTCAGTTGCGGCAGAACAAGATTGTGAACGACCCGCAGGTCTCGATTTATGCCAAGGATTTCACTGGCAGCGGGATTTCGGTCGCGGGCGAAGTCGCCAAGCCAGGTTTTTACTCCGTCTTAGGCCCGCACCGCTTGTTCGATGTTCTACAACTGGCCGGCGGCACCACGGAGAGAGCATCCTCCGCCGTTACCATCACCCATCGCGGCCAGACAGACTCAACCACCCTCAGGATCTCTAAAAATCCCGCCGAAATGGCGGCCAACAATATCGAACTCAGACCCGGTGACACCGTTGTTGTACCCAGGGCAGGTATCGTTTACGTTCTCGGAGAGGTCACGCGGCCGGGCGGATACGTTCTCAATGCGAATGGCGGAGTCACCATCGTCCAAGTCGTGGCGGCCGCTGGAGGGCCCACTCATCTTGCTGCCTATGGCAAGACCACAATCCTCCACCGCACTCCAACGGGATTTCAGGAACAAAAACTTGATCTAAAGAAGTTACTGCACGGCAAAGCAGCTGACATTCCTCTGAACACGGAAGACATCGTTTACGTTCCCACCAGCGGTCTGAAATCGACGCTGAATGCGAGTGCATTGATCGGCGCTGCAGGAACCTCGGCACTCTACCGCTTGCCTTATTAGGGCCTCTGCTCCGACAGCCTCATAGGCGTTAACCGCGGTGTGAGATGTTGTTGCTTTTGCAGCCAGCTTCCCAACACAACCAACGCCCAGATTCGCGACCACGCCGGACCATTGGGTTCAGCGTCGAACATCTTCCGCAGAAGATCAATCCCGCGCGGATCGAGCAGGCCGCTCAACCGCAACAAGCGCAGGTTTCTTTCCATTAACTCGCGTAGAGGACCTTGCAGCCATGCGGCAAACGGCAGAGCGAACCCGCGTTTCGGTTGTTTCAATTGAGTCTTGGTATAGACACTCGCGCACATCTTCCGTAGCATATATTTCTGCGGCGCTCCTTGCGGCAGCAGCACGTTCCCCGGCAGTCCGAGCGCCCACTCAGTAAGATCACGCCCCAGAAAAGGCACTCGAATCTCCAGCGAGTTCGCCATCCCGAACACGTCGCTGTCCCGAAGCAGGATGTTCTGCAAATAGAAGGATGAATCCAGCCGCCCGACCGACGCGACGTGATCCCCGGGTACATAGCAGTCCTCATACCTGCACTCGCGCAATTGGAAATCCTCAGAAAGATCGAGATCCTTTGCATTCAGCCCCATTGCAGCGAGATTGGAATTCGAAAGCAGCCGCCGGTAATGGAAGTAAATTCCGATCAGGCCCGGATCTGCAGCCACAATCTCCTCCGCTTTGCCCTTGGCGATCTGGCTGTTGAACGCAGTCGCAAACGTGGAGGCCGCCTTGCGGAGCCCCTGCGGCAGCGGATTCAACCACGACATGAAATTGTAGGTGCGCGGCACGCGGCGGAACAGGTTATACCCGCCAAATATCTCATCGCCGCCCAGTCCAGAGAGTGCCACCACAATACCCTGTTCGCGCGCGGCCCGCGCTACAACGTAGGTGTTGAACCCGTCCATTGATGGCTGATCGATGCGTGCCAGGGCATCGGCCATCCAGCGTAGCGCCGTACTGTCGCTGACCTGGCACTTGTTAAAGGGGGACGCGAAGCGCGCCGCAGTCGCCTGCGCAGCCTCACATTCGTCATCATCGGGACGATCGGGAAATGAAACCGTAAACGCTTCAAGAGGGTGACCCCCTTCCCTGTCTCGAGCGAGCCCCAAAATTGCCGTAGAATCCAGCCCGCCGCTGAGGAAGACTCCAATGCGCACATCGCTCAGCAGATGACGCTTGATTGCCTTCTGCAAAAGCACCCGGCCTTCTTCTACGATCTCCGACAATGGTTGCACTTCCGCGGAGCGCCGTAACCGGGGAAATTCCCAGTACTTGCCTTCGCCAGTCACTGTCCCGCTCGCATCGAATTCCTTCCACGAACCCCGCGGCAATGCGAAGACATCGGCGACCATCGTGAGCGGTTCCTGCACTCCTCCGTATGCCAGGTACCCGGCCAGCGCACGCCGATCCACTTCGGCAGCCATCAACCCGCAATGCGTAAGAGCCTGAACTTCCGAGGCGCAGGCAATCCAACTCTTGCCCTTTGCGTAGTACAAAGGCTTGATTCCGAAGTGATCGCGCGCGATTATTAACCTTGTACGCCGCGCGTCCCATAGGGCGAACGCGAACATTCCCCGCACTCGATCGAGGCAGTCGATTCCCCACTCTTCATAACCCCGGAGTAGTACTTCTGTGTCGCTATGGCCGCAGAAACGATGTCCTGCACTCTGCAAAATTTCTTTAAGTTCTGGAGCGTTGTAGATTTCTCCGTTGTAAACGAGGACATCACCCGTCTTCTCGTTGCGCATGGGCTGGTGCCCACGGGGGGAAATATCCTGAATGGCGAGACGGCGATTTCCCAAGCCAAGCATGGCACCGCCCGTCGAAATCAGAACGGAGCCACTGTCGTCAGGTCCGCGATGCGCCTGGGCATCAAGCATGCCGCGCAACCACGTTTCGATCTGGTCCGAGGGCAGATCGCCCAGCAGTGCCGCAATACCGCACATTCGACTATGAATCCGCTCTTTGCTTGCGATTAAGCTGGGACCTGGACACGCCGTGAGACCTTCCCGAGTCTGCCACCGGTGTGGACGGCCTTGCTTGTCCTGAAGAGGTCAATTTGCTGATTCTATCTGAGATGCCGGCCACTGACATACATGCTGCCGAAGCCTGTTCTGCAACCTTGTGTGATGACAAACAGAGTGGAATCCGCGAGCCCCGGCATATAATGCTCTAACTTCCTTCAATCCATGGTTGCTTCGGGGATTGTTTCCAACTCGCGCAAAAAGGTTGCGCTCGTCACCTCAGGGTTAGGCACGGGCTATGGCGGCATTGGGGTGGTGGCGCAATCGATCCAATCCGCACTGGAACCCTACTGCAGAGTCCTGGTCTGGCAACATCCGCCCTTCTGGCCTCGTCCCTTGCGCATCGCAAAGATTGCGGCCCACGTTTTGCTCGGATCGCAGCATCCCCCGGACCTGGTGATTTACGATCACGTGCATCTCGCAGTGCTGCATGCGATGGTGCCGAAACTCCGCAACGTCCCGTACGCTGTTTTCATTCATGGAGTCGAAGTCTGGCAGGCGTTGGGCGGCCGTAGGCGCGAGGCTCTTCTCGGCGCTTCCGTGATCGTGGCGAATTCCGAGACTACCGTCACGGTCGCCCGCAGGGCAAACCCCTGGCTGCCGGATGTTCGGGTGGCATGGCTCGGCATTCGCGGAACTTCGCGCCAGGTAGATCCCGGCCGCCTGCCTCCCCACGCACTGATCGTCGGCCGCATGAGCAGCCCCGAGCGCTACAAAGGACATGACGCCGTAATGGACGCTTGGTCCCTTATCCGCTCCGCCATTCCGCAGGCGCAGCTGGCAATCATCGGCACCGGTTCTGATGAGCCGCGCCTCCGCCGTCGTGTCCAACAGGAGCACCTTGCAGGCATCCGCTTCCTCGGCCGCGTCAGCGATGAGGAACGAGACCGCGCCTACTGCTCCTCCCGCCTCTTGTTCTATCCCTCTGAGCAGGAAGGCTTCGGACTAGCTGGCATCGAAGCCGCCAGCTTCGGTGTGCCGTTCATGGGGTTAGTCGGAACCGTGACGGCGGAATTGTTCCCCGATGGTAATGGAGTAGTGCTTGCCAAGGACCTTACGCCCCACAGCATCGCGGAAGCCGCCATTCCGGTACTCACCGATTCGCGGCTTGCGTCAAGGCTGGGAGCAGCGGCACATAAGAGAGTTCACAGTACGTTTTTAAGAGAACATTTCGCTGACCGCTTTCGCGCCGCTTTGCGAAAACAACTACAGATGGGGTTACCCGAAAGAGAGTGTGCAAGCGGCACCGTATGCACAAACGTAGGCTCGTGAAACTGGCTTATAATCGCGCATGCCTTTCTCTCGCTTTCTTGCTTTTAACACGCCACTCGGCAGATTGATACGCCAACCACTGCGGATGATTCCATCAAATGCCGTGCTGCGAGTGCTGAAGGGTCCGCTTCGCGGAGCGCGGTGGATCCAGCACACATGGTTGCTGGCTCGGTTCTTATGAACAATCCTTTCAGTCTTTGTTTTTTAGCCTTGTTCCCGACGGGGGAGTAGTTTGCGACATCGGCGCAAATGTTGGTTTTTATTCATTGCTCGCTGCACGTAAGGCTGCGAAGGTACTGGCCTTGGAGCCTCTTCCCGAAAATCTTACGTTTCTGCGCCGGCATGTCGAACTGAACTCTCTCCATCAGCGGATCGAGGTATTTCCCTTCGCAGCTTCTGATCACGATGGCCAAGGCATGTTCGCTATCGTCCCCGACAATCGGAGTGAGGGGAGCCTGCGGCCTGATGGAACTATGCCGGTCCGAACGATTAAACTGGACAGCCTCGGCATAGTTCCCGACTTGATCAAGATTGATGTCGAAGGCAACGAATACGCGGTACTCTGCGGAGCCCGGCAGACATTGTCAGCCCACCATCCTTCAGTACTCGTTGCGCTTCACACGGGCGATTCACTTTGCCGGGATCTTCTCACTCAACTTGGCTATGATGTAAGTGAGATTGAAACGGGTGAACTCGTTGGGATCAAACCTACAGCACGGAGTCAGCCCTTTGTCTCTCGCGATAGGGTTTCAGCCTGACTTCGGCCTCTGGGGGCATCCAGGCAATTTTGGAACGCCACTAGCATCTCCCTACTCACCGCCTCCCAGGAAAATTCTCGCTCCATCCAACATCGGCCGCGTCGCCCCATGTCTCTGAGCGGCGCTGTGCGCATCTGCCGGATGGCGGCGACCAGACTCTCTGGGTCGTTTTCTACCCACATGCCACACTCATGTGTATGCAGACCCTCCCAGGGTGTGCCCCTGCCGGCGATCACCGGAACTTCGCGGGCCAGGGCCTCCGCGATTACCATGCCGAAGTTTTCCACGTATGACGGGGCTACAACAACGTCGGACTCAGCGAAGAGATTCTCTTTTGCGTCTCCAAAGACTTCGCCGGCAAAGTCCACACGCGCCTGCAACCCGAGCTTC
>DASVAE010000083.1:0-54277 GCA_036376495.1 Candidatus Sulfotelmatobacter sp. | reverse complement strand
TAGGCAGCGGTTACTTCGATCGACTCCACGCAGACGGTTTAAAGCGATATCTGGTGAGGCGTCTGGAGAGCCTCGGGCATTCGGTTACACTCCAACCCCGAACCGCGTGAGCAGAGTGTTTTCGAGGGAGAAGGCCGGTCTTCGGACGGGATGCGGTGTACGCTCCCAAGTTATCGACGGGCTCGAAGTACAGAGAAGGAGACCGGCAATGAAGAAAGTTAGCACCCGCAGCGGAACAGCAGAGCAGGAATTTTTTCGTGCAACAGAAACTGCACCATCGGATGAGATCTAGGAGATGGCAACAGCTAACTGTTGAAACTAGGCGATAGCACGTTTTGATACATCTGAAGCATGAAAGTTCACGGAAGACGAGTGTAAGCTGCGATTTTCGCCAACTGACGAGGCATCTGGTAAGTTTGGCACTGACCCATGAAATCATCGAAGTGGTGCTCGGCCGGTCCGCTCATTCAATCGCGTGTAGAATGGGGGACCGGCGGGCCGCTCGCGGACGCGCTTTCCTGTCGATATGTGCGGAGCGTGGTACACGAGATCAATTCTGTCGGTCCGGACGCGCGAACGGGAGGGTGTCATGCCCATTACGCTCACCCAGCACTCCGCTCTTATCACAGGAGCATCACGAGGTATTGGCCGCGGAATCGCGCTGAAGCTCGCTGAACAAGGCGTGAAAAAAATTGCCATCAACTACAAGGAGAACGACGCAGCCGCCGAACAGGCCGCTCGCCTCCTCAGAGAGCGCGGTGCGGCGCCTCTCCTGATCAAGGCAGATATCGGCAAGGTTGCCGACATCCAGCGCATGTTCGAGACCGTCAAGTCCCAATTCGGCGGCCTCGACATCTTCGTTTCTAATGCTAGGGCTACGATCGCCACTGGCTTCTACGCGGAGCCCATGGAGATCCCTCTGGAGGCATGGCAGGCGACGTTTGACACCCAGGCGACGGAGTTCCTGGTTGCGGTCCGCGCAGCCGTACCGATGATGGGCAAGAACGGCCGGATCATTGCCATCACCTATGCCCCCGGCGGGCAAACCGGCAGCTGGCAGCCTTGGGTGGCCATGGGCTCAGCGAAAGCGGCCAAGGAGGCGCTGGCTCGTTATTTCGCGGTTGCCCTTGCCCAGAAGGGCATCACGGTGAACATCATCAGTCCGGGCGCATGTGACGACAGCGTGCTCAGTGGGCTGCCGCCCCAGGTGTTCCAGATGATCAAGGACTGGCATGAGAGCGGCTGGACGCCCATGAGGCGCCTCGGCGTGCCAGCCGACGTCGGCAACGCCGTGGTTCTCCTCTGCACTGACCTGGCGAGCTTCATCACCGGCCAGCTGCTGTACGTCGACGGCGGCGCTTCCGCGATGGAGCCGGTCTTCCCGTTGGCCATCCAAGGCATCAAGTAGTGCAGATTGGCATCGCCTACAGCGCTTGCTAAATCGGCAATTCCGTTTCTCGCCGGAACCACCTTCTGCTGCTTGAGCTCGGCTGCAACTTCAAGGCGGGGTCGGCATTTTCGACATCCGGTGCTTTTCGGCTTTTCCACAGCAACGACCCCAAATAACTCCGAACTTGTGACAAACAACCTTTACCCGGAATTCAGGACCGCAGAAAATATGCACAGTGCCCATGACAACTCAGCCGAATCAGCTTGACCCAACGCACATGAATCACCTGTGGCAAACCGGCCTCTCAGTTCTCCACAGCGCTGCCCGCATCCGCCCGCCTGCAAGCCTCAGACCTAAGTCCTTATTTCCGAAGACTTTACCTCTAAGCCTTTCAAATGCAATACTTTGCAAGCGGAAGAAGGGGTACCTCACTCTTAACTTCCATTTTCCCAATACTTTGAGAAATCAAGTCCAAAAAAATTCATTCGCGTACCGCACCCATGTCTCGCCAGCTGTTCGTGGATGGTTACAACGATCCGCATTGGCGAACAGCCGAAACTTGATACCATGATCCGCTCTTACCCAGCGGAGGCCACGTGATTAATCGTCGCAGATTCATCATCGCAACTGGAATGACGGCGCTTGCTACCACGCGCGTCTTTGGCGCGAATGAAAAGATTCGGCTCGGCCTGATTGGCGCCGGCCAACGCATGAAGGGCCTTATTGACTCCGCCAATAAGGCGGGGCCGTGCGAGATCGCTGCCGTCAGCGACGTCTATGGACCTCATCGCGACCTGTTCAAAGAGCGCTCTGGCGGACTCGCGACCACACATCTCGACTACCGCGAGGTCCTGGACAATAAGGATGTCGACGCCGTGATCATTGCCTCCCCGGATCATTGGCATCTCCGTATGGCGCTGGATGCGATCGCGGCCGGCAAGGACGTCTATCTGGAAAAACCTGTCACCCACAGTCTCGACGAAGGCCCGGTCCTCACCAAAGCGGTACGTTCCAGCAAGCAGGTTCTGCAATGCGGGATGCAGCAGCGCAGCTGGTCACACTTCCGCGACGCCGTCGATCTGGTTCAGGGAGGAAGTTTAGGTCGCGTGGTGCAAGTCCGCACCTACTGGTGGCAGAACTATCACACGAACTGGCCGATGAAGCCGGTCGATCTGCAGGCGCTCGATTGGAAGGCCTGGCTCGGATCCGCTCCCGAACAGCCCTTCAGCGATGAAAAATTCAGCCACTGGCGCTGGTTCTGGAACTTCGGCGGCGGCGCCATGACTGACTTATTCACGCACTGGATCGACGTCGTGCATTGGGCCATGAAAGCCGATCAGCCCCGCCATGCCCAGATGCTTGCCGATAAGTACGTCTTCGAGGAGTGGGATTGTCCCGACACCATTCAGGCAGCGTTCCGCTACCCCGGTTTTGATGTGGTCTACGAAGGCATGATGAATTCGTCAATTGACGATGGCGGGCTGGAATTCCGGGGAACCGACGCTACTTTGAAAATCAACCGCAGCGGCTTCTCCGTTCACCGCGAGGGTGCCGGCAGAGAACAGAATCCTGTGCTAACGGGCACCAACTTCCGCGATGGGACCATCACGCACATGGAGAACTTCTTCGAATGCCTCAAGACCCGCAAGGAACCGAATGCGCCGGTGGAGACCGGAGTGGCCGCAGCCCGTGCCGGACACATTGGGAATTACGCGTACCTGCGCGGCGGCCAGTATTCGGCGAAAGCGTGAGGGTACCTCACTTACTGCTTCTTCAGCAGTTCGCAGTTGGCGGTGCACTCGTTGGATTGCAATTCGATTTCCGCCTTTTTGTGCGGAACTTTGCCGCGGTCTTCGGGAAGCACGACCAGGGACTCGCGTCCGTCGGCGAGACTGACGTTGCAGCTGAAGCTGAGAGACTGTACTCCACGCTGCTTGCAACTCGTGCTCTCCAGGGCCGAGGACAACGTCGATGGGTCGTCGTAGATCTTGTCTGCCAGCGTGGACGGCACCAGGGCAACCGTCATCGGCACGGGCGCTTTGATGCGAATCCAGACCGGCTGCCCATCACGATCGGGACTCAGGATGCTGTAAACCTTCGGTGCCGTGGAAAGTTCGTATTTCTCTTTCACCAGCACGGACCATCCAAATTCCGGTTGAATGCAATTCTGCACGCAGTCCCAGCGGTAATAGGTGATGTTGAGATCATTGGGCGAGATAAAACGCCTCGCTCCATGGCTGAACACAGCGACCACGCTCTGCACCGACACGCGGTCGGGCACGCGCTCATCGCGCACCAGCAAGACCATCGGACGGCCGTCCGGGAGGTGGCACTCGAACGTGGTGCTCAAGACATGCTCACGCGTACAGATGAACTCCAGTCGCGGAGGCTGCTCCGGATGCTGGGTGACGGCGATCCACTCATCGTTCGGCGCCATCGCCACGGTGACCGGCATCCTGGCACGGATATCGACATGCATGTTGCCGCCGCTCGACGCCGGATGGTAAACGCGGCCCGCGTGATAATCCATGGGATCGAGTTGAGCCGCTTCGTCACTGGCCTTGATCCACTCGAATGCCTTCTCCTGCGCCGCAGACATCGACGCCACCCCCATGACCAAAACGCCCAGCCAGTGCAGTTTGCTCATAAAGTCCCCCCATTATTGGAATGGCAAGAGGCTGCGCGGGCAAAGGAAATCGAGCTCTCCTGGTGACCGCGGTAATGTGGCAGAACGCCTGTTTCTTCGGACCGCCTCTGCGCTTCGCCATTGACCCTACCTTGGTAACTTGGTACACTGGTACACATGAGCGATGATCCGAAACTGCAAGTGGAACGGGTGCAGACTGGCGTGCGCATGGAGAAGCGCATTCTCAAAGTGCTGAAGGGTTTTGCCGAATATCACGATATGACGCTGGGGGATGTGCTGGAGGGCATTGTGCTGCACGCCTTTGATGGCAAGACCCCGTTCAGCCCGGCGTCGCTGGAACGCATACGCGAGTTGAAGAAGTTCTACGATCTTGATCTAGATTCCAGCGCCAGTCACCGCCTGAAAGAGATCAAGGGCAAGACGCCGCGCACACACGGGGAAAAATAACCCTGGCTATGAATGGCAAAACGGGCGTGACGGTCCTCAGGCTGACCCTGGGCATTGTGATTCTGGTCGAGGCGATCTTGTTTGTCTTGCCCGGCGCCGCTCACGATTTCTCGCGGACGCACATGCCGGCGATCGTGCGCATGATTTTAGGTTTCGGGGAAATCGCGGGCTGCGTCCTGATGCTGATCCCGCAAACGGCCATACGCGGGGCCTGGTTGTTGCTGGCCGTCTTTGTTTTCGCCATTTTGCTGCATTTGCTGCACGGCCTGTATGACATTGGCAATGTCGTGATCTATGCAGCAGCGGCGTTTGCGATTGCAATCGGGAAAAGCTAATGCAGATGAGCAATCACGAACTCATTCATTGCTTTGAGAGTGACACCCTACCGGGCGAGTTCCATCATGAAGATCATGTGCGCCTGGCATTCGCGTACCTCTGCGAATTCACTCCGCTCGAGGCACTCCAAAGATTCTGTCTCGCGCTAAAGAAATACGCCGCGGCCCGGGGAAAAACACAGCTTTACCATGAGACCATTACTCACGCGTATTTCTTCCTTATCCGCGAGCGCATGGCACGGGGCGGCAGCCAGAGCTGGGTGGAATTCTCCGGCAATAATCCCGATCTTCTCGTCTGGCGAAATGGAATTCTGGCGCGCTATTACAGGGAAAGCACGCTGCAGTCGGATCTCGCCCGATCTGTATTTCTATTCCCTGACAAGCTGCCGCTCGCATCCTAGAGAAGATTGTGTGGACGGTTCTTTGCTATTCTGCCTCGTATGACTCGGAGCGGAAGAGGATCCGATCCATGAAAGCAGTTGTGCTCACGCTAGCGGTATTCAGTCTCAGTTTCAGTTTCGCTTACGCGCAAGAGATTCGCGGCGGCGAGGACCTGCTGCGGGCCATGCATGACCGGTACAAGAATTCCTGGTACCAGACCGTCATTTTCAAACAGAAGAGCACTACCTATAAACCAGACGGCAGCAGCAGCGCGGAGACGTGGTACGAAGCGGTCTCGATTCCGGGGAAGTTGCGCATCGACATTGGATCGCCGGCAGCCGGAAAGGGATACCTCTTTATCGATGGCGATCTCAGCGTCATCAAAGACAACAAAGTCACGGATACTCGGCACTCCGTCAACATGCTGCTGGTCCTCGGATTCGACGTTTACCGCCAGGATCCGCAAATTACAGCCAAGATTGTCAGCGAAGAAGGCTACGATCTTTCGAAAATCCACGAGGATACATGGGAGGGCAAACCGGTGTACGTCGTGGGCGCGGACAAGGGAGATCTGAAATCCAAACAATTCTGGGTTGAGAAAAACAGCCTGCTGTTTCTACGTGACATCGAACCGGCACGGAAGGACGGGGAGAAGATTGAAGACATTCGCTTCATCCACTACCGACCGCTCACGGGCGCCTGGATTGCTGCCGGTGTGGAGGTGTATTCCGAGGGCAGAAAAGTCTTCTCCGAAGATTACACCGAGATTCAAGGCAATGTGAGGCTTGATCCGGACATGTTTGATCCGCAGAAGTTTGCGACGACGCATTGGAAGAAGTGAATTCAGCCCCTCTGTTCCCCAGTGTCCCTGTGGTGAAAGCGATTTTTTCACCCTGGGGACGAAGAGGAACGCGGAGGCTTAGGCGCCGATCCATCGGAACGGATTTGCATGACGGGGCTGTGACCGGCTCGCTTCGCTTGGCTGGACAGTCTGAGAGCTGTCGCTAAGCGGTCTTTGCTTGAAGTCGTTGGGCAAGGGCGATATCATCGCCTGCTGCCGCAGTTTCACGAGCCACGGTTATGCCACAAAATTACGTTCCGATCTTCATCTTTATTGCGATTGTCGGCGCGCTGCTGCCGATCACGTTGCTGGTCGCCAAACTGGTGCGTCCAGATAATCCCAGCAAGACGAAGTTGATGCCTTACGAGTGCGGCATCGACCCGGTGGATAGCGCGCGCGGAAGATATACCGTGCGCTATTACATCATTGCCATCTTGTTTGTGGTCTTCGATGTGGAAACCATTTTTCTGTTCCCCTGGGCGGTGAAATTCAAGGCCTTCGGATTGTTTGGGCTGGTGGAAATGCTGGTCTTTCTCGCCATTCTGATCGTTGGCTACATCTGGGTGTGGGGCAAGGGTGCGCTGGAGTGGGTGTAAGAAATTGGGAAACCGGGTAGTTGAGTAATTTGGAACTGGAGCATTTTCATTGAGTCGAATGGCATCCCCTGATCTCACTGCGATGGATTCGTCTCCGGCGGAGACGTTTGCGGCCTCGCGCTGGACACGCGGCAACTTCTTCTTTCCCACCAGAATCGTTGTCAGCCCGCAGCGGGTGATCCGCACGAAATCGCGGCTATTCGGTTCCAACGAAGAAAGCATCCCCATTTCTAAGGTCGCTTCGGTGCATATCTCGACGGGCGTCTTCTGGGCGGAAATCGTCATTGAATCCACTGGCGGAACTGATCCCATCACCAGCCACGGACATCGCAAAGCGGATGCGCAACGCATCCGCGACCTGATTGAGACTTACCAAGCGCAGGCGCGATAGAGCCCCGAACACGTGGGATTCTCGAGTTCCTGAATTGTTTTCTTGCCAAGCAATGATGCGGCGGCGAATGAGTTGTCAAACGTGCGTTGGCTCGTTGACACCGTTCTCTCAAGCTGATAAAAGTTAACGTTCTTCACGTAGGAACTTGCGCCGAGCCAGTGCGTTCGCATTATGCCGGACGAAACGAAATCAGCCTCAACACCGCCGCCGGAAGGGGATAAAAAGCCGACGGCGGATCAGCCCGCAGTGCCGGGCGGAGTGAAACCTTCACCCCCCGGATCGGTGCAGCCGGAAACCAAAACCACCCCCAGCAAGCCTTCTCCACCGTCAGAGACATCCAGCCCTTCGAAAGCTCCCGAACCTCCTCCTGCAAAAACTGCCGCCCAAGGCACCCCGCCGGCGAGCACGCCGGGAGCGCCACCGACCGAGAAAGCGCCGGGGGCAGCGGCGGGTACTAAGCCCGCTTCACCAGCGGCTGCAGGACACCCTGCTCCGCCGAAACCTGCGGGGCCTGTTCCTCTGCCGTGGGATTCGCCCATGATCGCGAAACTGAAGAGTTCCTACGGCTCCGGAATCGAACCGCTGACGCATCTCGGTCAGAACTACATGGTGGTGGATCGCTCACTCATTCCTGAGATCCTGCAGGTTCTGCGCGATCAGGAGCAGTTCGACTACTGCGTGGACATCACGGCGGTGCACTATCCCAAGCGGGAAAAGCAGTTCGATGTGGTCTGGGTGCTGTACTCGTTCGCGCGGAATCAACGCATTCGCGTCAAGACCCAGATTGCGGACGGCGACTCGATCGCGAGCTCCGTACCATTGTGGGCGACCGCGAACTGGCTGGAGCGCGAAGTCTACGACATGTTCGGGATCAAGTTCGATGGGCATCCGGATCTGAAGCGGATCTTGCTACCCGACGGTTGGAAGGGATTTCCGCTGCGTAAAGACTACGGGATTCTGCAGCAGGATAACGAGTGGGTACAGATCAACCTGGGAATCGAGAGTGGACAATAGATGACGGAGCCCCGCTCACTCTCGCCGCTCGATCTGGAAACGCCTGAGCAGACATTTCTCGACGCCAACGAACTGGTCATCAATATGGGGCCGCAGCATCCCGCCACGCATGGCGTGCTGCGCGTCATTTTGCGACTGGACGGCGAGAAGGTGATGGGCCTCGAATGCGTGATTGGATACCTGCATCGAGGAGTCGAGAAAATTGCCGAGAACCGCACGTACACGATGTTCAATCCATACGTGGACCGCATGGATTACGTCGCGGCGGTTTCGAACGCGCTGGGATATTGCGAAGCGGTCGAGAAGCTGTTGAGCGTGGAAGCGCCCCCGCGGGCGCAGTACATTCGCGTCATTCTCACCGAACTCAACCGGATGGCCAGCCACCAGCTTTGGCTGGGTACGCATGCGCTGGACATCGGCGCCATTACACCCCTTTTCTATACCTTCCGCGATCGGGAGGAGATTCTCAAGATCTTCGAAAAGTACTGCGGGGCGCGGCTTACCACGCATGCCTTCCGCATTGGCGGCTTGCAGTACGAGGCTTACGAAGGATTCGAGAAAGACGTTAAGAACTTCGTGTCATTCGTGAAGCCCAAGATCGATGAGTATGAAGAGCTGCTCACGACTAACCGCATCTGGCTGGAACGTACCAAGGGCGTAGGCGTGATTTCAGGAAAGGATTGCATCGCGCTGGGCGTGACCGGGCCGGTGCTGCGCGCCAGCGGAGTGCAATGGGACCTGCGCAAGGCGCAGCCTTACGCGAACTACAAGAACTTCGATTTCGACATTCCTACGGGCCAAAACGGCGACACCTATGACCGGTACATCGTGCGCATGATGGAAATGCGGCAATCGCTGCGCATCATCGAGCAGGCGGTCGAGGGCATTCCCGAAGGACCGATCATGGCCAAGGTGCCCAAGGTGATGAAGCCTCCGGTGGGTGAGGTTTATCACTCGATCGAGGCGCCCAAAGGCGAGCTGGGATATTTCATCGTGAGCGATGGATCGACGCAGCCTTACCGCATACGCGTGCGTCCGCCGAGCTTTGTGAATCTACAGGCGCTGGAGTTGATGTGTCGGGGCCAGCTGGTGGCCGACGTTATCGCGGTGATCGGAACCCTCGACATTGTTCTGGGCGAGGTGGACCGCTGATGCACGCCGTCGTCAACTACATCCAGTCCTACCTTGACAGCAATCAGACGCCGGGTGCGGCGGGCAATTTCTTCTGGGCTACGATTTATATTCTGCTGGTTTTCGGTGGGCTCTCGATCGCAGTGATCGCGATGAACTGGCTCGAGCGCAAGATCCTGGCGCACATGCAAGTGCGACTGGGACCGATGCGGGTAGGACCACATGGACTGCTGCAGCCCATTGCTGATGCGCTGAAGCTGCTACTGAAAGAAGACATCATTCCGGCGGAAGCCGACAAAACCGTTTTTTGGGTGGCGCCGTTCATTGTGGTGCTGGCGGCGTTCACCGTCTTCGTGGTCGTTCCGTTCGGGCCCACGCACGCCATCACCGACATGAACATTGGAATCCTGTTCATGCTTGGAGTGTCGTCGCTCAGCGTGCTGGGGATCGTGACGGCCGGATGGGCATCGAACTCGCACTACCCCTTGATCGGGGCGCTGCGCTCGAGCGCGCAGATGGTTTCCTACGAAGTAGCCATGGGCCTGGCGGTGGTCTCGGTCATCCTGATGACGAGCCTCAACGAGGCGAGCACCGGCACGCTCAGCATGATCGGCATCGTGGAAGCGCAGCAAGCCCAGCAGCAATGGTTCGTTTTCAAATTCTTTCCGCTGGGACTGATCGGGTTCTTCATTTTCGCTGTCGCCATGGTGGCGGAAACCAATCGTGCGCCTTTCGATTTGCCGGAAGCCGAGTCGGAATTGACCGCCGGATTTCACACCGAGTACAGCGGCTTCCGCTGGTCTTTGTTCTTCCTCGCGGAATACTCCGCGATGATTGCAGTCTCCTCGATTGCGGTCACGCTCTGGTTAGGGGGATGGTTGCGGCCGTTCCCCAACGCGCTGCAGGGACCGACGTGGGACCTGGTCTTCTCTCTGATCCCTGGATTGACGTTCTTATTTCTCGCGGGCATGACGTTTTACAGCACCGTCCGCATGCCCAAGCACCCGCTGTTCCGGGTGCAGACGATCGGCCTGGCCGGCTTCGGCGCCTTGCTCGGAGTGATCGGGTTGATTTTATTTATTCCCGGCGTGCGCGTGCGGGTGCAGGACATCTTCTGGTTCTCCGCCAAAGTCGCGGCCTTCATGTACCTCTACATCTGGTATCGTGGCACGTTCCCGCGATATCGCTTTGATCAACTGATGAAAGTGGGATGGAAGGTGCTTCTGCCAACAGGCCTGGCGCTGCTGATCTTAACGGCATTGGTTGCGATGCGGAGCGAACTGCTGGCCGACGTGCGAGGGGTATGGCATCCATGAATCCGGCAGCGGTTCCCACCAATCCTCCGGTCGCGACTCCATTCTTCTTTTACTTGCTCGCCGCCGTGATGATTATCGGCGGCATTCTGGTGATTACGCGCAAGAATGCGGTGCACTCCGCCATGGCGCTGATCACGACGTTATTGGCGCAAGCGGCGCTGTATTTAATGCTCTACGCTCCCTTCGTGGCTGGCGTCCAGATCATTCTGTATGCGGGCGGCATTATGGTGCTGTTCCTGTTCGTGATTATGCTGATCTCGATTGAGCGTACGCAAAAAGAGCGGCAGTTCAACAAGCAGTGGCTGGTGGGGATTGCCGCGGCCGCGGCGCTGGGCGGGCTGTTTATCGCGGTGTATACCAGCACGACGGCCGGACGCACCCTGTTTCCCGAAGGCAAGCTGAGCTTTGCGGAAGGCGAGAACACGCAACGCATCGCGGGATTGCTTTTCGACCGCGCAACCGGTACGTACATGTTCGCCTTCGAGATCGCTTCCCTGCTGCTGCTGGTGGCGATTATTGGGGCGGTGGTGATGGCCAAGAAGAGAATTTGAATGAGCTATGAGCAATGAGCTATGAGCTAAAAACCACCTCGTTACGGATTACTCATCGCTCACCGCTCATTGCTCACTGCTAAGAACCTTATGCATTCCATGCTCGACATCTCGACCCTGCACTACTTAGTCCTGGGCGCCGCTTTGTTCCTGCTCGGAGTCATTGGCGTGCTCACGCGGCGGAATGTGGTCATCGTGCTGATGTCGATCGAACTCATTCTGAATGCTGTGAACTTAAACCTGGTTGCCTTTTCACGCTACTGGCAAGGGATTCATGGGACGGGCGCCCTGCATGGACAGGTATTTGCCATTTTCATCATCACCGATGCGGCAGCTGAGGCCGCGGTGGGGCTTGGCATCTTGATCGCCTTCTTCCGAAATAAGGAGACGGTCAATGTCGATGAAGTGAATTTGTTGAAGTGGTAGGACCAAGTTTCAAGTTTCAGGTTTCGAGTAAAAAGCGGTTGCGACACTCGAAGCTTGAAACACGAAACCAAAAACTTAATGGTTTTCCTCGACAACATCTGGCTGATTCCGCTACTGCCCGCGTTCGGCGCGGCGGTCATGTTCTTTTTTGGGCGGCGGATGCAGAAGTCCGCGGTCAATGCCGTCTGCGTTGGGGTGATCGTGCTCGCATTCCTGTTCGCGTGCGGCGCGGTAGTGCAGTATACCGGTTGGGCAGACGCCCACAATCATCAGCCTTTTGAAAAGATTCTTTACACCTGGCTCGGAACCGACACCGGGCACCTGAATTACGTCACCCACAGCGGAGCCCAGGCGAATTTCAAGGCGGACGCCGGATTTCTGCTGGATCCGCTTTCGAGCATCTGGCTCCTGTTTGTGACCGGGGTCGGCATGCTCATCCATATTTACTCGACTGGGTACATGGCGCATGAGGGAGGGTATTACCGGTTTTTCGGCTACCTGAACCTGTTCATGTTCTCCATGCTCACGCTCATTCTCGCCAATAATTACGTGCTGATGTTTGTGGGATGGGAGGGCGTGGGATTGTGCTCGTACCTGCTGATCGGATTTTACTTTCAGCGGAAGTCGGCTAGCGACGCAGCGAACAAGGCGTTTATCACCAACCGCATTGGCGACGCTGGATTTCTGCTGGGAATGTTTTTTATCGCCTGGTACATGGGGAGCCTGCGCTATGTGGACGTAAATGCTGCGGCTCGGTCCGGGCACTTCGCGATTGGCGATCCGATTATCACCGCAGCCACGCTGCTGCTTTTCGTGGGCGCTTGCGGCAAGTCGGCGCAGCTTCCCCTTTATGTATGGCTGCCCGACGCGATGGAAGGGCCGACCCCGGTCAGCGCGCTTATCCACGCGGCGACCATGGTGACCGCCGGTGTTTACATGGTGGCGCGCTCGAATGCTTTGTTTGTGCTGGCGCCAACTTCGATGAAGACTGTCGCTATTATCGGGGCGCTGACCGCGATATTCGCGGCGTCAATCGGTTTGGTGCAAAACGACATCAAGCGGGTGCTGGCCTATTCGACCGTATCGCAATTGGGATATATGTTCCTGGCGTTGGGAGTGGGAGCGTTTGCTGCCGGGGTGTTCCACGTATTCACCCATGCGTTCTTCAAGGCGCTGCTCTTCCTCGGTGCCGGGTCGGTGATTCATGCGATGTCCGGCGAGCAGGACATGCGCAACATGGGCGACCTGCGTAAGCGGATCCCGACTACCTATTGGACGATGTTCATCGCCACGCTCGCGATTGCCGGGATTCCACCCTTTGCCGGATTCTTCTCCAAGGACGAGATCCTCTGGCAGACCTGGACCAGCGAAGGTGGCGCGTATCGCATTCTGTGGGGGATCGGCTACATCACGGCACTGATGACCGCGTTCTACATGTTCCGGCTGATCTATTTGACGTTCTACAGCAAGCCTCGAATGAGCCACGAAATCGAGCATCACATTCACGAGTCGCCGGCTTCCATGACCGGACCCCTGATCGTGCTCGCGGTCATGTCGCTGTTCGCTGGTTTCCTGGGATGGCCGCACAGTTTGTTAGGATCGGACCGCTTCGCCCGGTTCCTTGATCCGGTGTTCTCGCGGGGCGAGGCGCAAGTGCTCGTCCAACAGGGCAAAGGCGCACAGCTGTCCGCCGGAGAGAAAGAAGAAGAGCACACCGGCTCGACCGAATATCTTTTAATGTTTCTCTCTGTCGCTGCAGCCGGAGCAGGGTGGCTCATGGCGGGACGCGCCTATCGCAATGCGGATAAGGGTTACGCCGAGCCAATCGCGGCGGCAGCGCCCTCGGTATACAACACGCTCTTGAATAAGTATTACGTGGACGAAGGCTACGACTACGTGTTCACAGGGCGGCGTAAGCTCGGCGGCGTACGGTTGGGAACGATGGGACTGGGCGAGGCGAGTTCGTGGTTCGATTCCCACATCGTGGACGGCGCGGTGAACGCAGCGGGCTGGTTGACTCGAGCCACAGCAAGCATGTCGAGTTGGTGGGACAAGTGGATCATTGACGGAATCGGCGTTAACGGTCCGGCAATTCTGGCGCGCATGTTGAGTTATCCCGCGCGCCTGTTCGAATGGGGCCTGGTGCAGTGGTATGCGCTGGTCATGACCGCGGGGCTGGTTGGGTTCGTGTTTTATTACCTGTATCACTGAGCAATGAGCTATGAGCCATGAGCAGGCAGACTTAGGATTGCTCATCGCTCACTGCTCATGGCTCATAGCTAGAAGCTAATTATGCAATCTCACATACTCTCCATCATCCTCTTCACGCCGCTGGTTGGGGCGATCCTGCTGCTGTTTGTTCCTAAGGAAAATAAGGACGCCATTCGCTGGATCGCCAACATCTTTGCGCTGGCGGGCTTCCTGATATCTCTGCCGCTGGTGCCGGAGTTCTGGGCGCTGCGGTTTGAGCCGGGATTCAAGTTCATCGAGGGCGCGCCCAATAACTGGATTCCGTCCATCGGCGCAGGATACGTGCTCGGCATTGATGGCATTTCGTTTTTGCTCATCATGCTGACCACCTTGCTGGGATGGATTTCGATCCTTTCCTCCTGGACAGCCATCGAGACTCGGGTAAAGGAATACTACATATGGTTTCTGGTGCTGCAGACGGGCATGCTGGGCGTCTTCATGGCGCTGGATTTCTTCCTCTTCTTTGTGTTCTGGGAAGCGATGCTGGTTCCCATGTACTTGCTGATCGGGATCTGGGGTGGGCCTCGCAAACTTTACGCCGCGATCAAATTTTTCCTGTACACGCTGGCTGGATCGGTGCTGATGCTGTTGGGAATTCTGTTCCTGTACTTCCATCATCATGCAGTCACCGGTGTATACAGCTTTAGCCTGCAGGGGCTCTATGAGACGGCGCCTAAGATCTATTCGGACTACGGTCCCTATGCCGCCACTTTACTTTTCCTGAGCTTCTTTTTCGCCTTCGCCATTAAGGTGCCGATGTTTCCCTTCCACACGTGGCTGCCGGATGCGCACGTGGAGGCTCCCACTGCGGGTTCCGTCATCCTTGCCGGCGTTCTGCTGAAAATGGGAACTTACGGGTTCATCCGTTTCTCGCTTCCCTTCTTCCCGAACGTGCTGTCGAATCCGGCCACGTTCCTGGGCATGACGGTTCGTGGGTGGATGATCTTCCTTTCCCTGGTAGCGATTCTTTATGGCGCACTGGTTTCGCTGATGCAGAAAGACATGAAGAAACTGGTGGCGTACTCTTCGGTGAGCCACTTGGGATTCTGCACGCTGGGAATTTTTGTGCTGACTCCGTTGGGATTGAGCGGATCGGTGCTGCAACAGATCAATCACGGGATCTCGACGGGCGCGCTGTTCTTGATCGTGGGCATTCTTTATGAGCGGCGGCATACGCGCGAGATCGCCGAGTACGGCGGCATTTCCAACGTGATGCCGGTGTACGCGACGATAACCATGATCATGTTCCTGTCGTCGATGGGATTGCCGCTGCTGAATGGATTCGTGGGCGAGTTCTCCATCCTGCAGGGGACCTTTATGGAGAAGTGGCAGTGGGGTGCGTGGGCGGTGCCCGGAGTCATTCTGGCTGCTGCTTACTTGCTGTGGCTGTATCAGCGCGTCTTCTTTGGAGCAGTCACCAACCCGAAGAACGAGAAACTGCAGGACCTGACGCCGCGCGAAGTCGCGACTTTCGTCCCGCTGCTGATCATGGCCTTCTGGATCGGGCTGTATCCGAAACCGTTCTTCCAGATTTTGGAGCAGCCGGTGAATCATACGATCGCCGTGGTCCGGCCCGATTATCCGCAGCCTGGAGCGACGGTCAACGCTGGCGTCCAAACGCCTGCCGTAACCAAGCAGGCAGAAGCTGAGGCGCCCGCAGCGATCGAGGGGAAGAACTAGTGGTCTGGACCGACTATCTACTGGCACTGCCGATCACGCTACTGGCGCTATTTGCGCTGGGCATTCTTCTGATCGATTTCATGCTGCCCAAAGAATTGAAGTGGGCCAACGCCGTGACCGCGCTCGTGGGCGTAATGTTCTCGGCGGCAGGCGTCTACAAGATTCAACTGTGGCTAGGCATTGCCGGAGGAGCCCCCGGGATGCTTCGCACCATGGTGGTGGACAGGTTCGCAATCTATTTCTTCTACCTGTTTCTTGCCGCCACCGCGATCGCCATTCTCATGTCGGTGCGTTATCTCGAGACTGAGAACGAAAGCCATGGCGAGTACTACGCGCTCATGCTTCTGTCAGTCGCAGGCATGATGTGCATGGCGTCAGGTTTCGATCTGGTTTTGATTTTCATCGGCCTGGAACTGATGGCGATCTCCACCTACGTGCTCGTGGGATTTCTGCGCAGGGATCGCCGCTCCAATGAAGCTGCCCTGAAGTATTTTTTACTGGGTGCGTTTTCGTCCGGCATTTTCGCCTATGGACTTTCCTTGCTTTACGGCCTGTGCGGAAGCACCAATCTGGCGGTAATTCACCAGGAACTCATGCACCGCGCGGTGGATCCGCAATACCGGCCGGTTGCGGTGATCGCGCTGGTCACCACGATCACAGGCCTGCTCTTCAAAATCGCGGCCATTCCCTTCCACCAGTGGGCGCCCGATGCCTATGAGGGCGCGCCGACCAGCATCACCGGATTCATGTCAGTGGCGGTGAAGGCGGCGGGCTGGGCGATGCTGCTGCGCATTCTCGTGGTGGCACTGATGCCGATGCGGGCCACCTGGGTGCCGATCCTGGTATTCGTTTCCATCGCCACTATGACCGGGGCGAACTTTGCGGCGCTGACGCAGACCAATACCAAGCGGCTGCTCGCCTACTCTTCCATCGCGCACGTGGGATACATGCTGCTGGGGTTGATCGCCGGGACGGCGAGCGAACTCAACGGCGACGGCATCAAAGGCATTCTGATCTACCTGCTCGTCTACACCTTCATGAATCTGGGTGCATTCGCAGTCATCACTTCTCTGCGGCACCGTAACGTGATCGGGGATGAGTTGGATGATCTGAACGGCCTCCATTCACGCGCTCCGGTCGAAGCCGTGCTGATGCTGATCTTCATGCTGTCTCTGGCTGGCATTCCTCCGCTCGCGGGATTCTGGGGCAAATACTTTATCTTCCTCAGCCTGATTGAAACCAAGCATTACGTGTTGGCCGGGCTGGGTGTGCTGTATTCGGTGTTCGGGCTTTATTACTACCTGAAGATCGCGAATGCGATGTTTATGCGGCACGCAGAAAAGGGTGAGGAGACTTTGCCCATCAGCTATGCCATGCGCGCGGCCCTGGCCGTGACTGGGATCGCAACCGTCTACATCGGGATCCTGCCGAACCGGTTCATCGAGATAGTGAATTGGTCTTTGGGGATTGCCCAGAATCCGAACGTGGCGAAACTCGTGCATTAGCCCGACAGACCCGGAAGCTGTCGGCTAGATTCTTTCGCCCCTCCCGGGGGCTGGCTCTCTTCTGCATTTCGCACCCACGGCTCGCGCCGTGGGCCGCACTCTTCGCTTTGCGGCTACACCTTGGGCTTTGCGACCTGCACCCACGGCTTCGCGGCTGCACAATCGGGGCGGGCGTAGAATCTTCTTGCACTCGCGGCTGGATTTCAATGGCTGAGACCCCCGACCCGAATAAGAAAGCGAATAAGAACAAGAATGAGAGTCCGTGGGTTCAATTTGGACGCTATAGCCAGCTTGCATTCATGCTGCCGGCCGGCACAGTCGCCGGCTATCTGGTGGGAGCGCTGCTGGACCATTGGCTGCACACTACTTGGATCAGCATTGTGGGATTGCTGCTGGGCACGGTCGGTGCATTGTTCGAACTGATTCGGACCATATCTCGCGACTCACAGTAACATCGAGTGATCAACGACATTTCCAAACCTGATTCGGACCGGTTCTACGCGGGAGCGCTCGACCGCATTCGCATTTTGATGATGGTGCTCGGAAGCGCGCTTTCCCTCGGTGCGTGGCTCCTGTTCGGGATACGCCCTGCTTTGGGTTTCCTGCTGGGATGCGTGATTGCGTATTTAAACTTCCAGTGGCTTAAAAACGGAGTTTCCGGCTTGGCGGACCGCGCCACAAACAGCGGCAAAGCGCAGTCCGGCAAAGGAATCATCGCGCGGTTCCTGCTGCGCTACGTGTTGTTGGGGGTAGCTGCGTATGTTATATTAACCAGTTTCCCCGCGAGCCTGAGAGGCCTGTTCGCGGGCTTGTTTTTGCCCGTGGGAGCGATCGCCTGCGAAGCGGTATACGAAGTATTCATAGGAATTACAAGGCAAAGTTGAGGGTTTGCGGCCGGTCCATATGCCTGAACAACTCTGGTTTACCGAAATCCTGAACCATCTGTTTGCTGGGCCGGTCACCGCCTTCCTGCGGGTACTACACATCGAACCGAAATATCCGGCAGCTCCCATTAGCAACGCTTTCTCGATGGAACTGCTGGTCTTCATCTTCCTGCTGATTGTGTTCGTGCTGGTGCGATCGCGACTTTCGGTGGAATCTCCCGGCGCTTTGCAGCACAGCTTTGAAGGCATCCAGGGATTCGTGCTGGGGCAGAGCCAGGAAATCATCGGACATCACGTCGAGCCCTACACGCCATTTTTCGCGATCCTCTTTATCTTCATCCTGGTCTGCAATCTGATCGGCCTTATCCCAGGTTTTGATTCGCCCACAGGAGTTCCGGTGGTGCCGCTGGGATGTGCCATCTGCGCGTTCATCTATTACCACACCCAGGGTTTCAAGCATGCCGGGATCAAGTACCTGCTGCATTTTTTCGGGCCGCCCATGGAAGGAATGCCGCTGGTGGCGCGGATTGCGCTCGCAGGGCTGATGCTGCCGATCGAACTGGTCAGTCACTTCGCCCGGCTCCTCTCGCTCACGGTTCGTCTCTGGGCAAATATCTTCGCGGGCGATCTGATCACGCTGGTTTTCTTTTCCATGATTCCGATTGGAATTCCAATCATCTTCAGCGGACTTCATATCGTCGTAGCCGTGCTGCAGGCTTACGTCTTCATGTTGCTGTCGATTATTTATGTATCGGGCGCGGTTGCGGAAGAGCACTAGGTAGTTGTCAGTTCTCAGTTTTCGGTTCTCGGTTGTCGGCTTTCAGAAACACTTGTGCTAGTTCCGAGTTGTCGGCGCTTAAATTCTCAGTGGACAGGTTTTGCTGAGAACTGAGTACTGAGAACTGAGAACTGGCTTCAGCGTGAGGGCGCTTGCACGGTATGGCGTCAACCACCTCCTGAAAGCAAATTCATCAAGGAGCAACACCAATGCGTCAACTCAGCCGTATTTTCATGACAGTCTCGGCGCTGTGCTTTGCGGTGCCTGCGTTCGCGCAGGGCGGCACAGGCAGCGAAACCAACTGGGTAGCTATTACCGCCGGATTTTCGATGGCGATCGCGTCCGCGGTATGCGGACTGGCCCAGGGTAAAGCAGTCGCGTCCGCGACCGAGTCGCTTGCCCGCAACCCCGCTGCGCGGCCTGGAATCCAGTTTGCCCTGATTCTCGGTCTGGTGCTGATCGAGTCGCTCGCGCTTTACACGCTCGCGATCATCTTCCTGAAGGTGAAGTAGCAGGTTAACCCTGTGACCTCTGTGGTGAGCCGTTCACCACCGGGATCACAGAGGCGACAATCGGCAAAAAAGCCTCTGCTCCGGCAGAGGCTTTTTCGTCGCCGAATCATTTAGATTTTTCTGTCGCCGCCCCATTCATGGCCGCGGCCCTGCGGAGCACAGTTCAGGGCCTCGACCAGCAGGCGGCGCAGGCGATAGCGGCTTTCCAGATCGGTATTGACGATTTCGAACCCTACTTCATTCACCCGGGCGCGGCGCAGCAGCACGTGCGCCCTGATCTTGGAGCGCATGCCAACATGGATTTCCAGATCGGCTTCGCTGCCGATACGGAGTCCGTCTTCTTTGGTGCCCATTCCGCCACCAAGGCTCAACTCGCGTATCAGAATTTTCGATTTTCCCCAGGAACTGCCGATGGTGCCGGCAACGGTTTTGGCCAGTACGAGCCGCTCGTACCGGCGCTGGCGGACCCATGGACAGGCGGGCGCCATATCCAGCGGCGCAATCGCCAACTCCCCGGGCTCCAGGCCGCTATCCGACATCACTTGAGAGCTATAGCGGGGATCGGTCTTGGCCAGAGCTTGCGCTGCAGCCACCCGCAACTCGCGGTGATGCACATAGCCAAAGGTTTTTTTACTCTCCAGAATCTCACGCAGGGTGGAAACGGCTTCAGGATCGCGCAAACGGCCGAGCGACTCGATCGCCTTCAACTGCACGTAAGGAGAACGCGATGCGGCTTCTCCGGGGCGAGCCATGGCGATGAGCGGAGGAGCCGCAGTCAAGTCGCCGCTCATGCCGATTTCGTCGACCGCCTCGGGCAGGATCAGGGGATCCAGAACCTCGGCGAGTTCCAGCAAGCTGCGCCCGCGATCGGGGGCGGCGCCGTAGGCGATCTGCCGCACGACGATGTCGTGATAAAAGCGGTTCCACTCGGGCATGCGCGCCGGCAGCAACTCTAGCAGGGTTGCCACTTCGAAGCGGCTCATCAGCCCGACACAGGCTGAAGCCTGGCGAGGCTGGCCGGTGCGGAGGATTTCTCGCAATTGCTGCAGGATCGCTGATCCTACTTCGCGCACCAGTTCCATCATGCGATCGCATTCGTCGCGACGCATGCAGCGGAAGAAGCGATCGGCAAGGTGCTCCGCGCCCGCTTGACTGGTGCGGCGCAGAACGGCAAGTAGATCGTCGGGAATGGGGTCCATCTGGAGCGCTTCCTCGATGTATTCGGGCAAGCGATTCTCCACCCCCACGCGGGGACGCAACTCGGCAATCAGCACAGGCCGGCGAACCGTGATCAGTTCCATCCCGGCACAGACTTCATTGACGGCCGCATAATTTCTGGCGGCGCTGGCTTCCTGGCTCAGACGCACAAAAGCGGCGCTCAGCAGGCTCTGCAGTTCAGGATCTTTCTCGACAATCAGCTGTTCGCTCAACTTATGAACTGCCTGCCCCATCGGTTGGCCGCCAACTCGGGCGTACAGATCGGCAATCTGGCTGATTCCGATGGCAGTCTTCCGGCGCGCGTCGGCTTCCTTCGCGGCGAGGCAGCCGGAGTAATTATTCAGGATTTCGCTGGCAGTAGTTTTGTCGTCCCGCTCCAGCAGTACTTCCACGAACTGCCGCAAATTGCGCGCCGGCACGCAGGGCGCCTCGTGAGACATCAGCACGCTTTTCTTGCCGGCTTCCGGCACTTCAGCCCAGAACATGCGATCAAGAATGTCAGCATGCGACTCCACCAGGATGCCGGCCTTGTTCATCTTTTCTTCCTGGATGCGCAGAATCTGACGAAGCGAGTCCATCTGCCGGCTCATGTGCTCCATCATCTGGTGCACGGCGTTTACCTTGACCTCGCCTTTCTGGTAACGCTCGAGAGCGAAGCGAATCGCCATGTGCTCAGCCGCTTTCATCAGCAAGGGCTGATCATCGTCATCCGGAGAACTGGCCTGCGCTGCCAGGCTGCCCAGTAACTGGGCCAGATTCAGCCGGGTATTTGGGTCGACCTCGGTCAACTCCTTGTGCAGGTCCTCTTCTTTGAGCGAGGGATCCTGTTGTGCCTGCCCGAATCGCGTCAGCAGCCGGATGGCCTGAATGACCTCAGCTTCCTGCAGAGGAACCACCGACGCCCCCCACCCGACCGCTGCCAAAGCCGCCCCCGCAGCTGCGCCGGAGGATCCGCCTGTGCCTGAAGCAACGCCGCTTCCCCCAGCACCCGAAGGCGCACCCGTTTTCCCCAGTCGAATATTGGGTACGCTTCCCAGCGGAACCATCGTCCCGCTCTTTGCCGATTCCGTGTCTCCGCTGTGCGCGCCTTCCGCGGCCGCGATTAATTGCAAAAGCTTCTGCGGGTCATTGAGCCAGGCTTTGAATTCGGGACCGAGTGTCTGAGCGGCGATCTGCGCAGCGATGCTGACGTCGCCGGTTAAGGGATCAGCGGCAACAAATTTCACTTCGTTGATCTTGATCGTGCTTCCCGGACGGCCTGCACCCAAAGCATCTTTGATTTGCTTGGCAACGTCTTGCGCTTTCGAACCAGCGACCGTGAAGGCGCGAACCAGGCGCACGAAATCTTCTTTGGTGACGTTTTTGGAAAAATGCAGGCTGGCCAGTCCGGCTGCGGTCAGCAGAGTCGCGAAACTTTTTTCGGCTTGACCTGAATCCAGAGGAATTCCATCGAGCAGCAACCTGTTTTCTGATACGCCCAGTAGAAATCCTGCGTCCCCATTAGTGGGCAGAGCCGTTTGCAACTCGTTCCACGTGGTCTCAAATTGCCCTTCGGTACGCTTGTGATCAAATCCGTACATGCGCGCGTACTTGATGAGGATGTTGAGGCTGTGAACGAAGGCTTGCGCCGAAGCCGCACGTGCTCCCTGCGATGTACTGGTGCCAGAGATAACCGCCCCCTAAACCTGCCGGTTTGTACAAGTCAGGGTAAGACGAAACGGTAAGGCCTTAAACGTTACGGAGGTAATCGTCCAGTCGTTTCCTCAGCAAACCGCGCGCCCATGCCGGCGAAAGAAGCCCCCGCGGCCTGCCAAAATGAATTGATCAACGATTCCCGGCGAGAGGGCATCCTACCCGAGCCACTGAGTCGGGGCATGACGATCGCGCTCACCATTCTCGGAATTGTGCTGATCCTGGCAGCGGTGCGCGACATCTTTCACACACTCTTCAATCCGTCTAAGCAGGGCGATCTTAGCGAGTGGATTGCGCGCGGCATCTGGCGAGGGATTAAGCGGACCATGCCACGAGGCCTCACTTATGCCGGCCCGATTGCGTTCGTTACGGTCGTGCTGTACTGGACGGTCTCGATGATCGTCGGCTTCGCGCTGATCTACTTCCCGCGGATTTCCCAGTCCTTCGCCTTCACTGCCGGGCTCGAGCCTGCGCAGTACAAAACGCTGTTAGGCTCCCTGGACGTCTCCATCGGAAGCCTCATCACGTTGTCTACTGGAATTTATTCGAAGGAACCTTGGATCCAGCTGGTGATGGGCACTGAGTCGATTTTCGGATTTGGCCTTCTCACTGCCAGTGTGTCTTGGATACTTTCAATCTACCCGGTTCTGGAACACCGCAAATCGCTGGCGCATGAGGCGAGCCTGATGCATTTTGCCGAGATGCAGGGAATCCGGCGGCTGCGCGAAGTTGGGGCGTCTGATCTGCACGATATTCTGCTGGGATTTGCTAGCCAGATGACGACCAGCCGGAACGAGTTGATTCAGTTCCCCATTACCTATTACTTCCACGAAAACGAAGGGAAAACTTCGCTGGCGGCAATTCTGCCGTATCTGGCGGACATCGCGGCGCAAAACGTGCGCGGCGAAGGAGCGGTAGCGCTCGCAGCCACGGCTCTGGGCGGAGCCATCGATGACTACCTGAAATTTGTCGGTCGCTTCTTCCTCGACCGTCCCTTCAAAGACCGCCATGAGATGCTCGAGGTCTTCGCCGCCGATCACCTCAGGGATGCGGTGCGCTCGCCCGTGGTAATCCCAAGAGCGGCCTAGGAAGTGGCAGATCGCAGGTCTACCGTCTCCTTCATGATGCTGGAACAGATCTTTCGGACATAGCAATCCTCGTGAATGGCCCGTCCGTTCTCGTCCGTCTTGCATCGCTCCAGAGACACAGGCTGCCTGCAAATCGGACAGGCTGCATGCTTTCTTGCGGGGTGAAAGCCAATTCTATGCATCGCACACATAGCAGCTCCACGCGGAACACGCTCACAGGTGTTCACTGTCGCTCTCTAAAACATTATATCGTAGAACGATACATTATGGTAGTCTGAGAATGCATCCGCGCGCGCGCGGACCGCATCTGTTTTATTAAAGGGCCAAGGAGAACAAGGGATGTTGGGGATGAAGCTGGTGCGTTTGATCGAGAAGCACTCGGGGGAACTGTCGCGAGAGCTGACGGAACAAGTTTTGAACTCGGAACATGCTTGCGACTTTCAGAAGATCCCGCCAGAAGACCTTCGCCTGGCGGCGACGGATCTTTATCGCAACCTGGGAGATTGGCTGCTGCAAAAACGGGAGGGCGATATCGCCAGTCGCTTTCAGGCCGTGGCAACCAGGCGCGTGGAGGAAGGGATTCGGCCCCATCACATGGTATGGGCACTGATGCTGACGCGGGATTGTCTGTGGCGCTTCCTGCGAAAGGAGGCTTTTCTGGACAGCATCGTGGAACTGCACGCCGAGCTTGAACTGCAGCAACTGCTGAATCAGTTCTTTGATCGCGCTATATACCATGCGATCCAGGGCTACGAGCAGGCCGAGGAGCAGCGCAAACGCAGAAGCGATTGGACCAAGGCGCAGGAACTGGCGGTATCAATCG
Source organism: Candidatus Sulfotelmatobacter sp. (assembly GCA_036376495.1). Classification (GTDB taxonomy): domain Bacteria; phylum Acidobacteriota; class Terriglobia; order Terriglobales; family Acidobacteriaceae; genus Sulfotelmatobacter. The sequence goes on along the minus strand of DASVAE010000083.1, from coordinate 30,381 downwards.
GGCTGATGTCAGCGCCCCGGGAGACATAGGAAAGCTCATACAACAATCCGGGTCAATAGCAGCAGCGCGAAACGACGCGGCGTTAAACCGCCGCGCTTGCTTTCCGCTGTGTCCTTAATCTCCTCTTCCGTGAGCCTTCTTCTGCCACGGGGCAGGTCCTCATGGCCGACTCGCCCCGATCTTCTTCAGTTCTGCTCTTGTTTGGGCCCGGAGTAATGTCCAGCTTTCGGATCCGCCAAGCCGCATTTCCTTAACCCGAGCATTGCAAAAGCGTTAGAATGGAAACTCCAGGCTCTGATTCCCCTCAGATCGGCGCGCGGCATCTAATTACAAGGCGGCAATTCCCAGGTGCGATCCCTTACAACCAGTCTGGTTGCATTGCTGCTATCGCTGGCAGCGGCCTCGGCCCAAGGCGGCGATGTAAAGGCCATCGCCAGCGCCGTGGATGCTCACTACAACCACCTACGCACCCTGCAGGCTGAGTTTACCGAGCTGTATCGCGGGTCGGGAATGGAGCGAACCGAGTCCGGCACCTTGTGGCTTAAAAAACCTGGCAAGATGCGCTGGCAGTATCGTTCTCCGAAAGAGAAGCTGTTTGTAAGCGACGGCAAAACTGCGTGGCTTTACGTTCCGGAGGACCGACAGGCGCGCAAGTCCTCCGCCAAGAAACTGGAGGATCTGCGCTCCCCTCTGGCTTTCCTGCTAGGGAAGACCAAATTAGAGAAGGAGTTACGCGGATTATCTCTAGCTCCGGATATAGAACCGCTCGGAAGCGGCGACTCAGTTTTGAGGGGTGTTCCGAAGGGACTCGAAGATCAGATTAGCGAGATTGTGTTGGAAGTGACGCCCGACAACCGGATTGCGCGGCTGGTCATGCACGAAGTGGACGGAGCCTCCACCGAATATCGTTTTTCCGATCAGCAAGAGGACGTGAACATCCAGGACGCAAGGTTCGGGTTCAAGCCTCCGGCGGAAACTGAGATCATGGAAAACGAGGCTGAGCAGTGAACCCGAGTGCCCTCGGGATGTTACTTGCGTGTTAAATGCGAGGGCGCTGCGCCGGGTCGTGGTCTTAGAATAGCAAGTAGGAATGTTAGACTGGGCGGTAGGTCGCACAACTTTCAAGAGATAACCAGGAATGGCGGAATTTGTCGTCAAAGTCGCGGACGATCGCGGGCGGGTACACCAGCAGATTGAGCAGGGGTACTCGGAGACGGAGGTACGCGACCGGTTTTCGCAGCAGGGATACCTCGTCTACTGGGTAAAGCCACAAGGGATGCTGGCTGGCGGAGTGTCCATGCGGCGCCGGAGGAAGCTGAAACAGGCAACCTTCCTCGTGTTCAATCAACAGTTTCTGACCCTGATCCGCGCGGGGTTGCCGATTCTGAATTCCCTGGAACTCCTGATCAAGCGGCAGAAAGATGCAACGCTCAAGCAAGTTCTAGAGAATGTCCGCGACCGTGTGAAGGGCGGAGAGTTACTGTCGGACGCCTTTGCCGCCCAAGGCATAGTCCCGAAGATCTATACCACTACTTTAATGGCGGGCGAAAAGAGCGGAAACATGGATGAGGTGCTGACCCGGTACATCAACTTTCAGCGCCTGGCCATGACGTTCCGCAAGAAGCTCTTTGTCTCGCTGATTTATCCCACGCTGCTGGTAACGGTGGTCATGATCATGGTGACCTTCCTGTTCACGTATGTGGTGCCGAAGTTTGCCGACCTGTTCAACAGCTTGGACGCCAAACTGCCCGCGATTACGGTATTCATGTTGGGCGTGGGGGTGAACGCACAAAAATACGCCCCCTTTGTACTGGTCGGATTGATTGTGCTGGGATTTGTGCTTTGGCGCTGGAAGGAAACCGATGGAGGGGCCGACCGCATCGACCGGGCGATCTTAAGCTTGCCGCTTCTGGGGGAGATCCGGCTGAAGCACCAGGTGGCAAGCTTCTCGCGCATGCTGGCGACATTACTGCAAGGCGGGTTGCCGCTGGTTCCGGCGATGGAAACCGCCGGTACCTCGATGACCAGCCGGCGCATCTTAAAGGGAATCATGCGAGCTGGAACCCGCGTGCGGGAAGGACAGAGTTTGGCTCCAAGCCTGGAAGAGCAGGAGATTTTTCCGGGACTTGCGGTGGAAATGATCGAGGTCGGCGAGTCTACGGGGGCGCTTCCGCAGATGTTGAACTCGGTCGCAGAGTTTTACGAGGAAGACGTACAAACGGCGCTGGGAGCGACTATGGCGCTGATCGAGCCGATTATCCTGATGGTGATGGCAATTTTTGTAGGCGGAGTGTTGATTTCGCTGTATTTGCCGATCTTCACGTTGGGAGTGCACTAGTAGCGGTCCGGGAGCGGTAGTGAGGTAACGATGGCGACAGCGGATAAGAAATCATTGTTTGTGGGTGGCGGGAATGGCGGGCCCATCAGCCCGACCGGGAATCCTGTCACCGATCTGGAACGCGCCCAGGACGTGGCGCGACGGTACCGCTGTGAGTTCATCGACCTCACCGACTTCGAACTGCATCACGAACTGTTCAAGAAGATTCCCGTCGAGCTGATGTTCCGCTACAACTTCGTACCTCTAGAAGAAACGGGGGACGGGCGGCTGGCGATTGCGATCGCCGATCCCAGCCAGCTGATGATGATCGATGAGATCAGCTTGCTGCTCAAGCAGCGCATCGTCACCAAGGTTTCGACCCTCAAGCAGATCTCCGACATCCTCAAGAAGACCGAGCAGTCGCAGCGTGTACTGGAAGAGGCCAGCGAAGGCTTCCAGATCATTCGCGAAGACGAGAATACCGGTGCCGAAGAAACGCTGAGCATCGACAAGCTCACGGCGACGGGCGACACCAGCCCGATTATCCGCCTGGTGGATACCACCATTTTTACTGCACTGCAGCGTCGCGCTTCCGACATCCACATTGAGACTCGCGATGATTCCGTGGTCATCAAGTTCCGCATCGACGGCGTGCTGACCCAGGCCATGCCGCCCATCGGGAAAGAACATCATTCGACCGTCATCTCGCGTATCAAGGTCATGAGCGAGCTCGACATTTCCGAGCGCCGTGTCCCTCAGGACGGGCGCTTCCGGGTGAAGTACAACGGGCGAGCCATCGACTTCCGCGTGTCGATCATGCCGTCGATTCACGGCGAAGACGCCGTGCTCCGCGTGCTCGATAAAGAGTCGATGAGCGAGAAGTTCCGCACCCTGACTTTGGATGTAGTGGGCTTCGACGAGGAAGATCTGCGGAAGTTCCGGCGTTACATTAAAGAACCTTACGGCATGGTGCTGGTTACGGGGCCTACCGGAAGCGGCAAGACTACGACTTTGTACGCCGCGGTCAATGAGATCAAGACCGACGAAGACAAGATCATCACTATCGAGGATCCGGTAGAGTACCAGTTGCGCGGGATCACCCAGATTCCGGTGAACGAGAAAAAGGGGCTAACCTTTGCCCGTGGCCTGCGTTCGATCTTGCGGCATGACCCGGACAAGATCATGGTTGGCGAAATCCGTGACACTGAAACTGCACAGATTGCCATTCAGTCCGCACTCACCGGCCACCTGGTATTCACCACCGTTCACGCCAACAACGTGGTGGACGTAATCGGACGCTTTCTGAATATGGGCGTGGAGCCCTACAACTTTGTCTCCGCCCTAAACTGCATTCTGGCACAGCGACTGGTCCGCTTGATTTGCGATTCGTGCCGCACCGAAGTGCATTATCCGCCGGAGGTGCTGGAAGCCAGTGGACTCGACCCGGCGCAATGGGGCAGGGTGCCGTTGTACGAAGGTCCAGGATGTATTGAATGTGCCGGCACGGGATTTCGCGGGCGAACGGCGATTCACGAACTTCTGGACTTGAGCGATCGGGTGCGCGAGATGATTCTCGCCAAAAAGCCCACCTCAGAGATTCGCCGCGCCGCGCGCGAGGAAGGCATGCGCTTCCTGCGCGAGTCGGCGTTGGACAAGGTTCGGCTGGGCATGACAACGCTCAAAGAGATCAACAAGGTAACCTTTATTGAGGCAATGCGGTAAGGCAGGGCTTCACGCTTCACTGGGCCGTCTTTGTGTTAGGAGCCTGGTGACTTAGAAGTGTGAAGATGGTCCCGGAAGTTCCCTTTCGGCTATTGCATTTATTGTCCGGAAAGCTTCTGATTTGTAAGGACGTGCTCCAGCGGTGCACTCGAGAATGAGTTCAACCAATACAGCGAAGCCGAAACTGGCCTGTGAGATCGCGGCGGACCGCGTGCTTGCCGGCCGTGTAATGGAGCACGGCGGCGGACTGGAAGCCTCTGCCGCGCGGGAACTCGCGCCTGGCAGTGTGGTTCCTGACTTGGTGGAAACGAATCTCAGACAACGCGCGGCGGTGCGAGACGGCATCGCGAGTGCGCTAGGCGGAGTTGCCGGGCGCTCCAAGGATGTGATCGCAATCGTTCCCGACGCGGCGGTGCGCATCATGCTCGTGGATTTTGAAACGCTTCCTTCCGATCAGGAAGAGGCGCTCGGGGTGGTGCGCTTTCGCCTGAAGAAGTCTCTGCCATTTGATGTAGACAAGGCAAAGGTCTCCTATCACGCGCAAAAAGTTCGCGACGAGATCAAAGTTGTAGCCGCGGTTGCTTTGGGCACAGTTATTGACGACTACGAGGTTGCATTCAAGGAAGCCGGTTTCAACCCCGGCGTCGTGCTGCCTTCGACCTTGGCTGCGCTCGGTGCAGCGGAGGGGAAAAAGCCTACGCTGGTCATCAAAGTAGACGCGCATACGACCAGCCTGGCGATCTTGAATGAAGATCAGTTGCAGTTATTCCGCACACTCGAGAATTCGCGCGGGGTCACGATCAGCGGCGAACAATTAGCGGAAGAGGTGTATCCGTCGATTGTCTTCTTCCAGGACACGTACCAGTTGAATATCGAACAGATTTATGTGTCAGGCCTGCCGGAGTCCGGAGGTGCGGCGCCTGCCTTGAAGGCGGCCACTGGAGCTGAAGTCGCGGACCTGATTTCCTCTGGGCAACTGGGAAACAGCGCTGGTGATCCAGTGCCGCGGTGGCGGATGGCTGGAGTGGTAGGAGCGCTGTTGGCCTAGCAACCTTTTGCAGCGTTGATCGCCCAAGCGGCAGTCGATGCGTGAGTGAATGAGGGTTTGAAGTATACATGCGATTGGATATAAATCTCGCGAGTCAGCCGTACGAGGATGCGCGCCAGTTCTGGATGCGCTGGGGCACGGCTGTGGGCGCGCTGGGTCTGCTGACTTTGATTCTGATGACCATGGTGATCACCGGATTTATCAACGCGCGCCGGGATCGCCAGGCCATCAGCGAAAAGCGCGCGTTGATCGCGCAGCGGGATCAACTTCGGACGCAGGCACAACAGTTTCTGAATCGTCCCGAGAACCGCACCACGCGCGATGATTCTCAGTTTCTGAATCAGCTTATCGAGCGCAAAGCGTTTTCCTGGACCAAGGTCCTGGAGAGCCTGGAACGGGTGATGCCGCCGCGCGTGCATGTGGTCTCGATCAGCCCTGAACTGGACGAAGACAATCAATTGGCGCTGAAGATGGTAGTGGCGGGAGACTCGAGAGATCGGGCCATCGAATTGGCGCGGCGCATGGAAGACTCGAAACGCTTCGCGCAGACCGCGATTTTACGAGCGGCTCACGCCGACTCCCAAACTGGAGATACGGAGCAGGTTGAAATCGCAGCCATCTATGTGCCCGAACTTCCGGCCGATAATTCCCGCACCACGGCGCCCGCGCCCGGCAACGCGCCGGCCCGGACCGCCCGGAAAGGCAAGGCTGCAGGTGGGAAGGGGGTACCGCGCTAGTGCCTGACTTGCGGCAAACCCGAAAGCATTTGACTGTAGCCCTGATAGCCATGGCGGGCCTGGATCTACTCGGGGCCGCACTGTATTTTTCGCCCCTGATAGGTTCCGCGGAGACTCGGCGCATGGACCTTAATCGCCTGCAAACGGAGCTGACGCTAAAGACCCGGCAAGTGGCGCCATTAAAGGATCTCCCCAATAAAGTTGTACTGGCGAACGAGCAGATTACTGATTTTTACAAGCGGCGATTACCCGCCCAAAATTCGCAAATTGCCACTGAACTTGGGAAACTGGCCGCGGCCAACGGCGTAAGAATTCAGCAAGAACACTACAAGTCAGAAGAGACCGCGCCCTCCCTGGCAGGACTGGAACCGTTGGAACTCGATGCCGACCTTGCCGGGACTTACACCTCGCTGGCGAAGTTCATCAACGCTCTCGAGCGTGATGAAATGTTCTTTATCATTAACAGTGTGACGCTGGGAAACGATCCTCAAGGACCGGTCAAGCTCACGTTGAAAATGGAAACATATTTGAAGGTGGGATCGTAGTGCAACTCGGACTCGAAAACAAAAAGAAGGCGACGTGGGCCGCAGTGCTTGGCGCGGTGGCCGTGCTGACTTTTGCGTACGAGGTCATCCCCATGCTCACGACTCCGTCAATTCCAGAGTCCAGCGCACAGGCTGCCGCTCCGGTGATCCCGGCACTAAAAGCACCGAAGCCTGGCGTGCGGGTTACCGCTCCCAAGGGCACTAAGAAAACATCGAAAGTCGAGAGTCTCGATCCCACACTGAAACTGGATCTGCTGGCCTCCAGCGAGAAGACCGAATATCAGGGAAATGGACGGAATATTTTCGTTTCCCAGGCAGAGGATGTGCAGATTCCAAAACCGCTAGCCGCTGTCAGTCCCGATCAGATGGGCCCTCAGCAATGGCATCCTCCTGCTCCTCCGCCGCCCCAACCCATTCCTCTCAAGTTTTACGGTTTTGCCAGTTCGCCCGGTGAACCGAAAAAAATATTCCTGAAGAATGGAGATGACGTCTTCGTGGCGGGCGAAGGTGAAATTGTCGACCGCCGTTACAAAGTTATCCGCATCACCAACACTACTGTAGAGATTCAGGACGTGGTGAGCAGCGGGCCACCGCAGACCATTCCACTCACGCAGGGATGAAGGTATTTTGTAATCGAGCAATTTTGTAATTGGGTAATTGAAAAGCTCTCCGGCCCAACAAGATTTGTCTGATGAAAGTCACTTCTAAAATCGGGCGCCGGCACGGTGAACGGGGTTACATCATGCTGACCCTGCTGCTCATGATTGCCCTGATGACCATCTTCGCGGCAGCGATCTTGCCCGAGATTACCTTCGAGATCAAGCGCGATCGCGAAGAAGAGATGATCCACCGCGGCGTACAGTATTCGCGGGCGATTCGGGCGTATTACAAGAAATTCGGCCGCTATCCGGCGAAAATCGAGGATCTGGAGAACACCAACCAGCTGCGGTTTCTGCGCAAGCGCTACAAAGATCCCCTGACCAACAAAGACTTTCGCCTGCTGCATTTCGGCGAGGCCAAATTGTCGCTGAACGGCATGGGGATGATTGCGGGCGCAAGTCCGATCAGCAGCACCGGGCCATTGACCGGAGCACCGGGATTTTCGCAGAGTCCGGCTTCGGGCGGAAACAAAGCGTTCCCTTCAAATTCCGGCTTCGGCCAAACGCAAAACCAGCCTGCAAGCGGAGACGCCAGCCAGACCGGATCGGACGCCAGTGACTCCAATTCCCCAGGCACGGCCGAAAACAGCAGCGGCTCTGGCGGCCTTGGCAATGTAACCTTCGGCGGCGCACCCATCGTGGGAGTCGCCAGCCTGAGTAAGGATCCAACGATCCGCATCTTCGATAAAAAGAAAAAATACAACGAGTGGCAGTTTGTCTACGATCCAACGATGGATCGCGGATTGCTCATCACGACTCCGTATCAACAACAGGTAGGATTCGGAGTTATGGGAACACCGAATTTGAACAATCAGATTAATGGCCCCAACGCGGGCGGCAACTCCGGATTCGGGTCGCCGAACGGGATGCAGAATACAAACCCTCCGGCGAATAGCGGTTTTGGTAATCCAAATCAGCCGAGCGATACGCCGGTGCAACAATAGTTTCGCAGAGTGGCTTCTCCATCCGTAAAACAGAAGCGGCCTCATCGTTGGATGAGGCCGTTTTGATTTCTTCGGGCAAAGCCGTGGCTCGCACGCGGGGCGCTATCCCGGCAAATTCTATTACACGCTGAACGAGGAACCGCAGCCGCAGGTGCTCTTCACGTTAGGATTCTCGAACTTGAAGCCAGCTCCCTCGAGGGTTTCGACGTAGTCCACAACGCAGCCATTGAGGTACATGACCGAGGTGGCATCGACGTACACCTTGAGACCGTCCATATCAAAGGTCTTGTCCATCATGCCAGCGCCGTTCTCGAACTGCATCGAGTAGGAAAAGCCGGAGCATCCGCCCCCCACGACGCCAATGCGCAGGCCTGCGGGAACGGGATTCTGCTGTCCCATAATTTCCTTCACCTTGGCGACAGCATTCGGGGTAAGGCTAACGGGTGCGGTTTTCTTGACTTCCGGGACGGTTGTGGTGGCCATTCGTATCTCCTTGGCTTTAAAGCTGTTCGATTATATCAAATGTATATGACGACCCACACATCAGGGAAGTCCTATACCCAATTCGATGCCAAACCCCTGGCCTCCGTCGCATGAAAGAAGGCCTTGTTCCGCATTCCGAAACTAAGGTATTTAATCACGGCGAAGCCTTGCCAACAGGGCTATAATCTGTGCCGTTAGGGCCTTCCCCGGGGACTGAGCGGACTTCCTGCGCGACCCGCCCGGCCCGGGAAACCACTGCTTGGGGTTGGCTCTGCCGAGGTGGCTTATGACACCAATTGAAATCGTCGGCGGCATCTTCGGACTTTTCGCCGTCGGTCTGATCGTCCTGCTCATCTACAAGAGCACTCTCACCATGCACGAGGATGATCAACTCTTTCTCGATGACGCAAATTCCCACATGCAAGAAGAACAAACCGAACTGCTGACCAAAGTCAGCCGGCTCACGCTCCCCATGCGCGTATTCAGCATCGGCTCTGGGGTGTTTCTTCTGGCATTTCTGGCGCTGTTGATTTACCAGAAGCTGAACGAAGTGCAATAGCGCCGAACCGCCTGCTTCGGATGGTTACAACCGCAGCCACGCGAGCGCGCCATCGCGTGCTGCGCCGCTCTATTGCCCATTCAACCGTGACGGCCAGGCGACACCTTTTTCGCTGAGTTCAAGTACATTCTTACGACAGGAGCATTGGCGCACCCAAGGCCTGCACAATGGACTCCCGAAACTGAATTCCTTCAGCTGAGTTGGGCGAGCTTCGATCGGAACCCGTGGCGCGGATGGTTTCATCAAAAGCTCCTATGTCAATGTCGTAAGCCGATATAAAGCCATTATTTGGCAATCCTGTACCAACAGGATTCGAGCTCTTTAGATTCGTGGCCCGCCAGCCGCGAACGATTCTGACTAGTGGCTGTCCTCGCGAATTATTGTGACTGGGCCAAGGAGCCCCGAGGGCAGCAATGGCGAGTTCGCCTTGTAAGGCTTCACATCTGCAAACGTGAGCTTCGTGGCTCCGGGCTGCTCATCGCCGATGAGACGGTTCACCCATGCGTTTACCACTTGAATCGTGACCTCGTTTTCGCCGGGTTTAAGTGCCGTGCTTACCTCAACTCGATAGGGCGGGTGCCAAGTTTCACCCACTCTCTTTCCGTTGACCTCGACTACCGCTAGGTTCTTTACATCACCCAAATCAATCCATAGCCGGTCCCCTTTCTTAAACCAGTCAGAGGAAGCTTGTACGGTCTGGGTGTATGTGCCAATACCGGAGAAGTACTTCACTCCAGGATCACTGTTAGAACTCCAGTCCGAAAGGTGATCCATTGTGATGGAGCTAGGGGCACCGCGCCCCGACTGAAAGGAAACTTTCCATGGACCGTTTATGGTTGTCAGCGTTGTTTTGGTGATCTGTGGGAGCGTGTGCGAATCCTGCGATGTTGTTTTGCGGAAGACCACAAACACGGTACCCCAGGGCTCGAGGTGAAGTGGAACTGTCGTGCGTCCGTCAGCGATCTTGTAGGAGACTGGTTCCGCGGTACCGGTCTCAGCACGCCACAACTCCGGCTGCTTGCCTGCCACGCGGAATATAGCGTTGATCGCTTGATCATGATCACCGCGGTTATCGATGAAGTAAATTTCTCCATCCGTCAACTTGCGATGCACGAATTCCACGGTAGAACTCATGTCTTCTCTGGAATAATCGAAGTCTGGCTTAATGTTTAACGAACTGAAAACCTCAGCTAGATTCTGGCCAGCATACACGGTACCGTTTCCGACTTTGTGAATGCCGCTGCCATCGCCAAACAAACGTGAGGAAAGCTTCTCAAATTCAACCTGATCGTCCGCCAGGCTGGGATCGTCCGTGGGTTTATGGCCTGCAATGACGGCTCCGTTTTCAACTAGAGTGTTAATCGCGCGCAGTACGGGAAGCGACATGTGGCCGCTATAAGGATCAAGCGCCAGGACTTTGTACTGCATACCGCGCTTGGTCACAATCTGTCGGTCGGAGACGCTCAGTTCGTGAATCAGAGCGTCTGCATTGACATAGTCGAACGCATAGCCTGCAGGGACTTCCGGAGCCTTGTGTTGGAAGATGGCAGTCAGGTTGGAATCTTCGCCGTAGAAATACAGCAGGTCCGCGGCAAACCGACCCTGCTGCAGCATGTAACTGGAACGAGCCAAGTAGTCGATCCAGCTGCCGGCCTGCTCCGCCCATGTCTCGTTGCGGTTAAACCATTGTCCGAAAGGACCCAGGGTCAAGCCCGGAGCCTTTCCCACCAGCGGTTGATGCGCCGACTCGTGAATCACAAAACGATTGATTCCGTTCAGCAATTCCTGGTCGGCAGTGGGTTTAAGAGTCGCAGGAGACCATGCCCATGGTGCAGCGGCAGCGGTCAGAGACTCCGCCGCAGCGATGTTCTGGCCGTAAATATGGGCGACCGAGGCCGATTCGCGGTCGTCCGCGTTATAGCCGAACTGCGGCTGATTGACTCCAGGTCGCTGCGTCCACATCGCGCTCATTGGCACTTCGTTCATCTTTTTTACTTCCATGCCGTCGGCAACGAGAGCTCGTCCATCTTCGTGGGACTCTCCATAGTGCTTCATACCGCGTTCGTGAAGTGTTTCTTCCAACTGCTGATAGTGCTCATTGGCAATCAGGTCAGCGATGGTTTTGCGGAAATCCCACAGAAAGCGATCGCTATCCTCGGCACTTTCCACGATTCGACCGCTTAGCACAGGCAGCCAGGGGATCGGATCGTAGCCGCGCATTTTTTTAAACTGGGCGAGCATGTTGTCCGTCCAGTTTTGCGATCCCGCTTCCCAGCTATCATTGATTACATACTGGATACCCTTCTTGCCCATTTGGTCCGCACCAACGGTTTCTTTGTAGCTGTCGAGGTACTTCTCGAAGTAGTCCTTCACAAACCGACGATCAAGTTTGTCTACTTCTAATCCGGTTGCCTCGGGTGTGGCCGGATGGTTGGTGATTCCCAGCAACGAGTACCCGATGCGGAGGACTATCCACTTGCCTTCGGGGACAGTCCAATCCAGGGTGCCATCGGGGCGCATCTTCGAAGTCAAGTCGACCACCTCGGACTTTTTGATGGCGCTTTGAGAATCGACTTGGGGAGTCGGGTACTGATAGAGATCGGGTTCCGGAACAAAAGCGGCTTTTTCCTGGAAGCGGTTTACCCGCGGATCGGCGTGGAGCACTAGTTCCGCAACTTCATACGCACTCGGCCGGGGTGGCGCGTTGATGCCGAACGACGAGGGATCAATTCCTTCTGCCCACGGTGGAGTGGGAGGTGGTGGCACCCGTTTGAAACTCACGCGGAAAAACTTCGCGGTGACTGGGTCAAACGAGGTGGTGTGAGCAGGCGCTCGCCCTCCGCTCAAGTTGACGATCTTATGGAAGTTCTGGCCATCATCGCTCGCCTGGAGAGTTTTGTCAGGGGCGGCGATGCCCGAAATCAGTTCCTCAATAAAGCCCGGGTCTTTGGTGACGTACGTCACGGCACGAATCGTGTGAGGAGAAGGATATTCGAACTGGATCCATGATTCCTCTCCGAGCTCCGGAATCGGAACCTTAGTAGTCTTCTCCAGGTCCCCATCGCTCAACATCGCGGCATCGAGTCCCTCGCCGCTCGATGTGATCTTTGGCTGCGCAGCATCTTGCGCCGACTCACCAGATGGAACCCGGAAGGCTACGACAACGGCATCAGCATAGAACTCGGGCGGATGGCTCGCAGGCGCCCCAAATTGCTCTCGAATACCAATGTTCTGAAAGGCGCCGGTCGTATTCGGCGGATGAGCAAGAGTACCGGTGAAGGCCTTTCCACCCTCCACGAGGGTTTCGCTCCACACGTATTTCTTCATGCCTTGAGCGGGCGGAACCCATGGTCCGCCTGTTTCACTCCAGCCGGGAGAGCCGGCAATCGCCATCTCCATACCAAACTGGTCGCCAAGATGAATGGCATATTTGAACGCCTCTTTCCACTCCGGAGTCATATATGCGAGGCGCTTGTCTACGACTTGCGGGGTCTGTAGGGCGGCATCGAAGTTCTGATATCCGGCGATTCCCACGCGGTGCATCCACTCAAGGTCGAGTTTAATGCCCTCCTGCGTGATGTTACCGTTCATCCAGTGCCACCAGACCCGCGGTCGGGCCGAACTTGGGGGATCTTCGAACCCCTTCTTCAATGGGTCAGGCGCATGTTGGGCAAAACCTGCTCCGGCAATGCAAAAAAAGCTGAGAACTGCCGCACAAATTCGTGTCCATGCTCGTGTCATAAGTGGTATATCTCCAACATGTCGCCATAACTAATGCGAAGTATTTGCCAATCCCAGATAGTTGCCGTAGCCGACGATCACTGTCGATGCAACGAGAAGAAACAATGCCAGTGTCAGCAAAGAAGCGGCGCGCACGCCTGCACCCTTCCATTCCTTGAACCCGATTCCCCAAAGGCTGCTGAAGATGATGATGCTCGCCATATGTAGTGTCCAACTGGAAAAGCCATAGCGGCCCATCTGGCTTTCTCCCATGGTGTAGAAGAAAAATTGGAAGTACCAAGTCGTGCCGGCCAGAGCGCAAAGAAGATAGTTCCGCAGCATGGGCGCTTTAACCCCAGCCTCGTCGACAGGCGGCTGCAGCATAACCGCCGCCTGCGCAGAACTCCTCTCGCTGGACGCCATGTGCTTTACAACTTCCCGGCTGGGGGCATCAAGGGCGGTCTCGATGATTGGTTCTTCTTTCCAGCCGTTTTGGTGTAGGCGCGAATTGAAGAACTGATATGCGGTCTTGTTACGCTTCAGCAAAATCAAGCACCAGATGAAGTTCGTAAGAAAACCTCCGATCAATACAACGGTCAGCACAGGCAATCCCTGCCACAGCTCAGGTGTGCCGTGCTGTATGGTCAGGGACTTAATCGGATCACCTGCCGCAAGTCCATAGGCGAAACAGGCGCTCATGACTCCGGAGAGCACGGCGACGCCAATTCCTTTTCGCAGATCAAATTCTTCAATGGCAGCTTTCTGCTGCTCGGGGGACATGACGCGTTCCTTGGAAATCCCTGCCAGACCTGCCGCAGTGATGCCAGCGAGGCAAACGAAAATTCCGAACAGGATCACGCGACCTGACGTTGTCCCCATGACCTGAATCATGAATTGACCACGAAAAATTGGAGGCATGAGGGTGCCGAACGCAGCGCAAAGGCCAAGAACCACGGCCATTCCGAGCGACAAGCCCAGGTAACGCATGGTAAGGCCGAAGGTGAGTCCTCCCACTCCCCACAATAGTCCGAAGAAAAATGCCCAGAACAGCGCAGCCGGGGGAGCTTGCACGAGCACGGCAAACAAGTCTTTTGTAAGGAGGGAGGCCAGGATCCACGGAGCGATAATCCAGCTGAAGAATCCTCCGGCAAGCCAGTAAATTTCCCAGGCCCAATGGCGCACTCCTTTATATGGCACGTAGAAGCTGCCGGAGGCGAGACCCCCGAGCCAGTGGAACAAAACTCCCAATGCCGGATTCGGATTCATTCAGTCCTCGATGGCGACTACAGATGGAAGACTTCTTCCAACGGGCGCATTGCCCGGTCCGGCAGCGCACCATCGGGTTGAACGAAGAAATCGGCCATCTCGCGCTGCCAGCGTTCGTTTACTTGCTTTTGCGCCATGCCTGCTCGTGCCCGGTCGAAATTTTCGGTCTCCAGATATCCAACGAGAAGGCCATCTTCGCGCAGAAACAAGGAATAATTGCACCAACCGGTATCACGCAAAGCCGCCTGCATCTCAGGCCAGACCTGACGATGCCGTTCCTTGTATTCTTCGAGCCGATCTTGCCTAACCTGCAGCACAAAGCAGATGCGTTGCATGTCCGCTCCTCTAACGTGAGTAAGCTTCAGACAAACCACCGTCAACCGGAATAATGTGACCGGTGGTTTTGGCGCTCTGCTCGCCAGCCAGCCACAGGATGGCATGCGCACAGTCTTGTGGCAGGATTGGACGCTTGGTCAGTGTGCGCTGTGCATAAAAACCGGCCAGCTTGCCCCGAAGTTCCTCAGTTGTTTCGTTCTCCGAGAATTCAATTTCGTACCTTTGCAGCGACTGCATCACGCGATCGCGAGGAAACATGGTTGAACCTGCGACCACCGTAGCGGGAGCAATGCCATTGACGCGAACCAGCGGACTGAGCTTAATTGCTAGCTCGCGAATGAGGTGGTTCAACGCAGTCTTGCTCGTGTCGTAGGCTTCGCTGCCTTTCTTGGGGACGACTGCATTGGCAGAACTCGTCAACACCATCGTTACGGGAAGGTTTTGGTCGTTGATCACCCAGTGCGTGGCGCCGGCGAGCAGGTAGTTGCCCGTCACATTCACCTGGAAGGTTTTCGCCCACTGAGCGTCTGAGAGTTCGCCATCTGAACTAGCGACAGGATAAATCGCCGCGGTGTTGACCACGAGATCGATTCCGCCGAACTTCGAAACCGTGAACCGAGCAGCTTCCCTTAGAGAAGTGGACGATCCGAGATCAACCGCTGTGGCCGCGACGAATTCCGGCGAAGAAATCGTCCCCGCTTGCTCAGCTACTTTGCTGGCCCCTTGCTCGTCGAAGTCGGCAACCACGACGTGTGCCCCTTTGCCGGCCAATAGCAACGCAACTTCGCGTCCTATGCCACTTGCTCCGCCAATGACCATCCCGATCTTGCGGCTGAATTCTGCTTCCGCAGGCATACGCTGAAGTTTGGCCTCTTCCAAAGCCCAGTACTCGATCCGGAACGCCTCGGACCGGGGGAGCGCAACATAGTTGTGGAACTCAGCGAATTGCTGAGATTGCTCCGGAGTTCGAGCCTGCGGAAGCGGGTGAGAGACCTGGCCGTCCTCCAGAGCAGTGGCTCCCGCCATGACGCGGATCGCGTTGATGAAGAACTCGGTCGTGATCCGGGCTTCCGTCTTGTTCTTGCCGAATCCGAAGAGACCTAAGCCGGGAATAACAACCACCGAGGGATTAGAATCCCGAAGTTTGGGCGAATCGTGAGTGGCCCATTGCTCGTAGTACTCTTTGTAAGCTGCTCGATAACCAGCGGCATCGCTCCTAATGCGGTTCTTGAGAACCTGAACATCTTCCTTTTGTGGATGCCAGCCGAGAAACCACGGGCAAACCCGAGTACGCAGGAAATGATCGGGGCAGCTAGTGCCCAGTGCGCTCAGTTCTTTGGCCCACCTGGATCCGGCGAAGGTCAAGGCATCCTCGTCATCCGTGAAATGGGCCAAGACTCTGCGGTTCGAAGATACTACCCCGCGCAGAGCGGGAAGAATCTCAACCGCGATGCTTTTGCGGTCCAGAAGCGGCGAATGTTGGACCCCTCCAAACGGGGCACCTTTTTTCTCTTGGTGGCGGTGTATGAACTCGCCCATCTGGTCAATCGTGTGAATGCTGTTGAAGTAGCATTCGCGCTGTGTCATGCCCCAAGTGAAGAGGCCGTGACCTCCCAGGACCAGGCCTTCGACACCAGGATTTTCCTTCACGGCTCGTTCGATCAGCAAAGCCAGTTCGAATCCCGGGCGCTGCCATGGTACCCAGACGATCTTGCGATTGAAATCCGTATTGAACTGTTCCAACTTGCGTTTACCGTTGGCGCTGGCGGCCAGGGCAATCGCCCAGTCGGGGTGGAGATGATCGACGTGCGGAAAAGGCAGGAATGCATGCAGGGGAGTGTCGATAGAGGCGGCTACACGGTTCTCTCCAAAGGCAGACAGCGAATAGTAGCGGACCATCTCGTCTTCATACTTCTCTCCACGATAGAGTTGCTTCAACCGTTCGAGACGATCGAGATAAACCAACGCGAACCCCGACTCCGTAATTGATCCGATGTCCCCACCGCTTCCTTTCACTGCAAGGATGCGGGTTAGTTGGCCAGTAAATGGATCTGGCAGCTCGATCTTCGAACTCGTGTTTCCCCCGCCGAAGTTAGTGATTCGGAGGTCGGCTCCGAGCAAGTTTGAGCGATACCGCAGAAGCGCCAGTTGATTTCTTTCCAGGGCACGGGCGTGATCCTCATTCCAAAGGTCCTTCAAGTAGGTGGTTTCTTTAATCTCAGACATAAATCATTTCGCAATACTGCTCGAACCGTTCTACGTGACGCTCCCATTTGTCCGTTTCCCGAGGCTGAAAGACGTCCGTTGGGAATGAACGATCGACGACCGCGCGGACCTCTTTCAGCGACGGCGCCTCGCCCGTAGCTAGGATCTGAACAGCGATGTTCCCCAGAGCCGTGGCCTCAGCTGGGCCGGCAAACACTCTTCTGCCGGTGGCATCCGCGGTGAATTGGTTGAGGAGCTTGTTCTTGGAGCCTCCACCGATAACTCTGATTTGCTCGAAGTGCTGGCCGCATAGTTGTTCCAAATTCCGCAAAACCAATCGGTATTTCAATGCGAGGCTCTCCAAAACACATCTCACATACGCGCCCGGCGATGCGGGTGTAGATTGATGTGTCTTCCTGCAAAACTCATCGATTGCGCCCAGCATGTCTGTTGGGCGAAGAAAGCTTTCGTCATCCGGATCGACGAGGTGTGCAAAAGCTGTCTCGCGTCTCGATAGTTCGATCAGTTCACTGTAGTCGGAGGTCTGGGCTCGCGACCTCCAGCAGTTTCGGCATCCTTGGAGCATCCATAATCCCATCACGTTCTTTAGGAAGCGAGTCGTGCCGTTCACACCGCCTTCATTGGTGAAGTTCGCTTTGAGCGCTTGTGGCGAAAGAATCGGCGCATCGAGTTCCGTCCCGATCAGTGACCAGGTCCCAGAACTGAGGAAAGCAGTGCCGTCGCGGGCGGTGATCGCGGCGACTGCGGAACCTGTGTCGTGGCACGCGGGGGCGATGACGGGAGTTCCGATCAAAGATGAATTTGACGCGATCCCGGGTAGCAAAGTTCCGAGCGTGCTTCCGGCCTCGGCGATGGGCGCGGGCAGATCTGATCGCAGACCTAACCTTTCCATCAAACTCGTCGCCCAAGTGCGGCGCACTGGATCCACGAGTTGGGTTGTGGTTGCATTCGTGAACTCGCAGACCGCATTTCCGCTCAGCCAGAAATTGAAGAGGTCCGGAATTGTTACCAGCTGCTTGGCCGCCGCCACAATGTTTGGCGTGTC
The DNA here is from genome assembly GCA_036376495.1 of Candidatus Sulfotelmatobacter sp. Taxonomy (GTDB): domain Bacteria; phylum Acidobacteriota; class Terriglobia; order Terriglobales; family Acidobacteriaceae; genus Sulfotelmatobacter. Next base: position 12,774 of record DASVAE010000083.1, on the reverse strand, counting down.
TCTCTGCGCAGCAAAGAGCTGATAAAGAGTATTGATCGGCATGAATTGAATGCCCGTGGTGCGGTAAATGTCCTCCTTCGGAACCTTCCGAAAGACTTCTTCCATCGCACCCTGCGTCCTCCGGTCACGATAGTGGTATGGATTCTGCAACAATTCGCCCCGGTCTCCCAACAGGGCGTAGTCGACTCCCCAGCTATCGACGCCGATTCCAACCAGTGGCTTGTGCCCTACGCAGGTCAGAGCCGTTCGGACCTCGAACCAAAGTCGAGCAACATCCCAGTGGAGAGAACCTCCATATTCGACCGCCTCATTCGGAAAGCGGTGTAGTTCCTCTATTGAAAGGATTCCAGAACACAGATGCCCCAGCACGGCCCGCCCGCTTTCAGCGCCGAGGTCCAAAGCCAAGTATGTTTTCGACGAATTAGGCATAAGAAGAAACATTATGTGCGTTCTTCGCCGCCCGCTCCTTGGTGATGTGCTCCAGATATCCGCTCTGGCGAAAAGCCTCCATCGGATCCCTCGGTAATCCTTTGGACTCCCGCCAGTCCTGGATTACGGGGCGGACATCTGCCGCGAACGCGTCCTGCAGCCGCGATTCCGCTTCCACGAGATCGCATTTTGCCTGCGCCGCTGCAAGTCGCTCGTAATCCACCAGCGCTGCTTTCGCAAATAGTTGCTGCGCCATCGTGACAGTCTGGATCATGGCTTCGATTTTGCCCTTCAAATTGTGACTCTGATCGACCATGTAGGCGATGTCAGCCCGCCTTCCGGTCTCCCATTCAAAGAAGCGAATCTCGTGGAAGATGCGGAACACCTGATAAGGATCGATGGATCCCATCGTCAGGTCGTCGTCGGCGTACCGGCGATCGTTGAAGTGAAAGCCACCCAGCATGTCTTCCGACAGCAGCCACGCTACGATCTGTTCAATATTCTGCGCCGCATAATGGTGTCCGGTATCAACCAGGACTTTGGCTTGGGGTCCGGCGGCGCGGGACAGCAGCAGCGCCATTCCCCAATCGGCAATATCTGTGTGATAAAAAGCGGGCTCAAAAGGTTTGTATTCGACGAGCATTCGCTGATCCGGAAACAGCTCCCCATGCGCTTCTCTTAGCGCTTCCACGAACCAATGCTTCCGTTGCCGGATATTCGCCGTTCCCGGATAATTCGATCCATCGGCAAACCAAAAGGAGATGTCTCTGCTCGTAAGGCGCCGCGCAATCTCGATGCTGTCTTTGGCATGCCGTAAAGCGCGCTGGCGAATCGATTCTTGGGGATTCCCGAAGGATCCGAACTTGTATTCCTGATCTTGAAACAGGTTGGGATTGATCGAGCCGGGGGTGACGCCATGGCGGCGGGCAAACCGCTGAATCTCTTCGGTGCTTTGTACGCCGTCCGGGCAGTCCCATAAGACATGGAGCGCGATCGTCGGACACACACCGGTGAGCAGATGTACCTGACCTGCGTCACTGAACTTCTCCTCGGTAGTTGTTGCCGCCGCCGCTTGGATGAATTTTCCAAAACGAGTGCCCGTATTCGCAAAGCCCCACGATGGCAGCTCAATGCGAAATGTCTCCAAAGCAGCAAAGATCTTGTCCATGATGAATGACTGCATACGACCCTCTCTTGCGGTTGAAGATTACAGCGCTGAGTAAGCGAAGGTCACGGATTTGTTCGGCTGGTTCATTCGTTTTGTATTGCGAAATCGACATCGGCCATTCTGGCAGTGGCAAATGGATCACAATGCTAGACATGTTCTCCGACCGGCATGTCAGTTTTGCACAGCCGACGGCCGCAGGCGCCCCGCATGGTTTCGCTTTGTAGAACTGGCAGTTCGGTCCCACCGCTGAGCAAAACGACCGTGTCAGGCGCTAGCAAAAGCAATCTACGAGAGGAATGAGAGCTTTTGCCGAAAATTGCCGGTCAACTGTATTTCTGCAGTTTGGTGGCTTTTAGGGATAAATTGAAGAATTTCGGAAACCGAGCTCGATACTCCGAGCAACAAACCGGACACCGTAAATTTCGCTTTGCAAAACGCAAAAAATCGATCATCATGTCCAACCATGTTCCCCACTCAGAGTCGAGATCGATACCTGGTGAAATCGATCGTTCACTCTTCTCAACTGCTAGGCGCATTTCGTCATCCGGGCGAAGCCCTGCCGCTGAAAGAGATCGCTGCGCGCTGTGGTTTGCCGAAGACCATGGTTTTTCGGCTCCTCTACACGCTCGAAAAATGTGGAATGGTCGATAAGGTTGGAAAAAACTTGTATCAATCGCGCGTGCATCCCTGGAAGCAGAGACTATACCGCCTCGGATACGCCGCCCAAGGTACGGATTATCAATTCTCGCGCGAAGTATCGGAAAGTCTGCAGCGGGCTGCTGCGGCTGAAGGCATCGAGTTGATCTGTATGGACAACCGGTACAGCGCGAAGATCGCGCAGCGAAATGCAGACCAACTAGTGCGCGAAAAGGTAGATCTTGCGATCGAATTCCAGACGGATGAGGAAGTGGCGCCTATCGTTGCGGCCAAATACCGCGAAGCCGGCATTCCGATGATCGCCATCGATATTCCTCATCCCGGAGCCACCTATTATGGGGCAAACAACTATGAGGCGGGCTTGATCGGCGGCCGTTATCTGGGACGCTGGGTCAAGGAACACTGGCACTCCGAGATAGATGAGATTCTGCTTCTGGAATTGAAACGTGCTGGTAATCTTCCACGGATGCGTTTGTCTGGTCTGCTGGTAGGGATCAACATGATTCTGCCATCCGCAGCGAATTCCCGTGTTACCTACCTGGAGGGCGATGGAGGACTCGGCCCCAGCTTCGAGACGGTGCGGAGGCATTTGCGTTCTTCCAATGCAAGGCGAGTTCTTGTCGGAGCGATTAACGATCCAAGCGCTCTAGGTGCATTGCGTGCTTTTCAGGAAGCCGGCAGGGCAGAGAATTGCGCCGTCATTGGGCAGAATGCTTCGCCGGAAGGGCGCGCTGAGCTTCGTCAACCGAGGACTCGGTTTGTCGGATCCGTGGCCTATTTTCCTGAACGTTATGGAGACGATCTTATCCGGGTGAGTCTCGACATCCTCAATCAACGTCCTGTTCCTCCCGCAGTGTTTGTCGAACACAAACTCATCACCCCAGGAACGGTGGATCATTACTATCCTAACGATGCGCTGACAAAGCTGGTGCGGACGGAACCGTACGACTCCTCTCTTCGCAAATTTGCCGCTCACTGAAGACATACACATCAAGCACAACAGACTCCTAGATCACTCTGATCTCACCTTGCTGCAGCGGCGGCATTGCGTTTTGAATGCCCGTGCTTGGGACGAGCCTTGACGCTCAAACTTTTCTGCATTGCAAAACAAAATACAGTAAACCGGTTGTGGCTTAGCGTTCATGTTGGAACCCGCAGTGAACCACCAATTGGCTGCCGGATAACGATTTGGTTGAAGTCCTTCCCGAGCGACCGCGAGTTCTTCATTGCGAAACGCAGGCTGTTTCTCGGTTGCGGGTTGACGATGCGCGAGCAGGAGTGGGAGTATCCGCCCCAAGTTAGCGGCGACAGCCGTCTGGGGCAGGGCAGGTTCTCCAAAACGTACAAGAACGTCTGCCGAACTTCGGACAAATGCAAGCGTCGCCTGGGAGAAAATCTATGTCCGCGACGACGCGCATTCTTCTGCTGAGCTTCCTGCTAGTTTCGACCGCGGGCCTCGTTTCTGCCCAAGGTGGAGCGTACGGAACGATCTTAGGTACGGTCACCGACAACTCCGGTGCTGTCGTGCCCAATGCGGCTGTTGATGTCACTAATACAGCCACGAACGTCAGCAATCGCGTGCAGACCACTTCGACTGGCGATTACACGGTGCCTTACCTTCAACCTGGAAGCTATCGCGTAACAGTTCAGGCTTCCGGCTTTCAGAAGTCAGTCATCGATGGTGTGGTGTTGGTGGTGGCACAACAGGCGCGCGTGAATGTCATGATGAAGCCTGGTGCAGTTTCTGAAAGCGTTCAGGTTGAGGCGAGTGCGGTCAGCCTGGATACCGATACTGCGGCAGTTACCCAAATCGTGACGCAACAGCAGGTGGAGCAATTGCCTTTGAATGGGCGCAACTTCGTGAGCTTGTTATTTATAGGCGCCGGTGCGGTACAAACTAATGGCGAGCAGGGCCAGATGCGACAAGGTGAGGGCAACGCTATCAGCATTAACGGAGGGCGCCCCACGTCAAATAACTACACACTCGACGGTCTGATTAACACGGATACTGCCCTGAACACTCCAGCCGTAATCGTCTCGCAGGATGCGATTCAAGAATTCAAAATCCAGAGCGAAACGTATTCCGCCGAATATGGGTTCAGCGCCAATCAGGTGAACATCGTCACCAAGAACGGTACGAATGCATTGCATGGTACCGCTTTCGAGTTCCTCCGGAACGACGCGTTCGATGCTAAGGCCCCCTTCCAGCAATCACTGCCGGAGTTGCGGCAAAATCAGTTCGGGTTCGTGGTCGGTGGTCCGATCTTCATCCCCAAAGTTTACGACGGCAGAAACAAGACATTTTTTATGGTGAACTATGAGGGATGGAGAATCCGCAATGGATTTGACCAGAGCACTTTCACCACTCCAGATGTGGCGCAGTTGAATGGAGATTTCTCGGCTTCTGGACTGGCGTTACCCACGCAAGCTGGCGGCACTTGCACTCCGACGGCCAGTGCCCCATGCATGCCGATCGATCCACTGACCGGCGCCCCATTTTCAGGGAACAGAATTGATCCCAGCCGGTTCTCAATCCTTGCCCAACAAACACTTGGATTGAATATGTTTCCGGCACCGAACTGCGTGGGTTGCGGAGGTGCCGGGTTTAACTACCGTCTGGCACTCACATTGCCCCAAACCACAAACCAGCAAACGTATCGCCTCGATCAGGAACTGGGTCACCGTTTCGGGAAGTTATTCTTCCGGTATACAACTGCCACCTACAACAATGAGAACGTTAACGGCTCGATTACCAATCCGTATGGAATTGGCACCTTCAACGAGAAAGCCGAGAGCTGGATGTTTTCTTATACCAAAGAGATCGGCTCGCATGTGATCAACAATTTCCGTTTTGGTCGCCTCGAACCGATTGCGATCCAGGGAGGGACGCCGATCACGACGGCGCAAGTGAGTGCGCTCGGTATCGGTGGTGTATATCCCAATCTGCCGAATTATGCGCGCTTGTTCCCAACCATTTCGCTCGGGACGCCATATTCGTCAGTCGGCAGCCAAGGTAACGACACAACCACCAGCGACATCCCGACTTGGCAATTTTCGGATACGCTCACCCTCGTGAGGGGCCGCCACACAATTAGCACAGGTTTCGATTACCGGCGATGGCTGCAGAGACGTGATCTGTCCGCCGATTTCCTGGGGAATTTCAATTACAGCAACGACACCATCGTAAACAATGGCGGAAGTGGGGTGAGAGGTTGTATCACGCAATACTGCGGCACTGGCAATGCGATCGCGGACTTTCTGCTTGGGTACTACAACGCTGCTTCGACGTTCCAACCGGGACCGTTTAGCCCGACAAATGTCGCTGGGAATCTGAACCAGTATCGGTTTATGTATTTTGCTCCCTTTGTGCAGGACGATTGGAAAGTGTCCAACCGATTGACTCTGAATTTAGGTTTGCGCTGGGACTATCGTTCGGTACCCACGGAAAAAGACAACAAGATGTTCTGGTTCGATCGCAGCAATCCCGGTGGTGGACTCTGTTACGCCGATAAGGCACTGGGTACCGCAACTATCCAGAGTCTGGGGGGCCCGATTGCTCCAGTGGGAAATGGATTTTATAGCTACTGCGGCCGGGCAAATCCGGCAGATGGCTCGAAAAAGCCTTTCGCGCCGCGCATTGGAGTTGCATATCGTCTCGGAGACAAAACTGTTCTCCGCGGTGGATATGGCATCTTTTTTGATTCGTTCGAAACTCGCGAGATCGATGACTCGGGCGACATTTATCCCTTCGTCGTTCGTGCAAATAACAGTCCAGTATCGGATGTGGCTGGCTGTGGAACCGCCGGGAACCCCGCATGCAACCCGAAAAATACAAATAATATGTTCCCGCCAGTACCATTACACCAGATCACTGCCGCCCAGGACGGGAGCCAGTTCTTTGCAGTGATTATCTCAGAACGTCCTCACAATCCTTACGTTCAACAATGGTCGCTGTCTGCACAGCGCGAAATCGCACGGAACACGACTCTGGAACTCAATTACGTCGGCAACAAAGGCACGCATCTCTTGAACCGCATCAACATTGGCCAGCCCCTGCCCCCGGCAGATCCAGCGGCCTGCGACCCGCTCACCGGGGGGGATCCAACCAACCTTGGCAATCTCTGCCCAGTTTCAAGCCGGAAGCCCTTCCAGAACATCACGTCGTCTCTGGGATTTCTGGATAGCGAATACAGCGGATATTCAAGCTACAACGCTGGAAACGTGAAACTCGAGCACAGATCCAATTCGCTGGCGCTGCTGGCTGTCTACACCTGGGCCAAAAGTCTCGACGACAAGTCGGCGGCGGCTGGAGTTGGATCTACTAATGCATTCGCCGGGCATATGGATGAACACAATCCGCGTCTGGATTATGGTCGTTCCGATTTCGACGTGGACCATCGCTTCGTGAATAGCCTTGTCTATCAATTGCCAATTGGGCGTGGCAAGCGCTATGGCAGTGGCATGAACAGAGCAGTCGACGCCGCGGTGGGTGGATGGCAGCTTACTGCCATCACTACTTTCCAGCGTGGTTTCCCGTTCGCGATTCATTGCAATGACGCGAATGGCTTGTTGCTGAGCTTTACCCAACGTTGTACCCAGATTGGCGATCCGTATCCCAGCGGATTCCACAAGGACATCAAGCATTGGTTCAACAACACGCTTTCCACTGATGCGGCAAACCCCAGCGCAAACGGGACTTGCGTCGCGGCAAACTTGACCGGCGTGGCGTTCTGCCAACCGCTTTCTGGGCAGTTCGGCAACAGTGGCCGCGATATTATCCGAGGGCCCGGCATTAACAATTGGGATATGGGCATCGGCAAGGATTTCAGGTTCACGGAAAAGGTGTCATTCCAGTTCAGGGCCGAGGCGTTCAACGTCTTTAACCATCACCAGTATGGATTTGATCCATTTACGAGTACCGGGATCGGGGCGCCCGTGGGCGATAATCCGAACAATCCAGGGTTCGGCGAAGTTCAGGCTGCCCATCCCGGACGCATTATCCAGTTAGGCGGCAAGATTGTTTTTTGAGTGCGAGGCTATGGAGTTAAACCCGCCAGCCACTTCGGCTGGCGGATCTTTTTTGGAATACACTCGAATCGTGAATTGCCGTGAATGGATGTACGCTGTATTGCTCATGCTTAACTGCTTCACCCTTGGAGCTATCGCCCAACAGAGTTCGGCGGAGCGCTATGCGGAAGAGGGACAATCCGCCCTCGCCGCTGGACGTTATGCCGAGGCCGAGACGGCGTTTGCAAAGCTGCGTGAACTCGAGCCCTCAGTCGCTGAGGTCCATGCGAATCTGGGCTTGGTTTATTTCCAGGAGCGCAAGTTCGCAGAGGCAATTCCTGCTCTGCGTAAAGCACTGAAGCTGAAGCCTATGCTACTCAAGAGTAGCAACCTGCTGGTTATCTCCTTATCGGAAACGGGTCGATATAAGGAAGCAGTGCCTGGGTTGGAGAAGTGCTTCCATCGAAGTGGCGAGTCCGAAATGAAACGGATGTGCGGTCTCGAATTGCAGCACGCGTACTCCGGTCTTAAGCAAGACTCGCAGGCGGTGGACGTTTCGCTTGAATTGAACCGTCTTTTTCCGGATGACGGCGAGATCCTGTATCAGACTGGAAAGGTCTACGGGAACTTTGCGTTCGTGACGATGGAGAAATTGGCCCGGGTTGCGCCGAACTCCGTCTGGAGGCATCTGGCGGCGGCCGAAGCCCATGAGAGTCAGGGCTCCTACGATCAGGCGATTCAGGAATATCACGAGGTGCTTCGGATTGCCCCGAATCGGCCAGGCATTCACTACCGCATCGGGCGCAGCCTATTGGGTCGCTACTGGCAACGCCAGTCGCAAAACGATTTACCCGCCGCCCAGAAGGAGTTCGAGCAGGAGCTACAGTCCGACCCTACCAACGCCAATGCCGCTTACGAAGTCGGAGAGTTGCACCGCAGAGCGGGAGAAATGGACGAAGCCGAGCGGTATCTCGAACAGGCGTTGAAGTACTATCCGGATTTTCCCGAGGCACAGCTGGGATTGTGCGCAGTGTTGCTTGAGAAGAAGCAGCCACAGCAGGCTTTGGAGCATGCTCAACGTGCGGCGGCCGTCGATCCGGAAAATGAGGTCGCGTGGTTTCGGCTGGCTAAAGTCCAGAGAACACTGGGTAATGTCGCGGAACAGCAGAAAGCGCTCGCCCAGTATCGGCACCTGCACGACATCGCGAACCAGCAGAAGGAAGTGGCGCCTGTCTTTTCGCCGCGTGAAGTCACGAAGCAAGAAGTCGATCCAAACCCTTCGCGGTAAGGCCGTGCTTACGGTATGGCTACGACCGCTACCGAGAAGCCTGCCAATCTTATGACGTCGGTGTTCAGTTTCGCCGTGGCCGGAGGGTTGAACGCCGTGGTCTGGTCTACATAGTTCACCTGTCCGCCTGTTGAGCCTACAACCGAAACGTCGAACGTCCGATCGCGCTTATTTACAAGAAGTACACGCCTTTTTCCATCCCTGGTAACAAAAGCTAGCGAGTACAAGTAAGGATTGTCTGCCGAAGATGCAGGTGCTCGGGCGATCTCCACCTGTTTATCACCTGGCCTAAAGTTATCGTGAAGCAGTTTCAGGACCCAGAAACGCGCGTTGGGTTTACCGTTGTTCCAATCCACCATCGAGACGCTTGGGAATTGAGTGGGAAAGCCAACCAGCTGAGACTCTCCCGCGACGTCAATCCCAAGTTCTGTCAATTGACCGAAAAGGTAGGCGTACATCGCTCCAGCCAAGTTCCAATAGGATTCCGGAATGGGCTTTGTGACATGCCCGGGTTCTCCTTGTGCTTGGTCATCGGCTGAAATAGCCCCGAGTTCGTCAACCGTAGTTTTCGTTTCTGGCGACAGACGCTTTCGTATCGCCTCGATATAGCGAACGGTCTTGAGGAATCCATCCGCCTGCGCGAAGAACGTGAACTGCTCCACTTCTGGTGTTTCGTCGAGGCTGGGAACTGCGTAGAAGTGATACGAGAGGAAATCGAGAGGTACGCCCGGTTTGTGGTTCTTGTGATCTAAAAAATATTCGAAATACTTCGGGTTCGTCTCCATTGCTAACGCCAATCCCACAAACTTGGTTGCCGGTTGCACTTTCTTCATGGCAAGAACAACCTCGTCATAGAGGCGGGTGTAAGTTTCCGGACTCATGTGATGCTCGAAATCAACTTCGTTCAGCACCTCCCAGAACGGAATCGAATAGTGGTACCCCGAATCGTGGTACCTGCCGAATTCATCCGTGAAGCCTCCGTTGGTGTACCAGGAGAGCAGCCTGGCATAGTAATCGGCCACTTCCTTCATACTCGGGTCGCGGAGTTCAGTGCCCTGTTCATAATCCCAACTGACTTGCGTGGGATCTGCCGGATAGACCACTGGTTTATCTGTCTTGTACATCCATTGCGGGATAGTGCTGAAATTCAGAATCGTCGAGTGTCCCTTACTAGCTTCTAGGAAATCGACGGTCATGGGATCGATCAGTGTGAAATCCCAGGAAGTTTTCCCGTCCTTTGGGGGCTCCAGTTCGGCGACGCCGAGCTTAGGATAAGGGAGCCACGGTACGTAGCGCACGTAGTCAGCCCCGAGTTCATGCAGAGCCTGAAACGCATTATCGTGAACGGGCGTCCCCCGCTGAAGTGGAGGATTCACCACTACCTGTAGCGTTGGTGTGGTTTGGATCGTGCGAATCACATTGTCCCAATGCACCATCAATTGGGTCGGGTGATCTTGGCCAATAGATAAGGTACTGAAGAGCAATAACATTAACGCGGGGCATCTCATTTAAGACTAGTCTCCAGCAAATCTCCGGAATGCTTTGTTCTTGAGGCACCGAATGGTGCCATCGGCGGTGGCAACCCGTCAATTGCCGAATGCGAATATGAAAGTATTTCGCCTTAGGAAATGCCGAGTCGTTGCACTGGCCCGGCTCGATGCAGCGTATGGCCTGCTGGCCGACGCTTCTGCCGTTCTGGAACATACTGTCGGGCGATGGCATTGCGTCCCTGTTGAACTTCTCCATTTCGCGCTTCGAAACGCCACCCAGTTGGCGCATGCTGCTTGTGGCGCAAAGGCGCAGCGGCTATCCTTGCCAAGTTCTTCAGCCACTCTTCGGCAAGGACCAACCATGAATACAGGCGATCAACTTAAGGTTGGGCTGTTCGGCATTGGTCTCCACGCTTACTGGTCGCAGTTCCCGGGATTGAAGGAACGGCTGACGGGATTTACCGGGCAGGTCGCAAGAAAGCTTGAAAGCTTCGGCGCGCAAGTCATAAATTTAGGACTCATCGATACTCCCGAGAAGTCTTTCTCGGCCGGTCACCAGTTCCGCAAATCGGACGTCGATCTCATCTTCCTGCTTGTCACCACGTATGCTTTGTCTTCGACGGTATTGCCTGCGGTGCGGCGCGCAAAAGTACCTGTAGTCATTCTGAATCTCGCGCCTGCGCCCGCGATAGATTACGCCAATTTCAATCGACTTGGCGATCGAACGAAGATGACAGGAGAATGGCTGGCTCACTGCCAGGCTTGCGGCGTACCAGAGATCGCAAACGTACTTCAGCGCTGCCGCATTCCATTTTTCCAGGTAACGGGCATGCTGGAAGATGATGCAAAGGCATGGACGGAAATCGCGGAATGGATCGAGGCGGCTCACGTCGCTCATGTGATGGAGCATAACCGTCTCGGCATTATGGGCCATTACTACGGTGGGATGCTTGATATCTATTCCGACCTGACCCAGCAGAGCGCCTATTTTGGCGGTCACGTCGAAATCATCGAAGTGGAAGAACTGGCTTCGCTTCGCAAGCACGTTAGCCAGGCAGATGTAATTGGCCGCGTCGCAGATTTCAAGAGCATTTTCGATATCCAACCGGATTGTTCTGAAGAGGAGCTCCGGCGAGCTGCCGGAACATCAGTGGCTCTGGATCGGCTTGTGGAAAGCCACACGCTGGGCTCACTGGCCTATTACCACAAGGGCACCGGCAATACTGAAAATGAGGATGTGATTAGTTCGATCATCTTAGGAACGAGTCTTCTGACCGGCCGTGGGATTCCAGTCGCTGGCGAATATGAAGTCAAGAACGCGCAGGCTATGAAAATCATGGACTCATTCGGCGCTGGAGGGTCCTTTAGCGAATTCTATGCAGTGGACTACACCGATGACGTTGTTCTCATGGGGCACGACGGCCCGGGACACATTGCCATCGCGCAGGGGAAGACCAAGGTGCGTCCTCTTCAGGTCTATCACGGCAAAGTTGGGCAAGGACTTTCAGTGGAGATGTCGGTGAAGCATGGGCCAGTCACCCTGCTCTCGGTCGTACAGACCGCAGAGGGTGAACTGAAATTGCTGACTGCGGAGGGAGAGTCCGTGCCAGGACCGATTCTTGAAATTGGGAACACGAATAGCCGTTACCGCTTTTCATTAGGCGCAAGAAAGTTTCTCACGGATTGGAACGCTCAGGGCCCGGCGCACCACTGTGCGGTGGGCATTGGCCAGGTTTCCGGTAAGCTGGAGAAGCTCAGCGCTCTTCTCGGAATGAAGTGTGTTCAGGTTTGTTGAACTGCGAGTTTGTTTCGGCGTCTGCGTTCTCTCAGGCGCGTTGCGCTCCCAAGTTTAAAGAAACTTTGACTCAACGTCATCTGCTTCACTCGGCTATCTGTCGTGGCGAGCTGCTCGCGCTCGAGCGCGATTGTATTCAACGTCGCGACACTCCCCTCGGCGGATTCTGGGGAACCATTTCGATTAGGCGGGGTCTCAAGAGGGATGCACGGCGGGATCTCCCGATCACGCAAGCTATGGCGGTCGTCCTGCATCGCCTGCTCGCTGAATCGCAATGCTCGCCTTGTTCCCTGCTCTTGAAGATCGCACTCAGCCTCTCAGCCGCAACACTATCGCGGCACAGCAACAAGCCATGAAGACGCTCACAGGGAGTTCGACTCCGATGCTGGGCTCCACACTTTGCGCCACACGTTTTTGACCGAGGCCAGTCGCAATACGCAGAACGTGAAGGCGCTGCAATTGCTCGCGGGCCACGCGAACATCAGCACCACGATGAAATATGTTTACCCGCGCACGAAGGATGTACTCGGCATCGCGGCTCAGGTTCATGCGGCCCGGCAACTCCCCACAAAAGTCCCCATGCGGTTAACTGACACGGGTCGGCAAACTGGAAATGCTAGAATTTGAAGGCGCGAAAGTGGCGGAATTGGCAGACGCACCAGACTTAGGATTGTGGTGAGCCTTACCAGCAATTGTCACTCCAAACCGCTGAAACCCGCGCCAATCGCACATTTCAGCAGATCGCAGTTTTCAAAGATTCCGGGTAGTTGCGGGCGCGGTGTATGCAGTTTTGTATGCAGAGTTTTTTATGGCTTGCGCCATCCCCTGCTAGTTTCACGTGCTCCGCACGAGTAGCACACGTGAACGTCTAAGCCCCAATCGAAGTAGTAGCTCGTGGACCCACAGACACCGCATGTCGAGGGTAGGCGTCGTCTGCACG
>DASVAE010000082.1:0-13582 GCA_036376495.1 Candidatus Sulfotelmatobacter sp. | reverse complement strand
CGAGTGATAGGACTCGTCCCCCGGCGTGATATCGATCCCGCCCTTCACCATCTCAAAGCTTCCCAGCTTCGACGCGCCTTCCTGATCCGAATAGCCGGCACGTCGCAGTTCCGCCGCAATCTCCTTGGCCGTGACCTTCTCCCCGTCGATCACCGTCCGCGGCAGAGCATAGATCTTCGCCGAGTTCGCGAATACCGGCGTCCGGAACCGCTTTTCGATGATGCGGTCGTACTTGATATAGAAGTAGGAGAAGATAACCGTAAACGAAACGGCCAGGAGTAGAAACACCACCACCGCGGCGCGTAGCACCGGATCGCGCGGTAACCCGCGTACTCCCGCTCCACCGTTGATTTTTGGAATTCTGACTTTTATAGCCACAAGTCGACTCTACGCCCGGTCTCTAATCAGACGATTTTGCTGGCAAAAAGGTTTGACGCTCCATCGCCCTGCCCCGGGTACGAATCTGGCTCTCCGGAACACTCCGGAGCTACGATCTTAGCGGGAACGTTGCCTTATTGTACCGCCTGCGCCGCCAACGAAAAGAGACCCGCGGTACATCGGGGTCTCTTTTCCGTTAACAAATGTCCAAACCTGTGCGAAATCCAAATACTGTGTCAATGCGCGTCAGTCACCGCCAACTCCTGGCTTAGGCCCACTCCGGTAACCGGGGACCCAATTGCGATCAGGGCACCGGTCGCAGAATCAACCGAGGCCACTTCTATCTTGTCACTAGGATGCAAGAAGAGGAAGGCGCCACTTGGATCGAAGAACCCATGCGGCGCCACCATGCCGTTGAACGGAGAGCCCGCTAATGGAGTCAGCTGTCCGCTGCTTGTGTCCAGCTGAAAGCCTTCCACCGGAGTGAGACCAGGAGTGGGGCTATTAACTACGTTGTTGAATGTGTACACCAGCGTTCCGTTTGGATGCACTGTCAAATCCGCGGGAATAGATACCGTCGCAAATGGCGAGCCACTCACTTGGGCCAGCGCTCCACTCGTTTGATCGATCGAAAAAACATACACATGCTTGTCCGGTCCGAACCCGTTATTCGCCCCATCGCCGGTTACGCCCAACAGGAACTTCCCTGTCCGTTCGCTGCGAAGCGTCGCAATGCTGATGGAGAACGGGCTGCCGGCGATCGGGGTTAAGAACCCGTTGGAAGCGATCGCGTACACGTCGACCGAACTGCCTAGGTTTCCTTCCGTCACGTAAAGGTACTTGCCCAATCCGTCTGTCGTAGCCTGTGCAGCAAAACCTGCGGTCGCAAATGTTCCCACTGGCGCCAGTGCGCCACTGGTTTGGTTGATGGAGAAGACTTGCACTAGATCGTTATTGGCGGCACACACGAACAGAAACTTGCCGGCGGAGTCCGTGGCCAGCGAAGCCACCTCGGTACCACTCAAGGGGAAGGGGCTGCCAGGAATCGCCGTCAGCGCCCCTGTTCCGCCGTTAATCGAATAGCCCGCGAGCGTCGAACCCACAAGCTCATACAGCCATTTCGCCTGAGCGATCACCATTATGTCACCAGCTTGCAGTGAACTCGGCGGATTCGCGAAACCCAGGAGTTGACCGAAATTGCCTGAGGTATCGACGACCGTTGCGCCGATCATCATCTGATTCACGTAATACGCGAATGCTGCAGGTTTCCCTGTGGCGGTAGGATTCCCGCCGCCCCCGCCGCTACAGGCGCCCGTCGACTGTGTAGCGCCACCCGACGCTCCGGCTGAAGTTCCTCCCGCACTACCGGGGATTCCCGTTGGACACCCCTTCGTGCTACTGCATCCCGACATCGCCACCGCTAAGATTAGACTTGCCGCCCCAAGAAGAATCTTTGCCACCATCACTGCTACCTCCAGGACTTCTCCGCGAACACAATCGCACTCTTCCGTGATCGCTTTCGCCGGTCAGCAAACGCTTCGATCCACTCGCGATCTTAGGGCGATGGTAACGATGTGACAACGTTACCGATGTCACTGTGCTTTTCTGTGCGGGCTCCTGCAAAGCGATTCATCAAGGGGTGCCCCGCTTCTCGCCGCCATTTGCGAGACGTGACAATTGAATTCATTCAGATCCTAATTCTCGATTTTTGCTCTCTCGACTCTGGCGTAGGAGTCCCTCTAAGTCGGCAGTGACTGCTGAGAAAGGAGGCCTGAGAACTGAGAACTACCTCAGAACCCGCGATTTCCGCTGGAAGGATTGAAATGCAGAGTGAAAGAATATCCGGGCAGCGTCACCGGAACGCTGTAATCCGCCGCCACGTAGACCGCCGGGGCTCCCGGCGTGCCGATCCGCTGCACCGTGACCTGCTCCGGCAGCAGCGTAATCTGGTGTTCCTGCGCCTTCTTCATAACGGCATCCATCAAGTCCTGGTCCGTCTGATGCGGGTTCGCCCCGCCCACCATCGCTACCTGACGCAGATCATCCTGAAACGAATAGTTTGCTAGTTCCGGCGGAACGATCTGCCAGGCGCAGTAGATCATCCCCACAATGACCAGCATCCCAAAGATTGCCTTAATCGATCCCATGTGCCACGTCCGCCCGGCGCGACCGGAAACCTCAGTTAGTCCGCCCCCTCAGCAATTCCTGAAACTGCTCCACAATCGCGCTGATCCTAACATCGCGTACTTCGTGAGTCGAACGGAAAACAACCTCCACAGTACCTTCGGTAACTTTCTTCCCCACCGTAACCCGAAACGGGATCCCGACCAGATCCGCGTCCTTGAATTTCACTCCCGGACGCTCGTCCCGATCGTCCAGGATCACATCCATCCCAGCTGTTTCCAGCCGTTTGGCAATGTCCTCCGCCGCATTTCGCACCGCGTCGTCCTTAATGTTCACTGGCGCGACCACCACTTCGAACGGAGCAATACTCGAAGGTAACCAGAATCCATTCTCATCATTTCCCTGCTCGACCGCGGCCGTAAGAATGCGCTCGATGCCGATTCCGTAGCAGCCCATGATGGGCATCACTTCCTTTCCGTTCTTGTCGAGAACTCGCAGCCCCATCGACTCCGAGTAGCGATATCCCAGTTTGAAGATGTGTCCGATCTCGACCGCGGTATCGATCCGCAGCGGCTTGCCGCAATTCGGACACGCCTCTCCCGCCGTCACCGCACGCAAATCGGCATACGCCGTAGGCTGAAAGTCCTTGCCCGGAGTCAGATTCTTCAGGTGATAGTCCTTCTTGTTCGCGCCCCCAATCAGGTTCGTGCGCCCCTCCAGCGCTTTATCCACCAGCAGCACCGGCTTGCCCTTGTGATCCTTCAAATCGCGAGCCCACTCAATCCCCATGGGACCGAGATATCCCGCAGGAGAATTGAACAGTGACTCAATCTCGGGTTCCTCCATGGGACGCGTCGCCGTCGCAACCGCACCGTTCAGCTTCGCTTCATTCAACTGATGATCGCCGCGCATCAACACCACAATCGCGCGCGAAGATTTTTTCTTCCCAGCCTGATCGAATTCATCTGCCATGAGAGCCAGCGTCTTGATCTTGTTCTTCGGCGACACTCCCAGAAACTTCGCCACATCCTCAATCGTCTTCTGCCCCGGAGTGTGCACCAGCAGCGGCTTGCCATCCTCGAAAGCAGAAAGATCCGGCACCTCATCCAGTTTCGACGTTGCCTTCTCCATGTTCGCCGCGTAATCGCATCCATCGCAGCTCACGATCTGATCTTCCCCGGCCGGTGTGCGCACCATGAATTCGTGCGACTCTTTCCCGCCCATCGCCCCCGAGTCCGCCTCCACCACCATGTACTTCAACCCGCAGCGGTCGAAAATCCTGCAGTAAGCGTCGTAATGCTTCTTGTAGGAAACATCCAGCCCTGCCGCATCGATGTCAAAGGAATAAGAATCTTTCATCATGAACTGCCGCACGCGAAGTAACCCCGACCTCGGCCGCGGCTCATCGCGAAATTTAGGCGCAATCTGATACCAGATCTGCGGCAGTTGCTTATAGCTGCGCATCTCCTTCAGCGCGATCGACGTCATCACCTCTTCTTCGGTCATGCCCAGGCACATGTCGCCGCCCTTGCGATCCTTCAGCCGGAACAGGTTCTCGCCCATGAGTGCCCAGCGCCCCGAGGCCTCCCAAAGCTCCCGCGGGTGCAGCGCCGGCAAATAAAATTCCTGTCCGATCCGGTCCATCTCCTCCCGAACAATCGCCATGATCTTGTTGAACGAGCGCGTGCCCAGAAAGAGGTACGAATAAATCCCCGCCGCCAACTGCCGGATGTACCCGGCCCGCACTAGGAATTTGTGCGAAGCCACCTCGGCGTCCGCCGGCGCCTCGCGCAATGTGGGAATGAACACTTGTGACCAACGATGCATAATTGCACTCTCGCTGTGAAGAGAATCCTGAATTGTAAATGATTGCGGATGATGGACGACGTAGGGATCGGCTGTCCAGCCGAGCGCAACTTGGCATTTTTTAGCGGTTACGGCCCGGTAATCTGTTGACGGTGGTGTCAAGCCGAGAGCTGCTTCAGAATCTCTCTCCCCAACTTCTGCGCCTCGCCGAAAAACTTCTGATACTCCACAAACAGCCGGTTCAATTCTAGCGATTTATCTGCTGTAAGCTTCTTGCGCAGAATCATGTCTCGCACGTGCACAGGATTGGGCAAAGTCGCATCCTCGTTCAATTCTTCCAGCGCGGTATTCGGATCGTAGTGATACATAGGCCAACCTCAATTTTGTAATTCCGCTTCTCAATTACCCGATTACAAAATTACAAAACACCTAAACCAGCTGCGTAGTCCACAAATCGTGCAAGTGCACGATTCCTTCTAGCATTCCCCCCTCGTTCACCACCATCAGAGACGTGATCCTTTTTTCCTCCATCAGTCCCAAAGCCGTTGCCGCGAATTCTTCCTTCGCAATCGTTCTGGGCTGCCGCGTCATGGCATCCGCCGCCGTGAGGTCCATCACATCTTTCCCGCGCTTCTCCAGCAACCGGCGCAGATCCCCGTCGCTTATAACGCCCACCAGCCGCTGATCTCGCTCAACCACAGCCGTCACTCCCAACTTCTTGCGTGACATCTCGTAAATGACCTCCGACATCTGACTCGAAGGAGCAACGCAGGGCAGAGCCTCTCCCGAATGCATCAGCGACTCCACTCGAGCCAATCGCTTCCCCAACTTCCCCCCCGGATGCAGATTGGCGAAGTCTTCTTCTTTGAATCCTCGTCTCTCGCTCAAAGTCACAGCCAATGCATCCCCCAGGGCAAGCATGGTTGTCGTCGACGCCGTGGGAGCCAATCCCAACGAACACGCCTCTTGCGCCACCGAGCAATCCAGCGCCACATCTGCCGCCGCCGCCAGGCTGGAACGAGCCCCGCCCGCTGCACTGATCTCGTCTCCCGTCATCGAAATCAGCGGCACCTGCAGTCTCTTGATCGTCGCCAGTAATGCCAGCATCTCCTCCGTCTCTCCGCTCGCTGACAGCCCCAGCACCACATCCCCGCGCACGACCATCCCCAAATCTCCGTGCAGCGCTTCAACGGGATGCAGGTAGAGCGCCGGGCTCCCGGTCGAGTTCAACGTCGCTGCAATTTTGCGCGCAATCAGGCCACTCTTCCCCATTCCAGTCACCACCAGGCGGCCGGCGCAGCAAAACATCAGTTCCACAGCGCGGCCGAAAGCAGCTGCCATTGGGCCCGCGATGCGATCTGCCAACGCACGCAGCGCCTCGGCTTCGATGCGAACCACATTTTCGCCTGTACGGTTCATGCAATCAGTGTCTGCAGAACGAAGGATGTTAGCACGCTAATGACAACCGCCGACGACGCGAAAGACGCCCCTCAACGGACCGGCAACACTCCATTCCTAGAAATGATCCTCTCCCACCAGACCTTGTGCCGATCCCTGCGCTCCGGCGCTCACCCCGGCTAAACCTCGCGCCTGGATCACGCGATCCCAGGGACCCGCCTGCCAGTTGTCGCGCGCTTTTTCGCCATGCCACCACGCCGGCAGCTTCAGCAGCAAGTTTCCGCCTGTCGCGTGTACGTAAGGTTCGTACATGGATCGCAGCTTCCGCAGTTTCTCCCGCCCGTAATCGTCATTGCGTAAGCGCAAGCCTGCACGGCCCAGAGCATCGCGCATCTGCTCAAATTCCGTATCGGGCAACCGGTCGGCAGAGCCGGAATCATATTTCGCGTTCACTACCTGCGCCAGATCCACCGCCGCATGCCGCGCCATCGCGAACGTCAGCTTCGCCTGCCCCGAATGCACTCCCTCGATCCCGGTCAGCAGCAGCGAGGTCACATCCAGCATCGTCGTCAGTGCCGCCAGCCACGACTGGTTGCTGTGTTGCGAACGGAAAAACGTCAGCACGGGATACGATATTTGCGCCTCCAGCAACTCCGCCGCCCACCGCTCCCACTCGCGCAACACTTCGTCCAGCACCGATTGATCCATCCCCGGATCGTCCGAACGTCCCGCCAACCGCACCAGCAACTCCACCGCGGAAGGTGGCGATCCCGCCCGGGCGTCCAGCATGGAAATCTGAATTTCCCGGCGCGAAAACGAGGAATAGATCACCGGGATATACCCGACCACAAGACCCAGAAAGGCAAAACCCATACCTGATTCGATGACCGAAAGAGCGCGCGCCCCGCCGTTTGTGGGCAGGATGTCGCCATATCCCAAAGTGAAGAAGGTCTCGCCGCTGTGATACAGAATCCGCCCGAATGTCAGGCGCTCCTGACTCAGTTGCTCGTGTCCGCCAATGCCATACTGAATAAGAGCAAATCCGAAGATCAGGCCAGCCGCCCAGATCCCCAGCAGAACGATCAACGAAAGCGGCCCGAAATACCCCAGGAAATTCTGCTGCCGGGAAGCTGGCCGGATCAGCCCCGCAACGCGCCGCCATGGCATCCACGTGCGCCGGTAAAAGTACGCCGTAAGCTTGAAGTTGCGCAGTACCCGGCGTGGCAAAACCACAGTCTCGAACGCATCCAGCAGCACCACCCAGATGGTGGCAACTCCCAGCACCGCGCCGATCATGCTGCCCTGCGCACTCAATTTCAGACCTCGGCCACCAGCTCTCAGACCTCAGCTATTTCTGCCTGAAGATGAACTTTCGATACGCGAGGAAGACTATCAGATTCTTAATGCAGGATTGGAAACCCGATGTTCTGAACGATCCGCGGTTCGGAAACCGAAATCCCCGCTGAACTCGACTCCAGATTTGCAGCTACTGAGGCTTACCCGTCCCCTGGGGATTCTGCGGCTGCCCGGTTGCGGGCTTGCTGCCATCCGCAGGCTTCTTCGCCGTGCTCTTCTTCCTGACGGGCTTCTTGGGAGGCTCGGTATCGTCGACGATCGTTTTCTTTGGAGGCTCCGCCGGAATCATCGCCTGCGCCTTGGTCAAGTCCGTCCGCAAACGGTTAATCTCCGCCTCTTTTGCCGTGGACAGATTCACCAGCCGGTCTGCCAACTCTTTCCGCGTATTCTCAAACGTACTCAGATCCGTGGAGAGCGACTGCAGATCATCCTTGGACCCAAACGCCCCGGCTCCCTCCGTTACACTTCCGAGCACGTCATATAGAGCGTCGAGATTGCGGTAGAGTTTGAAGGTCGCCGGCAAGCTCTCCGGCGTGGAACGCAGTTGCCCGATGATCTCCGGCAGCGCGCCCTCGAGATTGCGCTCGATCGACTCCACGTTTCCTAGCGCCTGCTTCTTGTACGATCCATCCGTCTTCCACTTCTCAATCCGTAGCTTCTGCAAGTCACTCTGGGTTTTCTTGGAAGTATCCTCCAGTTGCGTCAGCATGCCATTCAATTGCGTCACAGACGCGTATGAAACCGGCGAACCGCTCTGGCCATTCGCCGGAATCGCCGCCGCGGATGGCCCAGACTGCGCCAGCGCCACTGTGCCGGTGAACAGGAAAAAAGCGGAGGAGAGAAGAAGGTTGCGTTTCATTTCGATCGTTCGATTTTGCCGCATTAGAATACTACAACGATACCCTTGCGGCGCATCGGGTGAATGCCCCAGCCCTGGGTCACGTCGGGACACGGTCGCAATAACCTCTTTGCTCTTCTTCATCGTTGCGGAAAACTGGCGTCCAAGTCCATTCGACTCTCGCGACAATCCGCATCATAATGAGATACGTTGCAAAGAATATGTCTCGCCTCTGTCATCCTTTGCTCTTCATCTTGTTGTTATTCCCCCTGCTGGCGCCCGCCGCTTGGGCGCAGGAGGGCTCCCGCCGCCTGATCCTCAAGGATGGCTCTTACCAATCGGTCACCAAGTATGAAGTGAAGGGTGATCGCGTGCGGTATTACAGCTCCGAGCGTGAAGAATGGGAAGAACTCCCCAACTCTCTCGTCGACTGGGCCGCCACCGACAAATACGAAAAAGATCGCGCCGCTTCCGCCGCGGCGCCCGAAGCCGTCCAGCTCGACAAAGAACTCGAGCACGAAAATGAACTTGCCGAGGCCCAGCTCCCGCAGGTCGCCCCCGGCCTACGCATCCCCATGCGGGACGGAGTCTTCCTTCTCGACACCTTCCAGGGCGAACCGCAACTGGTGGAAGTTCAACAAAATGTCAGCGACGTCAACCGCGACACCAAGGGAAACATCTTGCGCGGCGCCATCAACCCCGTCGCCGGGATGAAAGCCTCCATTGAACTCGACGGCGCACACGCCAAGCTCCAATCCCACGCTGCCATCCCATCGCTATACATGAACGTGGAAGCTGATGCAGCCGTGCCGCAGCCCGAGCAGAGCCAACAACCAGAGCGCTTCCGTATTCTGCGCGCCCAGGTCAAGGGCAACAAGCGCGTGCTCGGCGACATCAAGCGCCAGGTCACGGGAAAGGTCAGCCAGGAGGAGCATCTGGTCAAAACCACGATTACGCGCCTGCAGGGCGGATGGCTCAAGATTACTCCTACCCAGCCCCTCGTTCCCGGAGAATACGCCGTCGTAGAAATGATGGGAAAAGAAGGAATGAACCTCTACGTCTGGGATTTCGGTGTCAACCCGAAAGCCCCCGCCAATACAAATCCCTGGAAGCCCGAGATCAAGACGGTAACTGAACCCGGTAAAGCGAAACCTCAGTAATCCAGCAGGCTTCAGGTCAAAGAGAAGTTCGCAAAAGACAGCTACTCTTCCAGCATTCCCCGCTGCGCCACTCCAATGTTATCTCGCGTGGAATTCTTCACCATATACATCATTCCGTCGGCCTGCCGGATGACATCATGCGCCGTGCGCGCATCATGCGGGAAGGTGGAAAGCCCAATCGAAGCCCGCACATTCAGGTTGAGACCCTCTTCCTTGCAGAAAATGCTGGCGCGCAGGCCATCTCTCAAGCGCCGTGCGACCACCAGCGCCTGGTCCTTGCCCGTCTGTGGCAACAGCACCACAAACTCGTCGCCGCCGTAGCGGAACGCAAAGTCGATTAAGCGCAATTGCGCCTTGATCAGATATCCAATCTCGGCCAGCAGCTTGCTGCCGATCAGGTGTCCATAGGTGTCGTTCACTGCCTTGAAGTGATCCAAGTCGATGAACAACACGCTGAATTCGTAGCCAAAGCGGGACGACCGGTAAACTTCCGTCTCCAGCGTCTTGTACAAATGCCGCGCGTTATACAGACCGGTGCAGTCGTCCGTGATGGTGAGTTCCTGGATCTTCTCCACCCAACGCGCATTCTCGATCGCGATGGCCGCGTAATCGCATAGCGCCTGCAGGAAAAACAGTTCCGGCTCCTTGAACCGTTCCATGTCCACGTTGACCAACTGAATGACGCCCAGCACTCGCAACTTCGATCGCAGCGGGACACAAATCATCGAGCGCGTCTCCCACTTGGTCGTATCATCCACCCGACTGGCAAAAAATGGGTCAGTTCGCACGTCCGGCACCACCCGCGCATCCCCGTGCTTCGCAACCCAGCCGGCGATTCCCTCGCCCATCTTCAAACGAACATTCTTCAACGCCTCAGCCTTGTCGCCGACCGCAATTGCAAAATAGAGATCGTCCTGCTTCTCGTCCACCATCAGCAACGACCACGTATCCGGACGGAAGTACTCCGCCATCTTGTCCATGATAGTTTGCAGGATCGAGTCCAGGTCCAGTGACGATGTGAGCGCCTTCGCCACATCGTGAAAGATGGTTAATTCCTGGCTCTGGCGGGTCAATTGAGTACCGGCCTCAGGCATGAAAATCCCGTTTGTTCTCCGTTGGATGGGTGACGTTCAAAAAATTATATGTGGCCCCTTCATAAGCCAGCAATGAACGTTGGTAACGTACCTATAAAGCCAACGTCCACAAGTGCTTCGAGGCTGACCGCTAATTCCTATCCCTGGATCTTGTTTCTCAGGGTTTACCAATCTCAATGGCAGTGAGCTCTATAATGAAACGGCAAATGAAGATTCTCTTATCGCTGCTGCTGCTGATTCCCTTCGCCCAATCGCAGACCCCCGATCCTCATTCCGTTCCCGTAGTCGATGCCGGATTGGGCGCTTGCTCCGCCGACTTCACCATCACCGGCACCGATAACAAGCCCGTCTATTCCGCCAAAGTGAAAGTTCACATCGCCTATGGATTCGGCAGCTTCCATAAGCTCGATCTCGAAGTGGGGACGAACGTTGATGGCAAGGCCCGCTTCACAGGGCTCCCGGAGCGAGTCAAGAAGGGACTCTTCTTCGAAGCCTCCGAGGGCGACCGCACCGGCAACGCCTTTGACGATCCCTCGAACACCTGTAAAGCCCAATTCCCAGTCACGCTGCGGAAGTCGGTCCAGCAGACGCAGTCCCCCTGACCCGGCACGCGGACCAGAATGCAGCCACTTTAGACTTGAGCTCTGCTACAATCCCGGCGTGAAAAGACGAACCCTGCTCAAGACCCTTCCTGCGGCTGCCTTGCTTGCGCCGTCACTTTGGAGCGAAGCACAAGACGGTGGCCCCCGGCACGCCCAAGCTTCAAGCGGCGTCTACGAGCTTCGCGTCTACCACACAGCTCCGGGGAAATTGCCAGACCTGCTGGCGCGCTTCCGCGAACATACCATCAAGATCTTTGACCAGCACGGGATGAAGAGCATCGCCTACTGGGTTCCAACCGACGATCCAGAAAAGAGCAACACGCTGATCTACATCCTTTACCATCCCAGCCGCGAAGCAGCGGCCGCGAACTGGAAAGCATTTCAGGACGATCCCAACTGGAAAAGCGTAAAGGAGAAATCCGAGGCCAACGGCAAGATCGTCGAAAAAGTCGATTCCACCTATATGGCTCTGGCCGACTTTTCTCCGCCACTTCGCTAGCCATCCCCGATCGATCAAGCTAGCGGCTACGCTGCTTTGACAGTTACTTCTGCTGTTTCGGCGTTTGCATGTGCCATGTCTTCCCCTGCAATCGGCTCCAGCACCGATCGCCCATCGTGTCCGTGCACCCGTAGCAGATCAGAGACCGACGCGAAGATCTCGGTGCTCGACACGCCCGATGTGTTGGCTCCGCGATTCCAGTGCAAGACGGCCGCTCCGTCATCGAATTCGGCGACCTGCGCCACGCGCCCACACCCGCTGTTGCCGGAGACATCTTCGTGTCGCCGCAAGTAGTAAGTCTTCATGCTGATGCGCTCCTGACCTTATCGCCGCCGCGAGCCTGAACCCGTGCGCACGGCCTTCGACGAACGGCGCAGCGGAAGGTCATCCAATAGCACGCCCTCCGATTCGCCTTTCCGAGGCACATTCGTCAGCTTGCGCACCAAGGCCAGACGCTTGTACGGGTCTTTCTCCAGCATGGCGTCGACGTACAAATCCAGCCAGCTCTTGCCATCGTTATTCATGTTTGCCGTTTACGGCGTGCGGCGCGCCTACCCTCTGGAGACACCCCAGGGGGCACACCCCAAGCCGCTGCTTCGCTCCTTCCCAGTTAGGGATGCATTTTCCCGGGAAAAGTTTCGCCTCCAAAACCCGGTCCCATTCAGGAATTCGCAGCCAGTGCACCCGCAGCACCACCTGCAATCGCCCACGTTCATTTGAATTTTGGAATCTCAACTCAGTGGTTACCCCGCCCTTGACCTCTTGGCTGTAGCCACTCGGCTCGGCTTGTCCTATGATGTTCCCATCGCGGCCGCGACGAATCCCATGGGCGAATTCGGAGAAAAGTTTCGCAAGGCCCGAGAGAAGAAAGAACTCTCGCTCGACGACGTTTCCAACGTCACCAAGATCAGCTCACGCATGTTGCGCGCCATCGAGGAAGAACATTTCGACGATCTTCCTGGGGGCGTCTTCAACAAAGGCTTCATCCGCGCCTACGCCAAGCACCTCGGCCTGGATTCCGAAGAGGCCGTCACGGACTATCTGGCATCCCTTCGCCAGGCCCAGATCGATGCCCAGGAAGTTTGGGATCCCCAGCTCCCGGCGACCGCTCGCTCGGGTAAGAATGGGAAGCCGGCGCCAAAAGAAGCATCCAAAGCGGCCAAACCTGCAACCGACAAAGCTCCTGCTCCGATAGAAATCCAAGAGCTTCCCGACCTGCAACTGCCGCGCGCGGAGGACGTGCGGCCCGCGCGAAAAGAATCTCTCAACCAGAGTTCCAGCGGTACGCCGTGGCGAATCGTGCTGGCCGCCGCTCTTGTGGCGGGCCTGGGAATTTCCCTCTGGGTGCGCCATTCCAGCAGGACGCACGCGGGCACCTCGAGCACAAGCGTACCCGCGACGGCGGTCGCTCAGGCGGCGGAGCCCGCGCCTGCTTCCGCTCCAGTGGGCGCAAGTTCGCCGCCGACCGCGCCAGCGACCTCAACTTCTAAAGCGGCGGTAAATTCAACAGCGCCGCCGGCGACGACGAACTCTCCCGCGCCGGCCGCTTCGCAGCCTTCTCCAAAGCCGCCGGAGCCCGATGCGACTGACGTCACGGTAACGAATCTCGCGAAGTCCAGTTCCAAGCCGGCGCAAAAGACCGCTCTGGCTTTGTCGCTGGTCATCCGTGCGACCGAGAACTCCTGGGTCTCAGCATCCGCCGATGGTCAACTGGTAACCGAGGAAACTCTCATTGCGCCGGCCCACACCTCCATTCGCGCGGCGCGTGAGATCAGCGTTCGCGTGGGCAATGCCGCCGGAGTTTCGTTCATCTTCAACGGCCAGGAGATTGCCACCCAAGGCGCCGAAGCCGAAGTGCGGAATTACACTTTCGATTCCAGCGGCATGCATATCGCTTCGCCCGTCACGGCAGTGCCGTGAAATAAAGTTGTCTCCTTTAATCCTGCCCTGCCGCGACAGCGCGCGCCCGCAGACTCTTCCCAGTTGCGAGTGCTTCCTTTACAGGCGTTGGGGGCTTGCGAGGTACGCTGGGGGCTCCGGAGTTCGCTGGATTCGAAGGCCGCGACGGCTGTGCGGCGGCGGTGGCGGAGTTCCTGAAGTCGTGCGGGGACAGCGCGCTTGGGGCCACTGCGCTGCGGACCGGTACTGCTGGTCCGCCTGGACGGGCCAATGGGCCCGTCCCTACGTGGGGTGGGGTGGGTTCGGCTTTTGTTGTGGGCTGCTGGGCTTGGGTGTAGGGGGTCCAGCCGTTCTTTTTTGCGGCGGCGTGGGCTTCGGCGGTGGGGAATCCGTAGTAGTTCGCGATCATCTCGTCTTTCTGCTTCTTG
>DASVAE010000081.1:0-44506 GCA_036376495.1 Candidatus Sulfotelmatobacter sp. | reverse complement strand
CTGCACAAATGAAAAGACCCCGCATAGGCGGGGTCTTTGCACTCTTGCGAACCAATCCTACGCTTTCAGCTTGCGCCGGATCGCTCCCGCCATACCCACCAGTCCAGTACCAAGCAGGGTCAAAGAACCCGGCTCCGGCACCACGACATTGGTGTCTCCGCTGGAGATGTTCGTGCTGCCGTTGAAATAGCCTTTGCCGGTGTTAATCGTCAGCTGTATGGTCGCACCGACTGCCGAGAAACCCGTGTTGGTGCCGGAAATCGATCCCGACAGGGTGTAATAGTGGAGTCCGCTCGACGTTGTTGTCACGGACCATGTCACGGGTCCGCTGAATGTTCCCGTGAACAACGTCCCACTCGGGATACCGTTGGTGCCGTTGCCGGTAATGGTGAACGTACCACCTGCCGCAAACATCCCGCCGGTCTGCAATGAGCCGCTGGTAAGCGCGCCCGTGGAAAAGCTAAGGGTACCAAGATTGGAGCCGGTGACAAGACCGCCTCCGTTCAGCCCGTTAACAGCGATCAGCACTGATCCGCTCAGCGTAAGACCGCTGTTCGAACCAGCCAATGTGCCACCGCTGTTGGTGTAATCAACCCCACCATCAGCAAAAGCTGCGATTGGCAGGGCCAGTGCCAACACAGCCAGTAATAGTAGCTTCTTCATCTACTTATCTCCTAGGATCGTACTGCCCGGGTCAATCGAACGACGCGTGGCTGCACCTTACTGAGGGAGAGTCGCAAGGCGCTCAGGTACAGAAGCACACTCAGTTCCAAACTGCCCGCTGCACAAGGCACATACAGCTAAGCACTTATAGAAGCTGAGAAGCTATGAAGAGAGTTTAGATGAAATTTTCTGCGCAGGCAGCAGAAAAATATATGCGGTTGCTGGGCTGTGACCTTCTGAGTATACAGGTCAGTCGGCGGCAATTTCCTGCTTGGGGATCTTGGTCTCTGGATGCTTGCTCATACGGTTGGACGGCAGCCCGGCATCCCGAATTTTGTATAACAACGCCCGATAACTGATGCTCAGCGCCTTTGCCGCTTGCTTGCGGTTCCAATGATGATTCTGGAGAACTTTCAATATCACCTTGCGCTCCAGTTCACGGACTGCTTGGCGCGTGAGTTTCTTCAGCGAAATTTGACCGTCGACTGGAATATCCGTATTGAAAAAATCTGCAGTGCGCGGAGCCAGGTCAGCGGAGATCACGTCCTCGCTGCCTAGGATTACGTAACGCTTGACCAGATTCTCGAGCTCACGGATATTCCCCGGCCAATGATACTTGCACAATACTGCCATCATTTCGTTCGACAGCGGCTTGGCGCGGCAGTTGTATTTGCGGTTGTGATACTCAAGAAAATAAGTAACCAGATCAGGTATGTCGCCGGCGCGTTCGCGAAGCGGAGGCAAGTGCAAGTTCACGACGTTGATCCGGTAGAACAAGTCGGAGCGGAACGTTCCATTCTCAATCTCCTGCTCCAGTTTGCGATTGGTTGCGCAAACCACCCGTACTTCCACTTTTTTGTCTTCTTGGGAGCCAATGCGGCAGAACTGACCGTCCTGCAAAACCTGCAGCAGCTTGGATTGCAAAGACATATCCAGTTCAGAAATCTCATCGAGAAAGAGGGTACCCCGATGCGCCATTTCTACCCGCCCGGGCTTCACTCCATAGGCTCCGGTGAAGGCTCCCTTTTCATATCCAAATAGCTCACTCTCCAGAAGGGTTCCGGGGATCGCAGGGCAGTTTACTTTCACCCAGGGTCCAGTGCGCCAAGGTGAATTGGCGTGCACCATGCGCGCGATGATGTCTTTGCCGGTACCGCTTTCCCCTTGAATCAGTACCGGAACATTGGCGCCAGCCAGTTTCAGCAGGCGGTCCCGTACCGCGCCCATCGCCTCGGTTCGGCCGAACACGATCGCTTCCGGGGGCATTTCGCCCAAAGGCTGTACTAGAGAATTGACACTGCCGCTAGTCATGGCTGGTTCACCAACTTGAGGGGAGAACCTCTCTAGAGCATCCAGGAAACCAATCAGTCCTGTGCATGGAGGTGATATGCAAATCTAGCTTATGTGGTTGAGTACTAGCAACTTACCAAAGAGCCGCGCAGGGGCTCGCCAGTAACTCCTCATTGGTGACAAGAGTACCATCTTCCGTTGAAGGGTGCGCAAATCTTTTCACATCCGGGAAAGCAACTTCCGCTGCTTGGCGCGTGGGCGACTGGTTAGGGTCAATGGCCGAGAAAATTTGATTCCGAGAAGATAGTAGCCCTCAGCTGAGGAAGTTCGCAGCGTCTTGGCGTGTAGCGTACGTGCAGCTTGGGGGAGGGGTGCCATAGCGGTGATGGGTGCGCTCGGAATCTCCAAGCGCAATTGGGCAATGGGCGGCATAACTCTGCGTATTGCGATCAGCATTCCCCCAGCGCTTACATTCAGCGCGGTGGCGAATTCCAGGAATTCCTTCCCTTTTGCATCTCGGCTGCGCACGAAAACGGGGATGGCAAGCGGCAGTCGAGCCCACTTTCGCCGCTCAGTGCCCCGATTTGAACCGTTCATGCGCACCTCTCCGTACTAAATTTCGGGTACATAGAAGCACATACACTGCCAAAACCCGGACGAACATCGGTAAAAACGGGTAGAACTCGCGGTCCAGTTGGCTGTTAGGACCATCAAAGCACCCGACTGACGACTGTTTTTCGGGTCTTCTTTCGCCTTATGTTCACCACCATGATTTCAGGTGCACGACACCCGAGCTACTCAGAAGTGCATAGTTTTGCTACACTTGGGTAATTCCGTTTCATTTTTCGTTGACAAGGATGGTTACGTACCTTACGATTTTGATTACCGACACTCCAGGTGACTGGTCAGTGCGGTTCCCTCCTCCCTTGGGTCATCCGTGGTAGATCCGAATGGTTTCTGCTCACAAGAACTCGTGTGCTTCTGACGCGCGGGTAGCGGTCGGCCCGGCAAGCGGAGGCACTATGCCTGCAGCCGGGGACCTTCCCAGCGCGGAAAACCTGCTGCAGGAATACAAAGACCTGCGCGACCGGTTTCAGCGAACGACTAACGCGTTGGCGTCTGCGGCCCACGATCTGAAAACCCCCCTTTCCATCCTCAATGGGTACGTGGAACTGCTCCACAGCGAGAAGTTAGGTCCTCTCAGCCCACGCCAGCGCGAAGTATTGCAGGACATGCGCGACAATGGCAAGCGCCTGCAGCAGTTCATTCAGGACTTTCTCACTTACAGTGCTCTGGAGACTGGCGGACTGCGCATGCAGTTCGAGCAGGGCAACATTAACGAATGCCTCTCGGGCGTCTGCCGCCTGTGGTCGAACCGGTTTCAGGAAAAAGGCATCGCGCTTTATTTTCTGGCCAACGATAAGTTGCCGGGTTTTCCTTTCGACACTCCCAAGTTGGAACGGGTGATCTCAAATTTGTTGGAAAACTCGTATAAGTTCACCCCACCGGGCGGGACCGTGTGGTTGCACGCGGAGCCTTACATGTGGGAGCGACGTGCCGCATCTGTACCTTCAACTTCCGAGCGTCGCCGGCAGAACTTAGCGCATCCAAACTCCGTCAAGGTCAGCGTGTCGGATACGGGCCCCGGCATTCCTGCGGAATTTCACCTGGAAGTATTTGATGATTTTTTTCGCCTTCCAGGAACCGAGAGCCAGGAAGGAATGGGGTTGGGATTGGCGATTGCACGCCGGCTGGTGCAAGGCATGGGAGGTAAGATCTGGGTGGAAAGTGAACCCGGCGCAGGCTGCAAGTTTTCTTTTCTGGTGCCGTACAAACCCGCTATTGCGGCGGCGAGCAAGGGGAAGAATCGATGAAGCAAACCGCCAAAATCCTGCTGGTGGACGACGAGCCGGGCATGCTGCGCTACATCCGTACGCTGCTCGAAGTCGACGACTACAAAGTCGAGACCGCCACTACGGGAGAGGAGGCTTTGCAGAAGGTCGACAAAGGTCTGCAACCTGACCTCGTTTTACTAGACGTGCTCATGCCGGGCATTGACGGCTTGCAAACCTTGGAGCAGCTTCGCCAAAAACAACCGGGCCTGAAAGTGGTCATGCTCTCCTGCGTCGCCGATACGCGCAAAGTCGTCCAAGCCATGAAGCTGGGCGCGCAAGATTATCTCACCAAACCTTTTCAAAAGGCCGAACTGGATTCCGTCATCGATCTGAGCCTGGGACAGGGCAAGCAAGTCTCGGGAGAAGTCGAAGAACTCGCCGACGATGTCTTCTTTATCGCGGCCAGCCCGGCCATGAAGAAGATTCGTTCGCAGGCTGCGCTGGTGGCGAACGTCGATATCCCCGTGCTCCTGCTCGGCGAAAGCGGCACCGGCAAGGAAGTTCTGGCGCGCCTGATTCACAAGCTTTCCCCGCGCGCGCATCGCACGTTTCTCAAGGTGAACTGCGCCGCAGTGCCGGGCGACCTGCTGGAGAGCGAATTGTTCGGATACGAACCGGGAGCCTTCACCGGGGCGACCCACGCGAAGCCAGGCAAGTTCGAGCTGTGCAACAAAGGAACCATCCTGCTCGACGAAATCGGCGAAATGCCGCCGCTCCTGCAGGCCAAATTGCTCCACGTTTTGCAGGACCAGCAGTTCTCCAGGCTAGGAAGCCGCTCGGTCATCAAAGTGGACGTACGCATCCTGGCGGCGACCAACATCAACATTCCCGAGGCACTGGCCACCAAGCGCCTTCGCGAAGATCTCTATTACCGGCTGAATGCATTCACCTTGAGTCTGCCGCCGCTGCGCGACCGCAAAGAAGAAATTCCGATTCTGCTGAAGCACTCGATGACTCGCATGGCAGAGCGTTACGCGCGGCCTCCACTGCCCCTTTCACCCAATCTGTTGCAGGCCTGCCAGAATCACGCCTGGCCCGGCAATTTGCGCGAGCTGAACAACTTTCTGAAACGTTACTTGATTCTCGGGGACGAAAACCTTGCGGTTACCGAATTGCTGCCGCGTAATGACGGAACCGCGGGACCTGCGGGAGACTCCGCTAGCCAGAGAACTGACCCGGGTGGGCTGAAATCTCTGGCTCGCTCCGCAAAGGATGAAGCCGAAGCGCAAGCTATCACCAAGGCTCTGGAACAAACCAACTGGAATCGCAAGCAAGCGGCAGCCATTCTCCAGATCAGCTACAAGGCTCTGCTCTATAAAATTCGCCAATACGGAATAGCCGAGGCGAAGGGACACCACAAGCTCTCGGCCGGAGCCTAAGCCTCTTAAATCTCTCTCGATGCAGCTCGCCCGGGAAGGACGACGGCCTCGCTTCGTGCTCGCTTACGGAACGGAAAGGGTCACGGTAGCAGACTTAGAATCGCTTCCGGACGACGCCGTGATCGTGATTGTGTAATTGCCGGCTGGAGTTCCGCTGACCGGCGTCTGCGTCGTACTTTTGCTGCACGCTGGAATCATCAGGAGCATGCTGAACAGAGCGCAGAGCATGAGAATTCCCGTCACGCGGCGCCAGCGGGAATTGCGGCCAGCGCCGAGCAACAGCAATCCGGGAAACGCCAACCAAAGCGCATAAAAGTCTCTCCGCAAGAAATTGGCGGCACCAGTAGTAGTAGTGACGGGGCGGGCCGTGGTTGTAACCGCCAAGCCGACAGAACTGGCACCTGCACCTTGCAGCGTAATCGAACTGCTCGGCGTGGCGCGGCAACTCGCGCCTGTGGGCAGGTTGGAGCAGGACACCGTTATGCTGGAGGCGAAGAGCGGGTGCGGTGCCAAGGCCACCGTGTAATTCGCGGTGAGTCCGGCCTGGGCAACGGATTGGGTGAGCGGGCTCACGGTCATGCTGAAGTCCGCCATCGTCGCTCCCACCGATGTCTGCGCCAACACGATGTTGCCTGGGGCCATCAACTGCACAGCGCCGCCATTGAAACTCTGAGGATTTCCCGTCGCGCTTCCGGTGGGCGTGACGACAATGGTCACGGTAGCTGTCGACCCGGCCTGGAGGGAAGGCAGTGTGCAGCTCACAATGGCATTGCTCGAAACGCCGCCGCACGTCCCTGAACTCACACTCGCGGAAACGAACGTCAGGGGCACGCCGGTAACGCTGGAGCTCAAGTTATCAATCAAAGTGATATTGTTCGCCAGGTCTGGGCCGCTGTTCAGGACGATGTAGCTAAATGTAGCCTGATTGCCTGCACTGACTATGTTCTGTTGGTTTGTACCCTGGGTAAGAGTGCCTTGGATCGAGAGGCTCATCGCCGAGCCTAGTTGAGTCACGAAAGCGTCATACCCACCCACGTAGCCCCCACCTTGAGCGGGGGTCAGAGGCTTGGCGGTCTGCAGGGTGGGCGGAGGCGAGTTAGTCTCGCCCACGACGTAGGTATTCTGATTCACGTCCAATGCGATGCCGGTCCCTGCATCCGTGCCCGTGCCCCCAAAATAAGTGGACCAGGAACCCGCGGTTTGGCCGGTCGTGGCCGCCGTGTAGATGCGAGCGATAAAGGCGTCTTGCACGCCACCAAAAGTAGATTGAATGGAGTTCGACGGAGGCACTACAGGAAAGTCGGACGACAGAGTCGAGCCCGTAACCACCGCTCCACTCCCATTGTCAACTGTGATAGCCGTTCCGGTTTCCGCGCCGCTTCCCCCCAGGTACGAGAAATAGGTCAGGGCGACGTTCGTCGCCGTAGCGGTTGTGCTGGCGGCCGGGTTGGAGAGCCGAGCCACGAAGACGTCATCGGGGGCGGGACTCGCAGGTGCAGTACACGCCGTTCCTGCGGCCGGATTCAACGGTGTGTCGAGACACCTCTGAAATGATTGTGACGTCGTCAGGCTGGTAATGTTGCTCGCGATGTCGCTGGAGTTAGTGGTCCCGACGACGTAAACATTTGCAGCTCCGGAATCCACTGCGAGTCCGGTGCTCGAGTCCCTGCCCGTGCCACCCAGGTAAGTTGACCAGACCAGCTGCGACCCTTGAGGAACAAACGGATTCAGGTTCAATTTCGCCACGAACGCATCCGACTCTGTCGCACTGGTGTTAGAGCAGCTTGGAGAAGTGACGACGGACGACGGCGGTGCTGTATCGAGGCAAGGCTGGAAAGCGTTCAGGATGGGAAAATCTGTCGTGCTGCAACCGGCGCACCCTGCAAAGATATAGCTCGTCGTGCCCGTGAAGTACACGTTGTTGGCGGTATCGACAGCGATGCCGCCCCCGACGGCGATCGGTGCGGCCCCACTGTACGTGCCGCCGCCAAAATATGTGGAATAAGGGATACTTCCCGGCCCCTGAGCAGCGGGGTCAACCTTCGTGACGAAAAACTGAGGCAAGCCTGGCGCCGCCTTGGATACTGACTGAAAGGGCACCGTCTGCCGAAGGTTCGTGGCCGGGAACTGATCTGCGGTCGAGGTTTCATTGGAGGTTGTAGTGCCGGTCACGAACACTTGGCCCCCGGCGTTGATTGCCATGCCGGTCGCCAGGTCAACTCCGTTGCCTGACAAGTACGTCGAGTACAGGGGAGCGGTGGCATCCGCACGGAGTTGCGTGACAAATACGTGCTGCTTGCCGACATTCGCCGCAGCCAGCGATGGCTGGTAAGCAGTGGTGGTCGTTGGAAAGTTGCTGGAAGAGGTGGTTCCAGCCACATAAGGCTGCCCTGCGCCATCGACTTTGATCCCCGCAGGGATGTCCTGGCCGTTGCCGCCCAGGTAAGTGACGTAGTCGAGCGTAGCCGCAGGCGACCCAAGCGGCGGAGTGATCTTGGCGATGTAAACGTTCGGACCGGCTCCCGTCAGCGTCGTTCCCAGGGTGGTGGGTAAATCGGCAGATGTGGTGGAACCTGCCAGATATATGTTTCCCGTTCCATCCACCGCAACCGAGGTGGCGCGTTCATCGCCGGTACCGCCAAAATACGTCGAAAATGTCAGGATAGGATCGATGATCAGTTCGCGGGAGCGGTCATACGAGCCAATGGCGAACCCGGCTCGATTCGCGCCGCGAAGGACAAATTTGCCAGCAACCGAACGCCTTTGGCCTGCAATCTCCTGGTAGACGCGAGGGGCTTCTAATTCCACGCTCCCGTGTCCCGTACGGATGACCAGCGCGCCGTCGTTGAGCTGCACGTGTTCTGCCCCGCGGAATTCCAGTTCCGCTTGCGCGGGATCGGCGCCGGGAGCCACCTGGAAGTCGTATTCGAGCTGTCCCTGATCGCCGTAGAAAACCACGTTGATGCCGGGATACACGCTCTGATAACGGACGCCGGCGTACTGGGCCACCCCAGTCCTCCACTTCTGCGGATCATTCCCCAGCAGATAGTTGCTCTTTCCTGGGAGGAGATTAAGGCCGGTAAGGCTTGGAGCCTGATTGGCGCCTGACAGCTTCATCTCGACTACGTCGATTTGCGCCGCGGAATTCTGCCCCGAGCGCTCGCGCGACAGAAGCGTCAATGTCGCGCCCTCAGACCCGAGAAACACCCCAAAACCTGGTCCCCGAGCTACGAATCTGGCGCGGGAATCTGCAGGATCCAGATTGCTTTGACCCTGATTGGGCTCAAAGCGCAACGGCAGTCCTGAAAGCAAGGAATGAGCGCGAATTTGGGCATCCGTCTGCCGCGAGCCGATGTCCTGCAACAAAATCGAATTAGGGACGCCGTCCAGTGACGCAACGAGTGTGGCAACGGGAGTCACACTTCGCCCAGTCTGGCTGGAGTGGGACCCACCCGCTAGAAGTACGCATGCGGCCCCCATCAAGACAGCGGCTGCGCCCGCGATGCGACCTCGTACTACGGAAGTTCCCCACCCTCGGCGATCAACGTTCACGCGTTCCCCTCCACAACAGTCTGATCACTTATTCACGTCCTTTTCCGCGCAAATCACTGTCACTCGATCGGTAGTGAGGTGAGAGATGGCGCACGAGTCAACCGGACTTCGCGTCTCTGCCTGCCTCTGGCGCGTTTTGCCCTGGTTGCTAGCGACTGGAACTGGCGGAAAATTTAAATAAATACTTAAACATCCGACGGATAGGCAAGTCAAGCCGGGTCCGCCCAGGCCCGGCTTCATGTTCCGTAGATGCGATGCAGGTTGAGGAAAGATGCCGGAGCCGGAAGCAAAATTGTGAAGGATCTGGCTGGTGGTGCGGCGTCACCTGCGCGCGAACCGGCAAACTTCTGCAAAGAGTTGCGGCCACGACGACGGGTCTTACATCGCCCCCTTTCAAAGCACTGCGTTTGTGCATGAATTTCGCACGAGCGTAGGGGGTCCGATGGCAGTCATATTGCTCAAAGCTTCAAGTCCCACCCCAACCTGCTCCCCTGGGCTCCGGAGCCTGTTCAAAAATCCGGATGAGATTAACCGACTCTGTTCAGACCGCACTTTGCTGTTGCAAACCGCGGTCGATTTTATACATTGGGGGCTGACGCTCCCCCTCAGTCTGCAGAGTGGGTACTTAGTATATGCCTGTTGCCGGTCGTATTGCTGGACAATGCAAGCCAATTCACAGGAACGGCGGACCATGCGGCGCTTCGACATGCGCCTGCCGGCCGTTATCCGGCTGGAACCTGCCGGCGAGTTCAAGACCGAGACTCAAAATGTGAGTGCCCGGGGAGTTTTCTTCTACCTTGATCGTCCCGTCTCTGCCGGCACCAAGCTCGAGGTCACCCTCACTTTTCCGCCGCACGTTACCTTGACCGACGCGGTAAGGGTCCGCTTCAAGGCGAGTGTCATTCGCGTGGAAAGCCCGCTCCCTTCGGCACGTATTGGAGTGGCAGCTCTCATTGAAGACTACGAATTTGTCCGCTCCAATGGCTCGACAGATTTTCAATCAGTGCTGCAGCGTGAGTCGCAGAACCCGAACTAGAGGAGCATGGGACCGTAGCCCCGTACTGTTTATCACCTACGCTGCCAAGTCGCTTCACCACAGGGGAGACGGAGGAACACAGGGACTGGCACTCCAGGCTTTGCCAGCCGTTATACTCTTGCAGTGTGTGCGGGTATTAATTCTGATCTAGGCTGGCCGGGGCATGAAGCTTTCTGTGGTGATGCCCGTTTATAACGAGCGGGCAACCTTGCGAGCTGTAATCGGTCGTGTTCTTTCGGTGAGCCCCGAAGTCGAACTTCTGTGCGTGGATGACGGCTCCATCGACGGCTCGCGACAGATTCTGGCCGAACTCGAGCAGCAGCATGCGCAGGTCAAAGTTCTTCCGCAGACGCGCAACATGGGAAAGGGAGCGGCTCTGCGGCGCGGGATCCGCGAAGCCACTGGTGACTACGTGATCATCCAGGATGCTGACCTGGAATACGATCCTTGCGACTATCACCTGCTTTTGGGTCCTCTCCTGAGTGGTCAGGCCGACGTTGTGTACGGATCCCGCTTTATGGGTTCCGGACCGCACCGGGTGCTTTATTTCTGGCACTCGGTGGGCAACTGGCTTCTAACCCTGATCTCCAACATGATCACTAACCTCAACCTGACGGATATGGAGACCTGCTATAAAGCGTTCCGGCGGGAGGTCATTCAATCCATCCCGCTGGAGGAAGATCGCTTCGGGTTCGAGCCGGAAGTGACGGTGAAGATCGCGAAGCGCCGACTCCGCGTTTATGAGGTCGGAATCAGCTACTCGGGCCGCACTTACGCGGAGGGCAAGAAGATCGGATGGAAAGACGGGTTTCGCGCCTTGTGGTGCCTGGTGAAGTACGGGATCAAGGAACCGGCAGCGGCGCCGGAAGCGATAGTAGCCGAACATTCCTAGCTTGCCGGTAGAGAGCGTAACAACTTACGTCTCTACGAGGATTACTTCCGCTTTCCGAGTTCCTTGAGAGACTGACGCAGGCGGCGATAGCGCGAGAACAGAGTGCCGATGTAGAAGGTGTGAATCAGCCACGTCGCTACATAGGCGGCGACCAAGAATTTGAAAGAGTTCATCGCGCACTCCTGCTGAGCGGAACGCTTGCCTTCGCGGCGGTGCCAGCTCCAACCAGGGATTCCATCGCTTCGGCTTGCTCCGCCTCTCGCTTCAGCAACTCCAACCGAAAGCGAGACCAGCAAACCAGAAAAGCAAAGCAGAGGAAGGCCATCCAGCTGGTCAAAAGAGTATGGAGCATCCGCGGATCCATGGAACCGCCGCCACCGATCACGGGCTGGGGATGCTGGGTACGGAAAAACCAGATCGAGAAGTAAACCAGCGGGACGTCGAGCGCGCCAAATACGGCCAGCGCCGCAGCAATAATTTGGGTCTGCGCACTGTTGGAAAATCTTCGCAGGACCAGGTAGCTCACGTAAATCAGCCAGAGGACGAGAGTTGAGGTCAGACGGATATCCCCCGGCGCCCACCAGATGCCCCACACGGGCCGCGCCCAGATGGGCCCCGTCACCAGCACGATGGTGCAGAACACCACCCCGACCTCGGCCGCGGTCAACGCCAGCATGTCCATGCGATCCCCGGGGAACTTCCAGCCCAGCAGGAAATAGAACGCCGGAAAAGCTACTACCGTCGTAGCGACCGCGCTCGGCCGCATGCCGGTGGGAAGCAACGCCTGTACTTGGGGAAGAAAGGTCGCGATCACGCCGATGACGCCGATGGCAAGCACCAGCCACTGAACCGCCTTCTGCAACGACGCCTTGGTCCTTGCCAGGTATTGGACTGACGCAATGAAGTTGATGAAGAAAAGCAGAAAGGCCGTCCACGCCGAGGGCACGTGGTAGTAGATGATGCGGTACACGTCGCCTTGCAAAGCATCCGTCGGCGCAACTTTCAGCGCCAGATACGACGCGTAGGCCAGGAAAAGCGCTGTGACGCCCGCGAGGATCAGAAAAAGTTTCTTCATTCTGCGTGGAGAATTGCCTTGAATAACGCCAGACTAGCTGTAGTAAACACCACATCGTAGGTGAGAAGCAACACGATGTAAAAGTGAGCGGAGTTCTCGCCCGTGAGAATAGCCGTGGTACCTGCAACCATGCCAATCACGGCTGGAATCGACACGGGAAAAAGCAGCAGCGGGAGCATGATCTCCCGATTGCGGGTCCGCAGGGACATGGCCGCGAAAAAAGTCCCGTTCACCACCAGCGCCCACGTTCCCAGCAATGCGACGGGAATCAATTGCCACGCTGGGCCCAGCACATGAAGGTTGTAAAAAATCACGAACAACGGCGCCATAAGCGCTTCCAGCACGCAGACAAAAATGAAGTTGCCCAGAGTTTTTGCGATAAATAACCCATTTGCCGACGCAGGAGAGACGCGATAGGCGTCCAGCACCTGGTTGCGTAATTCCCGGGCCCAAGTCTGGTTCAGCGCGACTACTGCGGCAAAAAGGAATGCAATCCAGACCAGGCCGCCTACAATATGGCGGGACTCTTCGGCAAGTGGATCGAAGGAGAATACGAAGATCACCACCACCAGCAACGAAAAGAACAGCATGGAATTCAATGCGTCTTTCGAGCGCCACTCCAGGCGGATGTCTTTGACGAGTGTTGCCGCCGTAACCGCCCAGAGCGAGTTCACAGTACCTCCCCGGCGCGGACTGGGGCGGCGGTACGGTCCACGATAAGACCGTGCTGCATCCAGACAAACTCGTCGGCGACGCCGTCGAGCAGCAAGGCCTGATGGGTTACGACGAAGATCGTTTTGCCGGAACCATGCATGTGCTTGAGCAAGATGACCATTTCGCGCGCGGAATGCACGTCGACGTTGGAAAACGGCTCATCGAGAAGCAGGAGCTTTGGATTATGCAGAATGGCCCTCGCCAGAGACATGCGCTGCCGCATCCCTTGCGAATATTGGCCCACCGGTCGCGTCAATTGCGGGTCGAGACCTACCGCGCGGATCACCTCCGCACAGCGTTCATCGCCTTCGATTCCGTACAGCCGCGCGAAATAGCGCAGGTTCTCCATTCCGCTCATTTCGTCGTAGAGCAGCGAGGGATGTGCCATGTAGCCAATTTCGCGGGAACTGTCCTGTGGAGCTTTGCCGAACATGAGAATCGTTCCCTGCGTGGGCTGAGCCAATCCTGCCAGGGCACGCAGCAGAGTGGTCTTCCCTGCCCCGTTATCGCCGAGAATGGCATGGAATCTCCCCGCGTCGAATTCGGCACTCACGCCGCGGAGCGCGGCAAAGCGGCCAAACTGTTTGACAACACCGGAAACGATGATGGCACTTTGCGCAGGAGTGTCAGTCACGGGCGAGGGACGAGCGCAAACAAAATTTCACACTGGGTACGATAGCGCATCTGTACCGCTTTGCGGAGATTCTCGGAAGGTTCGGGCTGGAATCAGTCAGCTGTGCTCGGGGTTGGGCTCTGCACCTGGCTCATGTTTTTGCCGGGAGCGCCTGCCGGCGCTGCACCCGGTGCACCCGGCTGCTGCGGTGCGTACTTGGAGGCGCACTTTGCCTGCAGTTGCTTGGCGTGAAAAACGCCATCGCGACCGAAGTTGCCATCCGCGAGGGCTTGCGACTCGTCCTTGAACGTATCCGGAGGGGCCTCCGCGCCGGTGTATTCTACGGCGAGATTCTGGTCTTGCTCGACGAGCACGAACTGCACGTGTGTCCCTGTCCTATGGATGGAGCCCGGCTGTACATTTCCAGCTACGCGCAACCGCTTCGAATACGCCCCATCGCCCATCTTGTGCAGCTCTTTGATGGTGACGTAGTAGCTCTTGCTATCCTGCACGCCGGTGTAGGCCAAATAGCTGAGCAACACCAGGATCACCGCACTCGCTGCGCCGAACTTGAGATACGTCTTGCCTTGATTGGACATGGAGAGCCCCAAAGGGAAAACCCCGTACTTACAATCTACTCATCCCGGCACCGCGAATCAAGGTTACCGGAAGGCCCATGCCTCATTTCAGCCGAACCATGTTCTTTCTTGAAAATCGACCCTGCACCTCGTAGAGAGGTTTAGACTTCTCGGTTCATTTGTATTGGTTTCGGTGGACGCTTTTTCACAGGAAAGAGGCTCGCAATGGAATGCGCTCGTTCAAAGCGGTCGGCTCGAATTGCCGCCGTCTTTTTTTCACTATTTCGCTGCTGCCAAGCCTTTGGGCTCAGGCGCGTCCCACCGCACAAAACCTTCTCGGGCAAATGACTTTGGAGGAAAAAATCGCGCAACTGTCGCAGCTTCCCGGCTTTCCAATTCCCGAATTTCGGGAGCAGGTGGGAATTCCGGAAGACGTAATTCGTAAGTATGGGGCTGGCTCGGTTCTATGGGTGTCCGCTCCCAAAGAGATCAACCGCCTGCAGCACATTGCGGTGGACGAATCGCGACTGCATATTCCTATTCTCTTTGGGCTGGATGTAATCCACGGCTATCACACCATCTTCCCCGCGCCGATCGCGATGGCCTCATCTTGGGATCCAAAGCTGATCGAATCAGCCCAGGCTGTGGCCGCGCGTGAAGCACGCGCCGCCGGAATCGCCTGGACGTTTGGCCCAATGCTGGACATTGCGCGCGATGCCCGCTGGGGGCGCATGGTCGAGGGCGCAGGAGAGGACCCTTATCTCGGAGCGGCTATAGCCCGCGCCCAGGTGCTGGGATTCCAAGGCACGGCAACCGGGCCGATCGATAGCGATCACGTACTGGCTTGTGCAAAACATTTTGCTGGCTATGGTGCCGCGGATGGCGGACGCGACTACGATTCCTCTTACATTCCCGAAGAACAGATGTGGAACACTTATCTGCCTCCCTTCAAAGCCGCGGCCGATGCCGGTGTGGCTACGTTTATGAGTGCTTACATGGATTTGAACGATGTCCCGGCTACGGGCAATCGTTGGCTACTGCACGATGTCTTGCACGATGCCTGGCATTTCAAGGGTTTCGTAGTCAGCGATGCCAACGCGGTCCACAGCCTGATCACTCACGGCTACGCTCGGGATGGTGAAGATGCCACGATGAAAGCTTTTTCCGCGGGTCTGAATATGGATATGGCCAGCGGCACTTACCTGAAGTACCTTGGCGAAGAGGTGAAGCAAGGCCGCGTGTCAACCCAAGAGATCGACGACGCCGTCCTGCCAGTCCTCGAAGCAAAGATTCGGCTGGGGCTTTTCGAACACCCATTCATCGACGAGACTCGCATGGCGGAAGTGATGAACTTACCGGAGAGCGCAGAACTCTCGCGCAAGGCCGCGCAACGTTCGATCATATTGCTGCGCAATCAGCGGAACCTTTTGCCACTCGAGAAAGGCAATTTGAAATCGATCGCCGTCATTGGCCCCCTCGCCGACGCGGAAAAAGATTTGCTGAGCTTGTGGGGAGCAATGACTGACACAGCACCTACGGTCAGCATTGTGTCGGCAATTCGAGCTAAGGCCGGCAATAAGTTGCACGTTGAGTTTGCGCATGGACCCAACATCCGTCGGGACATCCCCTCATTCTTCGAAGATACGCCCATGATCAAGGTAAAGGAGCAACCGAAACAGACGCGCGCGGAAGCGCAGAAGGCGTTCGATGACGCGGTGGCGCTAGCCAAGCGCAGCGACGTTGCCGTACTCGTGATGGGGGAAATTGCTTTGATGAGCGGCGAAGCGGCGTCCCGTGCGTCGCTCAAGCTGTCGGGCGGCCAGGAAGAGCTTCTTGAGGCTGTGGTGGCTACTGGAAAACCGGTTGTGCTGGTGCTAGTGAACGGACGCCCACTCGACATCTCCTGGGCGGCGGATCACGTTCCCGCCATTATTGAAGCCTGGTATCCAGGGAATCAGGGTGGAAACGCCGTTGCCGATATCCTCTTCGGAGATGCGAATCCGGCCGGCCATCTACCGGTGAGTTGGCCGCGCAATTCCGCCGAACTTCCCCTCTATTACGACCACACCCGCACACATCAGCCGGAGGATGACCCGAAGTTCACATCCCGCTACTGGGATGCCGCTAGCAGTCCGCTGTATCCCTTTGGCTACGGAATGAGCTACACGACTTTCTCGTACAGCAATCTGAAGCTGAATCAGGCGGAAGCTAAAGTCGGTTGCGCGCTGGATGTTTCCGTGGACGTGACGAACACGGGGAACCGTGGCGGTGATACGGTAGCTCAGTTGTACATTCATCAACAAGCCGGCAGCGCCTCTCGGCCAGTCCGCCAGTTGAAAGGTTTTCAAAGGATCACCGTCGCACCCGGCACGAAGCAGACACTTCACTTCAAGTTAGGTCCAGATGAACTGCAGTTCTGGAGTCCGGTAAAGAAGGAGTGGGTCACCGAGCCGGAACAATTCGATCTCTGGGTAGGAGAGGACTCCACTGCCAAACTTCACACCGAGTTCCGCTTAATCCAATAGCGGATTGTGAGCTTACGCTATTACTGCAAGTTCTCTACCGAAACGGGGCACGGGGGAAATTGCTGAGTCTTTCGGCCGGATCCTATTGCGTCCGCTAGAATGGGTAGCGGACCTTATGATCCATCCCTGGCACGACGTGACTCCCGGTGGCAAGCTTCCGCAGGAATTCGACTGCGTGATCGAAATTCCATTTGGATCGAGCGTGAAGTATGAGCTGGATAAATCGAGCGGCCTGATTCGGTTGGATCGCGTCCTTTACTCCGCGGTTTACTATCCCGCCAATTACGGGTTCATTCCGCAGACTCTGGCCGAAGACGACGACCCCTTGGATGTGCTGGTACTTTGCCAGGAAACGGTCGTGCCATTGACCATCATTCATGCGCGGACCATCGGTCTGATGACCATGGTCGACGCCGGCAAAAAGGATCACAAGATCATTGCCATCGCGACCGAAGATCCGGAGTTCAACTCGTACCACGAAGCCCGGGAGATGCCGCCGCACCGGCTGATCATGCTGCGCCGCTTCTTCCAAGACTACAAGCTGCTGGAAGGCAAGGCGGTCGAAGTGGATGACATACGGCCGGCGGCGGAAGCGCAACCCATCATCCTGGATGCGCTCCACCGGTACAGCGAACAAAGGCGCAAAGGGTTCATCCCCAAATGAACGTTTGGTCTATTTGAAGGTGAAGCTGAGTTCCTTGGTCTCGTTCGCGCCGATCGTTACCGTCTGCACAGACGTCCCCAGCTTTTCGTGCCAAGCCTTGAGGGTATAAGTTCCCGGGGGCAAATTGCTGAGGTCGAAGCTTCCGTCTTTTCCGGTCACCGCAAAATACGGGTGCTTGAAGACCGCGATGTAACTCTTCATCCACGGATGCACGTTGCACTTCACGGGAATGGCCACTTCCTCGCGCGCGAAGGCCTCTTCCATTTTTGTTCCGGGGGGCTCTGCCTTATTCCAT
The DNA here is from genome assembly GCA_036376495.1 of Candidatus Sulfotelmatobacter sp. Taxonomy (GTDB): domain Bacteria; phylum Acidobacteriota; class Terriglobia; order Terriglobales; family Acidobacteriaceae; genus Sulfotelmatobacter. The sequence goes on along the minus strand of DASVAE010000081.1, from coordinate 27,335 downwards.
TCGCGGTTATTGACGGGCTGGGGATGGATATTGTGCGCCGTGGAGTCATCGTTGATCAGTTCCAGCGGCTGATTGGCGCGAACCGCCATCACATGTGGCTGGTAAAGACAGCCTTTCTGCTCGATCACTGCCGGCTGAGTGGGCGGATCGAACTTCCGGTCCCCTAAGCCATCGGAGACGAACACGATCGCGTTTTGCAGATCACCTTCCCCGTTGACCATAACGTCTTGCGACATTACAGGGGCGGAGTGCGGCTTCATGCAGCTGGGATCAGCGGCCATATTGATCGGCTTCGGCGCGGGCGCTTTGCCTTCGAAGCGCACCTTTCCGCGCACGGTCGCACCGGTAGTGGTGGGCGCAGGGCCTCCGGCTCGGACGCCAAAGGGGGCCGACAAGCACAATGCGACTAGTAACAAATTAAAGAACATCACTTTCGGTTTCATACCAAGAACCCTCACTGAAGATTTGGAATTACTCTCTCAATCGTTTCGCAGGGGAGAAATCCGCTTCGGATTCGCCTGTCAGTCACGTTCATTGCTATCGAGTCCCTGCCGGTACCCCTGCACGAAGGAAGCCCGATCCTTTTCTGTGGACCAACGGCCAACCGGAGCAAGCATGTGTGATCTTTCTTTACGGTTAAGCTTTCCGAGGAATAGCCCATCGCGGTAGGCGGCATCGCCCGCCGTCTCAACGCTGATCGCTCGAACCTGCGGTTTCGTGCCCGTACCTTTCAACAAGAGACTGCTGGTTCCCGCAAACCCCAGTACGAGCACGCATGCCATAATTTTTTCCATAGTTGTTCTCCTTACATCGCACGCGGCGTTGCTCCGCCGTTCGCACGGGATCTAGTCCATGAGGGACCTTTTCCTCAGCCGAGACACACTTCTCGATTGCAAGGCGGAAGTGCTGGTTTGTGGCGCACACGTCCGCCTGCGCTCGAAAAGCAAGCTTCCCGAGTCCCTGTAACTGCGCTTCCTTGGCCTTATAACCCTGGGGACCGACGGCGGTAGTACCCACTTCGCCGCGCGGCACTGGTTACAACCGTGGCCAACATATCAGCTCACGTAGGGCACTGTTTGTGGGCGGTCAAAGGAATTGTAAAAACTTTGTCCAATGCGGTCTTTAGGGCACATGCATCGGATCATCGATTGGATCCGTCCACTGCCAGACGATACGTCTGACCGGATTCGCGCTTGTCAAGCGTGCGTCTGCTGACGGTCACTTTGACGTAATTTCTTTTTTTCGAAGGTGAATCGCGCTCTTCGATTTTCTACTTGACATATTGTACTAGTTATATAGTACATTGATGCAAATGGGAAGGAACGGGCGATCTCGATTCCAGTTTGCGATCGATCTGCACAGCGGAGTGCCGGTCTATCGACAACTGATCGACCAGGTACGCGGGGGAATCGCGTCTGGCGCCCTGGCATCCGGCGACCAGTTGCCCACGGTACGGCAACTAGCGGTAGACCTGCAAATCAATCCCAATACGGTCATGCGCGCCTACCGGGAGCTCGAACTGGGAGGCGTGCTGGAAACGCATCAAGGTACAGGAACGTTCATTGCGAATAAGAAAATCGAACGCAGTTCCGCGGAACGGGACCGTCAACTGACGCAACTGGCGGGAGAGTTTGCGGCGCGAGTCGGAGCCGCCGGACTTGCACTTGAGGATCTGATCGAACGCTTGCGCGATTTGATGCCCAACGCGTCCAGGAGGTAGTTATGCCGAAGCTTCAAATTGAAGGAATGAACGGAGTAGCGATATTGCTGTTCATCGTATGCCTACTGGCGGGACTGGCCGCATCGCAAGCCGTACATCAAGTGTGGCCGGTGTTCTCTGGAGCGCTGGTCGGGCTGTACTTCCTTTTCGCCATCAAAGTTGTGCGCCAGTGGGAGAAGGTCGCGGTGCTGCGCCTGGGACGCTACGTGGGCTTGCGCAGTCCGGGAATGTGCCACATCGTGCCGATTTTTGAAACGTTGAGCCCGTACGTGGACCAACGGGTGCGCGTGGCCAGCGTCTCAGCCGAGTCCACGCTGACTCGCGATACGGTACCGGTGAACGTAGATGCGATCGTCTTCTGGATGGTCTGGAATGCGGAGAAATGCATTCTGGAAGTGGAGAACTTTGTGGACGCAATCAACATGAGCGCACAGACGGCGCTGCGCGAATCCATTGGCCGTCACGAATTGGCGCAGATGATCACCGAGCGTGAAATTCTGGGCCGTGAGTTGCAACGCATTCTGGATGAGAAGACGAATCCCTGGGGGATCACGGTTCAGTCGGTGGAGATTCGCGACGTAAGAATTCCACAGGCTCTCGAGGACGCCATGTCGCGGCAGGCACAAGCGGAACGCGAGCGTCAGGCTCGCAATATCCTCGGGCAGGCCGAAACCGAGATTGCCGACAAGTTTGCGCAGGCGGCCGCCATTTACCGGAATGATCCCACGGCACTGCATCTTCGCGCCATGAACATGTTGTACGAAGCCATCAAAGAACGGGGTTCCATGGTAATCGTCCCGTCGTCGGTCGTCGAGACGATGGGGCTCGGGGGAAGCCTGGCCACAGCGGCGCTCGCCAAAGGACAAGGCTAAGCCAGTTTCCCAAACGAAGGAGTCAATCCATGTGCAACAAGAGTCTTTTTTCAGCAGTCACGTTCGTCTCCATGACGCTTGCCCTGTTCGCACAGCCTGCTCGAACCATTCTCGGCAAATGGGAGGCGGATAAGGAAGGATCTCCGTGGCTAGTCCTCAACGTTAGGGGGAGAAGTGGCGGAAAATTAGGCGGTACAGCCGTGTTTTTCGTTTTTGATAATTCCCATTCCCAGGTTTCGCCGAAACTCTTGGGCAAACAAGAAGTCCAGCTTGTGCGTGCGCAGCTGGTCGGAAATGTCTTTTCATTCAAGATCAAGAATGAACAGCCTGAAGTCACCATGAATCCTTCATCGGGCGAAACGCTTAGCTTCGAGATGATTTTGAAGGATGAAACTCACGCAGCTCTCAAATCTGGCGCGCCCCATACTTCTGAGGTAACGATGATGAAGAAAGAATGATCGCATGGCCGCGCCGCCGGTCTGCGCTGAATCCAGCCGCTGCGCGCATGGTCTTGGACAGCCAATAGTTAAGACCCAAATAGATCACAAGGAGTCAATATGAAGTCCTCCCTATTCACGTGTCTGATCGTTGTAATCCTTGGCCCGGCGGGTGCAATGCACGCCGCGGCACAAACTCCGGCCTGGCAAAAAGGAGTGAGCGTGCAGATGGTCGTCACCAATAACGCTACGCCAATGCCTGAGGCCGACAAGCAAGATGCCTGGATTGTTGCAGTCACTGCTCCCGGGCAGATGTATTTCGGCACCGAAGCCGTCAGTGCCGAACAGCTATCCGAGGAGATGAAAACACACCCGCGCAACCGCAATGCCAAGCTGTACATCAAGGCCGATGCCCGGGCGCCATACGCCACTGTGCAGAAAACACTTCACGCAGCAAAGGAAGTGATGTTTGATAATGCCGTCCTGCTGACGAAACAGCCGGAGGCTCCTGCGCTCGGAATGATGGTGCCGCCGAAAGGGTTCGACGTATCTCTGACTCCGGCCTCGGAGGCTGTCGTGGTGCAAGTCTCCAATTCGGGACAAAAGGTGCCCGAACTGAAGGTGAACAGCAGTGCCGTGTCGGCGGCAAATCTGCAGGCGGCGCTCAACCAGGCGCTGCAGAACCGTAAGCAGAGGCTGGTGATCGTGAAGGCAGATCCGCAGTTACCTTTTGCTGATGTCGTGCACATCATCGATGCGGCACGTTCGGTGGGAGCCGAGGCCGTGCTCCCCGCAGCCGAGATGTAGATCTATCGCTGAATCCGTGCGGCGCAAACTCCCGGCATGAGCGGCGCACGACCTGCGGGATGAGTTGTGACAGCAGCAATTCTCCCCGATGGAAGCGCGCGGAGTCATCACTGCCGCGCGTGATGCCGATCACAGACACTTCATCGCGCACAGGATTCCATGGGAAGAGCCGGCTAGCATGGCCGAGGAGGTTCTCCTATGCCCACGCGAAGAAGCTTTCTGCAATCGACTGCGGCGATGGCCGCCGCCCTGTCCGGGGCGTCTGCGCTGGAGGCGCAAGCTCTGTCGCGCGCGAGCGGCGGGATCCTTACCGAACCCGCGACCGCCAAGCCAACCCTGCCCGTGCAAGTGCCCCGGATGAAGTTTTTTGATACCGAGGTCAGCCGCATGGTTTTGGGCGTGAATCCATTCTGCGGCTACGCGCATTACAACAACAACTTCTCCGGTGCGATGAAGGATTGGTACACCCCGGAGCGAGTTTGCGCCGTGATGCACGACGCCGCACGCTACGGCATCAATGCCTTCAACTATGTGGCTTTGGAACGCCTGCCGCAGGACTGGCTACGTTTCGTCGCCGAAGGCGGCAAGATGCACCTGATCATGCAGGTCTTGAGCGATGACGAAGATACTGCCCGATTGGCGAAGACGCTGAAGCCGCTAGCAATGTTTCGTCAAGGCGAGGTCACCGATGTTGCCTACCGCAACGGGGCGATGAACAGCGTGCGCGACTGGTGCAACAAAGTACGGGACATGGGAATCGTAGTCGGAGTCGGCACGCACAAGCCCGAAGTGATCTCACAGGTCGAAGAGGAAGGTTGGGATGTGGATTTCTATGCGGGTTGCGTCTATAACCGCACGCGCACCCGGGAAGAATGGAAGAAGGTTTTGAACGGCGAGATCATGGAAATGGAGAACGAGATTTACGTGCAGAGCGATCCGGCGCGGATGTACGGGGTGATGCGGCAGACCACGAAGCCGTGTTTCGCGTTCAAGATTCTGGCTGCTGGCAGAATCGCGGACGGCGGCATAGAACAGGCGTTCCGCACGGCATTCAGCAGCATCAAGCCGAATGATGGCGTGCTTGTAGGGATGTTTCCGCGAGCCAAAGATGAAGTGCGGGAGAACGCGGAGATTGTGCACCGGATTTTGCAAGGTTGAGGGGCAGTTGTCAGTAGCAAGTTGTCAGTTGCAGGGAATCATTGTCCTGGATCGGCCATTGCTTTCAGTTCGAGTGCATTCTTCGCGGCAAATCCTGCTTGGTCATTGTCGAAGTACACGAAGATTTGTTTCAGTGTCTTGCGCCACTGCTTGATTCGTTCAGCCCATCCGGCAAGAGTTTCGGTACTGTAGTCGCCCTGATATTTATTGCCCGGGCCATGGAGCCTGACGTAGGTGTAGTCGGCCGTGATTTCGAGGGGCGACTGAAATCCTGCGAGTTCGTAAATGCAGAACGCGGCGTTGTGTCGGCGCAAGACTTCGTAAACTTCAGGCACGTTCCAGGTTTCATTGCGAAACTCGAATACATAGCGATGGGCGGGAGGCAGTCCGGCGAGGAACTGTTCAAGCCTTTCCACATTCAGCTTCCAGGCCGGCGGCAGTTGAAACAAAATCGGACCGAGGCGATGCTCGAGTTTGTCGATCACCACCAGGAAGTTGTCGACTGCATTTTGCGGATCGTTGAGCTTGCGATTGTGCGTGATGTACCGGCTCGCTTTGACAGCGAAGCAGAAGTTTGCCGGCGTTTGCCGGCACCACAGTTCCAGAGCAGACGTTTGCGGCAGGCGATAGAAACTGTTGTTGATCTCGACCGTGTCGAATCGTTCGACGTACCACTGCAGCATCTTCGAAGCAGGAAGCTTTGGGGGATAAAAAGGGCCCTTCCAGTGCTTGTAATGCCAGCCTGAGGTACCGATGTGGACTACAGCTTCGGAGCAATTCTGCGCCGTCATGGCAGCAATTGGATGCAAGTGCTCGGAACTATGGCTTGCGGCAAAGTCCGCCGAAATGCGAGAGGAATTGTTCTGTGAGCTTGGTGCGTCGGGCGGAGATTAGTTTCGCGGTAAGCCTCAGCGAAAAAGCGCACAGCCGAGGGCCGCTGTTTCTACGTAAGCGTTCTGCCGGCGAACAATTTTCTACTCGCTTCTCAGCGCTGTCATGGGATCGACACGCGTGGCACGCCGGGCTGGAATCCAACTGGCCGCCAGGGTGGCAGCCAGCAGCGCGGTTGCAATGGCAAGAAAAATTGCGGGATCGCGTGGGTTTACGTCGAGCAGCATGCCATTCATCAGAGGAGTGGCGAGAATTGCGGCAGCTACGCCAATCACCAGTCCCACGAGTGCCAGGTATATTCCATTCGCGAGAACCATCCTCAGAATCGAGCCTTGCTGAGCCCCCAGCGCTATGCGGACTCCAATTTCCTGAGTCCTGCGTCCGACCATGAAAGACACGACACCATAAAGACCAACGATTGCCAGGGACAACGCCAGCACTCCAAAGGCGCTGCCCAGGAGGGCGGCAAAGCGGGTGGAAAAAAGTCCCTGGCTGGAAACGACGGTCCTCATCGTGACAACCGATAAGGGCGCAACCTCCGGGTCAATCTTCCTGAGTTGTTCGCGAATTGAGGAGGTCATCGCACCGGGCTCTCCTTCCGTGCGAACGAACAAGGTTGCGTTCGCGCTGCCCATCTGCGCGTAAGGAGTGTAGAAAATTGGCCGCGCAGGCGAACCGATGCCGCCCGTAAGCGAATCTTTGACTACTCCCACGATAGAAATATGGCTCTGGTCGCGCAGCTGGAGATTGCGTCCAATAGCCCGTTCCAGACTTCCATCGCCGACGATGTACCTTCGGGCCAAAGTTTCATTCACAATGGCCACCAGCGGAGATTTCTTGTCGTCATGGGCGGAGAACTCGCGGCCGCGGAGAAGCGGAATCTGCATGGTCCTGAAATAGCCGGGAGCAACCTGGTTCGTGGCGGTATCCACAAATTTTTCTCCACCTGGCGCGGTATAGCCATCGATCGCGAGGTCCCATGAGTATCCGTTGATAAAAGGCACGGATGCAGACAGGCTTGCGGAGCTTACTCCCGGCAAATCTGCGGTTTGCTGCAGGAGTTGCTTTTGGAACTGGACTGATTTCTCCTGGGAATATCCGCGCAGACTGGGATCTACTAGGACCAGCAGCAAGTGATCAGGATTGAATCCCACATCAGCATGTTGCGCTCTTGTGAACGCTTTCAGAAACAGCCCGCCCGCGACCAGCAATACCGTGGAAAGGGCAATCTGGCCGACGATCAGAGCATGACGCGTCAATCCGCCGTAGGATAAATTCTCAGCGGCGGTGCCGCGAACGTTGCTGCTAATCCTTGCCATGGCCTCGTTTATGGTTGAGAACGCGGGCGCCAGGCCACATAGGAAAATGCAGGAGGTTGACGCCAGCAGAGCATAGCCGAGAACCCGCATATCCAGATGAAACTCAGGCCCGGTCGGGACGGGCGAGTAGGGTAGCATCGCCGAAAAACCCCGAATGCAGGCAAGACCCAACAGAATCCCAGCTCCTCCTCCGAGTAGAGCGAGCACAGCGCTCTCCGCCAGTAGCTGCCGTACTAGGGTCGCACGCGAAGCTCCGACCGCAATCTGAGTGGAGATTTCGCGCAGACGCGAAGTTGATCGCGCCATCAGCAGGCCGGCTACATTGGCGCATGCGATCAGCAACACCAGAATCGTCAACCCCATCAGCACTGCCGGGAATTGAATTCCTTGTGCCAGCCGACGGCCGAATTCAGTCCGAACATAGGCAACGGTGTCTTTGTTCGTGTCGGGATACGTCCGCTCTAAATCGCGCATGATGCCATTGATTTCGGCCTGAGCCTGGGCCACCGTGACTCCGGGCTGTAGGCGGCCAATCATGTCGAAGCCGCGGTAACCGCGGTGCGCGAGCATGTCGTTGCCATCTGACGAGAGCCCCTGAGCCATCATGGTGGGTACATAAATGTCAGGGCGAAAAAACAGGCTGATGCCCGTAAACGACTGCGGGGTGACGCCAATGATGGTGAAGGTCTGGCTATTGAGTTTCACCTGCCTGCCGATCACGTTTTTGTCGTGCGCGAAGGCTCGTCCCCACAGTCCGTAACTAATGATCACTACGGGAAATTTCCCCGGAGCTTCGTCTTCTTCCGGACGAAAATCCCGCCCTAGCGACGGTTCCACTTGGAGAGTCGAGAGAAAGCTCCGCGACACCAGTAGTCCATAGACGATTTGCGGCTCACCCACTCCCGTGCTCATTCCGGCGGACGCGTTTTGGAAGATGGCCAGCCTGGCAAAGGCACGGCTGCGGCTCCGGAAATCGGTGAAATCGAGATATGACGATGAGCCAAATTGCGTCAAGTGCGAAGCCGCGATGTCGACCGTGACCAGTTCGCGCGGGTGAGGCACGGGGAGTGGGCGCAACAGGGTGGCGTCCACTCCACTAAAGATGGCTGTATTCGCGCCGATACCGAGTGCGAGCGAAATCACGACTGCCAGGGTGAACCCGGGCCTGTGACGCAGGCTTCGGAACGTAAACCGCAGGTCGCGACCCAGGGCTTCGATCAGGGAAGTAAGTTGGGATTGCGGAGCTTGCGAAACAGCCAGTGAAAGCGTCATGTTCCCTCGCCGGTGGAAGAACTGGGGAGAAGCTTGCGGTGAAGTTCAGCACAGATCCTTTTGAAAATTTCCCGCTGCACTCATCGGCTAACCACATTTTCTGACAACATAACAATTAAGGTACGAAGCAATTGCAGGGCCAGAGCCTGGGCTTAGGGACTGGGACAACTGAATGGGATTTTCCTTGGGGAGGAGATTCTGAGAGCAAATAGCTGTCCGTTTGCGGCATCGGCTGTTCGCAAGCGGACAGACGCGAACCCCGGACAGCAGAGGACCATCGGAGCTTCGCTCGGACGGACATCACCGATGCGGGCTGTCGGTGCATGAGCTGTGGCTATATGCGCTTTGCTACTTCAGAGTGACTAATTTCTCCACCAATTCCGAATAATCTTTCTTCTCGATGCCATGGACCTGCTTGTTGTATTCGTCCACCTTTGACGAATAATTCATCGAGCAGAATTTGGGGCCGCACATCGAGCAGAACGCCGCTTCCTTGTAGTAGTCGTCGGGAAGCGTTTCGTCGTGCATGGAGCGGGCGGTCTCGGGGTCGAGGGAAAGGGCGAACTGTTTTTCCCAATCGAACTTGTAGCGAGCGTAGCTGAGAGCATCATCACGGTCGCGTGCGCCGGGTCGGCCCCGGGCGATGTCGGCGGCGTGAGCGGAAATTTTGTAGGCGATGATGCCATCTTTGACATCCTTTTCGTTGGGCAGCCCCAGGTGCTCTTTTGGAGTCACATAACAGAGCATCGCCGCACCGTACCAGCCAATCATTGCCGCGCCGATTGCCGACGTGATGTGGTCGTAGCCCGGAGCGATATCGGTAACGAGCGGGCCGAGGGTGTAGAACGGGGCCTCGTAGCAGTATTCGACTTCCTTTTCGACCTGCTCCTTGATCTTGTCCATGGAGACGTGCCCAGGGCCTTCGATCATCACCTGGACATCTTCCTTCCAGGCTTTCTTCGTAAGTTCGCCCAAAGTCTTGAGTTCGGCGAACTGTGCTTCGTCGCTGGCATCGGCCACGCATCCCGGCCGCAGGCCATCACCTAAAGAGAAGCTCACGTCATATTTTTTGAAGATTTTGACGATATCGTCGAAGCGTTCGTAGAGAAAGTTCTGTTTGTGGTTGTAGGCCATCCATTGCGCCAGGATCGCTCCCCCGCGGCTCACGATTCCGGTAATCCGCTTTGCGACCAGAGGCAAATATTGGATGAGCACTCCGGCGTGAATCGTCATGTAATCCACCCCTTGTGCAGCCTGCTCTTCAATAACTTCGAGCATCACCTCGGCGTTCAGGTCCTCGACTCGTTTCACGCGGGCGATGGCTTCGTAGATGGGCACAGTTCCGATGGGAACTGGCGAATGCCGCAGGATGGCTTCGCGAATATCGTGGATGTTGCCACCGGTCGAGAGATCCATCACGGTATCGGCGCCATAGTGGACAGCGGTGTGCAGCTTTTTCAGTTCTTCATTGATCTCGGAGCTGACTGCCGAGTTGCCGATATTCGCATTGATCTTGCACAGCGAGGCCACGCCGATGGCCATGGGCTCGAGTTCGGGATGGTTGATATTGGCAGGGATGATCATCCGCCCGCGGGCCACTTCGTCGCGCACGAGTTCGGGCGTCATCTTCTCTTTGTGCGCAATGAATGACATTTCCTCCGTGATGGCGCCCTGGCGCGCGTAATGCATCTGTGAGAAGTTGCCATCGCGATTCTGTTGCTTGCGCTGAGAGAGCCACTCGGCGCGGGGTTTGGGGACACTGTAGCCGTTGCCGTTGGAGCCATTGGTGGAAGTCATGAGAACCCCAGCTTTCGAAAATCTCTCTGAACCCCGATTATAAACGCCTCCGCGATCAGGCGCTGAGTTCGATGGGCAAAACCACAACCCACGCCCCCGATCACAAAGACCGCAGTAGTACGTCTATTTGATGATCTCATCCGTACAGGCATAAAATCGCTGCTTTGCGCTCTCATAGAAACCAAGGAGAACCTGAAATGCGTGCACTCCGTCTCGCGTTGGTGCTGCTTTTGCTCGCGACAGTTTTCGCCTTCGCACAGTCAACATCCCCCAGCAAGCCGGGGCCGGGATTCAGCATCGACAATATCGATAAGAGCATCGACCCCTGTGTCGACTTCTATCAGTACGCGTGCGGGAACTGGATCAAGAACTCCGAGATTCCAGCCGATCGGGCATCCTGGCAGAGCTTTTCGGAACTGAACGAGAGCAATCTCGAGATCGAGCGCAAGATTCTAGAAAAGGCAGCTGCCGGCGGACCTGGCCGCAACGGCATTGATCAACAAATCGGCGATCTTTACGGATCCTGCATGGATGAGAAGGCAGCCGACAACAAAGGGCTCGCACCTCTCAAACCGGAATTGGACCGGATCGCTGCCGTGAAGGACAAGGCCGGGATGATTGACGAGGTCGCGCACATTCACCTGATCGGCCCCAATCCGCTGTTCAACTTCTACTCCAATTCCGACCTGCACAATGCCGACCAAGTCATCGCTTACATCGATCAGGGCGGCTTGTCGCTGCCCGATCGAGACTATTACGTGAAAGATGATCCGGACAAAGTGGAAATGCGCAAGCACCTGGCGGATTACGTAATCAACGTGTTTACGCTGGCCGGCCAGAGTCCGCAGCAGGCAGCGACTTCCGCCGATACGGTTCTGGCAGTGGAGACGCTACTGGCAGCTGCCTCGATGGATCGAACCAAGCGCCGCGATCCGAAAAACCGCGACCACAAGATGACGCGGGAAGAAGCCGCGGCATTAGCTCCGAACTTCTACCTGACTCGCTACTTCGACGATATGGGCGCCCCCAAGTTCAAGGAACTGAACGTCACGAATCCCGATTTCTTCAAGCAGGTGAACGGAGTGTTGGCCGCCCTGCCCTTGGATTCGCTTAAGACTTACGTGACGTGGCACGTACTGCGAGATGCGGCTCCCTGGCTTTCTCAGCCGTTTGTGGAAGCGAATTTCAAGATGCGACAGGCGCTTACCGGACAGAAACAGATTCAGGACAGGTGGAAACGCTGCGTAAATCTCGTGGACGGGTCCCTCGGCGAGGCACTGGGGCAGCGCTATGTGGAAGTGACCTTCGGCGCTGAGGGCAAGCAACGCATGTTGAAGATGGTCGATGCGCTGGAGAAGTCCTTGGACAGTGACATCCAAGGCCTCGACTGGATGAGCCCCGAAACCAAGAAGCAGGCCAAGGTCAAGCTGCAGGCTATCCGCAATAAGATCGGTTATCCCGATAAATGGCGGGATTACAGTTCGGTCGTGATCAAGCCAAACGACCTGCTGGGCAATATCGAGCGGGCTACCGAGTTCGAGTCCAAGCGGCAAATCGCAAAGATTGATAAGCCGCTCGATCGCGACGAGTGGGGCATGACTCCACCGGAGGTCAATGCTTATTACAGTGGGTCGTTCAACGAAATCGTCTTTCCGGCAGGGATTCTGCAGCCTCCGTTTTTCGACAAGAACATGGATGACGCAGTGAATTTCGGAGGCATCGGGCTGGTCATCGGTCACGAACTCACCCATGGCTTCGACGATCAGGGACGCAAATTCGATCCGCAGGGGAACTTGCGCGATTGGTGGACCGAGCAGGATGGAAAAGAGTTCGAGAAACGCGTGAGCTGTGTTGCCGACGAGTATTCGAATTTCGTCGCGGTGGACAATATGAAGCTGAATGGACGGCTCACGCTCGGCGAGAATACGGCGGACAACGGCGGAGCTCGCGTCGCTCTCGCTGCACTGGAGCGCATGATCGCTGAAGATAAGACCGGAAAAGAAGGGCAGAAGATCGACGGCTATACGCCGGAACAGCGGTTTTTCCTGGGCTTCGGAAGGGTGTGGTGCGAGAAGCAGCGTCCGGAATACCTGAGAATGCAGGTCAGCACCAATCCGCACTCGCCGGGCAAGTATCGCGTGAACGGCGTGGTCCAGAACATGCCGGAATTTCAGAAGGCTTGGGGATGCAAGGCTGGGCAGCCAATGGTTGCTGAGAATGCTTGCCATGTTTGGTAGCAAGGGCGTTGAAGGGGTACAGCACTAGACTCGCTTCGCTGAGGCGGACGAGGCGTCCGCCCCTACACAATCCGCCGCTACTTGCCTTCGAGATTGATGTCGCCGACGCTCACGTGCGCACGCAGCTCGTATTTGCCGTCGCCGTGGTATTTCAAGGTCTTCCCTAACCAGCCGCTGGTTTCGCCATAGCCATCGCCATTGACATCACCAATGCCGGCACTGGCGTGAACGAATCGGTAGCCGGAGTGACCGGTTGCGATTCGAATATCGCCTATCCCGAGACTCAGGTCCTTGTCGCCCTCGATATTTTCTACCGTCAGGTCTCCGACTTTCTCATGCACATCGAGGTTGCTGTTCTCCGGGACCTCGAGTTCGACGTCGAGGTTGGTATTCCCCCCGGAGGGCGAGTGAAATTCGATATCGGCATCTTTGCCATGAACGTCGAACTCCACGGTGGTCTTCTTCACGCTGGATTCGTGCTTCGACTTCACGGTGTATTCCAGCCGGATCTGGTTGGAGTCGCCGCGTTTGATGTGGAGGTCCCCGACGCTCATGCGGACATGGATCAAGCCGCCGGTCACGAAATCGCGGGCATCGTGACGAGTCTCCTCATATTTCCAGTCGTCTGCTGCGGAAAGCGAGGGAGCCGCGAACGCGATCAACGCCAGACAGGTCAGAAGTGCTTTGTTCAGTGGAAACGACGAATGTCTTGCGACCATGGGACACCTCTCAGGCACAGAGACGCCTGCTCCCTGATACGAGTCGAATCGAGCAAAGGTTCCCAAAAAGACTTGCGGTAATCTAGCGATATGCATCCAGTGCCTTAGCGGCGCGTTCCAGGGCGGCGGCGAGCACAGCCAATTGCTGTTGCGCTCGCTCCTTATCTCCTTTGTCCAGAGCCTCATTGACCCCCGGGATCACCACTGCCGCGTAGCCCGTGTATTCGCCGGGTGCGTAGATGGCATGGCGGTACCAACTGCGGTGAGGCAAGCCCTCAGGCACAAGCAAAGCACGCTCCGTGTCTAATAAGACCCGATTCAGGTGCGAAGCGTCGTGAGGAGGATTCTTTTCCCTGGACAGCAGCTTTGCCCCAGCGGTCTCAAAGTGATGGGCAGCCGTATTGACTGCTGCGAAATCGAGCCCCTTTTCCCCAAATTTGTCGTGGGCGCGCTTCTGTGCCGCATCCAGATAGGAATTGACCTCCTTGGCATATTCCTCGTAATCGTAGGGGAGCACATCCGCGCCCGCCATTCGGACCATCTGCAGGCCGAAGACCCGTGCCATTTGCTGCTCGTAAAGAAAGTCGGAGTCGCCGAATTTCTTAAACCACGCGAAATTGTCGAAGACCGAATGATAAACACCGTACGACCCACTCGAACTGACATCAGTGGAGGGCACTCCGAGGTGCTGGAGAAAGGCGGTGTAGTCGGAGCCGCTCCCGAGATCCCCGACCGGAACGTCGGTCCTGGCCTGCGCCGCGGGAGGACGATGGTTCTCCACGCCTGCCTCCACAGGCGGGGCAGGAGCGTGGGCAGCCTTCTCCCAGTTCTCGTAAACTGTTCCACCCTTCGGGCTCGGCACCGCCTTCGTAATGTCGCGTACAAACTGCTTCAGAGAAGGTACGGCAGAGGCGCCAAATTTCTGGCCAGAGACCGCCACATCCATATTGAAATACGCGGGAGACTTGCGAAGTTCCGCTTCATTTTGCTCGACCCATTCGGTCGAGCCCATCAGGCCTTCTTCTTCGCCATCCCAACTACCGAATACCATGGTGCGCTTAGGCTTCCAGCCGGACTTGAGCAGTTCTCCAATCCCGCGCACTGCTTCCAGCATGGCGGCTGTGCCGCTGTTGGGATCGACGGCGCCATAGACCCACGCGTCCCGATGATTGCCTGCGACCACCCATTCATCGGGCAATTCTCTGCCTTGCACTTTTCCAATCACATCCCAGAGCATACGAAATTCATAATCCTGCTTGAGATGCATCTTCACGCGTGCCGCGCCCGGACCCACGTGGTAGGTGAACGGCAGCGAGCCTTGCCATTCGCGAGGGGATTCAGGTCCGTCCAGGTGCTGCAGAATCGGCCAGGCATCGTGATAGGAGAGCGGCGTCACCGGAATCTTCGGCATCTGTGCCGAGTTTTGCGGAGCGATGCGTTCAGACGATGAGAGCGAGGGAACCGAGGCAATGCCCGGAGTAGTGGGATCGCCGGGAAACTCGAACATGTATCCTATGGATCCACGCTGGACGCCGGTATCGGGGCGCCAGGGTCCTTCGGGGTATTTGTCTCCGCGTCGCCAGCCATCGTCAGCCGGGTCGGAGTAAATGAGGACTCCCGCCGCCCCGCGTTCCTGCGCTACAAGAGCTTTCACTCCACGGAAGTTCTGACCATAGCGCACGAGCACGACTTTTCCCCGCACGTCGATCTTCATTCTTTCCAGCTTGTCGAAGTCGTCCGGGGATCCGTAGTTGGCATAGACGACGTCAGCTTCGACATCGCCGGAAGGTGACATCCCGGTGAACGGCATGACCACCCGGGGATCATCCTGAAACGGATCGCCATCGACATGCTCGCGAGTGGGGCCGTGCATTTCGACTCCGGCGGGGGCAGTGAGATCGACGCTGATTTCTGACGGGTAGTTCATCCAGACTTTGTATTCGAGGATTTGGGTGTCCAGCCCGGCTTCCCGGAATTTTTGCGCGACGTAGTCGGCGGTCGCTTTGTCTTCGATGGTGCCCGCCATGTGGGGAGCTTGCGTCAGCGTTCGAAGATGCAGCTCAGCCAGTTTTGGGTCGGGTACCGCGAGGAAGTGCGCTTCTATGGTGGCTTCTGCGGCAGAATCACGGAATCCGAGAAAACCCGCCGGCGCAGTCGTCGATGGATTTGTGGTTGGAGTTCTTGCCGAACCGGAGATGATAAAGGCGAATAGAAGCGTGGCCAACGAAAGGGATTTCATCGGGCTCCTGGACCGAAGGGTATTCAGAGTAGCACAGCCAGGACCTACCGTTGCGACTGCATCAGGAGCGGATCTGCCCGGAGCCAACTATCTCGAATTTCGATGATGTGAGCTCCGCCAGCGCAAAGGGCCCGCGGCAGTGGAGTTTCTGCGTGCTGATGCCCATTTCTGCCCCGAAGCCGAATTCTGCGCCATCGGTGAAGCGTGTTGAGGCGTTCCAGTAGACGGCGGCGGAATCCACTTCGCGCAAGAATTTGCGGGCATTCGCCTCGTCATTGGTCACAATGGCGTCGGAATGCTTGGTGGAGTACTTGTTGATATGAGCGATCGCCTGCTCGACATCGTCTACGACGGCAATGGCAATGCAGAGTCGCAGATACTCTTCGTACCAATCCTGATCATTAGCCGACGATGTGGGTAGATCGGGTGCGACGAAGCGAACGCGGGGATCACCGCGCACCTCGACCCCGGCGTCAAACAGCTTTCGCAGGATACGCGGTACGTATGCTGCGGCGATGCGCTCATGGACGAGTAACTTCTCGGCGGCATTGCACACCGAGGGGCGCTGTGTCTTGGCATTCATCACAACTTCGTCCGCCATGTCGAGATCGGCGGATGCATCGACGAAGACATGGCAGTTCCCCGCTCCCGTCTCGATGACCGGGACAGTAGAGTTTTCCGTCACGTACTGAATGAGCCCCGCGCCGCCACGAGGAATAACCACGTCGATGAACCCCCGAGCCGTAATCAGTTCCTGAACCGACTGGCGCGTCCCCGAGTCCAGCAACTCAACTGCGCCCTCGGGCATGCCAGCCACCTTCGTCATGATCTCCACCAACGCTTGATTCGTGCGCGCAGCTTCCTTCCCGCCACGCAGGACGATGGCGTTCCCCGCCTTCAATGCCAGCACAGCAGTATCCACGGTGACATTGGGGCGAGACTCATACACGATGCCGATCACTCCCAGCGGCACACGGATCTTGCGGATATGCAGCCCATTGGACTTGGTCCATTCTGCAAGAACCTCGCCGATGGGATCGGGTAGGGCCGCCACGTCGCGCACACCGGCCGCCATCTCCTTGATTCGTGAGGAGGTCAGCAGAAGGCGGTCCCACTTAGCCCCTTGCATGCCGGAGTTTTCCACATCCGCGGCATTGGCGTCGAGAATGGCTTTCTGGGACGATTCCAGGGCGTCCGCAATGGCGAGCAGGATAGAATTCTTGTCGTCGGTCGACAGCAGGGCAACTTTCGCCGACGCACGACGCGAACGCAGAATTTTTTCCTGTGTGGAAACCGAGATGGAAGCACTGGCCATCAGGTCAACCTCTGTCCGGGAAAATACGTTCCTATCTTGCCGCAGATTCCCAATGTGATGGCCTGGGGATGCCGCCCGTTCACGATCGCCACGTCGACGCCGGCCTCGCTGGCGAGCTTGGCGGCACGCAACTTGGAAAGCATGCCGCCGCGGCCCAGCGAGCTCTTGCCATTGCATTGAGCTTCGAGAGCAGGAGTCAGTTTCCGAATCACACGCTGCAGACGGGGCTTCTTGTGGCCGTTTGGAATCATGAATCCATCAACATTGGTCAGCAGCAAAAGCCAATCGGCCTTCACGGCGGTGGCGAGAAGTGAACTTAGTTCGTCGTTGTCCCCGAACGCACCTTCCAGCTCGCGGACGGAAACGCTGTCGTTTTCATTCACGATCGGCACTACACCCAGCGAAAGCAACTCTGCCAAGGTGTTCTGCAGGTTGCGATAGCGAATCGAAGAAGTGAAGTCGTCGCTCGAGAGCAGCAATTGAGCAACAATTTTCTTCCCAAAAAACACGCGCTCGTAGGTGTGCATCAGCTTGCTCTGTCCTACCGCCGCGCACGCCTGCATGCGGGGGACACCAATTGGGCGTTTTCGCAGATTCAGACCCGACATGCCGGCAGCAATCGCCCCCGAGGTGACGATCAGGTACTCGTTCTTCGACCACTCAAATTGGTCCACCATGCCGCGCAGCAGATTGATATCAATCTGCCCGCCCGGGGCAATGAGACTGGTGCCGACCTTGATGACTACCCGCATGTTTTCCTGGTTCTTGCGATTTCGCGCTGCGCGGATCCCCCATGGGGAAGATGCAGCCCGGAAGGGACAACAGTTCTATCCTGCCGTTAGAATGGGCTTTCTGGCAAGTTGAAATTCACCGCTTATGCCCGCTTCCAACGCCACCAGTCGATTCTCCGATCGAGTCGAGAACTACGTCCGTTATCGTCCGGGTTATCCGGCTCAGGCTTTGCGGGTGCTGGAAATGGAGTGCGGGCTGATTCCGTGGCACGTCATTGCGGATGTCGCTTCGGGCACCGGCATCTGGACCCGCATGCTCCTGGAAAACGGCAACCGCGTCTTTGCGGTCGAACCCAACGCCGAGATGCGTAAGGCAGGAGAGCGATTGCTTTCCACTTTTCCGAACCTGATCAGCACCGCCGGAACCGCTGAAGCTACGGCGCTGCCAGACAGCAGCGTGGATTTCGTCACCGCGGCGCAGGCCGCGCACTGGTTTGAGCGGGGCGCCGCCCGCCAAGAGTTCGTCAGAATCCTCAAACCGGGCGGATGGCTGGTACTGCTGTGGAACGAGCGACTGATCGACCGCACCCCTTTTCTGCGCGCCTATGAACAATTGCTCCTGACTCATGCGACCGACTATGAGGAGGTGCGTCATGAGCGCACGGCCCAAGCAGTGAACGAGTTCTTTGATCCCGCGCCGTACGCAGAACGCAGCTTCGCCATGCGGCAGGAATTCGATTATGCGGGCTTAGAGGGCCGCCTGCTTTCGTCCTCGTATGCACCGGCGCCAGGTCATACGAAATATGCGCCCATGTTGCGGGACTTACGCCGCATCTTCGACGAGAACTCTTCCGCGGGACGCGTTGTGTTCGAGTACGCGACTCGCATTTACTTTGGAAGATTGAAGTAGCATCGCGAGCCACTGAAAATTCAATCAGGAAGCAAATGATGAAACAAACTGGCATTGACGTTCCCGTGTCGCAGGAAAAATCATTCCATATGACACCCGACCAATTTCGCCGCTACGGGCATGCGGTGGTCGACTGGATCGCTGACTATCAAACTCGCGTTGAATCCCTTCCAGTGATGTCGCGGGTGAAGCCCCGCGAGATTCGCACGACGCTGCCGGAAAAGCCTCCGGCTCAGGGCGAACCGTTTGAGGCATTGCTCAAAGATATGGACCGGGTAATCCTTCCCGGCCTCACGCACTGGCAGTCGCCGAACTGGTTCGGATATTTTCCGTGCAATGCTTCCGGACCGGGAATTCTGGGGGACCTGCTCTCCTCCGGCTTGGGTGTGCAGGGCATGCTCTGGTCTACCAGTCCCGCTTGCACCGAACTGGAAACGCATGTCATGGATTGGCTGGTGGGAATGCTCGGGCTGCCAGACAAATTTCGTTCTTCGAGCACCGGCGGCGGAGTCATTCAAGATACCGCATCGAGCGCTGCTCTATGCGCGCTGCTCGCCGGTCGCGAGCGGGCAACGGGCTACGTCACGAACAAAAAAGGATGCGATGGACGACTTGTGGCGTACGTGTCCACGCAAACTCATTCTTCCCTGCAAAAAGCAACCATGATTGCGGGCATTGGCGTGGACAATCTGCGGGCCATCGAGGTGGACGAGACGTTCGCGATGAGGCCAGACGCATTAGCGATGCAAGTAGAAGCCGATCGCTCTGCCGGTCTCACTCCCTTCTTTGTATGCGCGACGATTGGAACCACCTCGTCCAACGCGATGGACCCGCTGATTCCGATAGGCGAGGTGTGTCGAAAGAACAATCTCTGGTTGCATGTGGATGCCGCCATGGCCGGAACGGCGATGGTATGCCCGGAGTTTCGGCACTTTCAAAACGGTGTGGATTTCGCCGATAGCTACAACTTCAATCCGCATAAGTGGATGTTCACCAATTTCGATTGCAGCTGCTTCTGGGTAGCGGACAGGAAAGCGTTGATTCAGACGCTCAGCATTCTCCCGGAGTACTTGCGCAATCAGGCGACCGAATCCGGTGCAGTCATTGATTATCGCGACTGGCATATTCAACTAGGGCGGCGCTTTCGGTCGCTGAAGCTGTGGTTTGTGATCCGGCATTACGGAGTGGAGGGATTGCAATACCACGTTCGCGAGCATGTGCGTCTCGCACAAGCGTTCGCAAGTTGGGTAAGGCACGACCCCCGGTTTGAATTGGCGGCGCCGGTGCCGTTAAACCTAGTTTGTTTTCGGCTCCAGAGTGGGGACACGGCCAATCAGGCAATCATGGACCGACTGAATCAGAGTGGGGATCTGTTCCTGACGCACACGAAGCTCAACGGCAGGTTTACTCTGCGCCTTTGCGTGGGACAGACTACAACACAGGCGAGCCATGTTGAGAGGGCATGGACAAGAATCCAGCAGGAAGCCAAAGCCGTTGAAGCGTAGCCCATGCTGGTCTAGTCCGCCGGCATTGGTGCGCTGCGCACTTGCGGTGGAGTTGGAGCCATGTCAAGTTCGGGCTCCGGTGCGGTCTGGATCCATTTTCGAACTTCCGGTAGCGCGGCTCGCATGGCGGCTTCACCCACTCGGATGAGGTCGTCGGCCCGTTTGAAGTCATCATAGGCGTATCCCGCCACATCGGGTTCGATGACCAGGTCAGCACCGCTCCGCCAAATGCTCGACATCGTGTCCTGAGCGATCGCGAACGATTGCCCGATCACTTCCAAGAGGTGCCGCGGAGCTCCCTTCTGTGTCCACGTTCCCCTCAGGTGCACCGCGATGACGCGATCGGCACCCATCTCGCGGACGGGATGCGATGGCACGGGATGCGATAACATCCCGTCGACGAAATATCGTCCACGAATCTCGACTGGCAGGAACATTCCAGGATAAGCACAGCTGGCTCGTACCGGATCGATCACCGAGCCCGAGTGGAACACCACGGCTTCTCCGGAGTTGAAATCCGTCGCCGTAACCCCGAGCGGAATGCGTAACTCTTCAAACGTTTTGCACTTCAAGGTGCGAGTCAGAAACGCGATCATTCGATCATTGGAGGCGAATCCGCAGCGCGACAGAGTCCAGCGGGCGAAGGAAGTGAAGCGGGTGTTGTGCGCGACCTCCTGCATCTCGACCAGCGTGAGTCCGCTGCAGTAGCAGGCGCCGATCAGCGCTCCTACGCTGGTCCCGGCGATGACGCGGACAGGTATATTTTCTTCTTCCAGAACTTTGAGGACTCCGATATGCGCGATTCCGCGGGCAAAGCCTCCGCCCAGGGCGACGCCAATGGAAGGGATGGGGGCTGCAGTCGGAATAACAGCTTTGCGGGAGAGTTCTCGCCCGAACGCTTGCACGGACCGAATGATCTTCCCGAGACCGCTCACTTGCGAACCCCACGTCTCCAGCTTATTTATGCCGGGACTGCTGAATCCTTACTTGAATATTAAGATGCCATATTTCCCGGCAAGGCTGCAGAGCACCAATGGGCCAGGTGCAAGAACCCGCAACCCGCAGGTAACTGTTACCATCCGGGCTGCATGGGGATGACGAATTCCCTGTATTCCTGCTAACTTGCGGACAGTATGATCCGAGAAATTTCAGCCGGGGGAGTCGTGGTCCAAAAAATTAGCGGGGTATCGTCTATGGCTGTAATCGAACCACCATGCAATTCAAAAGCCAGCCCTGCCCCTAAGAAGCGTGGACCGGGGCCAAAAGCGAAGCCCGTCATATGTTTGCCTAAAGGCCTGGTAGATCCGGGAGAGAAGCCTCTGGACGCAGCACTTCGCGAAGTCCGGGAGGAGACTGGCCTTATCGCCCAGCCTGTCACCAAACTGGCCGATATTAAGTACGTCTATGTGCGTTCCTGGGGAGACAAGGAGCGAGTGTTCAAGATCGTCAGCTTCTATCTGCTGCGTTACCAATCGGGAACGATCGATCACATCTCGGAAGACATGCGAATCGAGGTCGCTCGAGCAAAATGGATTCCGCTAGACGACGCACCCAAGTTGCTGGCGTACAGTGGCGAGAAGCAAATAGCACGTAAGGCTGTGGAGTATTTGAAGGCGCATCCTGAGTTGTAGGTGTTTCAAAGTCTCGAGTTTCAGGTTTGGAAGGTGTGCTGGTGCGCGTGATCACATCCTTTGGCTCAACACACACCAGCTCCGCCTGCTGTGATTCCAGGCCTAGATAAATTCCCGGTAAAGCGATTACCATTGCCGGTTCAAGAGTCTGGTCGGGAACTATGCCCCGACGCCAGCGTCCATCAATCGACATCCCGTACTGCTCTCGAATCTGCTGCGTGGTTTGAATCGATCGATCATGAGGCCTCATTATGAAGCGCATCAATAAAGTCGCCGTCCTGGGCGCCGGAACAATGGGCGCCCGTATCGCCGCACATTTCGCCAATGCCGGCGTACCCAGCTACCTGTTCGACATTGTGCCGCCGGATGCTGATGGGCCGGCACGAAATAAAATCGCCGCGGCCGGTTTAGAGGCGGCGAAGAAATCCAAGCCTGCCGCCTTTATGGAGCCTTCGCTCGCACGACTGGTTACGGTGGGCAATTTCGAGGATGACATCCAGAAGCTTACCGACGTGGACTGGATTGTTGAAGCCGTGGTCGAGAATCTCGAGATCAAGCGGGCTTTGCTAAGAAAAGTGGAAGCCGTGCGCAAGCCGGGAACCATTGTGACTACGAATACCAGTGGATTGCCGGTGCACAAGATCGCGGAAGAATTTTCCGACGACTTTCGCTGGGCCTGGTTCGGCACGCACTTCTTCAACCCTCCGCGTTACATGCGCCTGCTGGAAATTATTCCGACGCCCGAAGCCGATAAGGCGGCGATCGATGCCATCGCTCATTTTTGCGACGTTCGCTTGGGCAAGGGCGTGGTCATCGCGAAAGACACACCGAATTTCATCGGCAATCGAATCGGAACATTTTCTGTATTGAATGTGATGCGACTCATGCAGGAGATGGACCTGAGCATCGAGGAGGTCGACGCACTCACTGGACAGGCGGTGGGATGGCCAAAATCTGCGACCTTCCGAACGATCGATCTCGTCGGCCTCGATATTTTGGGCCACGTGGTTGGAAACATGACCCAGAACGTGCACGACGAACGCAGCGACCTGAAGCTGCCAGATTTTTTCAATCAGATGCTCGAGCACCGGTGGCTGGGGGACAAAACCAAGGGAGGGTTCTACAAGAAATCGACGTCCAATGGGAAAGAGGAAGAACGGCTGGCGCTGGATTGGAAGACGCTGCAATATCATCCGCGGCAGAAGCCGAAACTGGCCGCGCTCGACATGGCCAAGAACATCGAGGATACGGGAACGCGAATTCGCACTTTGCTGGGTCTGAATGGCGGCGGCCCACAAAAGGGCGACAAGGCGGCGGCCTTCCTGTGGTCAGCCCTCAGCGATCTCTGGACTTATTCCGCAAACCGCGTGCCGGAGATTTCCGACTCTGTGGTCGAAATCGATCGCGCCATGAAGATGGGATTCAACTGGGAACTTGGACCGTTTGAGTTGTGGGACGCAGCCGGAATCGAGTCCACAGTCACACGCATGAAGAAGGAAGGCAAGACCGTGCCGTCGAATGTGGAGCGACTTCTGGCATCAGGCCAGAAATCCTGGTACATCGACGATCCGAAATCTCCCGCGGGAAAGAAGTATTGGGAGATGGGAACCGAGAGTTGGGAGCCAGTCCAGGTCCCGGCAGGGGTGTGGTCCGTGACGGTCGCGAAAAAGTCGAACGGGGTGGTAAAGAAGAATTCCGGAGCGTCGCTGGTGGATTTGGGCGACGGCGTAGCCTGCCTCGAGTTCCACAGCAAAATGAACTCGCTCGGCGCCGACATCATCAGCCTGATCACTCAGTCTCTGAAGCCGGGCGGCCCCGGAGACGGATTTGACGCGCTCGTTATCACCAACGACGCTGGCAACTTTTCGGTGGGCGCAAACCTGATGTTGTTGCTGATGAGCGTGCAGGAAGAGGAGTGGGATGACGTGGATCTCGCCATCAAACAGTTCCAGGGCATGACCCAGGCCATCAAGTTCTCCCCTAAGCCGGTAGTCTCAGCGCCGTTTGGCTTGTGCCTGGGCGGTGGAACCGAAATCTCGCTGCATGCGGCGGCACGTCAACCTCATGCCGAACTCTACACGGGCCTAGTCGAGATCGGGGTGGGATTGCTTCCAGGCGGCGGTGGCTGCAAAGAGATGCTGCTGCGCGCCGTCGACAGTGCAGCGGCGGCGCACGGTAAGGCTTCCCCGGAAGCCCTCGCCGGTTCGGTCGAGATGATGGAAGCGATGAAGAGAGCCTTCGAGACCATCGCTACGGCGAAGGTCGCCACCTCGGCCCACGAGGCCCGGGCATTGGGATTCCTGAACGACTCCGACCGTATCACCATGAATCGCGAGCGAGTGCTCACGGATGGGAAGAATCGGGCGCTCGAATTAGTGCGCGCCGGATACGAACCGCCGGTGCCGCGAACGGATATTCCCGCTCCGGGTGAAAACCTCCTGGCCGCGCTGAAGATGGGCGTTCATCTCATGCGACAAGGCGAATACATCACCGATTATGAAGTGAAGCTGGGCGGGAAGATCGCAGAGGTGCTGTGCGGAGGTCACCTCACGCCAGGCACGCCCGTCAGTGAGCAGTACATTCTGGATCTCGAGCGCGAAGGCTTCAAATCCCTTTGCGGCGAGAAGAAGACGCAGGAGAGAATTCAGTACACGCTGAAGACTGGGAAGACGCTAAGGAACTAACTCTGCAGCGGGTGACATAATTGAATCATGCGCAAAGCCGTGACAATCATTGCTTTCATGCTATTGAGCTTAAGTCAGAGTTGGGCTCAGAAAGATAGCCCGCCCGGCAAAGAGTCCGCACCTGACGTTCCGGACGCCATCGCCGTGCCCTCAGGGTTGGAACCCGTGTTGTTTGCACACGCGAAAGGATCACAGACTTATATCTGCCAGCAGGGCGCCAGCAAACACTTTGAATGGACGTTGAAGGGTCCGGAAGCGGAACTCAAAGATCGCAAAGATAAAGTCATCGGCCAGCACACCGCTGGTCCGGCTTGGAAATTGAAAGATGGCAGCGAGGTGACAGGAAAGCCTGCAGCGCAGGTCGATTCTCTCGACTCCGAGTCCATTCCCTGGCTGCTGATTGATGTGGTTAACAACGCAAACAAGGGTGCCCTGGCCAACGTCACGAAGATCCAGCGTGTGCACACCCATGGCGGAAAGCCCGGAAACGACGTCTGTGACGAAGCACACAAAGACGCAGAAACAAAAAGCAATTACACAGCAGATTATTACTTCTTCGCGCCGGCGAAGTGATGCTAGATGCTGGCCCCGCAGCCTCTGCATCTAACAGATAGCGGTCCCAATTTTGGAGAATCAAAATGCGTGAAGTCATCATCGCTTCCTCTGTTCGCACCCCTGTGGGACGGGCCTATAAAGGCACGCTCCGCGCAACGCGTCCCGATGAACTGGCCGCGATCGCAATCAAAGGAGCGCTGGATCGCGTGCCACAACTCGACAAAAAGGAAATTGAAGACGTGATTCTTGGCTGCGCCATGCCAGAGGCCGAGCAAGGCATGAATGTTGCCCGCATTGCGTCCCTCCGTGCAGGATTGCCAGTTGAAGTATCGGCTATGACCATCAATCGCTTCTGCTCTTCCGGCCTGCAGGCAATTGCAATGGCCGCCGAGCGCATCATGGCAGGCGGTGCGGAGGTGATCGTCGCGGGCGGCACAGAATCCATGACCATGATTCCCATGGGAGGCCACAAGATCTCGCCCAATCCTTGGCTCGTGGATCATTATCCGGACGCTTATCTCTCCATGGGATTGACCGCAGAGCGCCTGGCGCAGCGCTTTGGAATCACCCGTGAAATGGCAGATGAGTTCTCGTTGCGTAGCCATCAAAAAGCCATGTCTGCCATTCAAGCCGGCAGATTCGACGAGGAGATTGTCTCCGTGCCGGTGAGTTTCACGACACCAAACGGCTCGAAGCCGAAGAAGCAGGAACTCGTTTTCAAAGTGGATGAAGGACCGCGCGCCGACACTTCGCTGGAAGCGCTGCACGCGCTGAAGCCGGCGTTTCACATGAAAGGCACGGTAACCGCGGGCAATTCTTCGCAGATGTCGGACGGCGCTGCGGCGGCCGTGATGATGTCGGCGGAACGGGCCAAAGCACTTGGCATCAAGCCACTCGCGCGCTATGTGTCCTTCGCAACTGCCGGATACAAGCCCGAGGAAATGGGACTTGGCCCCGTGTACGCCATTCCCAAGGCGCTCAAAATCGCGGGCTTGAAGCTCTCGGATGTCGATGTGATCGAGTTGAACGAAGCCTTCGCCACACAATCGCTGGCCGTGATCAAAGAAGGCGGTCTCCATCCCGACAAGGTGAACCCTAACGGCGGTGCTATCGCGTTGGGCCATCCTTTGGGATGCACCGGAGCTAAGCTGACCGCCACTGTCATCCGCGAACTGAAGCGGCGTAATGGGCGATACGGCATGGTCACCATGTGCGTCGGCGGCGGGATGGGAGCGGCGGGCATTTTCGAGAATGTGTAAAGCGAGTGACGAAGGACCATAAAGGTGACGATGAGAGACTGGTCCTCCGTACCTGTTTTGAGTAGTTTTTTCGCTCCAAGAGAGATTCCCCTCGGCGCTATAATGTGAAGCAAGGAGGGCCCCTACTATGCTTACCGGTCACCTTCTCCTCGCTACTGTTGCTCTCTGCTGTCTGCCCGCTCTCTCCCAGGATGCACCGTTGATCAGCGAAAATGCAGGCGCCAAGGCGCTCCAGGCACCGGACTTCCGCACCGTCCCCCCGGCTAAGCCAGATGAGCCCTGGAGGATTATCCCCAAATCCGATAAAGACAAACGCATCCTGATCACGCCGGACATGGATGGCAAAAGCGTATCTCCTGACGGTCCTCTGGCTACCGATTTCACCTGCCTTTCGATTCGAAGTTATGTAGTGAAGCGGGACAGCAAGAATTCCGATTCTGTACATCCGGCTGGATATACGACTTGCGTGCCCGCAAAACGGTTCCGCCTTAAAACGGCAGATGCAACTGAGGCAGTCAGTCTGACCAGGTGATCGGTAATCAGGTCTCGGTTACCGCTGCTGTGGCCTGAAACTTCTGCTCCGCTATCCTTCCCTGTCTTCAGCATTTAGAATTGCGCTAGCGTCCGCTGGCCTACTCGGCTCGGCGGTTTCTTTTCTGGGGGAAATTCATGGCGACCACTGCGGTTCCGAAGAACAGGATTGCTGGCGGCAGCTTCTTGCTCGAGACCAGACGACCCGAAGAAGTCTTCACTCCGGAAGACTTCAGCGAACAGCATCGATTGATTGGACAAACGGCGGAGGAGTTCGCCGTGAACGAGATCGTGCCTAGTATCGAGAAGATTGAGCACAAAGATTTTTCCATAACGCGCGATCTGCTGAAGAAGGCGGGCGAACTTGGGCTCAGTTCCGTGGAGATCCCGGAAGCCTACGGCGGGCTGGAGATGGATAAGGTCACGGCCGCCGTCATTGCCGATCACATCGCTAAGTACGCCGGATTCGCTACGACCTGGGGAGGCCACACTGGGATTGGCACTTTGCCGATCGTTTACTTCGGGACGGAAGAGCAGAAGAAGAAGTATCTGCCGCGACTCGCCGCGGGAGAGATCGTAGGCGCCTATGCGCTATCGGAATCGACTTCCGGCTCCGACGCGATGAATTGCCGCACTCGGGCGACCTTATCCCCGGATGGTAAGCATTACATTCTGAACGGCGAGAAGATGTGGATTACTAACGCGGGTTTCGCCGATCTGTTTACAGTCTTTGCTAAGGTTGACGG
>DASVAE010000080.1:0-46681 GCA_036376495.1 Candidatus Sulfotelmatobacter sp. | reverse complement strand
GGTACACCTGTTGCGCTCAATTTGACGGCGCAATACCACACATTGAAGTATTTCTGGCCGGAGATCGAAGTCAACTCAACCATGTGGGCTAACGGCAAGAACGATGGAAAGAAACAAGTCTTCTTGTCGCCCGGATTGGTCGCAGGAAAATTTCATCTCTGGAATCGCGTCGGCATGGCAGTAGGTGGCGGCGTGCAGATCGCTGCGACCCAATTCCACACCTACGAGCACAATTGGGTCGCATCGGTTCGTTTTCCCTTTTAGCCCAGGGAATTATGACAACTTTACCGCAGAGGATTATGACAACGACCTTCGCTTGTGCGGAGACAGAGCCAGTCACGTTTGGCTTTGCAAAGAACGCTCTCCTTCGTCGCATCGAACCGCTGAACAGCCAGCCGGTTCCGCTGTCGGACGCCTGCGAACGTATCACGGCTGAGGATATCATCGCGCAAGAAGACCTCGTTCCTTATGCGCGCTCGGCCATGGATGGTTACGCCTTGCGGTCCATCGATACAGTAGGCGCCTCGGTCGATTCGCCGCTAAGATTGCCCATCATCGGTAAGGTATTCACTGGCGATCGTCAGTCTATCCTTGCAGCCGGCGCGGTAATCGGAATCACCACCGGAGCTGCAATTCCCATCAATGCAGATGCGGTAGTTCCGCACGAACAAGTCACGGTTCGTGATCAATGGATCATTCTTAATCGCTCTGTGGCGGCCGGCGACTGTATCTTTCCGCCCGCCGAAGATGTTCGAAAAGGTGAGGTGCTTCTCAAGCGCGGCAGCGTCCTGGACCCCGGCTCGCTTGGTCTTTTGGCTTTTGCAGGTAAGTCTCAAATCCGTGTCTATCGGCGCCCCAGGGTGAGCCTGCTATGCACCGGCAGCGAACTCGTTGAAGTGAATGAGACTCCTGGATGTGGACAAGTTCGAAACAGTAACGCCTCCGTTCTCACCGGAGTGCTATCTCAATGCGGCGCCGAAACAAGATACTGCGGAGCTATATCTGACACATCGACACAGTTGCGCTCGGCTCTCGAGTCAGCTGCACGAAACACCGATCTTCTGATTACAACTGGTGGTGCTTCAGTTGGCGAGCGAGATTTGGTCAAAAGTGTGCTGGAGGAAATAGGTACAGAGTTTGAGTTCCGTAGAGTAGCCATGAGACCCGGGAAGCCGTTTGCGTTTGGCTGGTTGCGAGGGCTGCCAATATGCGTGCTTCCGGGCAATCCTGCCGCGGCTTTCGTCTGTTATCAACAGCTTGTGCGTCCTCTGCTGCTCAAGCTAGCCGGGCGAAACGAGATTGATTTACCAACTCTACCTGCGACCTTAGTTGGAAACGCCAAGTCCAAGGTGGGTTCACAATATTTCGTCTTTGCAAACGTCAAAGTGTCACGTTTTGGATTCTTGGTAGAGCCTCTGAACAACCAGTGCTCAGCTCTTGTACGCAATCCTGCAAAGGCGAACGCCTTGATAACACTCCCGGAGGGCCCAGCTCTCTACAAAAGGGGCGATGAGGTGATGGTACAGATTCTGAATTGGTCAAGCATTCTGCACGAGAACTCGACTTCGATGTAAATCACACATGGCAGGTGTTAGGACAGCCGGAGGACTCATGAAAGTTCGCTTTTGCTTAGCAGTTCTCATCGTGGTTGTTTCCAATTTCAATTCGAATTATGCCGCCGGTCAGGCCGCGACCGCTTCACAATGCGTCGACTGTCACAATAAAGTGACCCCAAATATTGTGAGCGACTGGAAGTTGAGCAAGCATAGCCAGGCGGAGATTACCTGTGTGGCATGTCACGGGGACCAACACACCTCGGCAAACGATGTCGCCAAGGTCAAGATGCCAACTCCGGACACCTGCGCGACTTGCCACTCCACACAGGTTGAGCAATACAAGAAGGGAAAACACTCGATCGCCTGGGCGGCGATGAAGGCAATGCCCACGATTCACTGGCAGCCGATGGCGATGATCGAAGGCGAGAAAGGCTGCGGCGGTTGTCACAAGGTTGGCCTGAAAACGCCGAACGAAATCGCCGACCTGCGTCAGCATGGCTTTGGTTTCGGATCTGCTGCCTGCGATTCTTGTCACACGCGCCACACGTTCTCAGTTGAAGAAGCTCGCCAACCGCAAGCATGTGAAAGTTGTCACATGGGCTTCGATCATCCGCAGTGGGAGATGTACTCTTCCTCCAAGCACGGAGTACGTCATGAACTCAAAGACCTCAAAGTTCTAGCTCCCGATGCCGCCGCCCCTACTTGTCAGACGTGCCATATGCAGAATGGAAACCATGAAGTCCGAACCGCTTGGGGCTTTCTCGCCGTTCGTCTTCCTCTTCCAGAAGACAAGCAGTGGGCAGCGGATCGTGTCACAATTCTTCAGGCTTTGGGTGTGTTGGATCCCGATGGTAAGCCCACAGCGATGGTCGACACCGTTAAAGCCGCCGATGTCGCGCGCCTCAACCAGGAAGACTGGCAGCGCGAACGCGACAAAATGATCAAGACTTGTAACCAGTGCCACTCCGGCAACTTCGCCCGCCAGCAACTCCAGCAGGGCGACGACATGATACGCAATGCCGACCACCTCATGGCCGAAGCCATTCGGATTGTCGCTGGGCTCTACAAAGACGGGGTGCTTGAGAAACCCAAAAACTATAGCAACGCTTTTCCCAACCTGCTCACGTTCCACGACGCTCCAACCGTTGTCGAGCAAAAGCTTTTCGTCATGTACCTCGAGCATCGCATGCGAACCTTCCAAGGAACATTCCATGCTAGTCCTGACTATGCGATGTGGTATGGCTGGAGCGAGATGCAGCGTGACTTAACAGAGATCAAAGAATTGGCGGAAACGATGAGGCGGAGTCGCACCACGGCGACGCGTAATCCGAGCCAGTGAACCGGTTTACTGGGTGGCGATGAGTCAGCTGGCATGCTTGCCTCCGTGGCCTCACTAACAGCTTTTTATCATCTCGAAGCCGACGATTGGACTCGAAGATCGAGGAGAATCGGTAAACTGTCCCGAGGGTTCGTTAGGGGTTCGATAAGACTTCCCAAGCGTTCTTTTCAGCTCTAACGGTTACGATCCGTGCCTTTGGTTTCTGTTAGTTACGACAGGGTGCAATGCTTTCACGGCGGTAACACGGGTTCAAATCCCGTCGGGGACGCCAAATTCCAAGCCAGTATTCATGCGGGGTTCATGCGACTTTCGGGTAACGCCTCAAGGGTGTGGTTTCCGCTCTTACTCCAGTTGTGACTCCCGTGCGCTTGCGAAGAAGATTCTGGACATTGTTCATCAACATTAATGATGCAGCCGACAAACAAGAAGGCCTGTCCCGACGAGCGGAAGTTCACAACGACTGAGCCAAAGAGATCCTAAGAACCGTACTCGCGTCCGCCATTAAGACGAAGTCAATATCTTCTGTTTCGAAATCGATGTTCTGCCTGCTCGCGCTCCCATTACTGAATTTGGGATTCTGTGATCGCGAAATTTGCTCATACGTTTCCACCTAGGGCGCGCTCAGGTGAGTTCCAACTGCGATGCGCCCGGTAGGCCAAACGCGCGGGTTACAATGGTCCCAGGATGAAACTGCAGGTGGAGTGCTATTCAGGTTACAAGGCCGAGGAGAGGCCAGTCGTTTTTCGCATCGACGGACACGAATACCGTGTGGAGGAAGTGCTCGATCAGTGGTACGGCCCGGCGGACGCCTGGTTCAAGGTCCGTGCCCACGATTGCAACCTCTACATCCTCAGACGTCGAACCTGCGTGCCGCATAGCGAGTGGGACCTGGTTTCATTCCGCCCAGGCTGCAGGATAGCCGCAGCCGTTCGAGTCACATTTGTTTCCAATCGTCTGGGATACGAGTGATTCCCCACACGTTGCCCGCTTTGTTCAGGGCCAGCGCCAACAGCCACAGTTTTTCGAACTCCCCGAGCGAGATGCAACTGACCACCCGCGCTTCTACAGGAGTTTTCTCGGGGAGGTCCTCAATGCGAACTATAGTCCCGCTATGAACTGGGCGCGGCGAGCGCACTGCGCATCCGCGAAGGTTAGCCAGGATAATGACGCAAGACTGCGAGAACTGATCCTGCGGATCCAGGCTCGTTAGAGTAACAGGAATTTCGCAGGGAATACGAGTACCTCCCCGCGCCACTTCTCTCTGTGGTGAAGAGTTCAGGTTCGGCTGTCCCAAAAGAAGTTTCGCAGACTTTGGCCGGCGACTTATCACCACCCATTTTCTGTTCGGGATTCGTAACATAGCTTTCGTGCTGCGCTGCCTTGTCGTATATGAGAAACTCCACTCAGGCAGGCAGGAATTGGAATGGGCACTCCACTCTCCACCACTGTTTCGGACGCCTCTGAAGGCTGGCCCGCTCTCCCTTTAGGAGAGTGGAAAAACACCTACGCTACCCTCCATATGTGGACGCAGATCGTGGGCAAGATTCGTCTCGAACTCACGCCTAAACTGAACCATTGGTGGAACGTTCCGCTCTATGTGAGTTCGCGTGGACTGACCACCTCCCTGATTCCTTACCGTGATCGCACGTTCGATATGGAGTTCGATTTCTTTCAGAACCAGCTGCTAATTCGCACCTCAGACCCAAAAACTTTGGCCGTTGCGCTGGGCCCGCGTTCGGTCGCTGATTTCTATCACGAGGTCATGGCCGTGCTGCGCTCGCTTGGCATCGAGGTACATATCTGGAAGATGCCCGTCGAAGTAGCCGATCCCATCCCCTTCGACCAGGATGAACTGCACGCCGCCTACGACGCCGAGCAGGTCCGGCGACTTTGGCGGATTTTGCTCTCGCTGGACGCCGTTTTCAAAGTCTTTCGTGGGCGCTTTGTCGGTAAATCCAGCCCCGTCCATTTTTTCTGGGGCAGCTTCGATCTGGCCATCACCCGTTTTTCGGGACGCCGCGCTCCACCCCGCAACGATCCTGATCCCGTGCTGAGAAGGATCATGCAGGAAGCCTATTCGCACGAAGTGATCAGTGCCGGATGGTGGCCCGGCGGCGGGGACATCCAGGCGGCTGCGTTCTACTGCTACGCCGCTCCCGCGCCCTCGGGATTCGCCGAAGGAACGGTACTCCCCCCTGAGGCGTTCTACCACTCCGGGCTGGGCGAGTACCTGCTGATGTACGACGCACTGAGGCAGGCGAAGTCTCCCAGCGCCACGCTCCTGGACTTTCTCCAGAGCACTTACGAAGCCGGCGCCACAGCCGGGAAGTGGGATCGTGAAGCCCTCGACGCCGTCTGACTCGGAGACTAACCGGCCTGCACTAGTGTGACGTCGACGACGAGATGTTCACACGATTGGCCATGAGAAACACTCCCGATGTTTTCTCGGCATCGTGTAAGGAGTTCTTCTCCGCACCGGTCTTATCCGCCAGCACCTCGCTCGCTGCCTGCAGGTTGCCGGTAACTGTCACCACATCTCCCTTGTGTACCCGGAGAGAGTGCAGTTCGAGATCGCTGGTTGGTTTCACAATCAGCAGGCGATGCTGGCTGTCCGATCCGACCCAGAAGTTCCCGGTGTCGTTCGTGTCCTGCACCATGACGTTTTTAAGGGTGACCGTCTTGCCAATCCACTCTCCTGGCTTCCTCGAGTTGTAGATGACGCCGGGGTCAATCAGGGTCTGGCCCTGCTCGCCGGCATTATTGTTTGCCTCCTCGCGATTCTGCTGCTCAGTAGCGTTGGGTTGCTGCGTGTCATAGGGTTGCTGGGTGGCGTTGGATTGCTGATTGGGGCTTTGCTGGTTGCTGGGCTGCGTGGTGTTCTGGGCAGCTAGTACTCCGGCCAGCAGCATCATGGAACACACGGTCAGGATCGTTTTCTCGGGGCGCATCACAACTGATCTCCTTCGTTTCTTCGCTAATTTCGCGCCCATACGATGAGTTGAAGGATAGATGCGGTTGCAAGAGAGTTGCTGCAGCCTGGATCTTCGATCGTTCTCTGCCGTCAAGCTGATGGAGGTTCAAACTCGGCCGTAGAGGCGTACTCGCCACCTCTGTCTCCGCAGCCATATCGCCATTGTGGAGTCGGTCTTCGAAGTTTCTCAGCTGGAATAAAAGCTATTTTGCTTTCCCCGCCCCCCGGCTTGGAACCGTATAAAACCGATAAGTGTATTTCCACGTGGCTTCATCTCCGGATGGCACAGCTATCTCCACATACGGCTCCGGAGCGACCACGGTTCGCACCGCCCATATTCCTAAATTCACCAGCGGACGGTCGCCCCGGATCAGCACGCCCGCGCCGCTCTTGTGGTTCTCGGCCCGGATCTCGTAATCCGCAGCCTGTTTCCCAAATCCAGCCAGCTCGGTATAGAACGTGTCGCTCCCCTGGAGATTTCTGGGGAACAAGAGTTCCTTCCCCCGAATTTCGCCCAAACCTCCCATGTCCTGGGTTGCGCGCGCTGCAAATGGGAAACTGAGTACAATCGCCGGGCCAGTATTCTCACGATCAATGCTCAGGAAATTGTGGTCGTACACCCGTGTCCGGATGGCTTTCTTGCCGGTGTTCACCAGCCGGTCTTCAATCAGCATTACCGGCTCGTCTTTCAGTAAACGAACAGTCTTCGTGTACCGGTAAGCATATCCCGAACCGCACGCCAGTTCCTGCGTGAACTCAATCCAGTCAGC
Organism: Candidatus Sulfotelmatobacter sp.; assembly: GCA_036376495.1. Lineage (GTDB taxonomy): Bacteria > Acidobacteriota > Terriglobia > Terriglobales > Acidobacteriaceae > Sulfotelmatobacter. The sequence goes on along the minus strand of DASVAE010000080.1, from coordinate 40,045 downwards.
CCCGCTTTTTACCGAGCGCCTTCCGCCATCCACAATCGGATAGTGAGTGTAAGAGCTGTACGCCGCATTGTCGATCTTGCGCAAAGATCCGATGCCAATTTTGCAGAAGCTTTCGCCCGGTTTCGCCTCGGCATAACCCAACGCCGCCCCATCGCTTCCAATGAATTCCTCAACCGGCCCGCTCGCCGCGCTGTTAATCCCCGCCTTAATGGGATTGCCAATCTCGACGTCTTCCACCAACGGATCGAACTGCTCGAAGAACGGTCCGACGTAACTATGTCCCTTGTAATCGAGACTGCCCATCACTCCCGCCCAATCGAAGCGGGTGCCGCGATAGAAACCCTTCTCGGCGTCGGGCAGATAAACCTTAGATCGCAGCACTCCATTGGATAACTCTGTAGCGGGGTAATCTTGTGGGGAATAAGTTTGCGCCATGATGAGGAAAGGGAAAGTCAGCTGAATTATGCACACAATCCATTGAGTTGGGTTCATATTTTCGCGCCTGCCGCAACCGAATCCTACACGTCCGCCCTTCCCATGACGAATCGGGTGGTCCACTTCTCGCCTCTTTTGCGAAAAGTGGGATTCCTTACCCCGACTTAAGTTGACCCGCTATCTCACCGCCAATACCATGGCTCTTCTGCAAGTGATCTGCAGATCTGGGGGAGCCGTGCATCCAAAGTTTCTGCGCCGTATCACCATCTGCCTGTGCATTTTCGGATTTATCTCATTCTCACAAGCGGAGGTCTTAACCAGTTCCGATCTCTACAAGCTGCGCAATGTGGGCAGCGTGGCGCTTTCCCCGGACGGCCACCACATTGCCTACGCAATCACGATGCACGACCGCCCTGGTCGACCCTACGGCCAACTCTGGGTGATGGACCTGAACACTCAAAAATCCACGCGCCTCGGCGGCAGCAATCCCGCCGGAGGTCCTCTCTGGTCCGCCGATAGCAAATGGATCGCCTTCCACGGCCAGGACGGTGACAAGCACGGCCTGCTCATCGCTCATCCCGATGGCAGCGGCTCTACGTTCCTGGCGGAAATGAAAGGCACCAATTCTCCCTTGCCCGGAACCGGCAAAGACATCGCATGGTCCCCCGACGCCAAGCAGATCGCCTTCATCTCCTCCACTCCAGGCGAAGGCGCAGGAGAAGCTACTGGCGACCCTATGGTGATCACTCGCTACCTCTATAAGCCGGACTATTCCGAGGGCATGACCCGCTTCAATGACAACCAGCGCCTCCACGTTTTTCTGGTGGATGTTGCTTCCAAGCAGGTCCGCCAACTCACGCAGGGCAACTACGATGAGCACTCCATCGACTGGTCTCCCGACGGCAAGCAACTCGTCTTCGCCTCCAACCGCGAACCGAATCAAGACGAGTTCTTCAACTACGATCTATTCACGCTGCAATTGTCCGACAACAGTATCCATCGCCTGACTGCGACCGAGTACTGCGAGTACGATCCCCTCTGGTCTCCCGATGGCAAATTCATCGCCTATCGCGGAACTCGCCGCGGCCTCACCGATCGCGAGACCACCATGGAAGACACACATGTTTGGCTGATGAGAGCGGACGGCAGCGAACGCCAGGAAATCGGCAGAGTTATCGATAATCGAGAGGGCGCGCCACTCTGGGCACCCGACGGGAAGTCGCTCTACTTCACCGTGCAGGCTCGCGGCAGTAACTCTTTGCTTCGCTTGCCTGTCGCTGGACAGCCGGAATACATCGTCAAAGATCCCGGATTTCTTGGGAGCTTCTCGGTCGCCAGCAACGGAGCACTCGCGTATTCCTTAAGCACTCCCGGTGATGCTTCGCAGCTGTACCTGAAATCCGGCAGCGCCGCTGCCCGCAAGCTCACGGACCTCAATCACGATCTCGTCGCCAGCAAGACCATTGCCGAGGTAGAAGCCTTTTCCTTCATCAGCAACGATAACAAGTTTGAAGTCGAAGCCTTCTTGACCAAGCCCATCGGCCTGACTGCCACGTCAAAGCACCCGCTGATCGTCTCCATCCATGGCGGTCCGCACGGAGAAAACGGTCCTGCGTTCAATTTCAGAAATCAGGTCTATGCCGGACACGGCTACGCGGTGCTCAACGTGAACTATCGCGGCTCGACTGGTTACGGGCAAAAATTTGCCGACGCTGTCTTCGGCGATCAGGATGGCAATGAAGGTCAGGACGTGCTCTATGCTGTCAGCGCCGCAGTTCGCCGTTATCTTTGGATCGATCGCGAACGCCTCGGCATTGAAGGCGTCAGTTATGGCGGACAACTCACCGATTGGCTCATCACCCAGACGAATGAATTCAAAGCAGCCATCCCCACCGCCGGCATTGCCAATCTCGTCAGCTACAACTACATGACGTACTACAACCAGTATGAAGAAATGGAATTCGGACAATTCCTCCACCAGGGCAACCTGATGGATGTCGCCTGGGAGCGCTCCGCCCTCAAGCACGTAGCCGCCGCGCACACGCCCACGCTGATCATGCACGGTGAAAACGACAACGATGTTCCCATCGCCGAAGCCGAGCAATTCTTCATCGCACTGAAAGACGTCGGTACCGAAACTGTCTTCTTGCGTTATCCCCGCGAAGGCCACGGACTCTCGGAAACCAAACACCAGGTCGATTCTATGGATCGGTCCATCGCGTGGTATGACCAGCATTTCTCCGCCAAGACCGGCACCAGCCCTACCAACGTGCAGCCTTGATGCATACAGAGAAACCCTGACGAGTATTGTTCCTTGAGAGTGCAATTTTGGGTGGGCGCCAGGTTTCCGGCTGCCAATATACCGAGGATGGCTACCGACGTAAACGCGCACCGAAGTTATACTTACCCGCGCTTCCCTGACTCTGGTTCTTCAGTTGCATAGAGCCATTGCGTTCCTACCTCGACCGCAGCTGAATGGAGGTTTCAATGAACCGTTCATTCTTTCATGCAGTTCATACGTGCAAGACCCGCTGCTCCATCTGTGGAAATTCCGTTTCTCTGGAATCCACCAAAACGGATGAGCAAGGAAGCGCTGTGCACGAAGAATGCTATGTGGGTAGAACCATCGCGGTGCTCGCAGCGCAGCAGAAAGGGTTAGAACTTTCAGCGAGCCCGCGCTTGCAAATCGAACTGGTGAGCCCCGAAATGCAGTGGCCCAGGTGGTGACGCGCGGGAGTGCGCGTCAATCCTAGCCTTCTCTTTTTCCGCAACGCCGGACAAATTGCGCGCCGTCATTCCTTCTTCGCTCGCATGCCCCGCACAATTTCCGGCAACCGCGGCAGGATCGCCGAATATTTCAACCAAGCTCGATGATCCACTGCAGGCGATCCACTGACCAGAGCACCCGCTGCGATATCCGCCGCCACGCCAGTCTGCGGCGTCACAATGGCGTTATCTCCCACCGTGCAGTGTCCGACGACGCCAACCTGCCCGGTTAAGATCACCCGATTCCCAATCACGGTGGATCCCGCCAAGCCCACCTGCGCGCATAAGAGCGAGTCTTCACCCACATGCGTCCCGTGGCCCACCTGCACAAGGTTGTCGACTTTTACTCCGCGTCCGATGCGGGTCTCGCCCACGCTGGCCCTGTCGATGCAGGAATTCGCCTGCACTTCCACATCGTCTCCAATCAACACCGGGGCGGGCTGCGGAATCTTATGCCAGCGGCCCTCTGCCGTCTTCGCAAAGCCGAACCCGTCCCCGCCGATCACCACGCCATTCTGCAGAACCACTCGGTGACCAAGCCGGCAGTTCTCGCGCACCACGGAATGGGCATGCGCGAAAAAATTATCCCCGATTCTGGCCCCGCGATAAATCACCACATGTGCCAGCAATACCGCATCCGCTCCAATCTCCACATCCTCCCCGATCACCACATACGGCCCGATATGCGCACCGTTGCCAATCCGCGCGCTGGAGTCCACAACCGCAGTGGGATGCACCCCCGGGGCGTATTGCTGGGCCGGATGAAACAGCTCCAGCGCCCGCGCAAAAGACAGATAGGGATCTTTCACCCGCAGCGTCGTCGTCGGGATAGCAGGGAAGTCCTCCGCCACGATCACCGCCGAGGCTTTTGTAGTCCGTGCGGCTTGCGCGTACTTGGGATTCGACACAAACGTCAATTCCCCGGGACCAGCCTCTTCAATCCCGTTAAGTCCCTTGATTTCGATGTCAGAAGATGAGTTTTCCAGACGTGCCTGTAGAGCAGATGCGATCGCAGAAAGTTTCATGTGGTTGAGTTGAAGGCGCGAGTAAATGCTACATCATCTCGCAGTGCGGCGAAGTGTGTGGAAGTCTGTCATTTGATCGCTAGTAGAAACGAGCCTTGCTGCTTGAGCGACCCCGCCGTCGCGGTCACGGTGACCACGTAGCTCCCCGCCGGAGTTCCCGGATCCTGCTGATGCGCCGCGGGCGCGCCGCCTCCGCCCCCACCACACGACGGAAGCATCGTCACAAGGCCCAGCAGCACAATTCCGAGCAGCAGGCTAGCTCGGCCCCGCTTCGGTACAGCAATCAGGAAAATGCCCATGAGCGGCAGCCCACCGCCCAGGAGCACGGCGTAGTAGCGCCTCTCATTCGATCGCAGCATCGTGGTATGCGCTGCCGCGGTCGTTATCGTGAGCGTCGCGGAAGCGACTGTAGTCGGGCCTTGTCCGGTAATCGACGTCGAGGTACAGGTCGCTTCGACTGGCAGGCCGCTGCACGACACCGTAATCGCCGTGGTAAAACCCGTCGACGCGATAATGCCCACCGTGCTAGTGCCGCTCGTTCCAGGAGCGCTGATGCTGACGTTCGTTGGACCGGAGACCAATGCAAAACCGGGTTGCACCGTGAACGTCACCGGCGCGGTGCTGCTGCTTGCGGTGAAGCTCGGATCCCCCCCATAGCTGGCGGAAATGCTGTGGTTCCCCGCATCGAAACTGACAATCCCATCGCCGATCGAAGTATTCCCCTGGCTGTTGAGTGGTGGATTACTCATAATCCGCACTGGAGGATTCACCTGCGGATTTGTAGACGGGATTGGACCAAAGCTGTCAGTGAATGTCACCGAGCCGGTCGCAATCCCTTTGCCCGAGTTGCCGGCCACGTCCGCTCGCACGAACACCAGGCTGCCGAACGGAAATGGACTAGTAAGCGGACGCCCGCTGGGATCAGAGCCAAACAAACTCAATATGGTCGCGCTCGGCTCCGGGTTCACCGCTACCTCGACATGGTTGGAGTCACTGGGAGCGTAGGTCCCGTCGCCGCCGTAATGCGCCCACACATCGTAATAACCTGTCGGTTGTCCCGGCAGCGAACTGGTTGAAGCGCTGACGGCTCCGTTATTCAGCTGGAACAAGTCTAGAGTGTGCCCAGCAGTGCCCCCCAAGCCGTAATACAGCCTGAGGTCGCCAGTGGGAGTTCCGGTTCCAGAATTTGGCGCAACTGTAGCGCTGACGGCGACAGAGTCACCGTGTGTGATGGTTAGAACTCCGGTCGTGCCGCCGTTGAGAGTAATTTGAGTCGTTGTCGGACTAAATGTAACCGTACTCCAATTCGTAATCAGGTTCGCGACATTCACCGAGCCCAGCCCCGTCGCCAAGTCATAGCCAGGTGCTGCGTGATAATCCGAACTTAGCTCTCCGGGGACCATGTTATTGCCGACCGTTACGTCATTGAAGATGCAAGTGCTGGCGGGCAGTCCCGAGGTGTTGGAGCCGTTGCACTGTGACGGGTAGATACCCTGTGCCGACTGGGAGGCCGCCAGAGAATAAAGAATGTAATTCGCGTGGCCCTGACGTCCGCCAGCGCTTTCGTTTACCAGCGCCATGATGCCCGCCATGGAAGGAGCCGCAGCGGAAGTCCCGCTGATCAAGCGGACGCGAATATATCCCTGTGCATCCGGCACACAAGATCCTTCCAAGCACAGCAGATAGGGATCGTGTCCGGCAGACGTTAGCGAAATATCCGGTATGTCGCGCACCCCGTCTTGCGGAATGTTCAACCCGGTGCCGGATTGCCATGAAGGTTTCGGCACGCCAGCCGTAGTACCTGCTGGAGCGATCTGGCTGTTGCCGCTATTGCCTGCGCTTGCCCCGCCGCTGCCAGCCCAAAGCCCACTAGTTGCGCTGCTCTGGTTCCACACATTTTCCGGAATATAGGAGAGAGCAGTCTCCGCGGGTGGGGCACTCGCCCCCCAGTATTTGCTCGGCGTTGTGCCTTCGTTGAACATAGTCCCGCCGACGGCGATGTTGAACGCCGTAGCTGCTATTGCGTTCACGGAAACGGGATGTGTCGCGGGCGGATTGCTGGGATCGTCACACCCTTCTGCGCCATTGTCGCCTGCCGACACTAAATACGTGATGCCCTGGGCCGCTGCCTGCTCTGCGAGGGAACGGATTCGCTGAAGCTGGGCATCCGTCGCAAAGTATTCGCAAGTGCCGAAACTCTCTGTCATGATGTCGGCAAAATTATTTTCGACGATATACAACTCAGAGAGGTCGACGCCGTCTGTCGTATTGGTGGTTCCCGAGACAACGAAGTCCACTGTCGCATTCGGAGCGATCGCACTCGACCAGGTTGTATCGAGCGTGGCCTCCGCTTCTTCTCCTCCGCCCGCATTGCCCGGATCGGGCCCGTTCACCGCGACATTCACATACCCACCCCCGAAAGAATTCATGCCCGATCCGACTACGCTCATGAAGTTCTGAACATCTTGGCCGCCATTGTAAAGATCATTCCTCCCAACCACGCCAATGGTCACACCCGCGCCGGTCCAGGGGTTATAAGCGGGGCTCTTTATGTTGTAGATCACTGCGTAATCCTGTGGTTCAAGGGCGTGGATTTGTTGGCCGCCCTGGGTAAATGTGATTTCCGGTCGCGCGCCCGGTACCACTCGCGCCAGAGCGTGCTCCTGCTTCAGATCACTTTGCGGCCGGCTCACAAAATTATGCAGCGTCGCTACTCCTGCGATTGCCGGAACCAGCGCGGCGGGAATCTGCGGATCATTCGCATTCGCCCAGTGCTGCTCGCCGTTGACAATGTACTTGTGAATCGTGGTGTGAAACGCTTCCCGAACCTCGCTCGCCGACCCGGAAAACTCCAGTACGGTTCGCCCTTTGGTGGTCCCCACTTGAAAGCCATGGCCTTGCAACCATGCCGTAATGGTCTGCATGTCAGCATCGCTTGGGCCGAATTGTTTCCCAAATTCCTCCGGCGTCACCCACTTGTGATAGTTGGGGGAATGCTTGTCCTGCTGATCGTCAAGCAGTTTCCGTAGCGCCAGTTGCTGTTCCGGACTCCGCTTCAGCACCAGCAGCATTCGCTGCATAGGCAGCGTTGCCGGCGCAGATCCTAAATCGAATTCTCTCCGGGCCAGATGATGGGTATTACCCTTCAGGGTCGCCAACTGCGACTCGTCCACAGCTTTGGTTATGAGGGGATGCGGCGCACTCACCATCTGCGCTCGGTCCTGTCCCCATCCGACTCCGCTCGAAGCCACAATGACAATCGCAATCCACATGCAATAGGAGAAAGACAAGTACCTGCAGGGAAGAGAAGCCCCGAGACCGTACATACACACCTCGACTGGGATCACGGCTCATCGAAATCGAACGGAGAGAGGGAAGGGATGGAAATCCGCCCGTTTCGCCCCGCCAGCGCTAAGCCGGCGGACCAGAAACACTACATCAACGTTTCGTGCTTTTGCAATGAATTTCCAGCATTTACCCTGTGTTCCCCTCCATCTCCTGTAATGAAAAAAAATCGGCGCAGAGGACAAGAGCGACGCAGGGGAGTCCTGGCGTGCGGGACACCCACTCGTTTCTCCGCCTTCCGTGGGTCTGGTAATTTAAACCGGATGCCGAAATGCCACGCCATCATCCTCGGCGCGATTCTCGCCACGGCCTTTCCCTTAGCCAGGCTTTCAGCGCAAACCGCCCTTGTGGAAGGTACCGTTCGCGATTCGGCTGCGGCGGTAGTTGCCAACGCTTCAGTAACCCTGCAAGCCGGTTCTTATGACGCGAGCACCGTCACCGACGACAGAGGACACTTCAGCTTTGCGTCCGTGCCCGCGCGGTCCGGGTCCATAGAAGTCCGCTCGCCGGGATTCGCTCCCGCCCAGCGCTCCTGGACTGCCACGCCCCAGGCCGTCGTCGACATTGTGCTCGAACCCGCTTCGGCCAGCGAACAGGTGACGGTTTCTGCAACCCGCACCGCCGTTCGCCTCTCGGAGACTCCCGGCAGCACCGTCCTGCTCTCGTCAGACGATGTCATCGCCAACCCCGCACTCCGCGTCGATGACGTCCTCCGACAGGTTCCCGGCTTCTCTCTGTTCCGCCGCTCAGACAGCCGCACTGCGAATGCCTCGAATCAAGGCGTCTCGCTTCGCGGCCTCGGAGGCACCGCCGCGAGCCGTGCCCTGGTCCTCGAAGACGGCTTTCCTCTCGTCGATGCCTTCGGCGGCTGGGTTTATTGGGATCGTGTTCCCCGCGAATCCATCTCCAGCGTCGAAGTCTTTCGCGGAGGCGCTTCCAACCTCTATGGCAGTGACGCTCTAGGCGGAGTCGTGCAGTTCCTGACACGCCAGCCCGAACGGCCCGCATTCGCGCTCGAAACTTCATACGGCAACGAGCGGACCCCCGACCTTTCCTTTTGGACTGGCACCCGTATTCACAATTGGGACATTTCTCTAGCCTCCGAGTTGTTCCGCACCAACGGTTTTATTCTCGTCCCAACTTCGCAGCGCGGCCTCGTCGATACTCCCGCCAACTCGAGAGACGCCTCGCTGGAAATCACCATCGGCCGTCACATCGGAGATAAAGGTCGCGTCTTCGCCCGCGGAAGCTTCTACACCGAATTTCGCCACAACGGCACGCCTATCCAAACCAACGACACGAGAATGGGTGAAGCCGCACTCGGCTACGATCAGCAATTCGGCAACGACTCTTTCATGGTCCGCGCCTACGGCCAGGTGCAAGGCTACGATCAGCGCTTTTCTTCCATTGCTCCCGACCGCAACAGCGAATCCCTCACCAACTTGCAGTACGTCCCTGAACAAGTCGTCGGGGGCGCTGCACAGTGGACGCATTTGTTGGGCAAGCATCAGACGCTGGTGGCTGGCGCTGACCTGATGGAAGTGATGGGTGCAAGCGACGAGCAGCTTTTCACGGCCGGTACTCACACCCGCAACAACGCGGCAGGTGGCCGCCAGCGCATTGCTGGTTTCTTCGGCGAGGACCTGCTTCGCTGGGATAACTGGACCGTCATCCTCGCCGCCCGCGTGGATGACTGGAACAATTTCCGCGCCAGTTCCATCTGCACTCCCATTGACGGCGAGTGCACGGCTCCCAGCGTCCTGTTTCCAGCCCGCAGTGATCTCGCGTTCAGTCCGCGCGCCTCCGTGCTGCGAACCCTCAGCCGTAACGTCTCGCTGACCGCATCCATGTACCGCGCCTTCCGCGCTCCAACGCTCAACGAACTCTACCGCAGCTTCCGGCTGGGAAATGTTCTCACGCTCAACAATCCTTACCTGAATGCCGAGCGCCTCACCGGAGCCGAGGCCGGAGTAAACGTCACCGCTCTCGATCGTAAGCTGGATCTCCGCGGAACATTCTTCTGGAGCGATCTCGTTGATCCAGTGGAAAATGTCACTCTCGATCCGGCCGCGTCGCCGGTTCTCCGCCAGAAGCAGAATCTCGGCCGCATTCGCTCCCGCGGACTCGAGTTCGACGCCTCAGTTCACGTTTCGCGGGACTTCCAGATTTCCGCGGGCTACCAGTTCACCGACGCTACGGTAGTGAACTATACGGTTCCACCCGGCGCAGCCTCTCTCCTCGGAAAGCAAGTGGCGCAAGTCCCGCGCAATGTCTTTACCTGGGACGCCCGCTACTGGAACCCCTCCCGCATTCTATTGAGTGTGCAAGGACGCTTCATCGGAAACCAGTTCGACGATGATCAGAACAGATATCCTCTAGGCCGCGCCTACACCATGGACCTGCAGATCGGGCGCAATCTCAGTCGTAATGTGGAACTGTTCGCCGCCGCAGAGAATATCCTCGACCAGCGCTACAACGTGGCCAACACGCCCTTCAACGGAATCCCCCTGCTGAACCTCGGTCCGCCGATGCTCTACCGCCTTGGTCTGCGGCTGAATTTTCCTCAGGCGCCACGATAACCAACTCTTCTCGCTCCCTCGCCGTGGAACCCAAGACTCAGTCCGAACCATCAGAGGGCGCGGGCAGACGCGGCCACAAGAAAGATCGATAGGCTATGACCGTGAAGTAATCGCGCAAAGCCGATCGGCGCGTGAAGATATCGGCATTGGGTAAACGTGGGCAACGTCTCGTGATTGGTCCGCTACTCTGTAACCAACTGCTACTGTAATTTCCGTTTGGCCCTGATCGCATGGCGCTTCAACGCCACTTCGATCGTGGAGTGCAGTTCTCGTCTGAGGAACGGCTTCAAAATGAATCCATCATGATCAGTCTTATTAGCCCGTTCCACTGTCCGTCGGTCCGAGTAGGCAGTCAGATAAACGATGGGAACGTCGACCTGCTCGCGAATTTCCCGCGCGGCTTGTACGCCATCCTTGTCGCCGCTGAGTCGTATGTCCATTAAAACCAGGTCGGGCCTTTCTCTGGTCGCGATCTCAATCCCTTCCTCGCCGGAGCTGACTGCTGCGATTACGGCAAAGCCAAGCCGTAGAAGCCTCTCCCTGAGTTCTTCGGCAATCAGAGCTTCATCCTCAACGATCAGAGCACGAGGCCCCGTGGAGATTGAATCAGCCTGCATTCTGATTCACCTCGAAGTGCAAGTGCGCTTCGGTGCCCGGATCAGATCGTACGAGTTGAAAGGAGCCCCGAATCTGCTGCGTCAACAACCGTACTAACTTCAGTCCGAGCGATTGGTTTGTTTGGAAATCCAGGCCATCCGGAATGCCGATCCCACTATCCTGAACGCAGAGAGTATATCTCCCGCCAGCATCGCCGCGCAGCGTTAGCTTGATCTCGCCCTCGGTACCGTCGGGAAAGCCATGCTTGAAGGCATTTGAAACGAGCTCATTCAAGATCAACCCGCAAGGTACGGCCAAATCTGCGCCCATCGTCACCGGTTCCAGGTCCGTCTTCAAACGCACCGCGCTTCCGTGGGACGCCAGGATATCTCCCGCGAGATTTCGAGCATATTCAGCAAAGTCGATGCGGGCCAGGTTCTCAGCCCCGTATAGGCTTTCATGAACCATCGCCATCGAATGTACCCGGTTCTGCATGTCGCGAAAAATCTCGGCGGTCTCCTCCTTGGTTGAATGGATGGACTCGAGATAGAAGAGACTGCAGATGACCGCCAGATTGTTTTTGACCCGGTGATGAACTTCCTGCAACAGCCCGTCCTTGCGTTCCTCGCTCGCGCGCAGTTCGGCCGTCCTTTGTTCGGTAACCTTGGCTTGCCGTATGAGCTCGAAAACGTGTGGAACGGTGAAGGGAAGCACCGCTGCCGTGGTCAGCGAAACGGCTGCGGTGAAAAGCTTGACCACCGCAGCTAAGACATACACCGGAACCCACACCGTTACGCCTTCCACCAAATGGGTTCCACCACAGCCCAGTATGAAAAGTCCAAATGCGAGAAACATCCAGTGATAAGGAATATCCCCGCGTCCCTTGTAGCCCAGATAGCCCAGCGTAACGGAGATGGCAAGATACGAGATCGCGATGAGCGAATCTGCGATCACGTGCGTCCACACCAAGGCCGGATTTCTCAAATAGCAATAGGCGTGCGGCAGGAAATTGGCGCTCAGCAGCCAACTCCATGTCCTCGGCCAGACAATCATGATTATGGCAGTGAACGATCCACCCAGCGCGATGACAAAAAGCTGACTCTTCATGAAGCGCGAAGGTACAAAAGAGGCAGAACTCGCGGTGAGAAATGACATCGGGCCTCTAATCTAAGGAAGGGTGCGTTTAAAACGCGTTGCGATGCTGGAGATGATAAGCCTAATTCATTGGTTTAGCCATAGGCAGGTCTCGCTTACCTGTCAGCCGGATTGTTCGCCCACGGGGCCGGCTACTCCTCAAACATCGGTACCTGCCGCTGATCCTGCGCCGCACGTTTCCTCCGCGTCGCTCCAATCACTGCCAACACGGTCAACGACTCCAATGCCGTCCGCGGCACAAATATCCTCTGCGTGTTCGACCGCTGATCCGGAGGATTCACCAGGAATCCTTCCGGCGTACTCTGCGTCAGGTCCGCGGGCATCAACCCTTCCAGCACTTCGCTGTCCTTGAAGCGCAGCCGCACCCATAATCCCTCCGAACGAGGCCGCGAGGTAAAAGTCTTACGCGTAAGCGATTCCGAGTCCCCAAACTCCCGCACAAAGTAAACACCCTTGATCTCCCGCAGATCTATCGCGATCACCGTGCCCGATGTATTTAAAAGTTCCAACTTTCCTTCATGCACGAAATTGGCCGGAGACACGTATCCCGACACCGAATCCCGGTCCATCTTCCGTACAATCACTTTCTTATGTGTCGAAGGCATAAAAGACTGTCGGACATCGCCGGCCGCGGGCCTAATCCCCGAGCCCCGATCCCTCACCCCTGCTTTTCTTGATCCAGCAAGTTGTGATCCCTGATGAACTCGCGCTCCGATTCTCGCACTTTTCTGCCACAAACTCCCGGAATCCGCCTTGGCAGTAGCCAAAATGTAAACGTTGTGTTATTTTCTTGTGCTTGCCGCAGAGTTTCCGCTTCGTCTAAGTCTTGTGTATTTAGCCACTTGCATCCCCGTGGCTCGGCCCTGCTGGAGCGGTCTCGTAAGGGCTGTGGAAATCCTGTGGAAAATACGGCTCGTCGGCCCGCACTCCCGGCCCGGCAAGTCGCCTAACGCGAATGGCTGATTACATTTACACCATGGAAATCCGGCTGACGCCGGACCAACTCAAAGGCGTCGGACTGGTCCAGGACGTTGCCCGCGCTGCGGGCATGAATCTCTACCTTACCGGTGGGGCCATCCGCGATATCATCAGCGGATTCACCATCCGCGACCTCGATTTCACGGTCCAGGGCAACCCCCTCAAGCTACAAAAAGATTTTGAGAAGGCCGGTGCCAAAATTGCCGCCGTCGAGGAAGACGTTCGCACCCTCTTCCTCTCCCTTCCCGGCAATGCCCGCGCCGAAGTCAGCATGGCACGTACCGAACGCTTCGAGAAGACCGGCAAGCCTCCCCTTGTCATGCCGGCCACTATTCATGACGATCTCCGCCGCCGCGACTTCAGTGTTAATGCCATGGCGCTCTCCCTCAATGACGGATCGCGCGGCCTGCTGCTCGATCCCTTCAACGGCGTCGCTGACATCGAAGCCAAGCTGATCCGCATCCTGCACAACTATTCCTTCTTGGAAGATCCCTCGCGTCTGATTCGCGCTACCCGTTTCTCCGCCCGTTTCCACTGGCCCCTGGAGGAACGCACTCAGGCCCGCTACGACTCTGCCAAAGAAGGCAAGTACATCGATCACATCCTGCGTAGTTCCATTGGCCACGAAATTGCCGCCCTCGCGCATGAAGACGATCCGCTGAACGTCGTCAAGATGCTGGAGAAAGAAGGTTGGCTGCAGGTGCTTCACGAGCGCTGGACGACCGCCAAGGCCGACCTCAACGGTCTCAGCGCGCTGATGAAAACTCGCCAACAGATGGTCGATCTCGGATACACGCCCGATGCCGGACCTGCGGTCATGTATTTCCTGACCGGGCACTTCTCCGATAAAGACATCGCGGAAATTCAGAAGATGATTCCGCGCAAGGACCTGGTGGAAGCCTGGCGCGATATCGAAGATCACGCCAAGGAACTGGCGAAGCGCCTGAGCGGCAAAGAGGCCGCTACCCCGTCGCGTACTTGGCAATTGCTCTCGTCCGCGCGCCCCGAGATGGTGCTGTTCCTGGCGGTCACGGCCAAGCAGCAGGCAGTGGAGCAGAAGATCAAGAATTATCTGACCAAGTGGCGGCAGATCCAGCAGAAGATTCCGCTTCCTGAAATGACGGAACTGCTCATCACTCCGCAATTGCCGGAGTATCCAAAAATTGCCCACGATGTCTTCATGCTGTTGCTGGACGGCAAGCTGCGCTCGCGCACCGAGACCCTGAAATTTCTCAAGCCGTTGGCGCCGCCCCCGCCGCCACCTCCTCCCGCTCCCCGCCGTGGACGCGCCGCCAAAGCCGCTGCTGAAGCCGCTGCGGCCGCGGGCGCTGCCCAGAACCCGGCGAAAGCCGCCGCCAAACCCGCACCAAAAGGCAAGAAGGGAAAAGCCGTAGTAGTGGCCGTCCCCGCTGCCCAGGTGCCACCCGCCGCGCCAGCCCCGCCACCGAAGCCGCAGGCCAAGTCGAAAGCGCTCCCAAAATCGGCAGCCAAGAAGCCAACCAAACCTGCTCCCAAGCCCGCCAAAAAAGGCAAGAAGCATTAGGCCGGGACAGCCGTTTGCTGTCCAGGTCAACGGAACCGTCTCCGAGTTCGCCCAAACGAAAAATCAGAAGCAATCTCCGGAAATCGTCCTATAATGGCCGAGTATGCGCCCTTTGGTTTCCATCGCGGCGTTCGCCCTTTTCTTCACCGTGCCCCTTTGCGCGCAACGCGGCGCAGCCCACGCCGCCGGATTTGGCGGAGCCCGCGGCTTCAGCGGCGCTCATACGGGTGGCGGCCATTTCTCCGCCGGAATGCACTCGGGGTTTTCTGGCGGCGCTCAGAGATCCTCTTCCGCAAACCGATTCCGTGGCAACCGCTTCAGCAACTGTTTTGGCGCCTTCTGCGGACACCCTGGCTTGGACTCCTCATCGTGGGGCGGTGGTCATTTCAATGTTCGACGACGGGGCAATCAGTTCTCCAATTGCTTCGGCGCGTTTTGCGGACACGACAACTTTACCTCTCATTGGGGTCGCAATCGCCGAGGCTGGGGCTGGGGCTGGGGTTTGGCCTACTACGATCCCTGGCTGTGGACTTCGTGGGACTACGACGATTACAGGTTCGATCGCGACTACTACCGCGAGCGCGCACTGGCCGAGCAGTGGAACGAGCAACAATTGGCAGAATCTCGCATGCGTCAGGAAGAAGCTGACCGCGATGAGAATTCTTACGCCCATCATTCCTCTTCCCGCAACGCCCAGTCTGAAAACGACCAGCAACAATCCACCGCAGCCGCTTCACCCACCGTTCTGATCTTCCGCGACCGGCATCTGAAAGAAGTTACGAACTACGCCATCGTCGGACAAAATCTGTTGGACCTCACGCCCCAGCATCACGAGAAAATTCCGCTCGCGAACCTGGATCTACCCGCGACCGCAAGAGCCAACGATGATCGAGGTGTCAGCTTCCGTGTTCCCGGCTCCCAGGAAGGCCAGTAGACCCCCTCTAGTTAATTCCACTCACCGCATCCCACGCCCATTCGCTGCATCCAACAGTGCATTGGCCCCACAGGTATTTCTTTTCAGCCCAGGGCCTAGTACATTGAAATCAAGCATTTAGGCCGCGATCGAATATCCTGGGGGAACCTCGCGCTACACCCGTACCTCGCAGGGAGAACCGTTGCTTGAATGCTAGAATGCTTAGAACCCCAATATGCCTCTAAAAACGCTGTTCCTCAATCCTCCCTCTTTTGAAAATTTCGACGGAGGCGCTGGCTCTCGCTGGCCCGCCACCCGCGAAATCGAAAGCTTTTGGTATCCGGTGTGGCTGGCTTATCCCGCGGGAATGCTGGAAGGCGCCCGCTTGCTGGATGCGCCTTCCCATCACGTTTCGGGGGAAGAGACCATCAACATTGCGCGAGGGTATGAGTTTCTTGTGCTCTTTACTTCCACTCCCGGCTTTCCGGGCGATATGCGCCTGGCAAAGGCCGTCAAGGCTGCCAACCCTTCCATCAAGATTGCCTTTGTCGGACCGCACGTTTCCGTGCTGCCCGAGAAGTCCCTGCGCGAGTGTCCCGAGATTGATTTCGTTTGCCGCAAGGAATTCGACTTCGCGGTCGTCGATTTCGCCAAAGGCAAGCCTTTGGACCAGATTCCCGGAGTCTCATATTTAAAGGATGGCAAGATCGTCCACAATCCGGATGCTCCCCAGATTCAGGACTTGGATTCGCTGCCCCACGTCACCGAGGTATACAAGCGCGATCTGGATGTCACCAGGTACAACGTGCCTTTCCTGCTGAATCCGTACGTGTCGCTTTACACCACTCGCGGCTGTCCGGCTCAGTGCACCTTCTGCTTGTGGCCGCAGACTTTGAGCGGACATCCCTGGCGCAAGCGCTCCAGCGATGACGTTGCCCGCGAAATGGCCAAGGCCAAAGAGTTCTGGCCCAATGTGAAAGAATTCTTCTTTGACGACGATACCTTCAACATTCAGAAGGCTCGCACCATTGAACTCTGCGCCAAACTCAAGCCGCTCGGATTGACCTGGTCCTGTACGTCACGCGTGACCACTGACTTTGAAACCTTGAAGGCCATGAAGGAAGCGGGCTGCCGTCTTCTCATTGTTGGCTATGAATCCGGCGACCAGCAGATCCTGAAGAACATCAAAAAGGGCGCCACCATTGAGCGCGCACGCCAGTTCACCAAAGACTGCCACAAGCTGGGCCTGGTCATTCACGGCGACTTCATCATGGGTTTGCCCGGCGAGACCCGTGAGACCATCAACAACACCATTGCTTTCGCCAAGGAACTCGACGTCGAAACCATCCAGGTTTCGGTGGCGCACGCCTATCCCGGAACCGAACTCTACGACTATGCCGTGAAGAACGGCTTCATCGTCGGCGACAACAAGATGGTCGACGAGGGCGGACATCAGTTGGCCCACATTCAGTATCCAGGACTTCCGGCAGATGAAATACTTTCGGCCGTACATCGCTTTTACGACGAATATTATTTCCGCCCTAAGGCCGTCTTCCGCATTCTGAGAAAAGCTGCATTCGATAGCCATGAACGCAAGCGCCTGTATGGTGAGGCCAAGACCTTCCTGAAGCTCCGCTCTCAGCGCAATAAGCTGGTAAAAAAGCACGCCAAACAGGCTGCGGCGGGGCAACCACCGGCAACCCCCACCGCGGCCAGTCGTCCGGCGGATGCTGTGGGAATGACGGATTGAAGTGGTTCTCAGTTCTCAGTTTTCAGTAAGCGAACGGAGACATTTTTCACTGAGAACTGGGAACTGAGAACTGAGAACTTCGTTTGACTTTCCGTAAGTATCTTGTGCTGGCCGGGGTGACCGTCTTCGCGGCGGCCGGCGATTCCATGCTGTCGCACGGCATGAAGCAAGTCGGTAACATCTCCTTTCACAATATCGGCAGCCTGCTCTTGG
Source organism: Candidatus Sulfotelmatobacter sp. (assembly GCA_036376495.1). Taxonomy (GTDB): domain Bacteria; phylum Acidobacteriota; class Terriglobia; order Terriglobales; family Acidobacteriaceae; genus Sulfotelmatobacter. Next base: position 22,746 of record DASVAE010000080.1, on the reverse strand, counting down.
CCGTGACCAATCTCTGGGTGGCCATCGGCATCCTTCTCCTTCTTGCCTTTTTCGCTTCTTACATGAGCGCACTTTCCTGGGCCGACCTCACTTATGTGCTGCCCGCATCTTCGCTGGGATATGTTCTGCTGGCCCTGGTCGCTCGTTTCGCCCTGCACGAGCAGGTCAGTTCCTTACGTTGGGCGGGAATTGCTCTGATATCCGGCGGCGTTGGATTTGTGGCTGGAGGCCCATCTGTGACCCATCATCCGGACATGGGCTCCTCATCATCCTCTGCCCATCCAGGCGCTGCTTCGGGCACTGCTGGTGGCCCGCCAAACCAGCAGCAGGTGCGGGTGACCACCGGAGGCAAGCCGTGAGGCATCTCTACACCTGGTGTGGGATTTTGCTGGTCGTTTCCTTCTCAGTGGTGGGTGATGTCACCATGTCACGCGCGATGAAACAAGTCGGTGATCTTCACGCTCTGCGGCAGCGCTTCGGAATCGGCACCGTGGTCTGCCGCATTTTCTCGAATTACACGTTTTTCGTTGCCATGGCTGCCATGGCGCTTTCTTTCTTCAGCCTGCTGTTCTCTCTCTCCTGGGGCGACGTGAGCCTGGTCGGGCCCGCGGCCGCTTCGCTCACCTTCATCGGCAACGCTTTCGCCGCCCAGCTCTTCCTGCGCGAAAAGGTGGACCGGCGCCGCTGGATGGCCGCCTTGCTGGTTGCCGGCGGCGTGGCCCTGCTCGCGGCCTAGTTCTTCATTACTCTTTTTGATTTGTTTGCCCCTGCTGGGTCTGTGCGCTGCTGCTGTTCCAGGAGTTCGTACAATTCCATTACCAGATCGTCAAATGCCTTGGGGACTTGCTCGACTTGGATTCGCTCGCAGAGATACCCGAGTCGCTCTCGTTCCTCGGTGGTCATCATGCGGCCTCCTAACATGGATCGAAATTGTGGCACAGAATTCAGCGTGTGTCTGTCGGGGCACTTACTAGAAGCGCCTGCGCTAACGTTCACGCTCGACGCCAGTTTCAGAACGTAGCAACTTTCGTGGATCGCCCGCCCGCACTCGTCGGTTTTCGCCGTCTCCAGTTCAACCGGCTCCTTGCATATGGAGCAAGCTGGGTTAGAGCTGTAGGGCCACACCCTTCGGCGATCCGCCAGAGGTATGCGGTGCAAATAATGGATTGTCAAGGTTCAGCCTCGATGCGTCACAACCCTCTATTGTCGGACGAGCGGAATTGCTGGGGTCTGGGACTGTTTGCCTACAGAATACACCTTAGGCCGGGTGCCACAAACGCCAAAATGCGCCAAAACGCAAACGCGTGCGCCGGTCGGGAACAAAGTACAGTGTGCGAGGTATCGAATCCCCGCTAAGAATGTGCTTTTCTCTCAACAGCATCGATTTCGAGGACGCCTGTGAAACTGCCGCTGGATGACCGCACTGCCGAACTTCCCGAATTTTTCGACCGCAACCGGAACCTGGAAGACCGCATGCGCGAGCTTTGCCAACAGCTCGCCAAGTCACCTGACGACTGCGACCTGGATCAGATCCGCCAGGAGCTGTTATGCCTTTCCCATGAGGAACTCAGCCGTTCCCGGAATGTTCCAATCGAGCTGCCGGAAGGCAAGTTTCTCGCTACCCGGCGAGTGAGTCGGTGTTGAACCTCATACCGCGATAAGCACCATGCGCGCATGATTTGGCCGCCTACTCATCGGTAACTTTGGTCATACCAATTTCGCCCTATACCTTCTCATGCGCGCGCGGAGGTAGTTTGTTGTGAACTCCGCTAATCAAAATAGGATGGCTTCGACGAACCATGGAGCGCCCTCCCCTTCGCGTGCTGGTGGTCGATGACAATGAAAGTGTGCGTCGTAGCATCTGCCAGATACTTCATTCCCAAACTGATATTGAAGTCGTCTGCCAGGCCGTCGACGGAGCCGACGCCCTTACGCAGGCGAGGCAGTATCATCCCGACCTTGTGCTCCTGGATATCACCATGCCCACGATGAATGGCCTGGATGCCGCGCGAATTCTCAAGTGTGAATTTCCCTCAATGCACGTTGTCATTGTGAGTCAACATGACTCTCGCGGCTTTCAGTGGGCGGCGTTAGCAGCTGGCGCAAGTGGGTACGTGGTGAAAAGCAACGCTGCCCAGGATCTGCTTCCAGAGGTGCGGCGCATTCAGGGTTTGCGAATGTCGGCTTAAGCACCCGCCCCTGTATTTACGTCTCACGCGGCGTTTCTGCTGTCTGGCGGCTTATCGGCGTCTTTCACCGCTTCCAGAACCATCTCCCCGCACCTTGATTCCGGCACCGCTCGATCCATGCCCCGAGGCACTTCTTGCTTCTGTCCTGGCTGGATGACAAAGATCACCCGTCCTTTTGGACAGTTTTTTCGAAACAATCTGGTTAACCCCTCCGTCTCGTCCTTCGGAACGCGGTAGCAGATTACGAGAACTCCACACCGGCCCATCTCGATTTCGAACCGCGCCTGAATCGGGCTGAGGACTGAAAGCACCTCAAACCCGGCCCTGCGAAGCGTCGCTTCTCGCACGGCCAAGGCGTCCTGATTGGGACTGAGCGAGAGCACCGTCTTCTTGTCCATCCAATGCTCCTCAACCTCGGCTTAGGATGCAACTGCGATGCACTCTTGTTGCAAAAACCCTCTGCGGTTGCACGCAAAATCGGCGTCAACCGATGCCCTCATTACGAACAACTCTCTTCGCGAGTGGAGGAGATGCTGAAGAAATTGGCCGAAACCACCACCTTGCAGCTTGAAATTCACACACATGAACTCGCCGGGTTTGTTAGAGCGGACGCCTCACCACAATCCTAGCCCTGTTGTCCTTCTGTACGCTCACCATGGCAGCCACTGGCGCTATGGCGCAATCCCCCGCTCCCGCTCCTCCCAAAGTTTCGCATTCCCTCAGTGCATTCGTGCAGTGGAGCGATGGTGCCGGCAATAGCATGAATGGTTTGATCAGCATTACTCACTTCTCCAGTCAGGGAAACCAGCTCGTGGCTGAGGGCGTATTGAACGGCACCGTCACCCGAGACGGAACTCCAACAGAGTTCACTCAAACCGTAAGCTTGCCGCTGATAAGTGCGGACCCCAGTTGCAGCCTCGTCACTCTGGTGCTGGGCCCGCTCCACCTGAACGTTCTTGGGCTTGTTATTGACCCGAACCAGGTTGTGCTCAACATCACTGCGGTCCCGGGTGCTGGCAATCTTCTGGGCAACCTGCTGTGTGCCGTTGCCAACCTGCTGAATGGCGGAAGCCCTCTGAGCAGCTTGCTGACCCAGCTCCAAACTCTGCTGAACCAGATTTTGGCCGCGCTTTAACGTCTGATGGGGAGGGAGCAATCCTTCCCCATTTCTCTGCACTCATTCAGCAACCCACGGCAACCGGGCTCAACCTCGTAGCTTCTAAAATGCACCCCTTCTCCCCATGGCCGCTGAACCTATCCCACCTGTTGAGCGGCGTAAGAAGAATCCTAAAGAAGAAAAGCGTCTGCGGGCCGGCGTCTCGAAACCCGTGCCTGGCGGGCGATTCCGCTCCCTCGGCCTGGGACTGATTACCGGGGCATCCGACGACGATCCTGCGGCCATCGGAACTTACGCCGCCGTCGGCGCCTCTTTGGGGCCCTCGTTCCTGTGGACTATCCCCACCCTACTTCCCATGATGTACGCCACCGTCTATCTCTGTTCGAAGGTGGGCCAGGTTACCGGAGAAGGACTCTTTGCAGTCATCCGCAAGCATTATCCCCGCTGGCTTCTATTTTCCATTCTGGCCTGCGCGCTCCTCGGCAACGTGATTGAAGCTGGTGCGGATATTGGGGGCATGTCAGCCGCGTTGCGCCTGCTGATTCCGATTCCGCAGTGGCTGCTCGTGCTAGCCATTGGAATCGCAACCGCGGCTCTGCAGATTCTGGGCTCTTATATCACCCTCAAGAACATCTTCCGCTGGTTGGCGCTCGTGCTGCTCGCTTATGTCGCCGCCGCCTTCCTCGCCAAACCCAACCTCAGCGAGGTGCTCAGGGGAACCTTCATCCCACACCTTCGCTTCGATGCGCACTCGTTATCCATGCTCGTTGCCATCGTCGGAACCACGCTCTCGGCATACTTGTACAGCTGGCAATCCAATGAGGAGGTCGAAGAGGACATCTCCTTAGGCCGGCGCAGGCTCACCGATCGCAAGGGCAGTACCAAGGACGAACTCAAGCACGCGCGCCGGGACGTCGCCGCCGGCATGATCTTCGCCAGCCTCATTACTTACTTCATCATGCTCTCGACGGCGGCTACCCTGTTCACAGCCGGCAAACACGACATCAGCACCGCGGCCGAAGCCGCGCAGGCGCTCGCACCGGTTGCGGGAAAGCTGTCAGAGGGCTTATTCGCGCTTGGCGTATTCAGCGTCGGATTCCTCGCTGTTCCCATCATGACCACCGGCGCCGCCTATGATCTCTGCCAATCCCTCGGGTGGAAGCACGGACTGCACTACCCGCCGCGACAGGTCAAACGGTTCAGTATCGCCATTGCCATCTTCACGGCGCTTGCGGTGGGGCTGAATTTCATCGGCATCAACCCGATGCGTGCCCTGGTGTTTTCTTCCATCGTGCAGGGAGTCTCGACCCCATTTCTGATGTTGCTGATTATGCTGATCACCACCAATGGCAAGATCATGGGACGCTGGCGCAATACCCGGTCGTTGAACATTCTCGGTTGGCTGAGCACCGCGGCCATGTTCGCCGCCAGCATAGCCTTACTGATCACTTTCTTAGTGTGACTCTCTCGTCAAATTGACCCTCACCCCTGTCATGCTGAGCCGTGTCGAAGCATCTCTACCTGCACAATGTGCCTGAGGACCGGCCCCTTCCGCTCTGGCAGTGAGGCGCATGACAGGGCCTAAGCGGTTTCCGGCGTATCCGGCCTTCTTACCAGCCGCGTGAAGGTGTCGCGCAACTTTGCTTTCGACGCATCAAATGTCGCCCGCGTCAGTTTCCTGGTTCCCTCGCTGACAATCGAACCCAGCAGCTTCGCCGCTTTCACCGTTGCCGCCCGGCGCAATCCCTTCTTTTCCACTTCTGTCGTGCAGCGGCAGTACTCCTTGGTGATCATTCCCACGCGCAAAGTGAGAAATGCGTTTGCCGATCCCGACAGCACCGAACTGGTCAGCAGGTGCATGCCGGGAATGGCCGCGACCGTCGACCCGAAAACCGTGCTGACCAGCACATCGACATCGACGTCCTCAATCCCCGCGGCGATGAATGCCGTGGACGCCACGTTGGCATACAGTTGCACGAAGTCACGTAGCGAAGGCCGTTGATAGTAGACGTGCGCCACCTTCCAGATAAGCCGCGTCTGCGCCGCGAAGACAACGAGCACGTCCAGTCGTCCGCTCTGTAGCACAGCCGTACTCAGGAAGACAGCCGAGGCGGCCTCCGTCACCACCGCGTCGGCGTGCTTGTCCAGCTCCGCAAGCGCGGCCTCCATCTCCTCAGCCGAATCCATACACATTCCCCGCAATCGCGGATTGCGCGCTAGGCGCCTCTTGAACTCGCCCAGAAACGCTTCGTACTCCTCCCCTTCGCTAGCCATCGGCGGCTGCATCCGCTTGGGCAGCCGAAACCACAGCACGAACGGTGTCGTGAGCAGAACAGCGTACAGGAATATCAGCGCCCACATCACCGCGTCGCCGAATACAGGATGCAATGAGTGCGCTGCCTGCACAATCTGCATCGTCTGGTTCAACAGAAATACTGCGAACACAAGTACGATAAACGCCCCTAAGGTGAGCACGATCTTTTTGATAGTTGTCGACATGGAAGGCTCCCGTACCAGTATCGCTGCTTTCGAAATAGTTGTGCTCAGTTTCGCATGGGCAACCCATCTAAGACGGCTTGGGCACTGCAGTGTCGGTTGGAACTCCAGCCAGCCGCTAACCTTAGAAGCTTAAGAATCTATGAAAATCTAAGGTTTTGGCTTGGGTTTTGTCCGCTCTCGTTATACCCGACATCCCCTATGTGTGCGCCTTTGCACGATCTGTAGCGTGCTGAAGGGGACACCACTTTTATGTCCATCCACAAAGAGGAGACTCCAGTGAAATCATCCTTACGCCTGTTTGCTTTGATTTTTTCTTTAAGCACGATCGGATTGATCTGGGCGCAACAGGAACAACCGGCGACTGGCAGCCAGGTGCCAGCTGACAACACTAAAGTGAACCAGCGTGACCGTAACCCGAACGAACCCACCGCCGACCAGCAGAAAGGAAATAGTTCGGATCGGGCTCTCGCCCAACAGGTACGTCGAGCCCTGGTGAAAGACAAATCTCTTTCCACCTATGCACACAACATCAAGGTGATTGCCCAAGATGGCGTCGTCACTTTGAAAGGACCGGTGCACTCTGACCAGGAAAAGCAAGCGATCGAAGCCAAAGCCGCAGAGGTAGTGGGTGGTGCTGACAAGGTCAAAAGCGAGATTGACGTCGCGAACAAATAGAACTCGCAAGTCAAAACAGATTCACCAACATTAAAAGGAGATTCCATGGCAGGTAAAAACACAGCAGCATTCGGCATTTATCGAGATCGCACCAGCGTGGAGAATGCAGTGGACGCATTACGCGTCGCCGATTTCCGCAACACAGATATTTCCGTGCTCTTCCCGGAGAATGAAGGAACGAAAGATTTCGCTGTCCAGAAACAGACGAAGGCTCCGGAAGGGACAACCACGGGAGCGACGTCGGGCGCTGTGATCGGAGGCGGCTTGGGCTGGCTCGCCGGCATCGGCGCGCTGGCCATTCCCGGCTTGGGCCCTCTGATCGCAGCCGGCCCGATCGTGGCTGCTTTGGCGGGCGCTGGTGCCGGCGGCGTCGTCGGTGGCATTACCGGAGCCCTCGTGGGCATGGGCATTCCGGAGTTCGAAGCTAAGCGCTACGAAGGCCGCATCAAGGAAGGCGGCATTCTACTGTCGGTCCATTGCGACGATTCCAAGTGGACTAAGAGAGCCAAGCAAATCCTTGAGGAAACCGGTGCCGAAAACGTCTCCTCCACCGGCGAAGCCGGCGCGGATTTTCAGAAAACAGATAAGCCCATGCAACGTGCAAGCTGAAGTTCAGCTGCGCGAAACAAAGACCCTGGTCCCACACAGGGTCTTTTTTTCGTTTACCCTGAAGCGCGCTTCACCGCGCCACTATGTCGCAGACCAAATCAGCCGCTACGCGTACCCCGGCCAATAAGGCGCGATCCTGTGTAGAATACTTCTGCTCCCCGCATGCCGGGCGCGACACTCCTCCGGGTTGAGGCTCCAGCAATGTCCGAGAAAACCGTCGGCGATTCCCATTCCCCCAACATCGACTCCATCCTCCAGGAGCAGCGCAAGTTTCCTCCATCAGCCGAGTTCAGCCAGCAAGCGCAAGTCAAAAGCATGGACGAATATGAGCGCTTGTACAAGGAGTCGGTCGACGATCCTGATAGATTCTGGTCGCGCGCGGCGAGCGATCTCCACTGGTTCAAGAAGTGGGACAACGTCTTGGAGTGGAACTGCCCTTGGGCGAAGTGGTTTGTAGGCGGACAATTTAACCTCTCCTATAACTGCCTCGACCGCCACGTCGAGACTGGCCGTAAGAACAAGCCCGCCATCATCTGGGAGAGTGAGCCAGGCGAGATTCGCACTCTGACTTACCAGCAACTGCATCGTGAAGTCCAGAAGTTCGCCAACGTGCTGAAGTCGCTCGGGGTAAAAAAGGGCGACCGGGTGGCGATCTACATGGGGATGACTCCGGAATTGCCGATCGCCATGCTCGCCTGCGCCCGCATCGGGGCACCGCACACAGTGATCTTCGGGGGATTCTCCTCCAACGCGCTCATTGATCGCATTCACGACTCTCAGGCTTCCACCGTAGTCACGCAGGATGGCTCCTATCGCCGCGGCAGCGAGGTGAAGCTGTTCCCGGCAGTCGAGGAAGCGCTGAAGTCGTGCCCCTCGGTGAAGCATGTTGTCATCTTTAAACGCACAGGCACTCCGATCAACCTGCAGGCCGGACGCGATCACTGGTGGCACGACTTGATGGAGAAGGCTTCGGATGTATGTCCCGCGGAACCGCTTGATTCCGAGCATCCTCTTTACATCCTTTACACCTCCGGCACCACGGGCAAGCCCAAGGGCGTGGTTCATACCACCGCCGGATACGCCGTCGGCACCTATCTCACCACGAAGCTGGTCTTTGATCTGAAAGAAGAAGACACCTACTGGTGCACGGCCGACATTGGCTGGGTCACGGGTCACAGCTACATCGTCTATGGCCCGCTGCAGAATGGCGCCACCAGCCTGATGTACGAGGGCGCCCCCAATTTCCCCGAACCCGACCGCTTCTGGTCCATCATCGCGCGCCACAAAGTGAATGTCTTCTACACTGCGCCCACCGCCATTCGCACTTTCATCAAATGGGGTGACGAGTGGCCGAAAAAGCATGACATGAGCAGCCTGCGCCTGCTGGGTACCGTCGGCGAGCCCATCAATCCCGAAGCCTGGATGTGGTATCGCGATACCATCGGCGGCAATCGCTGTCCCATCGTGGATACCTGGTGGCAAACGGAAACCGGGCACATCATGCTCACCCCGCTTCCCGGCGCCATTCCCACCAAGCCCGGTTCCGCGACGCGACCATTCCCCGGCGTAGTTCCCGAAATCGTGAACATGGAGGGCAAGCCCGTGCCCGACGGCTCTGGAGGCTTCCTCGTTCTCACGCGCCCATGGCCAGGAATGCTGCGCACCGTCTATGGCGATCCCGACCGCTACGTGAAGAATTATTGGTCGCAGATCCCAGGCATGTATTTCACTGGTGACGGCGCCCGCAAAGACAAAGATGGATACTTCTGGATCATGGGCCGCGTCGATGACGTCCTCAACGTCAGCGGACATCGGCTCAGCACCATGGAAGTGGAATCGGCATTGGTGGCACACGACGCCGTCGCCGAAGCGGCGGTGGTGGGACGTCCGGATGAACTTAAAGGCCAGGCAATTTCCGCCTTCGTCACGCTCGAGCAGGGAAGACAGCCCTCGAACGAACTAAAAGAAGAGTTGCGGCGCTGGGTAACGAAAGAAATTGGCGCGCTGGCCAAGCCCGACGATATCCGCTTCACCGATACTCTGCCCAAAACCCGTAGTGGAAAAATTATGCGCCGCCTCCTGCGCGAACTGGCCACCAGCGGCGACGTCGTAGGCGATACCACCACGCTGGAAGACCTAAGCGTAATCGCACGACTAAAAGAAAACGAAGAAGCCTAACAACTCGCCCACAAACCACGTAGGGGCGGACCCATTGGTCCGCCCCGCGATGCGAAGCGAGCGTCCCCGCGCAGAACCCCCTGCATCTAAGGGCGTCCCCGCGCAGAATGCCTGGAGCAAGAACTACCCTTATCAATGGGTCCGGGCCTACATGGTTCTTGCTGGTCCCAAACTTCTTACCTCCATTCTGGCGACCTCTCGATCAGGTCTCTCCCACGCCCAGCGATAAGCCATCCAGTTTGTCACCAAGCCATTTCTAACGGGATTCTGCAGAATGTACTCGATCTTCGCATCCACACTCTCGTAACATCGCAACACGTGATCAAATGACTCTTCTTGCCATACCGGACCGTGTCGCCCCAGACATCCATTAATGGCTCGTCCCGATGCTCCCTTAATTCCGCGCATGATGTCGATCAGTGAGAATATTTCTCGTCGTTGCTCGTTGATGAGCGGCGTGAGGATTAAATGCACATGATCGGGCATCCCCACAGCTACGTAGAGTTCGTACTTGCGACGGTGATCGTGTAAGCAGCAGGAGAGCGTAATATCTCGGGCGCATTCCGGCGGAGCGCAGCGAGTTTTTGTGACAAATGTGATGAAGTGCTGCTTGAAGACGCGCTGCAGGTGCGGCAGATTCCGCCGGTAAAACTGCATGACCAGATCTGCCACCGAATCTCAAACGATGATGATGGCTTGAAAAGGGAAATGGTCAGCTATTCCCGAACCGGAATCGCAATCAAACCACAAACCACGTAGGGGCGGACCCATTTGGTCCGCCCCGCGAGCGAAGCGAGCGTGCGCAAGCGCAAATGGGTCCGGGCTGACGTGCTTGAACGCGAACAAGCCTTCCGCAGACTTGTTTCACGACCGTAAGGACCTCTATTTTTCACTCGCTTTCTCCTGCTCTGACCGCAAATCTTCAAACACCCGATTCTTCCTCAAATGTTCCGGAAACCGCTTCTCATAAAACTCCAGCGTAGGACAGATCAGGTGATGTTTCCCGGTAAACCCGAACTCTTCCATCTCCCTGAGCGCCTCATCCGCCGACCATCCCTCATTCGCCATGCGATAAGCCGCCACCGCCATTCCCGTGCGATCGTCTCCCAGCCGGCAATGGACAAACACTTTCTTCTTGGGATGCTGGCGAATCACCTTCAAAAACCGCGCGAAGATTGCGTCTGATGGAAATGGGCAGTGCCACGGAATCGCGATGTACTCCATCCCCAGCTTGCGTACCGCGAGCTGTTCGTGCGAACTCTTGGTTCCCCGCATGTCAATCACCACGCCAACGCCCATCTTCTTCAGCGCCTCCAGGCCATCGACCCCGGGCTGCCCGCCACGAAACAGGTTCGGCGACACCTCGGCGAAGTTCGGCAGCCCCACATAATGTTTGCGGCTGCCCATCTCGCGCTGCTGCGGTGGCCGGCTTTGGCTGGGCGCCTGGGCCACAGCGGAGCACAGCCATACCATCAACGTGAGAAGGAGTGCGAAGGGTTTGCCGCCCCCAGTGAGAATCACTGCGTCAGCTTGATCGCCAACTGTCGTTCCGGTTGGGTCATTTCTCCCCAGAGTTTTTGCAGGTCATTCTGAATCGCTTCGTTGGAAGGATCTTTGCGCAGAGCCACCGCGAACCAGCGATAGGCAGTCGGGAGATCATGCGGCGCGCACAAGCCGGCCGAATAAAGCGCTCCCATTTCCACCATGGCTTTGGAATTCCCTCCGTTGGCCAGTGGCTTGAGAATGCGTAAGCCGTGATCGCAATCCTGCGCTGCTCCCCGCCCATACAGATATTTCTGCGCCTCGGCTACCGAATCAACGGGCTTGCTTGCGGCTTTGGGCTTGGTGGGAGTAGCCCTTGGCTTGGCTTTCGGTTCCGCCGGCGTCGCGTCAGACTCGCTGTCCCCCGAATCATCCGCTTTCGCCGCAGGTTCGGCCGACTTGCCTGCGGGGGCGGCATCCGGTTGCTCCTTGCCGGTGGTCGCGTTCTCCGCTGGACTATTTGACTCCGCTTTAGCTGTACTCGAATCGGTGCTTGGCTGCGCGGGAGCTGCCGCCGCAGGCGCGCTACCCGGCGCATTGCCGCCAGGCTGGGTGCCGGACGGAGTATTCGCGCTGGGCGAATTGCTGGTCGGATTCGGCGCGGGCTGAGCCTCCGGCGTAATGCTGGGCATTGCCGGGCTGGATGAGTCCGCCGACGGCTGCTCCGGCGTTTGCGCTGCCGGAGCTGGTTTGTTCGCACCGGCGTTCAGCCACGGAAGCTGATTCTTCCAGCGCAAGTATCCGAACCCTACCGCCAGCAGCAGCGCCAGCACAATCAGAAAGAACTTCCCCGCACCCCCGCCGCCTCGATGTTCTTCTTCGTCATCCAGCAGGTAATTGAGATTTCGCGCACCCGGATGCGGATCGATACTCAAATTGGAACGGCTGCGCGCAGGTGGCGCATCGTTGAGTCCAAGAAATGAGGGTCCGCTGATCGAAGGCGTACTGTCAGCCGGCCGTCGGGGCTGCTCAGGCACGGCTGGCCGCGTCGCGGTCGCCGTCGCCGAGGGTTGCGGAGCAGCAGACGCTCCGCGCTCCGGCTTCGCTCCCGGGGCCACGGAAAGCAATGTTCCGCCGCACATTCCGCAGAAGCGCATGGTGTCCGGATTTTCGTTACCGCAACGAGGGCAGCGCACAGGATCTCCTGCCCTATAGCTTACGATATCTTGAGCGTTGTATGCAGCAGGAGGGCCTCTCTCGCCAGCACCGGTGCAAGTGCCCGCGGAACATCGCTCTGTGTTTAAATTCTCGCAGCATGAAAGTACTCCTGGTAGTCCATCACCGGTTCGATCTCTGGAGACTGCCGCCTTGGTTCGGCCAGCACTTGGCCAAGCAATACCCCGGTCTGCAAATCGCACAGCGCGACAGTTATGCAGGAATTGAAAGTGAGCTGCGCGATGCAGAAGTTGTATTCACCATTTCCCTGCGACCGGATCAGTTTGCCGCCGCTCGTACCCTCCGCTGGATTCACACGCCTAGTGCCGCCGTTCACCAGATGCTCTTCCCGGAACTGATCAACAGCGCCGTGAGTCTGACTAATTCGCGCGAAGTCCATGGTCCGGTGGTCGCCGAACATGTCCTGGCCTTGATGTTCGCCCTGGCGAAGAAGGTTCCGCAGTCCGTGCTGCTGCAGCAAAAGCGTATCTGGGGACAGGAAACGATCTGGAACGAAGGACAGCATCCCCATGAGATTGCCGGCGCCACGCTTGGCCTGATCGGCGTGGGGAGCATCGGAGGCAGAGTGGCTCGAATGGCCTCGAGCCTTGGAATGCGCGTCATTGCGGTACGTAAACATCCCGAGAAGGGAACTCCGGACGGAGTGAAGCAAGTCTTCCCCCTATCCGAGCTGGACCAACTCCTCAATCAATCGGACTTCGTGGTCCTTGCCGCCCCGTTGCTCGCGGCGACCGAGCGGCTCATCAACGCCGAACGCCTCGCTCACATGAAGCCATCTGCCTACCTGATCAACGTCGGTCGCGGTCCGCAAGTAGATCAGGCGGCCCTCATCGAAGCTCTTCGTACCGGGCAGATTGCCGGGGCCGCATTGGATGTCTTCGATCGCGAGCCCCTGCCGCCGGACTCTCCCCTGTGGAATCTGGACAACCTCCTGATCACTCCACATACGGCCGGTCTCACCAGCAAACTATGGCAGCGCCACTATGAGTTGTTCTCCGAAAATCTGCGCCGCTATACCACCGGTCAACCGCTGCTGTATGTGGTTGAAAAGCTCAACGGATATTGATCCCTTCCTTCATGCTAAAGTCTGATGAGTTGCCAGTCGGTGAGCAACCTTAGCAGCGTAGCCAACCCCGGCCATGGAACCGCGCCTCATACTCATCAATCTGCTGGTCAAGCTGGGCGTGGCTGCGGCCGTCTCCAGCAGTCTGGTGCGCTCCAAAGAATTCAAGAAGCTTCTGTTTCGCGAAGAGCGCACCTTTCGGCAAAAAGTATTTCTCGTGCTGTGGTTCGCTCTGCCCATAATGACAGGCGTCTGGATCCGCATCTCCCAGACCAGTTTCGCCGCCAGCGATATCAGCTTCGAAACCGCCTTAATCCTCGGAGTCATGGGTGGACGCTGGGCAGGATCCCTCGGCGGATTTCTGATGGGCGTGCCCGCCGTGCTCCACGGCGAATGGGCCGCCATCCCCTTCCTGGTGCTTTGCGGATTCTTGGCCGGACAACTGCGCACCATGGCCGCCGACAAAGATGACATATGGTCTTTTTCTCCGTTTATCGATCAGAGCATCTTCCGCCTCATCCGCCGCAACCTGCCGCGCCCGCGCCTGTTCGATTGGCAGATCATGTTTTTCATGACCGTGGTTGGCTTGCGCTTTGTACAGTCAGAACTGGCGCAGAATTTGCCCCATTCCATCTTCAGCATCGAAAGCCCCAATAACTTCTGGGTCTGGGGCGCGATCTACGCCGCTACTGTCGCCGCCGTCGGCATCGAAATCAAAGTCTTCAACAGCGTCCGCATCCAGATCAAGCTGGAAGAGCAGGAGCGCCTTCTACTTCACGCCCGGATGGAGGCCCTGCAGAACCAGATCAATCCCCACTTCCTGTTCAACACCCTGAATTCGATTTCTTCTTTGGTGCGTTTCGACCCTGATAGAGCTCGCGATGTGATCTTCAAATTGGCCACGATTCTGCGCCGCTTGTTGAACACCAGCGATGCCTTCGCCCCTTTGCGGGATGAATTCGAATTCATCGACAACTATCTTGATATCGAGGTCGTGCGCTTCGGCCGCGACAAACTCCGCGTCGTCAAGGAATTAGATCCTGCCTCCCTCGAGGTCATGGTGCCCGCTATGCTGCTCCAGCCGTTAATCGAAAACTCCATCAAGCACGGTCTCTCGCCCAAGGTCGAGGGCGGCAGCATCTTTCTCCGCAGTCGCCTTTCCGATCGCCGCCTCATTATCGAAGTCGAGGACGATGGCGTGGGCATGGGCGGAACTCAACTGGAACAAAGCAGCAGTTGGGCTGGGATGGGCATTGGCATGGCCAACATCTCGGAGCGCCTGCAGGTGCTCTACGGCGACACCGCCCGCATGACCATCGACAGCCATGAAGGTAAGGGAACTCTCATCCGCATACGGCTGCCGTTGGTGGAATCTGACAGTGCTGTTCCGGAAGGCTTCTACGCCGAGCGCTCCAGCACTCGCCGGTAGAAATCTTCGTACTGCTTCACGATCTTCGTGGAACAGAAGCGTTCCATCGCTGCCGCCCGTGCCGCCTTGCGCATCTCTGTAAGCCGCTTCTCATCCTGCAGTAGTTCAATGGCATACCGCGACATCGTTTCCACGTCGCCCACCTCCGCAAGATATCCTGTCTTTCCGTTATCGACCACCTCGGGCAGGCCGCCCGCGCGTGTTGCAATCGGGACCACCTCGCAGGCCATTGCCTCCAGCGCCGCCAGTCCAAACGATTCCAGTTCGCTGGGCAGCAGCATGATATCGGCGATCGTCAGCTTGTCATAGATCTGGTCCTGCTTGCCCAGGAACAGCACGTCGTCGTGAATGCCTTTCTGCACCGCCAGCCATTCCGCCACCGAACGGTCCGGTCCATCCCCGATCAGCAGCAGCCGCGATGGCATCTGTTTGTGTACGCGGTCGAAGATCTCAATGACATCGGTCAGCCGCTTCACCGGACGGAAGTTCGAAAGATGTACCAGCACTCGCTGTCCGTCGGGCGCATACTCCGCCCGCATCTCTTCCGCCACCTTCGGGTTGGGCGCGTACACATCGCAATTGACCGAGTTGTAAATAACCTCGATCTTGTTCTTCACGTCGAACACCCGCTGCGTCCGGTCGCGCAGGTAGTTGGAGATCGCAGTCACACCATCGCTCTGTTCAATGGAGTACCGCGTGATCGGCAGATATGAACGGTCCAGCCCCACCAGCGTGATGTCGGTTCCGTGCAGGGTCGTAACAAATGGCAAGCGCTTTTTGCGCGCGCCATCCGCCAGCATCTGCCTCGCCAGCATCGCGCTCACCGAATGCGGGATGGCATAGTGCACATGCAGCAGGTCCAGATCATAGAGCTGCGCCACCTCCGCCATGCGCGTCGCCAGCGCCAGGTCATACGGCGGATAATCAAACAGGGGGTACCGCGAAACTTCCACCTCGTGGTAGTGGATATTGGGTTCCGGCCCGCGCAACCGGATTGGCTGCGCATAAGAAATGAAGTGGATCTCGTGACCGCGCTGGGCCAGTTCCAATCCCAGTTCCGTGGCCACCACACCGCTTCCGCCATACGTCGGATAACAGGTGATCCCGATCTTCATGCGCGACAGTTCGCCTTTCGGTTCCTGTCATTCGATGGCCGGAACATGCGATGGTTGCAGATTTTACATGAATGCTAAGGCTGCGCCTCTACTGCACGACGTCGGTGGAGCCTTCCTTAGGACCGAGTACGTTCGACGGGTCGAGTTCGTCCAGATGCGCCTGGAAGCGCTTTTTCATCTCCTCGGTCATCCCCGTAAACTCAATGCCCATTCCCACCCCGGGGTCGCGGGTGCGAACAATGGCGCTCGGTGACACGCGCTCCTCGCCAATCCAGAAATCTACCCGCAACGCCGTGGCCAGCGCCAATGGCATCACGGTCTCCACATAACAGCCATTCCCGCTGATATCGGTCGCATTCACCCGCAACGGCGTGTTGACGCGCTCGTCCCGCAATTCCAGAGGAAACGAAATCTTGTGACGGAGGAATTTGCGGCGTTGTTCCTGCTTGTGCGTGGTGCGCTCGTCCACTTTCATGTCCGCAGGCAGAACCTGCTTCCACGGACACTCCTGATCCTGCACCAGCTGGACTCCCACCTGCATCTTCTTAAGCGCGCCCGCGTCTACCACCCAGATGACTTTGCAGCGAGCCTTCTTGCCCTCATACTGCACGCCGATCACATCGCCCACCTTCAATTCAGGCTCAATACCGTAAAGGCACGCCCCGGTGGCGCTGACGTTTTGTGCCATCGCCGATTGGAAGAAAGGCTGCCCATTGGCGCCCATTCCCCACACCTTTACCTTCAACTCCATGGTGGTGCGCGGAGCTGAGCCTTGGGCCGACATCGACGCACTCCCCTCTGTCCGCAGAGAGACTGACTACTGATAAACGATCATACTACCGGCGGTTATCAGAAAACGTTACCAGAGTACCTCAACTGTTATCACCAATCAGTACCCCGTGAGTGTGTAGCCCCAAACGCCTCGTCCGGGGACGCCGTTCAGGCAGCGGTACGCTAGAAAGCCAAGCTCATCCCCACGCGACCAGGTCGCGGTAGGAAATCAGCCGAATCCCTTTTTGCTCCAGAATCTGACCGGCCGCCGGCAGCGTGAGTACGTGCAACTCGGTCTCACGCGATTCCCGCAGACGCGTCTTAGAGTTCTGCAGGTCCGCATCGTTGTAGCCGGGATGGCAAACGAACTCCCAAGTCCCCTCGGGAATACTTTCGGCAATTGCGTGAAACAGCGTTTCATCGAGCGTGCCTGTGACCTCGATCCCCAGCGTTCCATCGGTCGTGACGAAACCCTCCTGCGCGACGGTGCTGTGGAAGTTCTTGGCGAATCCCCCCAGAATCCGCACCTGCGCGTAGCGTGTCCATAAGCTCGGCCGGCGCATCAGTTCACTCGACCGCATCGGCAAGCGAGGCCCGAATGGATTCCGCACGGCCCTCACTCCGCACTCCCGCGCCGCACGCAGCAGCGGACGCAGGATCCTGGGAAAGAGATGCGTGTGCTTGTGCGTGTCCACATGCGAGACGGCGATCCCGCTGGCCTGCAGCTTGCGAATCTGTGCCGAGGCCTCGGCCAGAATCTCGGCGTCGGCAACGCGCCCGGTAAGCGCTCGCGCTGCGAAGCTCTTCAGGCCATCGCCGAAACGGCGCGAACTTGTGAGCGACGAGATCTTCTGCGGATTGAGAAGAGGTTCGCCATCGATCAGCACGACATGACACCCGATGTCGAGTTGCGGATTTCGTTTTGCCAATTCCACCGCTTCGGCAAAAGCCGCCCCATTGGCCATCAAGGTAGAGGAAGTGACGATCCCGCGCGCATGCGCCTCCGCTATGGCGCGATTCACGCCCGACGTGAATCCGAAATCGTCCGCATTGACAATGAGCCGGCGCAAGCTGCCAGTCTAGCAACGAACCGCGTGTTTGAAGGTTTTTTCCGCCCTCGCGTATACTCGAACCAACGCCTCAACGCGATGCCCTTCATCAAGGCCAAGCCACGACGGGCGGTTAGCTCAGCTGGTTAGAGCGCCTGCCTTACAAGCAGGAGGTCGCAGGTTCGAGTCCTGCACTGCCCACCAATCTTATATACGTCAGTTCAGTAACTTGGGAGCATTCGCTCCTGCTGTCTCGCCGCCTTCTTTGGCGACATCCACAAAAACATCCACAAAGCCGCTTGATTTCCGATCTAGCAGCTCAACTGCTCGACGTGCGGCATCGTTGCTGATGTGAGTGTAGTGCCTCGTAATGCGTGCACTCATGTGCCCAACCATAGCCTGCACGACCGGCAATGGTACGTTGTTCTCTGCCATCAGGCTGATGAAAGAATGGCGGCAATCGTGGAAACGAAGCCCAGGGAAGCCAGCAGCCTTGCAGAGACTGCGCCATGCTATCGCGGAGTGCGGTAATGTTTCCTTCGTGAACCATGAACGCCGCGGCTCTATTGGCAGCGTCCAAGCTTTAGGGCATTTCCGCTGAGAAGAAACAATGGTCGTCTGCATCGACGTAAACACAATTGCCACGTCGCAGGAAGGGCAGGTAAATGCATGGTCGAAGAACTGTAGTCTGACGGGGCGTACTGCGAAAATGCAACAAAAAAGTCATTCGCTTTTCTTTCACCCGCATCTAAAATGGCCGACCTATGCCCCGCGGGAAGAGGATCTGCAGAAAGTATTGGCCTCGCTGACCACCACGTGTCCCAAATGTGGCAGGGTCATCCAGCCTTCGGAGATCCGCAGAATCAACTTTGAAGAGATGGCTTGCCCGGAGTGCGGCGAACGATTCACGCCCGCAAAGAGCTAATGCCACTGTCGAAGGAGCATCTGCTTCGAACTACCACAGCAATAGCCATGATTCCAGTCACCATTAAGATCGCTGTGCTAGGCTCGGGCGTAACGCTTCTGTGCGCCGAAAATTCACCCTCGCCTCCGTAAGTGAATAGGTCGGGTCCGCCAAGAAATCCCACGTAGACGGAACCGGGCGGTATGTTTAGGTAGAACTGAAAAGTGTTATTGCCACTGCCGATCTGTCCTAAAATGAGGCCATTGTTCAGTGTAGCGGGGCCGAAATTACAGGAGGGAACCACGCAATCGGCACTGAGAGTCCAAGGGGAAGAGAACGGGCCCGGGAATGCAGAGTAAGTGACACTTCCTATCTGCACTGTATAGTCGCTCATCGTCAGGTTCTCAAAATCTACCGGATACCCCGGCGAATAGTATGTAAAGAAGTCACACCAGCCACTGCCGCACTCGAAAGTACCGTCTCCAAAAATGGTAAAGCCGGGTCCGGTGAAGGAAAACTCCATGCTGGCGACAGGGCCGCCAAACGCATCGCCAAACCCTATAAAACCGATAGTTGCGTCTGTAACGTAGAAAGTAGGAATATTGTCAGCCTTCGCCCTTCCCGCCCAAAGCAACACGATTGCTGAGATCACAACTCGGATCCGTTTCATGACCCGATCCTCCTTTACTTTCCCAGGGACGGCCCACGAACGGGCGCCAATGGTACCCCTGTTTTCTCGGCAGCGCAATCGGGAATTTGCCTGATTCCCAAAACCGAAAAAAACTGGGGCAGAGCGGGAAGACTCCGGCCCGACTGCCCAATGCTGACAGGAAGAAACCTGTCTTCCGTTTCTTAGGCTCAGTCCTCAAATTTGAAAGTACATCCACAAATTCATCCACAAAGTTGCGCCGTTTTCTGAAAATTGCTGCAAGATGCACCGAGATGCAAAAAGTGCAGAAGTATCGTGTCGGCCTTTATCCGTGTGGGTTTGCGCACTCGTGCACTTTCTTAAATCCACCGTCGCGTTGCCTTACAAGCAGGAGGTCGCAGGTTCGAGTCCTGCACTGCCCACCATATTTCATCAACTTGACGTTGCCGCTCCGAGGCGAGAAAAGGCCGTCTTACCTCTTCGTTTTACCTTTCGCAGCCTTCGAATGTTGCTGGTCTTCGGAAGAAGCCCACGGCAGGATGTCAGTAACGGGATACGTAATGAAAGCGAATCTTCGTCGTCGCCTCTCCCGAAGAGTGAACATCATAGCGAGGAGAAATCCGGTCAAAGCTCCGAGCAATCCTTCTGTAATCGAGAGGTTGTTGAATGTGCGTAGGCCCTGGCCGGTCACAAGGAATCCGGCATACCCCATCATTACAGTCCATAAAATCGCACGAACCCTCATCGAGACCCCATTTGGTGGAATTCACAGTAGTGTCACAAAGCTTCCGGTGGCACGGCAAGGTTTTTTTTAGGGTACTTTAGGTTTTTACATTGCGCACAGGTTGTTGAAAAAGAACCAGCGGGAGAAAACGCGTCGGTTAACGCGAGGAAAGGAACTCGATTGGCATACTTACTCGCCCCCGCTGGCTTGGCGGCTTGCCAGTGCCGCCCCATTCTTCGAGCCGTGGAGAGCGACAGACACCTCCCGCTTTACTCGAGTCGAACTTCCGGTTCATCAGCCCGAGAGTCGCCGTGGACGATGGCACGGACCGGCGCTCGCCCACCACATCCATCCATTTACAGTTCTCGGACCGCGTCTCCCGCCCCGCTCAGGTCTGCTAGCCTCATCTCGGAATATTTTCGCGAAAGAATTACGCCCGGCGCGCCTGCGCGGAATGCGGCCTCCACCGCGGCTTTCACGCTTTGTGGGGTACATTTGCTGTTGTTCGGCTCGGTTGGGATATCGATATCGATGCCGGGCCAGATCAAGGTTTTTGTCCCGGCCACTCCTTCCAGGGCGCGCCGTGTCTCGCGATAAACATAGTCTGGCGAAAGTCCTGTGTGGGGGATCTCCTGATACGTACCCTCGTGCAATCCCATGACCGCGTTATTGAAGTCCAGCAAGCCCTGTTTCGAGAGATCACCGTAAAGAGTTGTGCCGATGTTATCGGCGTAGAGTGCCAGGCGCTCCCCCCCGCAGTTGTTGTACATGACGACTTTGATGAAGTCCGAATACTTCGAGAGCTCTTGCAGGTCCTGCTCGGCGCGGTAAATCGGGTTGAAGGAATTGTTATGCCAGATATGCCAGCCCACTGGGACGTTTGGTTTGGCCGTCTTTACGGTTTTGTAAATCGCGGCATAGGTCTCGCGCAGGCTGTCGGTCCACAGCATTTCCCATGCTGCCAGTTCCGGATAGCGCAACAACAGCCGCCAGAACTGGACGTAGTAGCCGTCCACCGGGCGCTTTCCACTCCGCGCCGAACGAACGTATTTTTCAAGCGCGAGGAAACCCTCGCGGGCGCGATCCACATTCACCCCGCGCTCTTTCGCCTTCCTTTGGCAAAACTCGCAGAAGCAAGTCACTCTTCCCGGATCGACCGGGGGCACGTCGTGGGTCGCTCCCAAGCTGTCGCAAAGCGCGCCCTGCCGTTCGGAGCCCCACATGATTCCGTCGATCTCATACGAGCGGGCATAGTCCTCGACCAGCCCGCTCAGAAAATTCCGGTAATCGGGATTATTCACGCACAGCGTTTCGGCATTGCGTCCGTATAGATCCCGCTCCTGCACTTTCTCGATACCGGGCAAGTCGCTGCGAAACACGTCTTCCAGCCAGCAGATGACCTTCATGCCCCGCTTTTTCGCAGCCGGCACAACCTCGGCCAAGATGTCGAGATTGCCATGATCGGGCGCGCGCAGGTTCTTCAGCACGGTGTTTTTGTAATATTGCGGATGGGGCGTGGCGAAATTTCCGCCGTGGAAATTGAGGTCGTACTCCTGCTTGCCGTGGTCGGGCAGTGGCTGTCCGGGAATCTGCCTGCCCGCGATCCCGCGTCCATAGGTGAATACCGCAAGGAATAGCGTATTCACCCCTCCACGTTGCTGCAGTACATCGAGGACCTTCTCGGTGCCTTCATCGACAAAGGAGACTGCCCCGACCTGAATGCCGACGGTTTTTGACGTTCCCACCGTCGTTGCTGACAGTGGCATGGCTAGCGAGGCTCCCGCGGCTGCAGTGAGCTTCATAAATTCGCGGCGATCCAGGTCCAGTCGCGACGCCGTCATTTCGAATCCTCTTTCACAAACTTGACGCAAACCGGCGAGCCCACTTCCAGAACTTGCCCGGTAGCCGTCAGGCGTCCGGTTTTCTGATCGATGCGGAAAATCACGATGTTGTCGGATTTCGAATTTTCTGCCAGCAGGAAATGACCGCTGGGATCGATTTCGAAGCTGCGCGGGATCTTGCCCTGCGTGGCAACGTCGTCGACATGGGTCAGCGTGCCTTTGTTCGCATCGACGGCAAATACCGCGATGCTGTCGTGTCCGCGGTTCGACGTGTAGACGAACTTTCCCGAGGGATGAACGTGAACTTCGGCGTCATCATTTTCGCCTTTGAAGTCCGCAGGCAGAGTCGAAAGCGTTTGCAGGCGCTCCAGTTTTCCCGTCTTCAAATCGACGGAAAGCGCTGTCACCGTGGACGCCATCTCCGCGACTACATACCCAAACTTTCCCGAGGGATGCAGCGCGAAATGGCGAGGCCCGGAGCCCGGAGCCATTTTCACGAATGGAGGATCGTTGGGCGTTAGCGATCCCTTGCCGCTATCGAATTTGTAAACCAGCACCTCGTCCAGCCCAAGATCGTCCACAAATGCCAGGCGATTGTCAGGAGAGAGGTCGATCGAGTGCGCGTGCGGCCCTTCCTGGCGCTTGGGGTCCGCCCCATGTCCGGTGTGTTGCACGAAGCTTGCGGCTTCACCGATGTGCCCATTGGCGCCGATCGGAAACACGGCCACGCTGCCGCCGGTGTAGTTGGCCACCAGCACGTTCTTTCCCGCTTTATCGACGATGATGTAGCAGGGGTCGGCGCCGCGGGATGGCACTTCGTTCAGCAAGGTCAGCTTGCCGCTTTCGCGATCGATGGAGAACGCGCTAACGCCGCCGCTGTTCGGGCCTTTGTAGTTTCCGAGTTCGTTGACCGCGTAAAGAAAGCGCCCGTTAGGATGCACCGCGACGAATGAAGGATTCGTTGTTTCCGCCGCGAGCCCCAGCGCCGTGCTGCGCCCGGTCGCCGGATCGAAGCGGAACGCATAAATCCCTTGGCTCTTACTTCCTTCCTGCGTGTAGGTGCCGACGTAGAAAAGATATTTGCCGTCGGCCGAAGCGGCCGAGGCGAGGGACGCTACAAAGGTGATGATGAAGAGCAGCAACGCCAAACCAACATAGGGGTGCGAAGTTTTCATGGAGATAATAGAAACGCATTTGCGGGATTCGCGCAAGCCAG
>DASVAE010000079.1:0-77826 GCA_036376495.1 Candidatus Sulfotelmatobacter sp. | reverse complement strand
ACCAGCCGCTTGTCCAGGAAGAACTCTTCTTTGTTCTGCTGGAACTGCACCCGGCCCAGGAAGTAATGATCTTCGCTGGGAACGAATCCCAGTGCGTTATCCGGCTGCATGCGCTGCAGATAGGTCTCCACCATCGGGCTGTAGTTGCGGATGGTGTTACCCAGCGCGCGCTCGTTGGCCACGATCCGATCGATGCTTTGATTGGGGATGGATTTCGGTTTGCTGCCGGCGGATACCTGGACGGAACTCAGCACGACTAATACGACAAGAACTCGGCGAAACGGCATAGCTCGCCTCCTACAGATCTAAATCGGGGTCATGAGCAGGGAAGTGCGTCTTAGTTGATCCTCGATTCTGCAGAATGCGCGGGTGGCACGCAGCTTTTGGGGAGGGGCACAAGGACCAACGTCTTCTGCTTGATCGTGATGAGACGCAACTGAGAGGCCTTCCATGAAGCCTCGATTGTCGCAATGGGGAGGGATGCAAACTGCACCTCACCAGTAACCTTGCTCGGAGAGGCAGCTTGAGGGTAATAGAAGGGAAAGTTTTTCGGCTGTGTTCCCGCTCACATCCAGGGGTGATTCTCCTCATCAGTAGGGGAGAACACACTCAGCCTAGCTTTTTGGGGTTCAGCAAGCAGGTACATCGCACAGTGTTGAAAAACCTCGCTATTCGGCGGGGGAGGACCGGTGTTTGCGTTTTACCGCCAACACCGGCTCAGAACAGAAGCAACAAAGGTCGACATGACGTTGGTAATGCCGAGATACTTTCGCGCACTGGAGTGCTGGCAGCGACTGCCGAAGTTCCCATCAATGGCATCGCTGTCTCATCGACAGACCTGGTCCCTGCCTCTGCTTCTGACTCTTCTTCCTTTTCTCCTGCTCGACAGTAGCAAGGCGGAAGATCCGCAGGTCACGTACCGGACTGGGGCCTCGGAGGTGCGGGTCTCGTTCTTTGCCACAGATCAGAACGGGCGTCTGCTCGACCAGGTGACGAAAGAGGATTTTGCCGTTGTGGATAACGGTATGGTGGTCCGCGATTTTCGCAGCCTGGCCCGATCCAGCGAGACTGCTCTCGACATTGTCGCCCTTGTGGATACAAGCGAATCGGTCGCGCCTCGTTTTCGCACCAACCTGCAGCATGTGGTTCAGTTGGTCGATGCCGAATCCAGCATCGCGAGCGGTGTCGTGTCGGTAATCCAGTTTGCCGGGTTGCACCCGGCGGTTCTCTGCAGCGGTGACTGCGGCTCGTCTGCCGCTGAACAAAAAATTCAGGCCGCCAACGCTCAGGGACCAACTCCCCTGTTCGATGCCCTGACCTACACGGCGCAATTTGTCTCTGAACACCGCACGGCCGGAGCGCGGCAGGTCATCATCCTTTTCTCCGACGGCAACGACACGATCAGCCGTGCCTCCGCCCGCGAAGCATTTACGGCCGTTGCAGGCACGGGTGCTCTGCTTTATACCGTCAACCTGGGCGCGTCTAGTGCCGAGTCGCCGGGAGCTTCCGTGCTGCAGCAAATGGCCGAAGCCACCGGAGGGCGTACGTTTTCCGCACACGACGGCAGCAGCAACGTACTGCAATCCATCCTGGCGGACTTGCGATCCGCCTACGTCGTTAGTTACGCGCTGCCTAGTCATGACCGGGGATTCCACACGTTGCAAATTCTCCCGAAACACAATCTGAACCTGCGATTCCACTGTCGAAGGGGTTATTTCTATGAAGAGTCTCGCTGACACGAAATGCCTGGCGTTGGTCTGCTCGCTTCTCCTCACCGTTTTATTCGTTCCCGCGGCGTGGGCCGGCGGGGTCTACCAGCACGGAACTGTGGTGCGCATGCGGATGGGGCCATGCATGGGCGACCATCACACCTTCATGATGGCCATGAGCGGCGGCGGACCGCAGAATGCTCCAGAGGACTGTCCTGAATACACCCTGCTTTCGGACAAGGTCGTATATGTAATCGTGGGCCGCTCCTCCAACCAGCTGGTGCCTCTGGCCGATGAGATCGACTTCCGGCTGCAGAACACGGAGATGGCAGTGCGCGTGGACGACGCCAAACGCGAGAGCAAGTTCGGAATCAAGGAAATGATTCTGCGCTCGCAGTGGGACCTGGTGCAGAAGCATATCGCCGAGCAGTTGAGCAATCCGAGTCGCCCCATCGAGGATGGCATGGTGCTGCGAACTACGAGATGAGATCGGGGACTGGTGACGCTCTTGTTCTGCTTGTCAGATTAGGCGTGGGCTGGGGAAGTAAGGAAGCGGTTCGTTGTTGAGAATGGCGCGCGGGTTCGACTCCACCAACGATGCCGCGATCTGATCTCCGCAGATCGCCGCGGCGGCATCGCGGGCGGTAGAGAGAATTGGAACGCGCTTCTGGGTATCGTGCGCGTCCGTAGCCAGCACATGGACCGCCTGATGCTCAAGCAGCCAGAGCGCGACCCGGCGGCTGCGCTCTCCCCAGAAACCAGTCAGGGCGGAGCCGGTCACCTGGATGACGCAGCCTTGTTGGGCCCATTCGGCAATTCGCTGGGGATCCTCGCGCAGAATTGGATTGCGCTCGGGGTGGGTGACGATCACGGTCATGCCGTTGTCCCACAATTTGCGGAAAGATTCTGTCATCTGCTGCGGAATGCTGTAATTGCTGAATTCGACCAGCAGGTAGCGGGTGTCGTCGATGACGTAGCGCTTGGGATGGGCCAGCGCGTCCTGGACGTTGTCGTACGACAAGTGGAAATCGCACCCCAGGATGATCTTCGGAGTGTCGCCAATCAGCTTCTGCAGGTGCTCGACTAATCCCTTCAAGTACTCGCGATCGTAGTGATAGCGGTCGTTGGCGTGCGGGGCCGCGACCATGTGGGTGATGCCGTCTTCGGCGGCGGTGCGGCACATCGCGACGCAGGTGTCCCAGGATTTTGGGCCATCGTCGACCTCGGGGAGGATGTGGGAGTGGATGTCAATCACAAGTTAAACATATCGCTGCGATATTTTTAAGAGAGTTGATTTAAGCAGATTCGTGGGGAAAGCGGAAGCTTGTAGCGTAAGCCGTCAACGATCACAAAATGACTACCACGCCCGACCTGCGGACTTGCGAGTCAGCAGAATGGCTTGCTTGTAGCTCAGCCATCACGCCTAGGCAGTGAACTTTGGACTCAGCAGCGGGAATGGTTTTGGTCATCGTGGTTCTGCCGGGGTCATCTATTTCGTTTCTGGAGTGACTCATTCGCGGACAGCAGTCTGCGAGGATACGTGACCACAACATTCTTCAGTTCCTTTCGTCTATCATCGGTCACCGTTAGTTTTACCTTGCCTGGCCCAAGCGACATGGGTTCCAAATCCAAGGCCCAGAATCCGTTGATCTGGATATTCAGAGCGGCAGTATAAGCCTTAATGTTCTCTCGCTTGGCACTGTCATACGTGTACTGCGCGTCCCACGGGACTCCGGGTATTCGGGTACCTGGGACTACAAAGGCCTGCCCACCGCTGTCTTGGATCATTCCAGCGAAGGCATCCTCACCCTCAGCCTCCTGAGGGGGGACAGGGCCAACAAAAAGAAGAGAGAATAAGCGCACGCCTGATCGCAATAGATCTTCTTTCACTTTGTGAGCCGAAAGGCCACTCGCGTTATCTCCACCATCCGTGATCGCATAGATAGCGTCTCCACGTTGCGCATTGCCGAGTAGCTCCAAGGCCGATTCAATGGCGTCAAACACAGCTGTCTTCTTTTTCTTGAGTTTTGGTGGCCTATCGATGTTTTGCAGCAGCCAACTCAAGATGGCTGTTCTATCCTCACGAAAGTCGAATCGTGTTTGAACTTCACTGGCAAAGGTGATCATGGCAACAGGCACAGCGGGAGCAGTTTGTGCCAACAAGTCACGCACGGCTTCCTCTGCGATACGCCACTTATTACTGCTTGTTTCGCCCGCCATGCTGCCACTAACGTCTAGGAGCACGATAACCCGATGCGGGGCAAGGCTATATCGAGCATTGGTCACGACGGCGGGCTTTCCATTCAAAAATAGAGCGAAATTTTCCCTCGTCAGATCACGAATAGGAATGCCATGGGAGTCGATAACATTAACTATTAGACAGGCCGTCGACTGAGGTGAATCTGACGGAGCCTGTGCCAGGCCCCGGTGCATACAACCCAGAACGACTAGACCTGCCAATAAAGATTTGGCAGCCGGGCATATGTCTCCCCAAATTCGGGGTGGCACCAGGGTGGGACTAGAGCTTTCCATACCTGTCGTGCAGGAACTCCGCAATTCCCGCGTAAGCTTTCCTCAGCGTCTGCTCGTCAGGCAAGAACACGATGCGGAAGTGCTTTGTCCCGGGTTTTTGGCCGAAGCCGGAACCGTGAACAACCATGACGTGCTTCTGGCGGATTAGTTCCTTCACAAAAACTTCGTCGCTTTCCGGGATCTCGATCCGCGGGTAGGCATAGAACGCGCCGCGCGGGGCGACGCAACTGACCCGTGGGGTAGTTTCACACCATTTCTGCGTCAGGTCGCGGCGGCAACGGAGTTTGTTTTGCACTCCGACCAGGTGATCCTGCGGGCCTTCGAGCGCGGCTTTGATTGCGTACTGCTCGGGATGGTTCGCGCACAGGCGCGCTCGCAAGAGGCGATGGACGCCTTCCGTGTAGGCCTTCACGGCGGAAGCGTCGCCGGAGACAACACCCCAGCCAATCCGCCATCCCGGAACCAGGTAATTCTTCGACATGCCGCCAAAGGTGACGCAGGGAACATCGGGCGCTACCGAGGCGAACGCGATGTGCTGCGTGCCGTCGAGAATCAGCTTGTCATAGATTTCATCGGAGAAGACGATCAGGTTGTGGCGGCGTGCCAGTTCCGCGATCTGCTCCAGCATCTGCCGGGTGCAGAGCGAGCCGGTTGGATTATTCGGATTGATGATCACAATGCCGCGCGTCTTCGGCGTAATCTTGCGCTCGACGTCGGCCAACTCCGGTTGCCACCCGTCCTCTTCGTTGAGGTCGTACGCGTTCAAACGATTTCCCAGCTTGCATAGGACGGCCGAGTACAGCGGGTAGTCAGGGCTGGGCGTGAGGAAATCTTCTCCCGGATTCACCAGCGCAGATAAGCAAACGTCCACGGTTTCGCTCACGCCAGTTGTGACGAACACATCACGAACCGTTGTGATTCCCTTGCGCGCAGCTTCCCCGCGAATGGCGTCAAGTGCTTCGTGCACGCCTTCCGACGGCGCATAACCGTTCTTGCCGTCGCGCATGGCCTTGTGAACCGC
Organism: Candidatus Sulfotelmatobacter sp.; assembly: GCA_036376495.1. Lineage (GTDB taxonomy): Bacteria > Acidobacteriota > Terriglobia > Terriglobales > Acidobacteriaceae > Sulfotelmatobacter. The sequence continues at coordinate 72,564 of DASVAE010000079.1, read as the reverse complement.
TTCGATAATGTGAGGGGGCGTCTGGAAATCGAAGCTCAGCGGATCGCCGATATTCAACGGGAGAACTTTGTGGCCCTGCTTGGTGACTTCGTCGGCTACGCAGGCCAGATCGCGAATGGCATAGCGGACATTCGCCAGGCGGGAAGCGGCAGTGATTTCTCGGGCTTGAGTCAGCGGCATGAATCAAATTCTAATCGCAGCCGACGCTGTACATGCAGGGAAAAGATTTCACACCACAGGGGCACAGAGGTTCACAGGGGAAATCCTTCCTCTGTGTTCCGCCGTTGCCCCTGTGGTGCGTAATTACTCGGGGCGATCAATCTGCGCCTTCTGAAGCTTGTCGGAGTAGTCGACGTAGACCGACTTCCACTCCGTATAGAACTCGATCGCGCCAACTCCACCTTCTCGATGACCGTTGCCAGTAGCTTTTGTGCCGCCGAAGGGGAGATGGACTTCTGCCCCGATGGTCGGAGCGTTGATGTACGTGATCCCGGCGTACAGATCGCGCATGGCGGTGAATGCCTTGTTCACGTCTTTGGTGTAGATGGCCGAGGACAGGCCGTATTCGATCCCGTTCGCGATTTCGACGGCGTCTTCCATACCATCGCAGGGGATAACCGAAACCACCGGGCCAAAGATTTCCTCCTGGGCGATGCGCATCTTGGGATCGATATCGCTGAATACCGTCGGTTCCATGAACCAGCCATGCTGGTACTCGCCTTGATCCAGACGATTGCCGCCGCACATCAGCTTGCCGCCTTCGTTCTTGCCGATTTCGACGTAGCGGAGGTCGGTCTCCAGTTGCTTCTCATTGATGGCGGGTCCCATTTGCACGGTTTCGTCGAGGCCATTGCCCACTTTCACCTTTTTGGCGCGCTCAACCAAGCGGTCGACGAACTCGCGATACACGCCTTTCTGCACGATAATCCGGCTGGTGGCGGTGCAGCGTTGTCCGGTGGTGCCGAACGCTCCCCATAGTGCGCCCTCAATCGCCAGATCGAGGTTGGCATCGTCGAGCACGATCATTGGGTTCTTGCCGCCTAGTTCCAGCGAGCAATGCTTGAAGCTCTGTGCCGCGATGCCACCTACAATTCGACCCACTGCCGAGGATCCGGTCAGGGATACCGCGCGAACCTCGGGATGCTCCGCGATCGGAGTGCCCACTTCTGCGCCGAATCCGGTGACAATGTTGATCACGCCCTTGGGCAGCCCGGCATCAGCCAGGGCGCGGACGAGATTAAAAGTGGAGAGCGGTGTGTCTTGCGCTGGCTTGATTACGCAGGTATTGCCGCAGACGATGGCAGGCAGAAGTTTCCAGGACGAGATTGCCATCGGGAAATTCCACGGGGTGATCATGCCGCAGATGCCGATGGGCTGGCGCACTGCCATGGCGAACTTGTTCGGCATTTCCGACGGGACCGTGGGGCCGAACAGGCGCCGTCCTTCGCCGGCGTTGTAATATGCCGCGTCAATCGCTTCCTGCACATCGCCCCGGGTTTCGGCCAAGACCTTTCCCATCTCGCGAGTCATGTCCCGCGAGTAGTCTTCTTTGCGTTCGATCAGGATCTCGGCGGCGCGGAATACGATTTCGGCACGGCGCGGAGCCGGCACCAGGCGCCATTTCTGGAAGGCGCGCTTAGCGGCTTGCACCGCAGTATCCACGTCTTCTCTTGCCGATTTCTGGAAAATTCCGACCAAGTCGCGGGTGTCCGCTGGATTACGATTTTCGAATGTCTCGCCGGTCGAGGACTCTACCCACTCGCCATCAATGTAGTTCTTGAACACCCGCGTCTGGCTTTCGCTGAGGCTCGCGGGCCTGGCTAATGTATCGGTCGCCATGAGGTCTCCTTACCTGATATCGATGAATGCCCAAACCTTTTGATGCTACAACTTGTAGAAAAGGTGAGCAAGGCTAGGTAAGTTCTCCCCTGAATGCTCGTGATTCACACGCCAGTGGCCGCTCTGACGGAGCGCTGCCCGCAAAGGTGAGTTATTTCACTTTCCGCCGGCTTTCGCAGATTCGCCTACGTTCTGGAACTCTTCTGCCATCCACTTTTGCAAAGCGACCATGTTCTGCGGGCGGCCCAGGAAATCCTTGACCAGGTTGTTCGCCGAGGTTGAACCGCCGGGTTCGAGCACCAGCTTTCGATAGCGCGATGGAGCGTCTCCGGCGAGCAGGTTCTTGTGATCGAACTGCACGAAGAAATCTTCGGCGATCACCTTGTCCCAGAGATAAGTGTAGTAGGCGGATGAATATCCGCCGAGGTGCCCAAATGACGCCCACATGTGAGTTCCCGGAATCGGCGTAAGGGTCGTGTATTGACGCGTGGCGTTGGTGACGACCGCGTCCAGGTCCACTTCTTCAGGCTTGACCTTGTACACGTCGTAAGAGATGGCGGTGTAATCGTTTTGCCGGGCCACCCAACCGGCCCGTCCGAAAGCTGATGCGCGGTTCATGCGGTTGACCAGTTCCGCGGGAATGGGATCTCCCGTCTTGTAATGGCGGGCGAACTTGGCAAGAACCTGTGGGCTGCGAATCCATTCCTCGAGCATCTGCGAAGGCGCTTCGGCAAAATCCGATTCCATGGTGATGCCACTGATTCCGGCCCACTGCTGTTGGCCACCGAGGATATGGTGCATGAGATGCCCGAACTCGTGGAAAATCGTATCCACGTCGTCGTAGGTCATCAACGCGGGATCGGAAGCGGTTGGAACAGGAAAGTTGCATACCAGAATTGCCTCGGGCAGTTGCTTGCCGCGGATGCCATCGAGGACTGGCGCCATTTCCGCATGGCTGTATTTTCCCGGGCGCGGGTGCATGTCGAGATAAAAGCGCCCGATGGGCTTGCCTTTATCAAGAACGGTCCATGTCTCGACTGTGGGATCCCACGAAGGAACGTTTGGCTCTTGTTTGAAAGTCACCCGGAACAAATCACTGGCTGCGTCCAGAATGCCCTGCTTCACCTGCTGGAAAGGAAAATACGGCCGCACCGACTGGGAATCGAAGTTGTATTGCGAACGGCGAACCAATTCCGCATAATAGCTCGCTTCGTAGTCGAAAACTTCCTTGGCTTCGGGACTCGTCTTCTGCTTTTCCGCCAGAAGCATCTTGAATTCCTGCTCCGCAAGGGGCCGTGCGGCATCGTTCACACTCTTGATAAAGTCTCCGATGTTTTGGCCTTTGACGATCATTTTGTCGGCCGCGTTGTAGTCCGCCCAATTGGAGTAGCCCAGAATTGTGGCAATCTCATACCGTGTTTTCAGAAGGCTCATGAGCACCTCCTGATTTTTGGGATACGCCCGAGTGGTGAATGCTAGGTACAAGCGGCGGCGGAGCGCGTCGTTCTTGCCGAAGTTGAGGACCGGCAGCGCATCGGGATAATCGGTGGTGATTCGGATCTTCCCATCGGGGCCGGGCTTGTGGCGCGCAATGAAATCCTGCGGCAGGCCTTCCAGTTCGCTGGGATCTGCCTCGACACTCTTCTGGCTGTCAGAAATATTACGGTCGAACATGGATTGTTCTTCGGTCGCCTGATCGCTCAGCTTCCGGATGCGCATACGCGTGGCGTCATCTTTGTCGACGCCTGCGAGACGAAACTCCAGCAGTTGCCGCTTGACGTAGTATCGGGTCGCGGAGTCGGCCCGGGTAAGGTCGAGCGCCGCCAGCGCGTTGTAAACGTCACGATTCAGCGATAGGGCGGTCTGCGCGGCCGAAGCCTTGGTCACCATTGCGGTCGCGTGGTCGCGAAAGGTTGCGTCGGGATGCACTTGCTGGAGCAGTCCCGCGAGATACGCTGTCGAATTGATTTGCCGGATGGCCTCGTCAAAGGGGACAAGCGTGTTCTCCACGGTGCGCTGTCCTTTGACCGCAACCAGTTTCCCAATTGATTGCTGAGCGGCGGCAAGACGATCGTTCTCCATCTTCTCGAAGGCAGCCACATCGGGCTTTGCGGCCCACACGGTCGGCTGGGTGATCTGCGCGGCCGCGCCCGTAACCAGCAGGGAAGCAAGTAATAGGCAAGAAGGAAAAATGGAAGGCAGGATGCTTCGGCGTGGAAACATAAAAACCTCAGGAAACTTACAAATGACGGTTGATTTGGGAGAGCATTGCATTGTCGTGGACGCAACGAGCTCAAGTCAAGCCAGGCGCGCGTCCTCGCAACAGAATCAAGAGGCGATTGTATTGTCTTTGATCACCGCCAGCGCTTGAGATGCGGCCAGACGTTGCTCCAGGAATCGAATCGTTTGCCCTTGCAGATGAAAACCGGAATCTGCTGTTCCAGTGCGTACTTGTTGGGAGCGGAGATGCCCACCAGTTCGACATTTTGCCAGTAGCGCTCCAGGACATTCTGGCGATCATCGAGCACGATCATGCAATTGCCGGAGTAGCTGCGGGGTCCCCAAAGCCAATAGGTGCGATCGCCGCTCATCGCGCCGGGCAGTCCTTGCTTGCGGCCGAAGAAGTCGATTGCGCCAGCCTGCCCGTAGTCTTGCGCGAAGATGCCGCAGTCGACGCGCTCCCCGGCCGGAATCCGGTTCCATGCAACTTCGGTTTCGTCCGCGATCTCCTTCCACCCGAACTGATCCGAATACCACTGCGGCAGCGCGGCTCGCGCATGCGAGTGTTCCGTCACTGGCAGCTTGAAAGGAAGAGTCTTGGCGTACGCGATAAAGCGTTCCGGGGAAAGCACTGGGACGGTGATGGGCACCAGGTGCGCGCCGCTTGCCAGCAGGACGATAGCTATCGCAGGCTTCAACCATTGCAAGCGCCGGCGACTGGTTGCACCTCCATCCAGTGCGGCTTGAATCACGATGGCCCCTGCTGCCAGCAGCATAGGATAGATCGGCGCGAGGTAGTAGCTCTTGCCGTGGAGCACGTCGAAGACCGCATAACAAACGAGGTAGCACCAGCCCAGCATGCGATAGGGCCGGAGTTGTCGAGAGAACAGAAGGCCGAATAAACCCGCCACCCAAATCGGTGCGGTGATGGGATCGAGCAACAAGGTTTGCTGAAGGAAAAAAGCGATCGGGCCCAGCACCACGTCGCGTCCTTCCCCCCTGATCGCGCGCATGAGTTGCACAAAAGGCCAGTGGTAGTGAAGGTTCCAGAGAATGTTCGGGAGGAAGATTAGGAAGGCTGCGGCGCCGCCGATCCAGATCCACTTATTCAAAAACACGCGGCGCTGCTCGGTGAGCAGCAGGCCGATGACCATGCCCAATCCGAAAACTGCGATCGAATATTTCTCTTCCAGGCCGATGCCCGCGACCACGCCGAACCAGAGCCAGTAGCGCGGATTCTGCCGTTTCACCGCCAGAATGGCAAAGTAAGCGCAGCCCATCCACAGGTTCGGTTCGAGACAATTCGTCGTCAACAGGCTGCCATTGGAAAGATACTGCGGCGCAATCACGGCGCAGATTGCCGTGAGCAGCATGGCATAGCGCCGGCCGCCGAGTTCGCGAGCCAGCAAGGCGCTTTGCACCACCAGCAGCGACGAAGCGAGAGCGGGAATGAAACGAATGCTGCGCAGCGAGTCGCCGAGAACGGCGCGGCAGAAGTGGATCAGGAAGGGAATCAGTGGCGGTTGGTCGACGTAGCCCCACTGCAGGTGATTGCCGCAAGACAGGTAGTCGAACTCGTCGCGAAAGTAGCCATACTGGTTGTTGAAGTAGATGTGGAAGATAAGTTTGGCCAGCGCAATGGCCCAGATCACGGCCATGCCCTCGCTGAACCACGAGCGGCTATTAATTTCAGGTTGAGAGATGGTCGTCGGGGACGCGGCCATGACGAAGAGGATAACTCGCCCGCACTTAGGTGTGCAGGGTTAATCTGAAGGCCCGATTCGGGAATCGGTCGATACCACGCGAAAAAAGGCTGGCACTTCGGTAACCTTCTAAGTCCATTACCTGTTCTTCCCTGCGATTTCCCTGTGCTACCGTTTTCCTTTAGCGAACTTCATCAACACTCAAAGAGGTTTCTCAGGTCCAGTGTCTTCTGACGATCGCAAACCGGGACTCCACGTCGCGTGGACGACGGTCACGTACCGCAGCCTCGCCCTGCTCACTTTATCCGCGCTTCTGATTTTCGGAGTTGCCGTGCGGTTTACGTTTCCGCAGTTCACCGACAACACTATCAAGAAGGCGAATGACATCTTCGGCAAACTGCTGGAGCGCGTCGCGGGGATGGGGACATCCGTCGGTACCGGCGTAGTCACCGCTCAGCAGGCGCACTTTACCGCTCTCGACGGCACCGTACGGGTGAAGAAGGGAACCGGAAATTCCTGGGTCACTGCCGACTACAACATTCCCTTGGAAAAGGGAGATGTGGTGCAGACCGGCTCGGAAGGTATGGCCAAGGTCGTATTCAACGATGGCACCAGTTACACGGTGAAACAGGATTCGCTGATCGTCATCCAGGAGAACTCGGCGAATGATCAGCAGCAGACCAGCGTAGCCGTGGCGGTGAGCACGGGAACGGTTGATCTTTCGACGGCGACCTACAGCCAGGGATCGAAGTCGCAGGTGATCGTGGACGGAGCAACGGCATCGCTGGCCCCGGAATCCGCGGCGCAGGTGCGGAATGATCCCAAGTCGGACCATCATGAAATCTTGATGAAGAAAGGTACTGGCGAAGTTACGCGCAATGGCGAAACCGTAAAACTGGCGAATTGGGAAAAGGTGAGTTTCCAGGGACCGCAGTCTCGCCTGGAGAAGGCGAAAGAGATCGGGCCGCCTACGCCTATCGCCCCCGCCAACATGGCTCCGCTCTTCTCTGCCGGAGAAGCGACCAAAGACGTTGAGTTCTCGTGGACCCCCATGGCGAATGCGGTCGGGTACCGGCTTCGTATCTCCCGGAATCCTTATTTTTCCTCTACACTCGTTGACAAAAAGGTGAATACAGCGGCCGTGACGGTCACCAACCTGGGTCAAGGTGCGTATTACTGGTTGGTGCAGTCCTACGATGGCGCGGGAAAAGAATCAGTGGAGAGCGAGAAGAATCGTTTCACCATTATCTCGAAAGGCAAGGACGCCGAAGCGATCGATTTGGAACTGGACCCGTTTATTCAGCACGGGCATGTCATTGAGGTAACCGGTAAAACGCAGGTTGGTGCACGGGTGATGGTGAATGGGAGCGAGGTTCCGATGGTCGCTTCCGATGGGCAGTTTCACTTCTTTACGCCGCCGTTACCAACGGGAGAAGCCGTAATTACAGTAACCGCCCAGACAGCGCAGGGCGGGGTGAACACCCAGCAGAAAAAGATTGTGATTCAGTAGTTTACAAGGTGCTCTCCCCCGATTTGGGACAGGCGCAGCAAGCACTTCCGGTTCAAGCAGGGTTGGCCGGCAGCGCGTACAATGAGATTCGACATCCCTGAAAAGAAAAGGAACATCCTCCGGGACTAGTCCCGGGAAGGCTACGACTGTAGAAATACGGAATGTCTCGCCATGTCAAATAACGGATTCCATTCAGGCCCTACCCGCACCCACAACCTGCGGTCGCTGTTCAGCATATTCTCCAGCGACTTGGCCATCGATCTCGGCACCGCCAACACGCTAGTGTACGCGCGTGGCAAGGGCATTGTGGTGAATGAGCCTTCCATTGTCGCCATCAACAAGAATACGGGCGAAGTCGAGGCCGTGGGCAAAGAGGCCAAAGAGATGCTGGGCCGCACTCCCGGCAACATCGTTGCCATTAAGCCCATGAAGGATGGCGTGATCGCCGATTTCAAAGTCACCGAAAAGATGCTGAATTACTTCATCCAAAAGGCACACAACCGCAAGATGCTGGTGCATCCTCGGATTGTCATCGGCGTGCCTTCGGAAATCACGCAGGTGGAAAAGCGCGCGGTCATGGATTCGGCGTATCGCGCCAAGGCCAGCGAAGTTCACTTGGTGGAGCAGGCGATGGTGGCGGCAATCGGCGCCGGGCTGCCTATAACCGAACCCAGCGGCAACATGGTGGTCGATATCGGCGGCGGCACTACCGACATCGCGGTCATTTCCTTGAGCGGCATCGTTTATTCGCGTTCGGTACGTATGGCTGGAAACCAGATGGACGAAGCCGTCATGAACTATTTGAAGCGGAAGTACAACCTGCTGATCGGCGAACGTACGGCAGAGCAGATCAAGATGGAAATCGGATCGGCCCATCAGCTCGATAAGCCCATGACGATGGAGATCAAGGGTCGCAACCTGATTGAGGGCGTTCCTAAAACCATCACGGTGGATGATGGAGAAATCCGCGAAGCCTTGAGCGAGTGTGTTTCGACCATCATGAACGCCATCCGTGTCGCGCTGGAGCGCACGCCGCCCGAACTCTCGGCCGATATCAGTGATCGGGGCATCGTTCTGACCGGTGGCGGTGCCTTGCTGAAGAATTTGGACAAACGTATCCGCGAAGAAACCGGCTTACCGGTCTCCATCGCCGACGATCCGCTGTGCAGCGTGGTTCTGGGAACCGGCAAGATGCTCTCCGACTTCAAGCTGCTGAGGAAGATCTCGATCGAATAGCAGCAATGAGCTATGAGCCATGAGCTGTGAGCGAATGCGTTCCGGTTCATTTATGGGTTTGCTCATAGCTCAACGCTCATAGCTCATAGCTTTTATGGAATCCGTCCTTGGCCGTTATCGCAACCTGATCATCCTGGTGGGAGTGTTGTTTCTGCAGGTACTGGGGCTGGCCATGCAGGTGAAACGGGGCAGCGATACCCAGGACACGCGCCTGATTCGCATCTGGGCTGTGGGGGCACTCTCTCCATTTGAACGCTCGCTGGTGTGGGTCCGCAACGGCACCGGAAGCATCTTTCACAATTACGTCTATCTGCGCGGAGTGCGTGCGGAGAATCGCGAGCTCAAGCAACAAATCGAACAGATGCGCCTGGAGCAGGTGCGCCTCAGTGAAGACGCCGCCCAGGCCCACCGACTGCAAAGCCTCCTAGCCTTTAAGGAACAGTACGTCTCCAAGACTGTGGCCGCACAAGTCATTGGATCGAGCGGCAGCGATCTATCGCGCGTCGTCTACATCGACAAGGGCGAGAATGTCGGCGTTAAGCGAGACATGCCGGTCATTACGGCGGATGGAATTGTCGGCAAGGTCCTGATGGTTTATCCCTCCGTATCGCAGGTGCTGCTGATCAACGATCAGACCAGCGGCGTGGGTGCGATCCTGGACAAATCCCGCTTGCAAGGGGTTTTGCGAGGCGGCGCCACCGGGGAAGTCATGCTCGAGCGCGTCATGAGTGACGAGCAAGTTGCTCCCGGAGATATTGTGCTGACTAGCGGCGGAGACCGAATTTTTCCTAAAGGTCTGCCGGTTGGCACGGTCAGCAAGGTATCCAATGGTAGAGACTTGTTTCTGAATATCAAGATCAAGCCGGCAGCAAATCTGAGCAAGCTCGAAGAGGTCCTGGTCTTGGTGGAGAAGCAGGAGCGCCAGGCGGTCGCCGAGGAAAAGCGAGTTCGGGCTTCCGATATTCTTGCCCAGCGATTGCCCTCTGTCCCGGAGAAACCGTCCCAACCGCAGTCAGCAACTTCAGGCTCATCTGCAGCAGCACCGACCCAGGGCGCAGCCCTAAGCGCCGTAACCAAACCGAAAACTCCAGGAGCAATGGGTGGTTCCACCGCGCCTGTGACGAAGACGCCAGCAGCCGCAGCAGCCGGCGGCCCGACCACGGCGCCGCAAGCTGTGACTGCGCCCAAACCCAAGTTCTCAGTTACAAGTACCAGTTTGTCTTCCCCCGCAACCCGGCAACCTGCGATCGTCGAAGACAAACCGCTAGCTCCCCCAGTTCAACCCACGACCCAGCCCTCCCCCAACGATAACGACCCACATTAGCGTGCCCATTACATACACATCTGGAGAACAGGTTGAGGTTTACCGGTTCAGCATTCCGGTGACCCTGGGGGTCCCGCTCATTGCTTTGTTTGTTCAGGCATTTGTCCCTTTGCGCTTCCCCTGGTTTGCCGTCTATTTCGATCTGCCGCTGCTGGTGACCATCTTCTTCGCGATGGCAAGGCGCAGTCCCATTGCGGGTTTACTCACCGGCGCCTTCATCGGCCTGGCGCAGGACATGCTGGGGCACAATCCGATCGGGCTTTATGGCATCTCCAAGACCGTTGTCGGCTATGGAGCGTCATCGCTAGGCGTAAAACTCGACGTGGAGAATGCCGGCGCACGCTTCCTGATCACCCTGGGTTTTTACCTGGTGCATTCGGCAGTGTATTTCACTGTCGCGCGTGCGCTGGTGAATATGTCCCTAAGTTGGAGCTGGTGGCACGGAGTGTGGGGAGGCGTCGCCAACGCAGCGCTGGGAACCTTCCTTTATTTTGTGCTCGACAAGTTTAAGCAGAGGACATGAAGGCAGTTCTCAGTTACCAGTTCTCAGTGGTTGGCCGCAGCTCGGCTATGACTTACGTCACCTGTTGGGCAAGTGCGGCAACGTTTTGTGTTTTAGAATTGAACGTACAAAAGTCCCAGCAGTTTTCCGCTCTCTTGGGCTGTACCGTCGCACTCATCCAGCCACAACTGAGAGCCGGGAACTGAGAACTGAGCACTGATGTTCGGCCGCGACGAAAAAGTGTCGGAAGAGCGCCTGACAGCGGCGCAATACATTATCCTTGGCATCTTCCTGGTCCTCGCTTACGGACTGTGGCGGCTCCAGGTAATGCAGGCCGACTACTACTCGCTGGCGGCAGAAAAGAACCGGATTCGCAACGTGCCGGTCCTGGCGCCTCGCGGCAAAATCCTGGATCGATATGGCCGTATCATCGTCGATAACTATCCGTCGTTTTCCGCATTGCTGCTGCGCGATTCCAGCCGCGACCTGACTTCCGATGCCGACTCCATCGCCCAGGGCTTGCATCTTGACCCCAACGAAGTGCGAGCGCGTATCAAGCGCTTCGCCACCATGCCGCAGTACCAGCCGATTTTTTTGAAAGAAGACATCACGCCCGACGAGTTGCAGTTCATCGAGGCACATCGCAACGAGCTGCCGGAACTCGATACGATCATGGCGCACCGGCGGCTTTATCCCCGCAATGGCTTCATGGCCCACTTGATCGGCTACGTGGGGGAAGTCAGCGACGATATGCTCAATCTGCCGGCCTTTGAGCTGTACAACCCCGGCGACGTGGTTGGCATTTCCGGCGTGGAGCGGCAATACAACGACATGCTGATGGGCAAGAACGGCTCCCGGCAAGCACTGGTCGACAGCCACGGCCGCGAGGTTGGCCGTCTGGGAGAGACGGAGGCCGTCCCCGGAAAGCCGCTGAAGTTGACCATCGATATCGACTTGCAGATTGCGGCCGAACAGGCACTGGAAGGGAAGAATGGGGCCATTGTCGCCATGGACCCTCATACCGGGGAAATTTTGGCGATGGTCAGCGGTCCGACCTTCGACCCCAACGACTTCGCCGTACGCGTCTCCCGCGACGAGTGGAACAAGCTGGTCACTGATCCCGACAAGCCGCTGCTAAACAAAGCCATTCAGGCGCAATTAGCGCCCGGGTCGACCTTCAAGATCATTATGTCGGTCGCGGGCTGGCAGGAAGGCGTCGCGCAGACCATGCACGTGAATTGCACCGGGTCTGCCGAGTTCTACGGCCGGAGATTCGGATGCTGGGTGAAGGGCGGGCATGGCGCCGTGGACCTCGAAAAAGCCATCTACCAGTCTTGCGATGTCTTCTTCTATACCCTGGCGAACAAATTGGGCATCGAGCGCATCGCCAAGTACGCCACCGATTTCGGACTGGGGCAAAAGACCGGGATCGACTTGCCCAACGAGGTATCCGGGGTGATGCCCTCGGAAGAGTGGAAGATCCGCAACTTCAAGCAGAAATGGTTTGCCGGGGAGACGATTTCGGTAGGTATCGGGCAAGGGGCGATCGCCATCACGCCAGTGCAGTTGCTGCGCGCCATCAGCGCGATTTCGATGGGCGGGAAGATGGTTGTGCCGCACGTGATCAATCCCACCGAGATGCCGCCGGGCTTGATCGAGGCCGGGCACTACGCCGATGTGAAAAACGTGAGTGTAGATCCTGCCGGATGGAACTTCATTACAGACGCGATGTCACGAGTGCTGTTGCCCGAGGGCACGGCTCCCTCTGCCCATATTCCCGGAATCGATATTGCCGGCAAAACAGGTTCGGCGCAGATCGTCTCTCTGGCGACACGCGCGAAGTTCAAGAACAGTGACGCTCTGGCGCAGAATGGCTGGTTTGTAGGATTTACCCCGCGGCGCAATCCGGACATTGTGGTCTGCGTGTTGTTCCAGGGCGGTGAGCACGGAAGACTGGCGGCCCGACTGGCAACGCAGGTAATTAAAGCGTACGTCGAGAAACGAGACCGCAGCCCGCAGAAGATGACGGAAAAGCCGAAAAGCAGCGGAACCGTGGACGTCGGTGGCCTGTGGTCAGATCCCGATACCGGCGCTGAGAAGGATGCGCTCCAGGCAGCAAGGTTCGTAGTCGATCTGCCGAAGAAGCGGATGGTAATGGCTACGGCTGCGCCCGGGATGAATTGATGCGAGCAATGAGCAGTGAGCGACGAGCGGACATGGGTTGTTCGTTGCTCGTGGCTCATAGCTCATAGCTCATTGCTCACTGCCATCTTTTTGGACCGAGAACTGACTTTCGCATGAGTCGTTACGTTTCATATCGCGATTTTGACTGGCTCCTGCTGGTCTTCGTCCTCCTGATCTGCGGCATGGGAGTGATGGAGATCCGCAGCGCCACCATGCACACCAAGTTTGCCGGAGCGCACATTAAGCAGATGTACTGGGTTGTGGCCGGCGTGGGCATGATGTTCCTTATGAGCCTGGTGAACTACCAGGCGCTGCTGGAGCAGATTCACTGGTTCTACATCGCCGGAGTGGGATCGCTCATGGCCGTCATGGTCTTCGGACAGAAGTATCTCGGAGCCCGGCGCTGGATCAAGATGCCCGGCGGCAACCACTTCCAGCCCTCAGAGTGGGTGAAACTCATCCTCATCCTGGCCGTCGCACGCTATTTTGCCGAAATGCGACACCGGGAGCTCTCCTGGTCCGATTTCATGAAAGCTGCGGCCATCGTTGGAGTCCCCATGCTCATGGTCCTGGCCCAGCCGGACCTCGGAACCGCCCTGACCTACGTCCCTATCGCCATAATGGGCGTATTCCTGGGCGGCATGCAGTGGAAACAAGGGCTGGCGGTAGGTTTGCTGGCCCTGGTAGGCATCACAGCAGTCTTCGCCGTCCCCAGGGTCCATGTTCTGAAGACTTACCAGAAGCAGAGGTTGACCAGTTTTCTGGATCCTGAGCTCGATCCCCAAGGTTCTGGGTACCAAGTTGAGCAATCCAAGATTGCCGTGGGATCGGGCGGCCTTTGGGGCGGCAAAGGGTCGCAAACACATGGTAATTTCTTGCCCGTACCTCAGACGGACTTCATTTTCGCGGCCTTTTCCGAGGAACATGGATTCGTAGGCGCTCTGGGTGTTCTGCTGCTATACTTCATTGTGCTGATGCGTTTGACCCAGAACGCGCAAACAGCGCCCGACCGCGCTGGCACGTTTGTCGTGATGGGTGTGGTGGCTGTGCTTAGCTTCCATATCCTGGTCAATGTCGGCATGGTGGTCGGCTTTATGCCGGTCACTGGGATACCCCTGCCACTGATGAGTTACGGTGGGTCTTCCGTTTTGTTCATGTTCCTGGCGCTGGGGATGGTTATGAATGTTCGTATGCGCCGCTTTGTGAACTAGCCGGTGAGCCGGTTGGCAAGCTGATAAGGGTTCAAGAACAAGCGGATTAGAACAAAGGAATACTGGCAGGAAGCAGTTCTGCGCTTTGAGGCGCAGCCAAAAATATCGATCGCCTTCGCGTCAAGAGGGCACTCACCGGCTTGGGGCAGTGAAAGCCGGGCAGGATTGAAGCTAGTAGTCAGTCGGGCAGGGAACGGCCCCCCGACCCAACATGGGTCTGAGAGTGCGGTCACAACCCCGGCGGAAATTTAAAGCGATTCAGTGCAAAAGATTGCCAAGCTTGTGCAACGGAACGAAGTGAGAGAAGGGCTGTCTCCGTCTTCTGCTCTTTCTGGCCGTCCCCATTTTGGGGCAGCGTCGCAATGCTTCAACCTCCCGCATCTTTCCTGATTCCAGCCCGGTGAATCCCGCCTGACTCTCGACGAGCCAGCGGGACCGGAGCTTTCAATGAACAAGGAATTATTTGTCTCTTCCACGCCGCACGAAACCAAAGTGGGCCTGGTGGAGGACGACCTGCTCGCGGAAATTTATCTTGAGCGCGAGAATGAGTACACCTTAGCGGGGTCCATCTACAAAGGTCGCGTGACCCGCGTGCTACCCGGCATGCAATCGGCCTTTGTCGACATCGGGCTCGAACGCGATGCCTTTCTTTACGTCTCCGATTTTATGGAGTTAGAGGAGCACGACGACGATCTGACCGACGTTGTTCTGGCCAGCCCTGGAGTGCAGGATTTGCGCCAGCAGCCTCAGCAGCAGGCGGACGCGACGCCAACTTCAGTCGGGAACGGCGAGCAATCCGGCGAATCCAACCTGGTGCAATCCGGCGACGAAGCAACGGGCGAGGCTGACGAACTGGAGACGCACTCGAACCCCTCGCCAGGAGAAACTGCCGAGCCCGGCAACGGTAACGATGCTCAGTCCAAAGACCGCAGTTGGCGTGGCCGCCGTCGCCGCCGGGGAGGACGCCGGGATGGCCGCGACCGCGGCTATGAACGACCAGACCGGCCTGATCGACCCGATCGAACAGAAAAGCCAGCCGAACGCTTCTCTCGTCCTGCCGAGAGCGCCTTTTCGCGCCCCTCCGGACCGCCTGCGGGTTACCAGCCGATCCTGCTGCCCGGGGAGTCTATTTCCAAGTACCAGCGCTACCAGCAGCCACCTGTACAGGAATTTCGGCAATCGCATTCCGGTCTCAAGGCTTCCTCTGAACCTGGTGAACAGGCTGCGCCTCTTGCCGCCGTGTTTCCTGAAGACGAGCCGATCTTTGCAGCCCCCGAAGTCCTCGTCGAGCCTCTCCACGAGCAGCACGAAGAAGTGCATCGCGCAGATCAGCCGGTCGAGTCTGCTTCCACTTCCACCTCCTGGAATCAGCCATTCCGCAATGAAGAACAAGTAAGTTCCCGTGACTGGAGCGCGGCGGCGCAGGCGCCTATCGAAACTCAGCACGAAACCGAGACCGTGCAAGCCGATGAACTCAGCGTCTCAGTTCCCGAACGGCTGAACCAGGAACAGACTCCGGCATTTGCCGCTCCCGGAACGATGGAAGAAGAGACCATCGAAGAAGAGGAAGCTGACACCATCCATTACGAGTCGTCTTCGGACGAGGGCTACGACGAATTCGAGGAGGAAACGCAAGCTGCCAATGGCTCCGATCTGATGGGGGACGCTCGGGACGCGGTTTCTGAGATTCATCTTGAAGCCGCTGCGGAAAGCGGGGAGCTGCCGGCTGAAGCTGCGCCCGCAGAAGACAGCGAAGACGCGGAACTCGAGGAAGCCCAGGCCAAAGCTGAAGCTATGCTGGACGCCGAAGCGCGCGGGAACGGAACCGTGGATGCCCGCGCCGAAGTTCGCGCGCCGGCGACCGCCGGATACACTCAGCGTCCACAGCGGCGCGAGCGCCCGGGTTACGAGCGGCGTGATCGCGGTCGCCGGGGACAAGGTGGTAGAAGCCGCTTCCGCCGGCGTGAGTCGGCTCCCGTTCCCTTGATCAGTGACCTGCTGAAAGAAGGTCAGGAGATTCTGGTTCAGATTGCAAAGGAACCGATCGGCAAAAAAGGCGCTCGCATCACCAGCCACATCGCCTTGCCCGGACGTTTCCTGGTTTACATGCCGACCGTGAATCACACGGGGGTGTCGCGCAAGATCTCGTCCGAGGAAGAGCGGCAGCGCCTGAAACGCATCATCCTGAGCGAGCGCGAAAATGGCCATGGCGGCTTCATTGTTCGCACCGCTGCCCAGAGCGCCAGCGAGGATGAACTTCGCGCCGATATCCGATTCCTGAAAGGCCTGTGGCAGGACATCAAGAACCGGGCAGAAAGTTCCAAGCCTCCGGCATTGATTTATCACGATCTGAACGTGGTCGAACGCGTTCTGCGCGACCAAGTCACCTCCGATTTCAGCGTGATATGGGTCGATACCGAAGCCGAGTACGAGCGCATTCTGCGTTTCTTCAACCGCTTCCAGCCCAGTATGGTCAAGCGGGTGAAGCTCTATACCAAGGAAACGCCGCTTTTCGAGCAGTTCGGGCTGCAGGAAGAAATGAACAAGGCGCTCAAGTCGAAAGTCTGGCTGAAAAGCGGCGGCTACATCGTGATCAATCAGACCGAAGCACTGGTCGCCATCGACATCAATACGGGCAAGTACGTCGGCAAGACGCAGCGTCTGGAAGACACCATCGTCAAAACGAACGTAGATGCCATAAAGGAAATCGTCCGGCAGATTCGGCTCAGGGATCTGGGCGGGATCATCATTATCGATTTCATTGATATGGATGAGCGCCGCAACCGGCAGCGCGTCATGCAGGCCCTGGAAGAAGAACTAAGACATGATCGCGCCCCGTCAAAAACCCTGCAGTTCAATGATTTTGGTTTGGTGGCCATCACCCGCAAACGCGTCAAGCAGTCGCTGGAGCGCACCATCGGAGCGCCCTGTCCGTACTGCCAATCTACGGGTTACGTGAAATCTGTGAGCACCATCTGCAATGAGATCTACGTGGAGATGCGCAAAATTGCCAAGCATCTGGAGCACGAAGATGTCATGCTGCGCGTGCATCCGGAAGTCGCCAAAGAACTGAAAACGAACAATGCCAAACTGCTGAACGAGATGGAAGAGATGACCAAGCGGACTATCATCGTGAAAAGCGATCCCGCAGTGCATCAGGAGCAGTTCGACATTAACTAGCTGCCGAGAATCAGCTGTCATTCAAAACCAAGGACGGGCGCCGAGTCGCCCGTCTTTTGCATGCCAGGGTAGTCGTTCCCTCCTGATATTGCGGCAACAAATCATATGTATCAATGGACATTGTGAGGGTAATGCGGATGGTCAGCAGCCACGCCGAAGTGAATGAAAGCCCTAGGGGCTTCTGACTTGCAATATGAATCACAATTAATCCCACGTAGCCTCGTCCAGCTGAACTATTGGCCGCCCTGGCACTGATCCAGGCTCCAATGGGCTTTTGTGGTTTGTCCCTTGGAGGGAGTATCTGCAAGTTCGGCGCCGCCCGAGAGCACTCCCGGATGATCCGGGTCTGCTTTCACAGTGAAGCTGATCCCCATCATCGAATACCCGAACGGGCTATCTTTGTCCGGTGGGTTCGAGCTATGTGGGCAGACGTCACCCATGCAGGAGCTGTGCCAATGGTTGTTGCCTTGGAGATTACCCGGTGAGATGGCATGGATGGTGTATATGTTGTCTCCATTGCTGCTGATGTCAGCAGTTGCTTCTCCATCGCCGTCGCCGCTCAGGGTGACTATCGTGGTGATGACGGACTTTGGATAGACGATTACCCCTGTAGATGTCGAACTGTAAGAGGCCGAGTAAGTGCCATGCGACGTTCCACTCCAGCCAGTGACGACATTTGGGTCACCCTGTAAAGTGATCTCGTTTTGCAGGGTCTCTTCGACGGTGTCGGTCTGCTTTCGATAAGCGTCGCCCCAGGTCTGAACAGATTGGGAAGTCGTCTGATAGCTAATAGTCCCGCCCCAACCGCCGTGGCATGATACCCAGTCTTTCACCGGAATAGTTAGCGTCTTTGAGAGATGGATATTGCTGCGGAGGAGGGTTTCCACAAGACCTCCAATGCCAATGGTAAGCGGGCCGGCGACAAACCCATTGCCCTTGCTGAAGCTCACACCATTTCCCGCCGCATCGATCAGATCCTGACTCATGGACACGGCTTTGGCTGCAACGCTAAAGTTGACCTGTGCCTCCTTCATCACGGGCACAGGGTTGCTCAGTGGCTCTCGCTGTTTCATACCCTCGAGATCAATCGTAGTGTGGCCTTCCTCGTTGGTCTTGGGAGCGGCAGGGTTGCTGATAGGGACCATTGCGCTCTGTATGAGGGGAGTGCCGTCAGGGGACACAAACTCGACGATTCCCCAAGTGATCCCCTTGCCAGTGACGCTATTGCCGCCTTTTGCCAACATCCATTGCGTCTTCACTCCCGCCACAGGGCCATCATTCGGCAGGCTGATATCGAGATTGGCGCCGTTGAGCGCTAAGCGAGTACAGTTCACGGCTTGCCAATTCTTGGTGTTCTCCCGCACAGTGCCGGTCAGCGTGCGTCGTTCGCCGGGTTGATAGATGTTCTGCGTCCGGACCAGCGGAGGGTCACCACCCATGGCGACATCCGTCTCCAAGCATGCGTAGAAGGCAATGAGCTTGATCAAGGCGAGCACGGCATTGGCTTTCGATGTTGCCTTACCATAATTTTCCGCGCCCTCCTTTTCCACTTGCTCAAGGAGCGCGTCAAAGGTTTTTCCCGATACATATGCGTATCCATCCATCAACTTGCTCGCGAATTCCGTCAGTGTGCAGGGCAGGTTTGAACCTCCTCCCTCCTGGACAAGTACGATTCGTGGGCCACGCTCCGGATGCCAGACGGCATCGCCAATGTACGGCTGCGTTCCAGCTTCTTCGTCATATGAGGCACGGTCCCATCGCGCGGCAGCCCAGTCCCGCCTGCGAAGAGGCGTCGATTGCCCCTTTTGCTTGTTGCTCCCCTCCTGGATTATCAAGTCCGCTGCGAGGCGCCGAAGAATGAGTGACAACTGGATCACGTCCAGATCGACCTTGCCGGTGTCGACGTATGGCGAGAGTAGGTCATAGGAGTGCTGGGACTGACGTCCGAGTTCGGCGATGAAGTCGGCCCAAAAACGCTTGGCGGGCTGATTTCCCTGGGCGGCGGCGCGAAGACCGTCGAGAAATAGCTTATCCACCGCTGCGTTCTTGAGCGCGGGCATGGAGCTCGCAAACGCGTTGCTGAGATCGGTCAACTTGATCTGCATCTCATCACCGAACAATTTGGCCAGTGCGGCGACTTCCCAGGAGTCAATCATGATCCCTTGCCCGGGCGTGACTGATCCGTAGGCTAATGACCCATCATCAGCTCGCACGCTGAATCCGGACATTTGGACCGCCGTCAGCAACGCAGCCGTCGATTGCTCATCTTCGGCGATAACACGTTTTGCCAGTTCCGCGGCTGCTTGTTCAGGAGTGCCTGTGGGTTGCGGCAATGGTGTGGGCAACTTGCCGCTGCGGAAGGCCTGAGCCATAGCGTCGCCCCTACGGGTGAAGGGTGGAGGCGCAATCAGGGTTGTGCTAGCGCCTTGGTTCGAAGCCGCGCCCTTCGAAGAAATGCCCGAAGCCGGCTGAGACGCTGCATAGGCATTCCCAAAGGCCCGTTTCACGAAGTGATAGGCAGTAAGCGATAGGAACGTGAGCAAGATCACGCCCCCCAGAGCTAATCCTGCTATGAGCTTGCCGTAGCGCACGAGCTTCTCCCCCGGCTGCTCGCTTCAAGCGAGTAGCGATTTACTTAGCTCCGCTACTCTTAAAGGCGAAAACAAAGAAGAAAAAGGCTCGTCTTGAAACAATGAATCATCGGAAGTGCAGGAAATGCCGTGTTTTTGTGCGGATACTGAGCGCACAATTCAGACAAGCGGATTCTCATTCCGGGACAGTACGCAATGCATGCGAAGTTCCTATGAGGAAGTAGTGTTGCTTCTCTTTTGCCCCAGCCTGGCACTCTTGCCTGGAGGACCACTCTGTGCCCGTCTACTTCGCTTTGGTAGACCTTCTTCCACTCCGGAAGCTACGCGTTCTGGTTCGATCCGTCCCGCGCGGCACACCATTTGGTCTGATTGCTCTGGAGGCCCCATATTTCGAGGCAGCCGGGTTGGTCATCGAAGGGGGCGCTTTACGATGTTCTTTTAGCAGCGTGCGCCACAAAGGCTCGGGCACATCTCCTTACACGCTGGAACACGCGAGACCTATGGCGAGTCGGTCCGAACGTCACCGGACTCGGATGCACCCTCTGACTTTTTAAGTTCCGGTTTTAGCCGACGTTGGCCAACGTCTTTACTGCTACGTCCGCCTGTCTACGCAGCTTGGCAACCGACTCGTGGATGGATTTTGCTGCCGGCCCAGACCCGCTTTGCTCGGCAGTCTTGGCCACGCTGCCGGCATCTTCTGTCGAACTGCTGGCCATATCGAGCAGCACAACAATGGAATCGGCGTGCAGCTTCCACAGAGACGACATTTTCTGACTGCGCTTCAGCTCTTCGAGTTCGGTGCTGATGCGAGCCGAGATCGAGATCATACGAATCAGCGTGCGCGCGACATCGGCACGCAGGCTCTTTTCTTCCAGGTACGCAGCGCTATAGGCGTCCGCCTCCGCGGCCGTCAATGTCAGGTTAAAAAAGCGCATCGGAACGATCTGCCGGTATTTCGGATCAGCCACCCGCACAAATACCCGAATTGATTCTTCGACGCGCCGCAGTTTGCCTTCTTCCGCGGAAAGCTGCTGCGCTGTGATCGTTGGGGGCTGGAACACGGGAGCGGCCGCCGGGACCTTCGCGGCTGCTGCTTTCGCCGGTTTGGCGCTCGCCGCTGCCCCACTGCCGACGCGTCCGCCTTGTGCTGCCGGTGTGAGTAGCGATCTCCGGATTGGAGGACGCCGGTCGAGTTCCTTCTTCAATTTCGAGACTCGCCGGAACTTCTCAAAAGCGTTGCCATAGTCGGCTTCCAGCAACTGCTTCTCTTGAATTGCGGCTACGTGCTCAACGGTCACTTCAACGCCATCCACCGTCGTCAGAATCGTTCCGCCCATTTCCTCCAGGGCTTGGCCGAAATTCTTGATCTCGCCTAATGCCTTCATAAACAATTCGTCGAACTTCTTTCCGAACTGCGTGTTGTATGCCGCAACGGTGGCCAGCACGCCGGGATGGTAGAACGAGGCATCCAGCCACTGCTTTAACTCGCGAACTCGTCCGATCATGCCGGAGTCAATCAGCGCATTGAAGTCGCGAAACCGTGACACTTCCTGTAAGAAAGGATCGAATCGCCGCAGCAGTTGTACGTGCTCTTCGGGTAAGGAAGGCACATCGCTGTCCGCCAGGATTTCAATCAGTGCAATTTCAAAAGGCGACAGCGGCAGCGCGCCATCCAGCCCGTAGCCGCTCTGTTCCCACTGCCCGGGAACTCTGGGATGGCGATACAGAAACGTGACGACCAGATCCGTTTTGTCTCGGTTGATGTCGCTGGCCTCGCGCCGACGTACGAAATAGCGGAGCAAAGCCTCAGCAACTTCAGAGTCAGTCTCGGGCGTGAGTGCCTGGCGCAGCATGGCGGGAGTGATTGCCATATCGAGCAGGTGCAGCCAGCGATACATGCGCGAGAGAGTAGTGGGCAGCTCGCGGTCCGAGTGGCGCAACGCGTCGTCATCGAGACCGGTCGGGATTGGGACGTCCCCCCCGAGCGTGTCGCGCAGGAGCTTCTGGTATAAGCCCTGGACGGTCGCCAAAATGGCTAGTTCAAACCGAAGATCTTCGGCCACAATTTGCCCCCACGAGCAATGCTTGCACTAAAACTTTACTAATAGTTACTTGCAGGTGGAAGGTTACTCAAGTTACGGGGAAGCGCGGCTGGATGCCTTTCCATTAGGCAGGGCACTAAAAAACGACAGTTTTATTGCCGTAAACCAGTACCCGGTTCTCCACATGAGCGCGCACGGCCCGCGACAGCACGACTTTTTCCAGGTCGCGTCCTTTGCGGATCAAGTCCTCCACGGCGTCCCGGTGGGAAACGCGCACCACGTCCTGCTCAATAATGGGCCCGTCGTCCAGCACTTCGGTGACGTAGTGGCTGGTCGCGCCAATGAGCTTCACCCCCCGCTCGAATGCCTGATGGTAGGGACGTGCTCCGACAAATGCCGGCAGAAAAGAGTGGTGGATGTTGATGATGCGCTGGGGATAGCGATTGACGAACTCATTCGACAAAATCTGCATGTACCGCGCCAGCACCATGAAGTCTGGCTGGTGTTGCTGAATCAAGGCATGGATGCGCGACTCAGCTTCGGCTTTATTGTCCTTGATTGCTGAAACGACCACGTAGGGAATTCCGTAAAAATCCGCGATCTCCCGCGTGTCGGGGTGATTGGAGATTATCAGCGGGACATCGCAGGCCAGTTCGCCGCTTTTATGCCGATAGAGCAAATCCACCAGGCAATGATCGTATTTCGAAACCAAGATGATCAGACGCTGGCGGTGCGACGATTGCGCCAGCCGCCACTTCATCCCGAATGTGTCCGCAATGGGCGAGAAATGCTTTGCGAAATCGCCCAGTTCGATGTCGAAATCGTTGGCATCGAATTCGACCCGCATAAGGAACAGGCCAGACTCTTCATCGCCATGTTCATCGGCATGAAGAATGTTGCCGTTGTGCCGGTAAACGAAGTCAGCAATGGTCGCGACTTCGCCCTTGCGATCAGGACAAGTGATGAGCAGGATGGCGGAATTCTTCATTCTGGAGGACTTGGTCTCGACGCGGACCCGTACCGAGGTTCTGCTGCGGGAGATCCGTAGAAAGGCTTGGCGACGGTCGCGATGATTTCCTCTTCTTCGGGCGTCAAAAAGATGGCGCCGAGGCCCTCTCAAGCATTGAACATGCTCCCGAATTTGACTCCGAGTTCTTGAATAAGCTTCGATGTGCGCCGTCGAGTGTTTCAGGCACAGCAACATAACCTGATCAGCATCTGGGATAACACACGCTGACGAGGTATGCCAAGGTTACCCGCGTGTTGCGTTGAAAGATGTCTATAAGCTTTTTCCTTCAGCCTTTGTCCGGTCCTCGCTGCTCATTGACGACCTCCACACCTGACACCCTTAACTGCTGTATTTTTTTGGTACGGTTTTTGCTTGGGTTGAAAGGTTCCACATGGCACGTTTACCGCTTGAGACTCTTCAGAATTTCCCGCGCCGCGTTGGCTCCCGATCCCCCGGTCAGTCCTGCCCCTGGATGGGTGCCGCTTCCGCACAAATAGAGATCTTCAATTGGTGTTTTGTAGCGTGCCCAATCAAGCAGCGGGCGCATGGTGAAGAACTGGTCCAGCGCCAGGTCGCCGTGAAAAATCTGGCCACCCGTGAGCCCGTACTTCTCCTCTAGATCGAGGGGCGTGATGATCTGGTGCGTGAGGATCAGCTCCGGCAAGTTCGGCGCATACTGCGCCAGTGTCTTCACTACCGTTTGCCCCAGAGCTTTCCGCTGTTGCTCCCAGTCGCTCTTGAGCTTGTAGGGAGCGTACTGCATGTAGATGGACATGACGTGCTGGCCTTCGGGCGCCAACGTGGGGTCGGTCAGCGACGGAATGGAGACTTCAAGATAGGGCTGTTTGGAGAACTGGCCGTACTTCGATTCATCGAAAGCGCGCTCCAAATAATCGATTTCGTGGCCGATGTGAATGCGTCCTTTAAGCGCGGCCGAAGCGCCATTTTGCAATGCCGTGAACTGGGGCACACCCGACAACGCCAGGTTTACCTTTGCCACCGTTCCGTTCCCGCGGTAATGCTGGATTCTCTGCACGAAATCCGGCGAGAGATGAATGGGATCGGTCAACTTGAGCAGCGTGCGCTTGGGATCGGCATTGGAGATCACCGCTTTTGCCGGAATCTCTTCCCCGGTCGAAAGCAGTACACCAGTAGCCATGCCGTTCTGGACGCGAATCTCAATCACTTCAGCGCCGCTACGAATCTCCGCGCCCGCAGCTTGTGCCGCTGAGGCCATCGCCTGAGTCACCGCCCCAGTTCCGCCAGCCGCGAAAATTGCGGAGCCAGCAGGATGGGGATCGCCCGCAGCGCGCACCAGCAGGACGAGCGCACTTCCTGCAGACCATGGCCCCAGGAAGGTTCCAAACACGCCGCGAGCAGCGACTACAGCGCGCAACAATTCCGTTTCGAAATACTCCGACGCCAGATCGGCAACCGCCATTGGTCCCCAGCGCAGCAACCGGAACATGTCTTTCTTGCCCAACCTGCGAATTGCCCGCCCGGTCTTCAACATGGACCAGAGATCACTGCGGCTCGGGTCGTCGATATCGGGCGCCGTGGTTGCGAGCGCGTCGGCAATGATTTTGCTGATCTTGCCGAGCGATTGCTGAAACTCGGGATACTTGCCCGCGTCCTTTTGCGAGAAAGCGGCGATTTCCTGAGCGGATTTGCTAGTGTCCTGATAGAGCGAGAGCGCCCGCCCGTCCGGACTCAAGGTCGTCACGCATACTTCGGGAGCGATCATCCGCAGACCATGTTTTTCCAGTTGCATGTCCCGGACGATGTCGGGGCGGATGGGGCCTGCGGTGTGAGCCAAAGTCGAGCAGCGGAATCCCGGATGGAATTCGTCGGTAATTGCAGCGCCGCCGACCTGCACGCTGCGTTCGAGTACGAGTGGCTTGAATCCAGCCTTGGCCAGATAGAAGGCGGTGACCAGCCCATTGTGACCGCCACCGATGATGACGACATCCCGCTGGCTATTGGCCGCCATGTTATGCCGCCCCCTTGACGTCTTTGAGAATCTCCAGTGCCGCCAGGCGCCCGTTTGCGCCCATGATTCCGCCCCCCGGATGCGTCGCCGATCCGCACATGTACAGGTTCTTTATCGGAGTACGATACTGCGCCCATCCCGGCACCGGACGCAGAAAGAAAAGTTGTTCCAGCGAAAGTTCACCCTGAAAGATGTTGCCTTCGCTCAGGCCCCACTCGCGCTCCAGATCGAGGGGCGTGACGACCTGCTTCTCGATGATGATGTCCTTTAAATTCGGCGCGTACTCGGAGATGGTATCGACCACCGTGTTTCCAAATGCTTCTTTCTGATCGTCCCAGTTGAGTCCGGGCGCAAGTTTGTAGGGCGCATACTGCACAAAGCACGACATCACGTGTTTGCCGGGAGGCGCTACCGAAGGATCGGTGAGCGACGGAATGACCATGTCGATGTAGGGACGCTTGGAAAAGTGCCCGTATTTCGCATCGTCGTACGCACGCTCCATATATTCCACGGATGGAGAGATTGACATCGCGCCGCGCAGATGCGCGCCGGGTCCAGGCATGCATTTGAAGTTCGGCAACCCGTCGAGCGCCATATTCACCTTGCCCGAGGAACCACGGAATTTATAGCGGTTGACTTCTTCCAGAAAATCTCCCGGCAAATGCTGCGCTTCGATGAACTTGGTGAATGTCAGGCGGGGGTCGACGCTGGACGAAATCACGTCGGCATAAACTTCGTCTCCATTGGAGAGCACCACGCCCTTCGCTTTCCCGTTCTTGACAATGATCTGTGAAATCCCCGATTGGGTGCGGATTTCGACTCCACCCTCGCGCGCGGCATCCGCAATCGCATTCGAGATGGCGCCGGTGCCCCCGCGCGCGAAGCCCCACGCGCGGAACGCGCCATCGATCTCTCCCATGTAGTGATGCAAGAGCACATACGCTGTTCCCGGAGAGCGCACCCCCAGAAACGTTCCGATGATTCCCGACGCCGACATGGTGGCTTTGAGCACGTCGGTTTCGAACCATTGATCCAGAAAATCGATGGCGCTCATCGTCATGAGCTGAACCTGGTTGTATTTGTCGTAGCTCGACATCCCCTGGAAGCGGCGTCCGATGAAAAGCAGCTTCATCAGTTCCCGCGGGTTCAAGGTGGTCGGATCCGGCGGCACCATGCTGAGGATCGGCTTCACGAAGCGGCACATGGCCTGCATGGCTTTGCCAAATTCGTCATAAGCCTCGGCATCCACGCGGGAGTGTCGCGCAATTTCGCGATGCGTTTTGCCATGGTCGTTCACGCGCCACAGATAATCCCCATTGGGCATGGGCGTGAAGGTCCCATCCAAAGGGAGAATTTCCAGTCCATGGCGCGGCAGGTCCAGGTCGCGAATGATTTCCGGTCGCAGCAGCGACACGACATAGGAGCACACCGAAAACTTGAACCCTGGGACGATTTCCTCGGTGCAGGCGGCGCCCCCCAGCACATGCCGGCGCTCCAGCACCAGCACCTTCTTGCCGGCTCGAGCAAGATAAGCGGCATTGACCAGGCCATTGTGGCCTCCGCCAATCACGATTACATCGTATGAATTCGAACCTGCCATGCGATCTGAGCTCCTAGCCCCTAGCTGTCGATGTTATGTCGGAAAAACGCAATGATACTCGCGCGTGGACCGTTCGGGAGGCAACATCAGAGTCCGCTGGCAAGCACGGTCCAACGTCGAAGCTGGCTGCAAATCATAGGTGGAATGGCTGGCATGACCGGGAGTCGAATCGATATTCTAGCGGCATCGCCTCATTTTGTCTGCACATTTGCGCAACCTCATGACCGAGGGTCAGCGGGACAGATGGTTGCTCCGCGGTCACGCAGATGAATATAATCCAGCCTTCTTAAGAAACATATCGAGGGAATTCACTTGCCCATCGGAACCGCATTCCACGACAGAACTTTCCCCCTGTGCCACAGCCTCAACTACCGCGAGTGGTCGGGATACTACACGGTCAGCGTTTACGAAGTGCACCACGAGCACGAGTACAACGCCATACGGAATGCTGCCGCCCTGATCGACATCTCGCCCCTCTACAAGTACATGATCACCGGCAAAGACGCGACCCGCCTGGTGAACCGCGTGATCACGCGCGACATCAACAAGGTGAAAGTCGGCCAGGTGATTTATTGCTGCTGGTGCGATGAAGAGGGCAAGGTCATCGATGATGGCACCATCTCGCGCCTCGAGCAGAATGTTTATCGCTGGACGGCTGCCGATCCCAGCCTGCGCTGGTTCCGCCAGAACGGCCTCAACATGGACGTGCAGATCGAGGACATCTCCGAGAAAGTGGCGGCCTTGGCTTTGCAGGGCCCGACCTCAGCGAAACTCCTCAAATCCGTTGCCGAAGCTGACATCGCTAATCTCAAGTATTTCCGCGTGACCCGCGGCAAGATCGCCGGAGTGCCCGTCGACATCTCCCGCACCGGCTATACCGGCGACCTCGGTTACGAGATCTGGATGCCATGGAAGGACGCCGTCAAGGTCTGGGACGCCATCGCCGATAAAGGCAAGCAATTCGATCTGCACGCCGCCGGCATGCTTGCGCTCGACGTGGCCCGCGTCGAAGCCGGACTGCTGCTCATTGAAGTGGACTACATCAGTTCGAAGAAGGCTCTCATCGCCTCGCAGAAATATTCTCCTTACGAGTTGGGATTCGCGAAGATGGTCCATCTGGACAAAGAAAACTTCATCGGCAAACGCGCGCTGGAGAAAGATGCGAAAAACGGAGTTCCCCGCCAGCTTGCCGGGTTGGTCGTGGACTGGACCGATGTCGAGCAACTCTACGAACGCTACGGCCTCACTCCCGCCGCGCCTACCCAGGCCTCTCGCGTCCCGGTCCCCGTGTACGCTGGGGACCGGCAAGTCGGAAAAGCGACCACGACCACATGGTCCCCGACATTGAAGAAGATGATTGCGCTTGCCAGTCTGGAAACTCCACAATCCAAGCCCGGCACTGACCTGCAAATGGAAATCACGATTGAAGCGATCCGTCTGAAGACCAATGTGAAGGTGACCGCGCTGCCGTTTTTTAATCCGGCGCGGAAAACCGCGACGCCCGTGTAGGGGCGGACGCCTCGTCCGCCCCGCGCGCGCAGCGCGCGTCTGTAGACGGTGTGCAAAGCTGACCCGCCTTGCCCCTGATGTCCGGCGCTATACCCTGCGGGTGCTCCGCTTCCAATAGAGGTAAAAGGGAACCCCGATCAGCACAATGAAGCTCCCCCAGAACGCCTCGTGTGGCCGGGTGATGATGGTGTTCAGGGTCCACGCCGCCCCGATGAATATATAAATGGCAGGCAGCCACGGATACCCCGTGCAGCGGTAGGGCCGGAGAATGTCCGGGCGTTTCCACCGCAGCAGAAATAATCCGATCACTGTGAGCGTATAGGACAGCACCATCCCAAAAATGACGTACGTGTAAAGCTGGTCGTAGCGTCCGCTGAGAGTCAGAGCTCCCGCCCATATTCCTTGCCCGATGAGACTGAAAGCAGGAGTCCTCCATTTGGGATGGATCACGGCCATACGCCTGAAGAAGGCCCCATCCTGCGCCATCGCTAAATAGACGCGGGCTCCGGAAAGCGTGCAAGTCGCGGCTGCGCTGAAGCAGGAGATGGCAATCATCAGCGAGAGCAATCCCGCTGCGCCCGGAGAGAACAACACCGCGGCCGAGGCGTGCGCGATGGTTTCGTGCTTCGCAATCTCGGACAGAGGCATAGCATACATATACGTCAGATTCATGGCGATGTAGATGACCCCTACGACTACAACGCCCAACACCATGGCTAGGGGCACATTTCGACGGGGTTCCTTTACTTCGCCTGCTACCCAGGTGATGTACACCCAGCCGTCATAGGCCCAGAAGACAGCAATCAGCCCTACCCCGAGCGCAGAGAACAGTTGCATCGGCCCCATTCCACTCATGACCGGCAACCCGTGCGACTGGAAGTTTGACCAGTGTCCCTTGCCAATGGCGAATCCCAAAACGACGAAGCTTGACATCGCCGCGAACTTCGTCCAGGTGGAGACATTCTGCAGCAGAGCCCCCCAGCGCAGTCCCACCACGTTGACGAATGTCAGAATCGCGATCAGAACCAACCCGAGCAGATGCGCGCGCGTGAACGCTACTCCCAGCACGGTGAAGAGCACATGCTCCTGCGACACGGATGGCACGACCTGCCCCAGGTATGCCGCTGAAGCTACTGATAAAGCGGCGATGGATCCGCCATTGGCCACAGCAAATAACATCCATCCGTAGAGAAACGCGATCAGGTCTCCATACGCTTCGCGCAAATAGATGTATTGACCGCCGGAGTCAGGAAACATCGAACCCAATTCTGCGAAAGCGAAACAGGCGCAGAGCGAAATAAGTGCCCCCAGGACCCAGACCAGCAGAAACAACACCGGCTGCGGCAGGGGACCGGCAATGTCTTTTGCAGTTAGAAAAATGGATGATCCGATGATTCCGCTGACCAGCAGCAGCACAGAATCGAGCAGCCCAAGGCCCCGAACCAGGGTTGTTTTTCTGTCGGCGGATTCTGGTTGGGTTGGGGAGTTCAAGCCTAAGACAGGGACGGGGTCCATTTATCCGATTCCGAGTTCGTCGGGCGACTCCAGAGGTGTCCCGCAGCGGCGGCAGATGACGGCCGAGCAGTCTCCGCAGGTGAGCGGATCGTTGACCTCCTCAGAACAATAGGGGCAATAGAGCGGGCCGGGAGCAGGTTCTGGGGCCGGAGGTTGAGGGCGGGACGCCACAGCGGACAAACTGTAACACAAAATCCATACGCAATATTAAGCCTGCACCCCCGCCGTCCATGCCTGGTTATAGAATTGAGGAACGCTTCTCTATGCCCGACAAGCCGCAAACTCCCGACGAGAAATTGCAACGGGAATTCAACCGCTGGGCCGCGCAAGGCGAAGGCCCCAAGATGGAGCGTCATCACCTCGATATCACCGAGAAGACGATCAGGCTTATGGATCTTCGGCCCGGCGATCGGGTGCTCGACCTGGGCTGCGGTTCCGGCTGGGCCACGCGGCTGCTTGCGCGCTTGGTCGGTGATGGCCCGGAGGGATTCGGGCAGGTAGTCGGGCTGGATGTTTCTGATGAGATGGTTAGGCAGGCGCGCGAGGCCTCAAAAGACTTCGAAAATATTCTCTACGTTTGGGGTTCAGCCATGCAGATTCCCTGGGAAGAAAATTTTTTCGACAAGGTTCTGTCGGTGGAATCTTTTTATTACTACCCGGATCAGGATCGCGCACTAATGGAGTTGTTCAGGGTAATGGCCCCGCGCGGCAGGCTCTTCATTCTGATTAATCTCTACCGGGATAACGTCTACTCTCTGCAGTGGGTCGATAAGCTGAAAGTTCCCGTTCACGTGCGCTCGGCAGCCGAATATGTGGATCTGCTAAAGAAGCATGCCTTCGAGAATGTTGAGGCACGCCGGATTTCCGACGACACGCCGACTCCAGACGACTACAAGACGACATCCTTCAACAGCCTGGAGGACCTGCGCGCCTTCAAACGCGAAGGCGCCCTCCTGCTGATGGCCTCAAAACCAGACCTGCGCACGCCAGCCCCAGGCTATGCAATCTACTGAGCCCACTTCGCCAGGGTAGTTTAGACGGCACCTAAATTGTGTCGTCGTCATCCCCCTTCTGGTGTTTACTCCGATCCTTGACGGGGCTCATAGCCCGTCCGTCCTGCGCGTGATGAATATCGATGCGGCCGTTCACGTTGCTGAGGTGAATCTGCGTACCGCCGTTGCCCAATTCTCCCCGCATGTCGTGTCCGACCATGTGCCCATTGACGCGCAGCCCAAAGTCGTTATGAATTCCCCCCGAAACCGTACTGGCTTCTACCTCGGCGTTGGAATCCGAAGGGATCGTCAAATCGACAGAGCCATTGACCGAGTTCAATTCGACCGATTTCCCCGCCACCTGCCCAAACTTGGCTTCGAGATGGCCGTTAATGGTCGAGAGTTTTGCTCTTCCCGCCAAGCCTTCGGCTTCCAGGCGGCCATTGATGCACGATGCACGCACTTCACCGCTCACCCCGTTTACATCCAGCTCTCCGTTAATCAGTTTGATTTCGTCCAGACTGACCGTCCGCGGCACGGTCAACGTGTATTCCACGCTCGCAGGATTGTCGTGTGAACCCCAATGCCAGCCCTGGTCGCGGTGAGGATACTTGGTCTGAATGGACAAGTGGTCCTTCCCGGAATCGACCTCAATTTTGGCCTCTTCGAGGCCTTCCTTGGTGTCGGCGTACTTGATCGCGTCGACTTTGACCTCGTTCCGGTCCCAGCTTGAGATATGGACGTCTCCATTGATGTTGTCGAGGTCCACCCGCCCGTCCGCTGTAATGGCATAGGTCTGATGGAACGCTTCAGTGAGCGCCCCCCGGTGGTCGGAGGCCTGCGTTTGCAATCCCAGGGCGAGCAGGGCACCGAGAGTGCCCAGGGTAGCTCCCAACCAGGTGGCGGATCGTCGGGGGTCGTTCATTGTAATGTTCCTTTCACGGCGTTAGACGCGCGCCTTCACAGTTTGTGAGTGTCGAAAACTGATTTGTCTCCCATTTGTAAAAAGATACGAAAGTTACCACGGTGATGTTCCGCTGGTTTGATCCCTCTATGACAATCCCTTTAACCATTGGTGGGGTCGTTCGTGGTACACGTGATTCGAAAAAGCGTGCCCGTGCTCCGGCGAAGTGTGCTCCTGCTCGCCATGAGCGTGTATTTTCTCGCCGCACTCCCGACCAATGCGCAAATCCCGGAAGACAAAGCCGTCCCTATTCTGAGCGGCAGTATCGGCACATTCAGCTTCGTCACCGCCGGCCAGAATCTGTTTGATACCCAGATCAATCCGGTGCTCCTCGTCCCCTTGGGAGACCGGTGGCTCATTGAATCGCGCGCCGAATTCGAGGGTGAATTCCAACGTCCTCCTAGTGGCGGCCCTTACGGCGGCCCTGTCGACAAGCATGTGGACTACGCGCAAGTTGATTACATCGCGAATCCGTATCTCACGGTGACGGTCGGTCGTTTCCTTACCCCCTTCGGAATTTTCAACGAGCGCCTTTATCCCGTCTGGATCCGCAGCTTGCAGCCTGATCCGCTGATTCTCCCGATCCGCACCGCTCCCAGCGACGGCGGTATGTTTCGCGGAGGCTTTGCGGTCAACGCGCACGCCAACGTGAATTACGCGCTGTACCTCTCGACCACAAGTATCGGGATCGGCAGCGTGGATTCGGAGCGGCATGTAGGCGGGCGCCTGGGATTCTTTTTCCCCGGGCCTAGGCTTGAGGCCGGCGCTTCGTGGCAACGTACTCTGCAAGACGCTCGCCGCAACGCATTCGGCTTGCACATGGGATGGCAGCCGCCGAAGCTGCCGCTGAATCTCCGCTCGGAGTTCGCGCGTTCTTTCGAAGGCAGCGGATATTGGGTCGAGGGAGCGTACCGGCTCAGCCAAGTCCCGTTCTGGCAAAAGCCCATGCGCCGCACCGAGGTGGTCGCGCGCGCGCAGCAGTTCTTTGTGGGTGCGGTCGGTCCCGATGCCGAAGCGGATTACGACCTTCCCGGAGTCAATACACGGGAAGCCGATTTCGGACTTAACTACTTCCTGCGCGACGGCATGAAGGGCATTTTCAGCTATGGCCGCCAATTCAGCCCGGCAGGCAATTTCAACCAGTGGAGCTTTGGTCTGGCCTGTCGCTTTCTACTTCCGCTGGGCCGTGTTGGCGCTCCGTCGGAGGTGCAATGAGCACGCGCTTGCATCCGACAAACTGGCTGGCCGTGATGCTCTTTACTGCGGCCCTCGTCTCTTCGCTCTTTGCGGGAGTGCCGGAAGGGAAGAAAGAGGCCTCCGGCATGCCCGTCGTGCAATCCAGCAGCGCCGGCGAGATGCGAGTCGAAGGCGAGCGCCGCTTTCATGCCAATTGTGGCCGCTGTCATGCCGCGCCGCAGAAGTTTCCGCCCCGCATGATGGCAACCGTCCTGCGCCATATGCGCGTGCGCGCGACCATCACCGCCGAGGATCGCCGCCTGATTTTGTTCTACATGACTCAATGATCGCGAGGAGACCTCGGCTTGCCGATATCGGGAAACAGAGTCGCTATTCGCCTGCTCGTAAGGCTGCTGACTGGCGCCCTGCTGGTCGGGAAGTTATGGGCACAGGTTCCGGCGCACGTGATCGATCTTACGGCCGATCGCGACAGCCGCTACAAGATCGCCGGATTGCGTACTCCGGAGATTACCGTCAAGGCTGGCGAGCAGGTCCTACTCCGCGTGACGGCGAATCGCGGCAAATCGTGGAATCGCGACGGTTCCATTCACGGCTTTTCTTTACTCCGCGCCAAGGACCGCAACCGGGTAGAGGGCTGGGATCTCCTGTTCAAGCCCGGCAAGCAGGAATTTACGTTGACCGCGCCCGCCGAACCGGGTGAATACGTCGTGGTCTGCACCGTCATCTGCAGCGAAGAGCACGAAGGCATGCACATGAAATTCACCGTGTTACCGTAGCGAAAAGGAAACATAATGAACTTTACAAAGACATTCTGCGCGGCATCACTGCTGGCGCTCTCAGCCATCGGGCAAGCGCACGCGGCGCAGACGTTCCGCGGGGAAGTTTCTGACAGCCAGTGCGCCCTGAACGTTCACTCCCTTACCCGTTCTCATCAGGAAATGCTCAAGTCGAAGTCCATGGGTGGAACGTCAAATACCTGCTCGGTATATTGCATTGAGCACCTCGGCGGGTACCTGGTGCTGTCGACCAAGAAAGACGTGTTTCGCCTGGATCGCGCCGATCTAGTGCACGGCTTTGAAGGACGTCGCGTAGTGATCAATGGCGTGCTTGATCCCAAGCTGAAGCAAATTCACGTGCTCAAGATCGATTTGGAGAATAAGCCTTAGCCCGCCTGCGCTTCCGTGATGATGAAGAGGCACAGGATTGCCATAACCGGTTCGATTGCAACCCGGTAACGCTGTGTGGGAAAGACCACGTAGTAGATCGCTGGATACAGAGCCATAAGCCAGAACAGTAGCCATGCGCCAGATTTGCGCACGCGCAACGCGCGTACTAACCCCCAGAAACTCAACACCGAAGAAGCCAGAAACAAAGAATTTTTCAGGTCGTTCAGCCATGGCGGCTGCGTGGCTTTTGGCGGTCCGGCCCAGAAATAGACCAACCGCTTCGCGCACAGCCCAAAAAACCTCGGGTAATCAGCCTTGATATATTCCAGCGCCTGTTCTTTCCGCATTTTGACATAGGCGAGTTCCCCCATCTGCTGGTACTGCCTCATGGCATACACCTCCTGCGTGGGATGCAGATATTCCATCCACGTCCCATCCGCGCCGCGGCCGTTTCCTAGTCGAAGCTCGGCTCCAAAATTGTCGCGTATGAAGATGAAGTGCCCAAACGTCCGGTAATTTCGAACTAGCCACGGAGTTACACACGCGCAGAACACCAGGGAAGCGAGCACCACGCCGTAGATCGAACGCTTACCGCGTTTGGCGCGGCGGTACCAGGCCCACAAGCCGGATGCCGGCAGAAAAGAGAGCAACGACGTGCTGCTTAGCGCCGCGATACTCCAGAGCACGCCGAATTGCAGCCATGGCGTCCAGCCGTCCCGGGCTTCCAACGTCAGAGCCAACCAAAAGATGGTCGCCATGAGCAGGGCGGCGAGGCTCGTTTCCCAAATGGCCCGCGTGCACCAGAACATCACATTCGGCAGCAAGGCCCATGCCCACGCCGAGCCCACCGCGACTTTCTCAGAAAAAATCCGCCGCGCAATCAGAAAAATCGGAATGCACGTCAACGCCGAGAACAGGCTATTTACGCTTAGCAGCACGAAAGCGGACGCTCTCGAATAAGTTCCAAAGAGACGAAACACTCCCGCAATCAGATAGGGATACAACGGCGGTTCCCACGCTGTCGGCCCGGTCTGTGGGCCGAAGGGATTACTGAATCCGTGACCTGACGCGATCGACGCCGCGATTCGACCCATCTCCCAGCCAAAGCTGAAGTTGTCGTCCGTGGTTTTGAAGCGGTAAGTATGGCCGATCACGATCCAGCAGAGGCGAAGTGCGAAGGCAATCCCCACGACCCACGGTAGAGAGGCGCGGATGCGCATCCATCTCGCTGCCAGCGTTCCTGCCTCCGATGCGACGGGAATCTTCCTCTGTGCTCCCCCGTGTCCCCTGGGGTGACCTTTTCTATGTTCTTCGGTAGTATTCCGCATCGTTGGTCCATTTGTAGCTGATCGAAGTACTCGCAGCAACCACCGGGGAAGGGCACAACGGCCTGAATTGGGTAAAATGGTACCTTTCCGCGGGGCGACTCGAGCGCTCACGCCGCCGCTCTAAATCTCTTGATTGCTAATCTCACAGCAACGATCGCCGCTTCCGCTGGACCGAGGGGGATTGCGCCCTACATTCGCCAGCATTTTCTCGACACCACGTTCCGCGGTTTATATCACGTCAACGGCTTCGATCTGGCACTGCTGATCCCATATTTCATCGTTCTGATCCTGCTGGCGGGCTACGGTGTGCACCGGTACATCCTCGTGTATCTGTATTACAAGCACCGCAAGAACGCCACTGTGGCGCCCGCGTCTCACTTCCACGACCTCCCGCGCGTGACCGTACAATTGCCCATCTTCAATGAACAATACGTCGTCGAGCGGTTGCTGGAGTCCGTCTGCCGCCTCAATTATCCCCGTGAAAAGCTCGACATCCAGCTGCTCGACGACTCCACCGATGAAACCGTAGAAGTAGCTCGCGCGCTGGTGGACCGCTATGCCGCTCTGGGCAATCCGATTTCGTACCACCACCGGACCAATCGCCACGGCTTCAAAGCAGGCGCGCTCGCCGAAGGATTGCAATCCGCCAAAGGGGAATTCGTCGCCATCTTCGATGCCGACTTCACCCCACCCGAAGACTTCCTGATGCGCACCATTCACCACTTTACCGATCCCAAGATCGGCATGGTCCAGACGCGATGGACTCACCTCAACCGCCATTATTCCTTTCTCACCGAAGTCGAAGCCATCCTGCTCGACGGACACTTTGTGCTTGAGCACTCCGGCCGCGCGCGCACCGGGCTCTTCTTCAATTTCAATGGCACCGCGGGAATGTGGCGGCGTGTCGCCATTGAGGAAGCGGGCGGCTGGCAGCATGACACCCTGACCGAGGACACCGACCTTTCTTATCGCGCCCAACTCAAAGGCTGGAAGTTCATTTACCTGCAGGATGTGGAGTGTCCTGCCGAACTGCCCGTGGAGATGACCGCATTCAAGACGCAGCAGGCGCGATGGGCAAAGGGACTGATCCAGACCGGCAAGAAGATATTGCCCCGCGTTTTGCGAAGTGATGCCCCCTTACACACCAAGATCGAAGCTTGGTATCACCTGACCGCGAATATCAGCTATCCCCTGATGATCATGCTCTCGGTCTTGTTGCTCCCGGCAATGATCATCCGCTTCTACCAGGGCTGGTTCCAAATGTTGTACATCGACCTGCCCTTGTTCTTGGCTTCGACATTCTCGATCTCCAGCTTTTATCTGGTCTCCCAGCGCGAGTTATTTCCGCGCAGCTGGCCCCGGGCACTGCTGTACTTACCCGTCCTGATGGCGCTCGGAATAGGTCTGACCATCACGAATACCAAGGCCGTCATCGAGGCTCTGATCGGAAAGCAGAGCGCATTTGCGCGCACCCCCAAATACCGAGTCATTTCCAGGCGGGACAAAATTGGCGCTACCAAGTACCGCAAGCGCCTGGGATGGGTTCCCTGGGTCGAGTTGATCATCGGCGCCTACTTCGCTTCCACGATCTATTACGCGGTCGAGAATGAAAACTACATCACGGTCCCATTCCTCTTGCTGTTCGTGCTGGGATACTGGTGCACCGGTTTGATGTCGCTGCTGCAGGGACGCTTTGGCCGATCCTCGCGGTCCGCCACAGCGCATACCAAGCCTTTCCCGGTAGGAGTTTAGAATGTAACTTTTCTGGCCCGAACTTCTCATATCCCCAGTGCGCCAGTCTCGCCAAAAGGAGGGTTCGATGAAGTTCCCGCTGCTCGCATTCGCTGTTTTGTTGGCCGCAACGCTCCCGGGTTTCGCAGGCGAAAACCTGAAGCTGAATCCGCACCTGGACTTCAACAGCGACAGCCAGGATGGTCCTCTAATCACCGGGGACCACATGGAGGCGGGTCTGGTTGCCGGCAAGCCTTCCTACGTCATCATGTATGGTGAGGCTTGCTTCAACTCCAAGCGCCAGGCGCGAAGGACCGTCGACTTGTACGCCAAATACCAAGGACAGGTTCAGTTCGTCATTATCGATATCGATGGGTACCTCTCGTCCGCGCAGAGAAATCTGAAGAAACAATATTTTCATGCCCGCATTCCGCACGTGATGGTTTTAGATCGCTCCGGCAACGTACTCTACAACCGCTCCGGCGAGGTCGAATCCGCGGTCATTTCTGGTTTGCTCGAGCACGCCCTACGCTGACCGTTGGTCTTCTCTTGACCACTCAGTTACAATCCACTCGCCGAAAATTCTCGTCCCAGTTGCTTGAGAGTTTTCGAAAGGAGGATGCGATGCTACGCTCGCATGGAACGCTCCGCTTGTCTGCTCTCATCCTGATCTCGTTCTTTCTCCTCAGTTGCGGCAGTGCACACAATTCGGATGAATATTTCGTATTTGTCTCATCTAACATTCAGTTGCCTTACTGGAAGACAGCTGGAACCGGGTTTTCCCATGCCGCGGCCGAGTTCAAGGGAATTCGCTTCGACTTTACTGGCCCCCAAAGCTACGATCCTAAAGCTGAGCGCGACGCCCTCGAGCAGGCAGTGCAGAAGAAGGCGACGGGGATCCTGCTGAGTGTGGCCGATGCGTCGGTGCTGAAAGATAGCATCGATAAAGCTATCGCGGCATCCATCCCCGTTATCACCATCGATTCTGATGCTCCTTCGAGCAAACGCCTGTTCTTCATCGGAACCAACAACTACCAGGCGGGCTTCACCGGTGGGCAGCGACTTGCCCAGGAATTGAAGGGCAAGGGAAACGTCGTCGTCTTCACCATGCCGGATCAGCCGAATCTGCAGGATCGTTTACGGGGCTATAAAGACGCCCTGGCGAAGTCTCCGAATATCAAGATCACTCGCGTAGTGGACATCCAAGGCGATCCACGCATTGCCTTCGACACCACCACACAGATCGTCGGTAAGGAGCGCGACAAGGTGGATGGTTTCGTTTGCCTGGAAGCGCAGTCCGGCAAGGAAGTCGCCTCCGTTCTCAGCAGCTACAAGGTGAGCGGCAAAGTCGTTATTGCCATGGACACTGATCAGGAGACCCTCGACTGGATCCAGAAAGGTGTCATCGCCGCCACCATCGCCCAGAAGCCCTACACGATGGCTTTCGTCGGCATGCAGATGCTCGACAATCTCTACCATCATAAGCCGCCGTCGCTGGACGCGGACTGGGCCAAAGATGGTTACGCACCCATTCCCATGTTCGTCGATACCGGTTCCGATCTGATCGATAAGGCCAACATCCAGTCGTTTATCGAGGCTGGAAAGAATCTAGCCTCCAAATAAAAAGTTACCTCCCTCTGATGGAGCATTGATGCCGAAGCGATGGCTTTGCATTTTTGTCCTACTGCTGTTCTGCGCCGCAGCCTTTGCGCGGCAACGACAGCCGGATGCTGACTATAAGACCCGGCGTGAGGCGCTGGGCAAGAAAGTTGG
The DNA here is from genome assembly GCA_036376495.1 of Candidatus Sulfotelmatobacter sp. Classification (GTDB taxonomy): domain Bacteria; phylum Acidobacteriota; class Terriglobia; order Terriglobales; family Acidobacteriaceae; genus Sulfotelmatobacter. Next base: position 34,248 of record DASVAE010000079.1, on the reverse strand, counting down.
TGGAATCGTCGTCCTTTTTGGCTCGCTGGAACCCGTGGAATCGCTCTATTCCTTTCGCCAGGACGACGATTTCTACTATCTTTCAGGCTGGACGGAACCGGGTGCTGCATTGCTGATGGCGCCTGCTGTCGAAGCCGGCGACAAAAATCCCGCCACGCCTTACACCGAAATACTTTTTCTCCCTCCCCGCAATCTTCGCATGGAGCGCTTTACCGGACCCAAACTGGGAGCCGATGATCCCCAGGCTGCGAAGTTGACCGGCTTCAATCGCGTCGAAGAGATTAGCCAGCTTCCGCAAGAATTGTCGAAAGTCATGCCTCGCGGTCAGCCCATCGTCTATACCGAACTCCCCGAACCTGGAGAAACCTCGCCCATCTCTCAGCCTCTGGAATTTCTGAAACGCACCGACACTTTTTTGACGTTCCAGGATGTGAAGCCTTCTATCGCCGCCATACGCCTGCACAAAGATGCCGCTGAAATCAGTCTCTTGCAGAAAGCGGTGGACATTTCCATACTTGCCCACACTGCCGCTATGAAGGCGGTTAAGCCGAACCTGCCCGAGTATCAGATTTCAGCCCTTCTGCAGTATGAATGGGAAAGACGCGGCTGCGAGCGCGCTGCCTATCCTTCCATCGTCGGTTCGGGGCACAACTCTACCGTCCTCCACTACTCCGAGAATACTTCTACGATGAAGCCGGGTGACGTGGTGGTGATCGATGCCGCCGCAGAGTGCTCCATGTATGCCGCCGACATTACGCGCACTCTCCCGATCGGCGGCCACTTCACTGCGCGCCAGCGCGAGATTTATAACATCGTGCTCGGCGCACAGCAGGCCGCCATCGACGCTTTCCAGTCGGGCAAGTCGCTTTTGTATGGCGACTCCGAAGCTTCACTTACCCGGGTCGCCAAGGACTACATCAGAGCCCATGGCAAGGACCTTCACGGCCAGCCTCTGGATCAATATTTCATCCACGGGATCGGTCATTACATCGGCCTCGACGTACACGACGTCGGCGACTACAAGCTCCCCTTGGCCCCAGGCATGACCTTCACCATCGAGCCCGGGATTTACATCCCAGAAGAGAACCTGGGCGTCCGCATCGAAGACGATTTTCTGGTGGGCGAAGATGGGAAGCTGATCAAGCTCAGCGCCACTCTCCCTTCGAAGGCTGAAGACGTCGAAAAAATCATGGCAGGGAAATAGCTATGAGATATATTCCCGGATGTATTCGTCCTTGGTGTGGGCCAGTTGGTGGATGTCGCCGTCGAACGTGACCTTCCCGTCCCGCAGAATTAAGAAACTCATCGGGATCTCGCAATATTGTCCTCGCGGCAAAGACTTCAGCTGGTTCGTCTTTTGATCAAACTCGTGCGTCGCGAGAGTGAACGCGTCCTGCAGCCGGTGCGTCACCAGCAGGGAACTGGTGCGGTACACGTCGCGCTGCTTCATGATTAATTCGATGATGGTGTTCGAGGTGACTGGATCCAGCCCTCCTGTAGGCGAATCGTACAGCAGCAGCTCCGGACGCGTGATGATCGCTCGCGCAATCGCAACCCGGCGCCTCATTCCCCCAGAGAGTTCCGAAGGAAATAGATCGAGCGTGTGCTCCAGTTCCACAAAGCGCAACGCTTCTCGTACGCGCTGATCGATCTCGTCATCGTAGATGCCTCGTTCCTCCATAAATCGGTAGGCAACGTTCTCCCGGACCGTAAGCGAGTCAAACAGCGCGCTCTCCTGGAACACCATGCCAAGATGTGAGCGCAACGGAAATAGCTCCTGTTCTGTCATCTGGGTAATGTCATGGCCCAAAACAACGATGCGGCCTGAGTCAGGTGGCAGTAATCCGAGCGTCAATTTCAGGATCGTGCTCTTGCCGGCTCCAGCAACGCCAAATAACGCCTTGGTCTCACCCAACGGAAGTTGGAAAGAAACCCCGCACAACACCTCCGTTTGATCAAACGAAAGGTGCACGTCTTCGAAAATTACCGCAGCCCTGGGCTGCCCCTCGGGAGAGGGGACAGCGTGCCCGGCGGACGATAGCGACAGCGACATGCAATTACCTGTAAGAGAACACCGAGATCAACAGCTTCGTCAGAAAGAAATCGGTGACCAAAATCAGCACAGAGGACGCCACCACGGCCTGCGTCGTGGCCCGGCCAACGCCCTGGGTGCCTCCGCGCGCCGTGATTCCGTAATAACAGCCCACCGTAGAGATGATGAATCCAAAAAAAACTGGTTTTAGCAATCCCATGAAAACGTCTTGAAACACCAGCGATTGCCACGCGCTGCTCCAATACTGTCGCGCGTCCAGGAATAGCAGTAGCTTGGCCACCATCAAGCCTCCGGTCAGTCCTACCAGATCGGACAGGACGGTCAGGAAAAACAGCATGAAGACGGACGAGACCACACGCGGCGTGACCAGTTTCTTAATGGGATCGGTCCCCAGCGCGCGCATGGCGTCAATCTGCTCTGTAACCACCATCGAACCCAGCTCGCTCGCCATACCCGAAGAGTTCCGCCCCGCCACCATGAGGCTTGTCAGTACCGGGCCCAGCTCACGCACCATGGAAGTGGACACCAGTTGCCCGACCAGCGTGATGGACCCAAACCGTTGCAAAGTATTGGAGGTTTGCAGAGCCAGCACCGCGCCCGTGAAGAAGCCCGTCAGGACGACAATCGGCAGCGAGCCGACGCCGATGAAATCGGCCTGCTGCACCATGTCCGCCACATAAAGGGGTTTACTAAACAGGTTGGCTATCGACGCCGCTGCCAGCGAAATGTATTCCTGAACTGACTGCACCTTCTCCTTGGCAAACTCCGTGGGCGAGATCAGTTGCATGCAGTTGGCAGTCCCGCGCGGTCGTGTCTGGGATTTCGCAGGGCTTCCACGAAATATAACAGAGAAAGCTCCCCGCTATCTGCAGTCAGCCATCGGTGTACTTAGGGGATTAATGCGTGGAAGATTGGCTGGCAACTGAGAACTGGCTTACAGTCTGCCCTTCTTCTTAATCTCAATGTTGAGTCGCCGAATCTTCTGATTCAGCGTAGAGAGTGGCACGCGGAAGCGTTCCGCGGCTTCGGTCTGGTTCCAGTTGCAGCGCTCGAGCATTTCGGTGATGATCCGCTTCTCCACGTCTTCGACAATTTCGAATAGCGAAGCGTCCGCGGCCGGATCGTGCAAGGTAAACGAGGAGCCGCGTCCCATCAACGATTCTGGCAGCAGATCCATGCTGATTTCCGGACCGGAAGACAGCACAACCGCGCGTTCGATAACATTCTCCAGTTCGCGAACATTCCCGGGCCATGAGTAAGCCATCAGCGGCCGCAAAGCCTCGGGCATCACACGGGGAGTCGGCCGGCCGTTTTCCTCGGCATATTTTTTTAGGAAGAACTCTACCAGCAAAGGAATATCTTCTTTTCGCTGCCGAAGCGGCGGCAGTTCGACTGTGATTACGTTCAAGCGGTAGAACAAATCTTCCCGGAATTTTCCCTCGCGAACCATCTGCCTTAAATCGATATTAGTGGCCGCAATAATGCGTACGTCCACCTGAATCTCCTGAATTCCGCCCAGGTGCATGAACCGCCGGTCCTGCAGCACGCGCAGAATCTTGGCCTGCGTCTCCAGTCCCATGGTGGCGATTTCGTCCAGGAATAGTGTCCCCTTATCCGCCACCTCGAACAGTCCCTTCTTGGAAGCAATGGCACTGGTGAATGCGCCCTTCACGTGTCCGAATAGAGTCGATTCCAGCAGATCGTGCGGCATCGAGCCGGTGTTTACCGGAACAAAAGGCTTGTCGTGTCGCGCCGAGTTCAGGTGAATCGATTTGGCAATGACTTCTTTACCCGTGCCGCTCTCGCCCTGCAACAAAACAGTGGAGCGGCTGTTCGCCACTTGCCCCACCAGATCGAAAATCTTCAGCATGGGCTCGCTCTTGCCCACGATGTTCTCGAAGTTGTAGCGCTGCTTGAGTGCGCGCTTGAGCTGAACGTTTTCTTCTTCCGCTTTGCGCCGCCCCACTGCCGAGCGCACATCTGCCAGAAGCTTCTCATTGTCCCAGGGCTTCTGGACAAAGTTGGCAGCTCCAGACTGCATGGCCCGCACCGCATTCTCGACGGTGCCATAAGCAGTGATCATGATGACGGGCAGACGCGAGTCGTGCGCATGGATCTCTGAGAGGATCTCCATCCCATCCCGGCCGGGAAGCGCCAGATCGAGCAGTACCAGATCAAACGTGCGCTCGGCCATCTGCGCCAGTCCATCTTCGCCCGAGTCCGCCGTGCTTACTTCAAAGCCTTCCATTTCCAGCAGGGTCTGAAGTGATTCCCGAATTTCGGCTTCGTCATCGATGATGAGCACTGAGCCCGCGGCCGAGGGATTGCCGTTCATTGCGCCGCGCGTGATGACTGCTGCTTCAGACATTGACTGCCTTCCGGCTTAATGGGAAATCAAGTGCGAACGTTGTGCCGGATTCCGGATTACTCTCCACGCGAATCTTGCCCGCATGTTCCTGAATAATGCCGTAAGTGACCGACAGTCCGAGGCCCGTGCCCCGGCTCTGGCCCTCTTTGGGCGCGGTCTTCGTCGTGAAGAACGGATCGTAAATCCGTTGGATGTGTTCGGGCGCGATTCCCGACCCGGTATCGGACACCCGCACACTCACGGAATCTCCATTGCTGGTCGCGACCGTCAGCTTGCCGCCACCTGTCATCGCATCTTTTGCGTTCAAAAACAGATTCAGAAACACCTGCTGCAATCTTCCCGCATTGCCCTGTATGGGCGAGATTCCCTGCGTCAACTCCGATGCAACCTGGACCTTCGCTGTCTTGAACTGGTGCTCCAGCAGTGCCAGCGTATCGGTGATGATCTTGTTGATGTCCACGTCGGTAAATTCTGTGCCGCTGGTACGCGAGAAGTTCAGCAGGTTATTTACTATCTCTGATGCCCGGAAAGTTTGACGGGTTATCTTTTCCAGCAATCCCGACTTCTGCGGATCGCCCTGGAGTTGCTTGGCCAGCATCTGCGTGTACGATGAAATGACTGCCAGTGGCGTGTTGACTTCATGCGCTACCCCAGCCGCCAGCAATCCGATCGATGATAACTTGTCGGCCTGCGAAAGCTGGCTTTCCAGTTCTACGCGCTCGGTGATGTCGTCCATGATCACCAGCCGTCCAATCACTTGGAACTTGCGCGTCACCAGCGGAGCGATGGCCACATTGACGGTTCGAGTCTCCCCCGCAGGAGTCTGTAACCGGAACTTGTAAAGGTTGTTGATGCCCGGGTGCTGCCGCACGCGATAGAACTCTTCGACGAATTCCGCGGGAAAGACGCTGCGCACCGGCTGCGTGAGAGCCTGCCAGCGCGGAAACGCATACATCACTTCCATCTGCGCGTTCCAGCTCTCCACGCGATCTTCCATATCGAGCGCCATCACGCCCACGTTGATCGACTCGACGATGTTCTCGTTAAAGTCTTTCAGGCGCTCGTACTCGGCGACCTTCTGCTGCAGGGAAGCGTATAGCCGCCCATTCTGGATCGCGATTCCGATGTAGCCGCCCAGCGTCTCCAGTAACTCGATGTCTTCGCTCGAAAGGTAATCTCCCTTGTCGGTCTTTCCCAGTCCAAGCACGGCAACCGTTCTCTGTTGAGCGCGGCACGGAATGTAATAATTCAGATCCAGGCGCGCGATTGCATCCTGTGCTCCCGCGCTCTCCCGCGGTACCTGGTGCGTGTTCTCAAAGAACATATGTCCCGCAGGTTCGGGTCGCGGCGCGAGCAGAAAACTCAAATCAAGCTTTCCGCCCACATTCACGCCCAGCGTCTTGGAGACGACAAAGGCCTCTCCCTCATCCTCGGCACGCAAGAAGATCGCAATCCGATCGACCGACAGCGTTCGCGATAAACGATCGACTACCGAAGACAACAGCGCATTCAGATCTGTCTCCGAACTGAGTTCGCGCCCGAATTCAATCAGCGTGCGCCGGTAGTCGTAAACCGTCCGGTAGAACAGATGGTCCACCCGGTCCTGAATCCATTTGCGTACCGGATCGAACAGGAGCGCGGTGACGACGACCGCCAGAATCAATCCAACCGGTCCGGTGCCCGGCTTCTGCATGTGCACTAGTTCCGCCACCCCGGCCACCAGCCCAAAGTACAAGCCGACCACCGCGGCGGCGGCCAGCGTATAGACGACGCCCCGTTTGAAGATCAGGTCCACATCCATCAGCCGATAACGGAAAATGGCGTAGCCAAACGTCAGCGGCAGCAGCCCCAGCGATAGCACCGCCCAATTCATGCCCGGTGAACCGTTCAGGAATGGCACTACGTAGAATAGTGTGAAGGGAACCACCGCAAGAATCGTTCCTCGCGTCACCCACTTCAATTGTTGGCGCAGGATGGTCGTGCTCGCCCGCTCGTAGCTGTACCACAGCACCGTTGCGGCCGCGATGAACAGTACGGCACCGTACGCCATTTCCTGCCGGTCCATGTCCCAGCGCAACAGTCCGCTGGCCTGCGCCAGCCTCAGTGCGATGATGTGTCTCGCGATCAGTACCGCGCCCGGTACATAGGCGAGCAAAATCGTCCACGGACGCTCGCGCACGAATTGCCGCTTCTCCGGAAAGGTCAGCACGAAATGCAGGAACATCGCCGGCTGCAATACCCAGGCAACAATATTGCTCCAGTAGATAATCCAGTCGAAGTCGTTGAACTTTCCGGTGTAGTGGAAGGAGTACGCGATGAATGAGACTACGCAGAAAATGTAGAAATGTGTGGAACCGGTTGCGGTCCAACGCCGCAGCAGCACATATAAGCCGATGCCAAGATAGATGAGTGCAATGAACCGCAAGTAATTGTTCAGCGAGCGGTCCGCCGGAATCAGATACACGTTTGAATCGAGCGTGACTGATTGCCGAACCAGTGAGTACACGGCTTTGGACCACACGCCGCTGTGATAAAGCTGGCGCACGAGTGCCGGCGTATTCTTGACTTCCTGACTGTCAACCGCGACGAGTTGATCGCCGACTTTGATGCCGCCCCTCGCCCCGGGGCCGTTGGGGTCCACGCGATCCGCCACCAGGCGCCCGTCGTGTTCCACCCACCACACCCCGTCATCCGGAGCGGCGAAGTCGCGTTCCTTTTCAAAGTTGAAGCCCGCAAAGACGACGGCAGCCACCGTCAGCAAAAACAGGATGACGGCGACAAAACGAGCTTGGCTTTCCCGATTCATGGGCTTCGGCACAGGCCCCTGGCCCCCCAAGGGCGTTCGAGGAGAGGTGTTTGAGGCCTCCAACCTATCATGAATGAGCAACTTCGCTTCCATGCTGGGTTCCGAAGTGGAACGGGTAAGTACCGCGCGGAAAACCACTTCCAAAATTATAGATGCAATTTCGAACGCGAGCTATGCCTTTTGGAAGGTTTCTGTGGGATTTCGTATCCCTTTGTTGGGAGATCTGAGGGTCAAGGAGATGGACCCTAACCGTCGCCACAGCCAGTGAATTAGTGAATTAAGGACGATCCCTAAACGGAGAATACTCGTCGGCACGGCTAAACAACATGTTCCGGATTGCTGAAACGTCTTGGTAATCCTTCTCAGACAATTCGTACCCGCTGTGGAATTTCACACTGAGGAGAGATGCAACCTCACAGCCCATTGAACGTCAATTTTCCGACCACCGTGATCTGCCAAAACGAAGTTGAAGGCTCCCTCGATCTCACGTTTCGTGCGACGATGCCCCGCGATGCCAAGAACCCCTCGAACCGTACCAAGTGCCGGTCGCCAGGCGCAATATCTAGGCCTTTATGAGGGCGAGTCTGCCTGCCGGGCAGTGCATCGACGCCCATCACCCATCAATCCAGATCTGAATGCCCAGTCCACCCAAAGTCGAGTAGAGGGTCGACCACGTCGACCGCCGTCATGGCTTCTATTCTGACAGGGAGATTGAATACAATGCGTTTGAGTGCTATCGGGAAGATGTTACGCGAAGCGCCATTTAATTCCTCGCGCGAAACTCGCTTGTGCATCTAACCGTAACATTCTCAAGCCTGAAAACTGCAATGGCGAGGAGAGAGAAACCCCTTTGTTTGCTGGCGTGTTCGCTGGTTCTGCTCCCTTCTATCGGGCATGGTCAGCAGCGAAAGGCGGGTTCGCAACCCGACCACTTCACGTTGCAGAGCAATGTGGACGTCATTCTCGTACCCGTGCTGGTGAGAAACCGTCAAGGGGCGGCTGTTGGCGACCTGACAGTAAAGGATTTTCAGGTCTTCGACAACAAGAAGCGGCAGGACATTTCGGGGTTCATGATTGAGACACATGCGCGGTCCCGCTCGACGAATGTCTCCGAAAACAGTGGTGTGGCCTCTTCACAAACCAGAAGCTCGCCTAGGCGTTTTGTCGTTTTCCTAGTCGATGACTTACACATCACATTTAGTGACCTCGCAGCAGTGCGAGAGGCTACGACGCGAGTGCTATCGTCACTAGGCGAGGGTGAAATCGGCGCGATACTTTCGCTCTCAGGTTTGGTCAACACCGGCATCACGGCAGACCATGCGACTTTATTGGAGGGCCTTACCCGAATTCGGCCCCAAACCGTTTATCACAACACCGGAACTGATTGCCCAGACCTCGATTACTATTGGGCGGAGTTGATTGTCAATGAGCACAGCCCAGTAGCCCTGCACGCAGCGACCGATGAGGTCTTAAACTGCAACCCCGGTCTCACGATGCGCGATGTGGCGGAGCGTCTTGCCACGTCGGCTGCCGAGCGGGAGTTCGCAATGGGTGAACAGGACAGTCGTGTTTCGTTTGCTGCCTTGAGAGAAGTAGTAAGCAGGATCGCTGCTCTGCCCGGATTAAGTACCCTTATCTTGGTCTCGCCGGGTTTTTTCACCCTCACGCCAACAGCAAAGCACGAATTATCTCAAGTCATCGACACGGCAGCCGTATCGAACGTCACTATAAACTCGCTCGATGCGCGAGGACTCTATACGACAGAACTGAACGCGGGCGAGCGCGGTGCGACTTCAACACAGAATAATCAACTGAAGTCAGAGTACCGACGAGCGTCAATGCCGTTGGCAGAGAACGTCATGGCCGCATTGGCCAATGGGACCGGCGGCACTTATGTGCACAACACAAATGACTTGGAAAGCGGTCTGAAAGATCTCGCGTCACCACCGGAATACTTGTACTTGCTGGAGTTTCACGCGAAGAATCTAAAGCGCAACGGCAGCTATCACGTGCTGAGAGTTACGGTAGCGAGAGATGGCGTGCGAATCTATGCAAGACAAGGCTACTTCGCTGCAAAAGTATCGAAGCAGAATCGCCACTAAGTTGTCGGACTCGAATTGACCACAATCGGATTGGCTGACGAAATCGGGCCATTGCACAAGTCTGCGCCCTCTATTCGCCCCTTCGTCTTAACCAGTCTCCCAACGCATACATAGATCAGACACATCATCAAGGATTTTGCGCCAATCATCATGACGCCACTTACGTATTGAGCTAGAATCATCGCCTCTTTCTTTGAGGATGGCTCGATGTGTACCTGCCATTAGCTTCGTCGGAAGAGGGAAATTGTACGCCGAGGGATGTACGTGGAACCCCACCTGGGACGAAATATTCGGCGATTCCTTACTTTTGGGGCTGTCGCGGTCTTGCTCTTCCTGTTGTGCGGAACCACCTATGAACGAATTGGACAACAGCGCGACCGCAAACTGGCTCCGCAAATTGGTCGTTCAGTAGACATCGGCGGGCGAAAACTCAACATCTGCTGTTCGGGCGAGGGCCGCCTGACCGTGATCTTCGAAAGTGACTGGGGGTTGCCCGGCTACAGCTGGTTACACCTTCAGCAAGACGTGGCGAAGTTTACTCGCGCATGCTGGTACGATCGCGCAGGATATGGCTGGAGTGATCCCGGGCCGTTCCCCAATCATAGCGATTCCATTGCGCGCGATCTGCACGCCCTTTTGGACAACGCCCACATTGCGCCTCCATACGTGCTCGCCGCGCATGCTATCGGTGCATTTCACGCACGTGTCTTTCGAGGCTTTTATCCGAACGAAGTTGTGGGCATGGTACTGATAGACCCGACTAGCGAAGACCTCACCATTAACATTCACAATCACATCGAACTCTTCCGGCGGGCGGTCCTGCTCGCTCACCAAATCATGGGCGTTGTCGGGTACATGCGACTTAAGAGGCAGCCGATGATACAGGTTCCCAAAGAGAGTTTCACGCAACAGGAGTGGAATGAGCTCACGATTCTTCAGTGGCAAACGAAATCGCTGGTTGCTGAGGGGAAGGAACCGCCTCTATGGGTTTGCGGCGAGCAGGCCCGCACAGCCGGATCTTTCGGGAATATCCCCGTGATCGTACTGTCGGCTGGTATTCAGGACTGGGAAGAAGATCCCAAACTGAGTCAAGACCACGCACTGAAATTAAACCTTCAGGAGAAAATGGCATCCCTCTCCAGTAGGGGGTCGCGGAGGATTGTCGCCGATAGTGGACACTGGATTCCATTCGACGCGCCCAGTTTTGTGGTTAGCGCAGTCCAAGAAGTGGTGGACACGATCAAGAAAGGCCACAATAAATGATGGACGTGCGCACTATGCCACGGTAGGCCCGCACATCTTTTCTCGCGTGACTGGCGAAACCAGGCTTCGGTGTTGAAAAAGTCACGTCGATTGGCAGGTGAGATCTAGCGAAACCATGATAAGACGTCAACATGCGTGGAAGTGGGACTGGTACAAGGCACGCATTTATCGGTGGATGGCAGCTTCATCGAAGCGAATGCAGTTAAAGACAGCCGGATTCCACGCGAGCAGTTGGCAGAAGCGGCCCAACTCATCACTGTGTGCGGCAGTATCTGTGCGAAGTGGAAGGGCAGAATCCGGTGGAGGAGCCAGTGCATGAACAGGACCAGCGTTAACGCTCAAAAATATCCTGCTGCAACGCTCGCATCGCAATTGTTCGAACGGCCAATGGATCCGCGTCTAGGGGTTTGTACATCCTATCCAGCCCTTCGATCGCTTGAAATGTCAGTCGGCTCCTCATCCCATTCGAAGGACAAGGCTCGCGCCGTTGTCTCGATCGGCTCAAGGGGCGGAATGTCCTCGGCAACGGATGCTCCCAACTCCGCAAACTTCCGGGCTGAAACCAGCACGCGGTTCTCTAGGGATCCGACTGCCTGGTTGTAGGCTTCCACTGCGCGATCCAGATTCGTGCCCACGCTCGTGATGTGGTTGGCGAGTTTCCGCAGCCGATCGTGCAACTCTTTGCCCAAGGCACTGATCTCGTGCGCATTGCGTGCCAGCTTTTCCTGGTTCCAGCCGTAAGCCACCGCTTTGAGTAAGGCAATTAAAGTGGTCGGAGACGCAGGGATTACGCGCTGCAGGACACCTTGCTCGATCAGTCCAGGATCCTGTTCGAGCGCCGCGCTGAAGAAAGTCTCGCCGGGAAGAAACATAACCACGAATTCCGGGGTGGCCTCGAACTGCTCCCAATAGCTCTTTCCGCTGAGCGTCTTCATATGATCGCGAACCTGGCGGGCATGATTCGCCAGACAACTGCGACGAGCTTCTTCATCCGTAGTCTCGAAGGCCTCCAGAAACGCCTGCAGCGGAGTCTTCGCATCCACGACGACTCGCTTGCCGCCAGGCAACTTCACAACCAGGTCCGGACGCAGCCGCCCACTCTCGCTCTGGATCGTTTCCTGTTCGGCAAAATCGCAGTAAGAGAGCATGCCGGCAATCTCCACCACCCGCCTCAACTGGATCTCTCCCCAGCGCCCGCGCACGTTCGGCGTGCGCAAGGCGCGCACCAGGTTCCCGGTCTCAGACTGCAGTTCCTTCTGGGTGGTGATCAGCGATTGCACCTGGGCCTTGAGGTCGCCATAAGCTTCGCCTCGCGCTACCTCCATTTGCTGAATCTGCGCGTCGACTTTGCCCAAGGATTCGCGCACCGGAGCGATCAAATCCGCGACAGCTTTTTGCCGCGTCTCAAGATCGCCTTTGGCCTCGCTCTGGAATCGCTTCAGAGTCTCCTGGGCAATTTGCAGGAAGGAAGAGTTGTTGCTTTTCAAAGCATCGGCCGCTAAAGCCTTGAAAGCATTCTGTAAATTCTCGCCCGCCCGGGTAAGTAATTCGATCTTTTCGTTGCTGGCCTTTCGTTCCGCTTCCAGCGCCGATTCCAGCCGTGCGCGCCTCGCGACAAGCTCCTGATAGTCCCCCAAAAGCCGCGCCAGTTCTGCTTTTTCGGTCGCTAATCCCTTTTCTGTGAAGGACAAACGGGCCTGCAGGGCCGCACTGCGCGATCGCAGTGCCAACCAGGCAAGCATAATCCCAAACAACAGGCCAATGCCCCCACTGATCCCTAGTTCCATAGACAGATGTAACTTCTCTCGACCGTTCCCAACCCCTAGCGTACCACCAGCAACAAAGGTTGAGCCTTGACGGCCTTGAGCCGCAGGTTCATCTGGCCGAACTCGATCCCTCCCAGGATCTGATGGGCAGGCACAAACGGATGAGCAGAACCGCTCGACTACTGTTCCTGTTGTTGCTGAGCCTCGGCGCCGCTACGTTGTTGGCCAACAGCGGCCTGATCGTCTTTCCCGCTACCGGACAAGCCCAGTCGCTGAGGCCCGTAGCTGCCGCGTCCCCCGATATACCTTTCGACGATGGCGAATTCGAAAGCGAACGGCAACTGCTGGCCTTGGCCAATCAATCGCGCCGCGCAGCGGGCGTGCCTCCGCTGACTCTCGATTCTGGACTATCCCGGGCGGCGCGGATCCACGCTCAAACTATGCTGGAATCCCGGCAGCTCTCGCATCAACTTCAAAACGAACCGGCCCTCCCGCAGCGCCTCGCCTCCTCCAGCCGTCTGCTTTTGGACCAGGAGGGGGAAAACGTCGCCCTTGATTACGACGCGCTGCATGGCCACGAACATCTGATGCTTTCGCCCCCGCATCGCGCCAACCTGCTCAACCCGGCCTACAACGTGGTCGGGTTGGGCGTGGTTCGCAACGGAGACCGCCTCTACATCGTGCAGGACTTCGGTCATGCCCTCCCCAATTACTCTTCCAGTGACGTGAAAGAGCGCGTCGCTCTGGCCATCGAACACAAGCGTCGCGCGTTCAACCGCGGTCAACTCGCGCACCGCGATCTGCCGGGCGCCGATGAAGCCGCATGTTCCATGGCGCAAAGCGATAGGCTTTCGACCTCGAAGGTTCGCAATCTCGCCGAGCGCTATACAGTATTAACCTACAGCAGCGTGCATCCGGACGCGATTCCCAAGCAGGCCTTCCACGCGCTCTCGAGCCGCAACCTGCGAACTTTCTCGGTCGGAACCTGCTATGCCCGCAGCGAAACCTATCCCAGTGGCGCTTACTGGATCGTGCTTTCGCTGGACTAGAGACACCGCGAACGTATCGGATCACCGAACCCGGACCGCTTCGTCCGATCTGACACGTTCGTAATCTAATTCTCCCGTTTTCTTCTCCCTACAATCTGGTGGACACAATGTTCGAGTCCCTGCCATGCATGCTGGATGAACCTTGGAAGCCGGTTTCGCGTCCGTCTCTGATTTCTTGGCTCGTGTTCTATCTCGCATTCCTTGCTTACGCTTTCTCGGCCCACGGCGGATTCTTATTCATTGACAGCGCCAATCTCATTGTTCACGAGGGCGGCCAAAATCTGTTCGGATGGTTTGGTCCAACGATCGGCCTTTGGGGAGGTACGCTGCTCCAGTGGCTGGTCCCGTTCCTCCTCGCCGCATACTTCTTTACGCAACGTCAGCTGACCGCGTTCGTATTCTGCGGTTTTTTCTTCTTCGAAAATTGGCTCTACACGGCAACGTATATGGCCGATGCGCGCGCCCAGATTCTCCCGCTGGTCACAACCGGCGATCCCGATTTTGTGGAGCACGATTTTCACGCGATCTTCTCCAAGCTTGGGCTCTTGGATTACGACACCACAATCGCCCTCGTGGTGCGTGGCTTGGGCTGGTGCGGAATGTTGGCAATCATTGCCTGGTCCGTCTACCAGGCCTCGAAAAAGACGGACGTCGCCACGCAAGGCCCCGATTTTTTAGCGCTGAGACGATTGGCAATCCCGAAGAAAGACCCTGCACAAATGCCTCTCTCCAGCGTTTCTGAGGAACCGGCGCGTGATGCTGCCGCGTGGAAGAAAGCTTCTACGTCACGCAATCCGCAATAAAGAGATCCGCTGAGGTTCGGTCTTTATCTGCTAAGCCCCGAACGGTCCCGTCGCAACGCGCGCGAGGTTTTGCAGTTCCTTGCAGTAGATCGGCCGCAACAGGAGCGTCGACAATTTGAACTCGATCCACCCCGGGAACCCGCTCCGAACCGGAAGTTCCGTAGATATCGTCACCCGTGAATCCGCCGGAGCCGTCCCCGGATCGACAGTAAACGTTGTCACTGCACCATTCAGGTAGGTTTCCACCAGCACGCGCCCCGCTTCCGGTTCGGTCACGCTCGCGCCAAGAGTCTGCTTCTTTCCGAACAGCGTCATTTGAAACCGAATCACCGTCCCCGCTCCGATCCCGCCCTGCTCCACCACCAGGTCGCTGAATTGCCGCGGAAGAATGCGCGCATGCCCATCGCGATAGTTCGCGAGCAAGGAATAAACGCGCTCTCGGCGCGCCGGAATAATTGCGGACGCACTGATCCTGTGTTTCGCCGTTTCCTTATTTATTGAAGTGATTTCGAATCGCCTCCGCCTGCACTTGGGTCACGACCGCCGAGAGCGCCGCCGTGTCGGCCTGCCTCACAGCTTGCACACTCCCGAAATGCTCCAGCAATCGCCGCGAGGTGTTACTGCCTACTCCCGGAATATCCAGCAGTTCCGTGGCCCGATCTCGCATCTGCCGCCTCTTGCGATGGAACGTGACGGCGAAGCGATGCGCCTCATCTCGGATCATCTGAATCAGGTGTAGCACCGGCGAGTGATGATCCAATGCAATCGGGTCCTTCTCCTGACCGTACACATACAAAATTTCTTCCCGCTTCGCAATAGCAGCCAACGGCTGGTTTATGATTTCCAGGCTCTCCAGCGCTTCCGCGGCTGCGTGCAGTTGACCCAAGCCGCCGTCAATGAGCACCAGGCTTGGCAGCGCTTTCTGTTCCTCTTGCAACCGCTTGTAGCGCCGCGTCACCACCTCCCGCATGGACGCGAAGTCGTCCACTCCCACCACCGTGCGAATGATAAACTTGCGATAATCGGATTTCTTCATCTTGCCGTCTTCCCACACCACCATCGACGCGACCGTTTCCGCCCCCTGAATGTGAGAGATGTCAAAACACTCAATTCGCCTGGGCAACTCGGGCACTCCAACAACTTCCTGCAATTCCTCCTGAATCCTTCGCGCGTTCGGCTTCAGCACGCGGAAGCGCTGATCGTAGGATTGCTTGGCATTGTTCCCCGCCAAATCGATCAGCGAACGCTTCTCCCCGCGCTGCGGCACGATAATGTGAACTCGTGCGCTGCGGGCACTCGTCCCCGCGCTCTGTTCCGACAGCAAATCCTCCAGCTCTTCGCGATCTTCAAAATCAACCGGCACGTACAAGTTGCGCGGAACGTAAGGCTGCGAAATGTAAAGCTGCTTTAGCAGCGCCGAAAAGAATTCCCCTGGATGAAACTGCTCGTGGCTGGCTTCGTGCGGGCACTGGTGTCCTCGCCCGTCCGTTCCCAACGCAACTGGACTCGCGTTTCCTTCGCGATCTCCGGCACTTTCAACCAAACTAGCGGGCGAGCTTTCCTCGCCCGGACAGCCAATGGCCGCGGTCCCTATAGGTTCTGGTCCTCCAGGCTCAGTTACAGCGGCAACAGCCGCGAATTCCGGCAAATCCTCCCAAAAAAACTCCCGCCGGTCGACCATCTTCCCGCCGCGCATGTGGAACAGATTCACCGCCAGCATCCCGTTCTCGTAGTGATACCCGAACACGTCAGCGTCATTTCCCTCGGCCGCCGCGATGCGCTGCCGCTCCTGCAACTGCTCCACCGTAGAAATCAGGTCGCGATAACGCGCCGCACGCTCATACTCCTGTTCCCCCGCAGCCTGCTCCATACGCGTACGCAGCGACTTGGCCAGATCCGTCGGCCTCCCCTCCAGAAACATTTTCACGTCGCGCACTGCTTCCTGGTACAGCTCTGGTGTAGTCAGATCTTGCACGCACGGTCCCAGGCACCGGCGGATGTAATACTGCAGGCATGGACGCGCATGCAGTCTCGTCAAATCCACTTTGCAGGAGGGAATCAGAAAATTCCGGTGAATCAAATCCACGATGCGGTACGCCAGGTTGGCGGGGAAGTACGGTCCGAAGTACGCACTGCCATCCTTGCGCAGTCGCCGTGTCACGTACACCCGCGGCCACTTCTCGCCCTGTGTCAGCTTCACATACGGATAGGTCTTGTCATCGCGCAGCAGGATATTGAAGCGCGGCTTGCGCTGCTTGATGAGATTGTTCTCCAGCGCCAGGGCTTCTTTGTTGTTGGCCACCACGATGTACTCGACATCCGCCGCCTCCCGCACCAGGGTTCCGGTCTTGGCATCCTCCCACCTTCCCTCATGGAAATAGCTCGACACGCGGCTCCGCAGGTTCTTGGCCTTGCCAACATAGATGACCTCCCCCTCGGCGTTCTTGTATAGGTAAACGCCGGCGTCGGTGGGAATCGTCCGGATTTTCGCGAGCAAGTCCATTGCAATACGGAACGGCGCCGGCAAACTACGTGTCATCCCACGTTCGCCCGCCAGCTACATGGATATTCTATTGGATGGAGAGAGAGCCCTTTGTGCTACAAAAAGGCAGATGAGTTCTCGCCACGTACTTCCCCTTGTGGCCAGCCTGTTCCTGGCGCTGGTCGTGCTTCCGGTCAGTTCCCGATCCGCTCAAACTCCCACCCAGCAGCAGAACCCTGAGCTGCCGCAAGTCACAAAATCCCCTGAAGCAAAGAAAGAAGAGGCAGAACGCGCCGCAGCCCGTGCCCCCGCTCATCATTTTGATCGCGTGTTGATCGTCGTCCTCGAAAACGTCGACTACGAACTCGCCATCCAGGATAAGAATCTCGCTGCCCTCGCCTCCGAAGGTGCAAGCTTCACCAACTTTCACGCCCTATTCCATCCTTCTTATCCCAACTATCTGGCCATGGTGGCAGGAACAGATTTCGGAACCCACAACCGTGCGCGCTACCTCGCTGACAATCAGATCAACTTTCCCGATGATCCCGCGCACCGCACCATCGCTGACCGCTTGATCACCTCCGGGCTCGACTTCAAGCAATACGCCGAGGAGTTACCCGACGGCACATGCCCCTGGCATCTTTCTAGCCTGCATGTTGCGCAGAGGCGAGGAAACTACGTCCGCCGCCATGTTCCTTTCCTGAGCTTTCACGCCGTCCAGCAGAAGTGGTGCGACCGCGTCATCCGCGTCGATTCCGGCAGTGCGAAGAACGCCTTCGTGCAGGATGCGAATAAAGGATTGGTCGCCTATTCTTTCTACTCGCCAAACATGGTCCATGACGGCCACGACACTAGCGTGACGGTTGCGGGAGCATGGGTGAAGAAGTTCCTTGATGAGACCTTTCCCGAGAAGTTGCGTAAAGGCACCCTGGTGGTGGTTACCTTCGACGAATCAGGCGGCAACCGGGATAACCGCATCTATACCGTCTTTCTCGGCGATATGGTCAAACCCGCGAGCCAGCAGGATCCCGCCGCTCTGGGTCGCCTCTACAACCATTACAGCGTGCTCCGCACCATCGAAGACAACTTTGGGCTGGAGCCCCTCACCGCGAACGATCGCAATGCGTCCCCCATTACCGACGTCTGGAAGTAAGCTCTTGTGCTCGAGACCTCACCTACTTCTTCGAGCTAGCCTCGGCTCACCTCCCCACCGTATAAAATTTCCATGCCAAATATGCCGTTTGGCTTCACTTCTTGCTTGGTGCGGCGGTCTGACCGCCCGCCGAGCGCGTATCAAACCCTTGACAGGTATATACTTAGCCTATGTCCCTGCGGGCCAGACAACTGGCATCTGCCGTGCATTGTGGGATGTGGGACTGGTACCACAGTAAAGTCATCCCAGGGATTTGCATCAAAAGTTAGGCGCGCGGGCCAACCCAGGTCGCGCCACCAAAGAGGAATCAAGGAGCCTTCACCCTATGAACCGCACTTCGTTAGCAATTTGCCTCGCCGCCAGCTTGGCCGCCACTGTCGGATGCAGCAGCAAAAACTACGTCAAACAGCAGACGACCCCCCTCATCAACAAGACCAACGAGCTTGACGACCTGACCGCCAAGAACACCCGCGACATTAAGGACGTCGATGCCCGCACCCAGGCTGCTATTCAAGCCGTCAACACCAAGACCTCTGACGTCGAGCAGAAGGCGCAGACCGCTGCTCAGAATGCGGCCCAGGCTCAGCAGGTTGCTGATGCCGCCAATGGCCGCGTAGGCATCCTCACCAACACGGTTGCCAATCTCGACAACTATCATCCCGTCGCCGAGACTAGCGTGAAATTCGGTTTCAATAAGGACCACCTGACTAAGCAGGCCCAGGAAGCCCTCGATCAGTTAGCAGCGCAGATCGCGAATACCAAGGGTTACCTCATCGCGCTGGAAGGTGGAACCGACTCCGTAGGATCGCAGGATTACAACTATGACCTCAGCCAGCGGCGCGCTAACTCGGTCATCCAGTACCTGGCCACCAAGTACAACGTTCCCGCGCACAAGATTTACGTGATTGGCCTCGGTAAGGACAAGCCGGTCGAGTCGAACAAGACTTCCAAGGGCCGCGCCGACAACCGCCGCGTGGATGTTCGTTTGATGACCAACACCGTGGGCGGCAGCCAGCCCGCTTCCACGACCGGAACCAACAACCCGAGCATGTAACTCAAGTTTACCCTCCTCCCCGGAGGACTTCGCCAACCAGGCCGCTCAAAACCTCCCCCTGAGCGGCCTGTTTTTTTCATCTCAGCAGCGATGTGATACCCTCCCGCTGCTTTTACGCTCGGCTCCCTGAGCAGCTTGCCTTGCTCGGCCCTGGTGAAGACGCCCCGAAATGTGTTCAGAATTCTGTACTGAAACGCCAGTTTTCTGTACGTACCGAGCCTTCGAACATCAACCGCGCTCTTCAGCCTACGCTGGCGGAGTACAAATTCACATTTACTTCCGGCGCGATATGAGTGCGCTCACCCAGCCTAGTGACGTAGATCACCGCCATTAAGGTGCTATGGTCCCTGGCGTGCCCTCGCGAGAGAATTGCACCCAGATGGGAGGGACATTTTTGCGTTACGAAAGCCCGAGAGCATCTTCTTCACCCGGTCTGGACCTGCTCTCTTTTAAGAGGCAGCAGACCGTTTTCATCCTGCTGAACCTGCTGCTTCTCCTGGTTCTTGTGCTCATGCATGGGGCCTTGGCCGCTTTTTGGAATGAGCCTTCACTGGGTGTGTTCAGCGTGGCAGCAGCAGTTTTTTTGATCCGGATTCCCGAATTGCTATGGGTGCGTCGCCGCTCCCGGCCAATCCCAACTGCGATCACGACTGCTCTGACGTGGGCCTCCATCCTGCTCAATATCGGCCTGACCATCCTGCTTTCACAGTTGATGGACCACGAAGATAGCCCGTATATCGCACTGTTGCTCTTGCCCGTTTTGGAGGCCGCCTTTCGCTTTCGCTTCAGAACACTCGTAGGAGTAATTGCGGCTAGCGACTTTGCCTGCTTCTTCTGGCAATGGCGGTTTTTTCTGAAGCATCCTCCCGTCGATGTCGGCGAGTACGCCGAGGCCGCCACCACCTCCCTGATGCTGGCGGTGGCCGGAGTTCTGGTTTGGCTCGTAGTCCGCGATCTTCAGCGCAAGGAAACGCGTCTGGCACACAACTTGCATGAACTGGAGCAGACAAGAGAAAAACTTCTGCACGAGGAGAAGCTTGCCGCTATGGGACGGTTGTCGACTGCGATTGCACACGAAATCCGCAACCCCGTCGCAATGATTACTACTTCCATTGCCTCGGCGAAAGAGTCTTCGGGCCCCGAGCGCGAAGAAATGTTCGCCATCGCTTCGGAGGAAGCCGGACGCCTGAGTCGCCTCACCACCGAGTTCTTGGATTACGCCAGCACGCGCCCTCCCAACCTGACCTCTACCTCCATCGCCGACACCGTCACCTACATTGCTGATGCTGCGCGCGCCCATGCCAGCCAAAAAGGCGTCAAGTTTGAGTTGCAGGTGGCAGACACTCTGCTCGCGACCGCCGATGCGGGGCAGTTGCAGCAAGCACTCATGAATCTCGTCCTGAATGCAGTTGACGCTTCCCCCGCCCAAGGCACCATTCTGTTGCGAGCCCGCTCTCAGAATCAGACGGTCCTGATCGAGGTGGAGAACGCAGGTTTGCCCATTCCTGATGCCATCCGGACTCGTCTTTTTGAGCCTTTTTTCACAACTAAACCCCGCGGAACCGGCCTGGGGCTGGCAATCGCCCGCAATATTGCGCGAGCGCAAGGTGGCGACCTCAGATTGGCCGAAAATGGATCGTCTTGTGTCCGCTTCTCCATCACTCTGCCTCTCGCCCCGGACCACGGGCAACGTTGAGAAAAACTGCCATGGGACGAATTTTGCTTGTCGACGACGAAGCCAGCATGCGCAGGATTCTTGCCTTCAATCTGCGCCAGGATCAGCACGAAATCTGGGAAGCTTCGGGGGTTCAGGAGGCCCGTCGCGCTCTCTCCGCCAACGATTTCGATGTAGTGGTCACTGACCAGCGCATGCCCGACGGTGAAGGCCTCGCCGTCTTGGGATACGCACACGAATCCGATCCCACCCTCCCCGTAATTTTCCTCACTGCCGTTGCCACCATTGAATTGGCTGTAGAAAGCATGCGCCAGGGCGCTTTCGACTTCCTCACCAAACCGTTCCAGCCGGAAGTGGTGCGGGCCACCGTACGCCGCGCTTACGAGCGCACCCGGTTGCTCCGTGAAAACATCTTGCTGAAAGATGCGGTCGTGCGCCTGGAAGGAACCTCGGAGATCTTTGGCGAGAGCCCGGCCATTCGCGAGGTACGCGAACGCATTGCCCGCGTCGCTCCCACCAGCGCCACAGTGTTAATCACTGGCGAGACTGGAACCGGCAAGGAACTGGTGGCTCGCGCCATTCACCGCAACAGTCCCCGGTCCTCGAAACCATTCGTCGCCGTCAACTGTGCGGCCTTCACCGAAACTCTTCTCGAGAGTGAACTCTTCGGCCACGAAAAGGGAGCTTTTACCGGCGCCGATCGCCAGCGCCAGGGCTTATTTGAAGCCGCTCACGACGGCACCCTCTTTCTGGACGAAGCCGGCGAGATGTCGTTGCCTGCTCAGGCCAAGCTATTGCGTGTTCTAACCAATGGAGAGTTGCTGCGCGTGGGATCTACCCGCCCTCGCCAGGTCGACGTTCGTGTGCTGGTCGCGACCCATCGCAATCTTCAACAGCGCGTGAAAGAAGGCCTGTTTCGCGAGGATCTCTTCTACCGCCTTGCGGTAGTCCCGATTCATCTTCCGCCCCTCCGCGATCGCGTCGAAGACATTCCAGGAATGAGCGACATCTTTTGCCAGCAGATCGCCACCGAGTTGAAGATGCCCCGGCGCAGTCTGAGTGAGGCGGCCTTGCATGAACTCCGGCAATACCGTTTTCCTGGGAACCTGCGCGAGCTCCGCAACTTGATTGAACGCGCGTACATTCTTACCAGTAATCTTGAGATTGGACCCGGCGACTTGCCGCTCGCGCAAAAAGAAGCCGTATCGGTGGGAAACAACGGCTCTCACCCCGACTCCTTCGCCATACCCACCTCCGAAGGCTTCAACCTCACTGGATTTCTGGAGCACGCCGAGAAAGAGCTCATCCTGCGCACGCTGAATGCCACCCGTGGCGCTCAGTCCGAGGCCGCCCGCCGCATGGGACTGTCCCGCAGCGCCCTGGCCTACAAGCTCAACAAATACGGCATCCGCGGGGCCGACTAGCACCCGGCAATTCTCCAATCTTCAGCGCAAACGGAGAGGCACAGAGGTTACTCTGTGCACCTGCTTGGCCCCCTCTGGTGAATGGTTGTGTGTCTGCAATCTGTAAAGAAATTTGTTGCCACCTGTACAGAAATCACGACCGCCAACAGCGTGAAACCACAATTCTGTTAAGAAGCGGCACAGGAATCGCTCCTAATTCAGTTCGCAGTTTGCCCCACCCTTCCCTTTTTCTCCCCAGCAGGCTCGGGCTTTTGGAAACCCGTACCCCGCAGGACCATGTCAGTTCCGGGCTCCCGGTTGGTTCTTGGCCGTTGAAGTGCTCTACAACCATCAATTGCCGACGTGCTCGGGTCACCCTCCCCGTAATGTCGTACCCTCTGAGCAACGTTCGCGCAAGCCAATTGGACGCTTACCGATTGTGGGCTCAACGTGAACCAGTGGCGCCGCCCCAAGAGTTATGCCCCAATAGATGGACTCAAGGCCCGCACCACTCCCCATAGGCGCGGGCCTTTTTTTCGCTCGCTTGTACTGGCGGATCGGCAGCCTAGCCATTTTCGGCAAAAGAAAAAGGACACGAATGAGTTCGCGCCCTTTTTCAGCTCCCAACTTGACACTCAGAAGTGCTTATATTCCACGAATACAAAGAGCTGAACTGGCCCTGGAAGAAGGCATACGGGTACTGAGTACTGGAGTATTCGTATTTACTGCGAAGCCCCCGCCCCCGCCTGCTTCGCTGCCATCTTCACTCCACGCGAGCTGATAGCGTAGCGCGCAATTCCTTTGTACAGAGCTTCAGCAATCTTCTCGCGATAGCCGTCGCTTTGCAGCTTCTGCTCATCCATGGGACTGCTGACAAAAGACACTTCCGCCAGGATTCCCGGCATCGCGCTTTCGGTGAGCACTACAAAACCGGCTTCCTTCACGCCGCGGTCGCGGAGTCCCGGATTCTGCGCCGCAAGCGTGCCGTACAAAGAGCGTTGCACGCTCGCCGCCAGCCGCCGCGACTGATCGATGCGCTCACGCAACTCGCTTGCGCTTAGAGAGGGCATTACCGAGCTCTTCAGACTGCCCGCCATCGAAGTTGTGTCCACATTTTGCAGAGTGGCTTCCTTCGACCCTGGAGCGGAGAAGAAATTCGTGTAATACGTCTCAACGCCGCGCGCCGAAGGCAGATCGCTATAATTCGCATGCACCGAGATAAACAGGTCCGCCTGCGCCTGATTCGCAATCTGCGCCCGATCATCCAGTGGGATGTAATTGTCGTCAGGTCGCGTGTAGATCACTTCCGATCCCAGCCGATTTTCCAGCAGCTTCCCCAGGCGTTGCGCGATCTCCAGCACCAGATCCTTCTCCAGTAATCCGCGGCGCCCCACTGTTCCCAAGTCCCACCCGCCGTGCCCGGCGTCGACGGCGATACGAAGCTTCGGCACCCGCGCCCTCAGCTGCAAGTCTTCCTTAGTCGGAGGTGGAATCACGATGGACAGCTTGTTCTTCTCCGTCTCGAGAGCGTTCGGAAACAAATTGATCGCGCCTTTGGGGCCTGCGCCGGCCTTGCTGACCTCGATCACTAGTCGATAGGGATCCCGCTCCAGGCTCACTTGCGGCCGCGACAGTGATGCTCCAGGCCTGGCTTCCAGCACGATCCGCGTCATGCCCGGCGCAGGCTGGGCAATGCGGATGCGGCTCAATAAACTATCGCCATCAAACGATTTTCCCTGCAGCTCAGGCGCGAGTTGAGTATCGCGCAGATCGAAGTAGAAGCGGTCGGGGTTGCTCAGATGTCCCGGCTCGTATTGCACCTGATCTTCCAGGTCGAGCACGATCGTGCTCGAGTCAGCCGACGACCAGTGCCGTACTCCGGTCACCTTTGGATACTTCGAGACCTCCTGCGGAGTGGATGAAGAACCCGCCGGTACCACCCCTTCGGAAGGAGCTGCGGAGGACGTTGACGGAGCGGAGTTGGTGTCCGTACTCGCGGTCGCGTCCTGAGCCGTACTGTCCCCCGGCGCCGAGCGCTCGGTTTGTGGCAACGGGGATGTCTGAACCATCTGGCTGCCGATTTGCGCGCTCTTGAGTTTCCACCACACCCCAGCGGCAAACGCCGAACCCACAACTATGCACACCAGCAACACCAGCATCCACTGCCGCTGCGAAACCAAGTTCGGCTCGCCTTGCTTAAGGCTCGCTTCAGTCTGAGTTGAACTTACGCTCGGCACCGATGATTCAGCGAGCTGCGCCGCGATTTGCGAAGAACCACCTTGTCTAGGGGCGGACGCCTCGTCCGCCCCGGCGCGAAGCGCCGCAGGAATAGGCGAACTCTGACCCGAAGCGACAGGCGAACTCTGCACCGAAGCAAGAGCCGACCCTTGCGCCGTAGCCGGGGGCGCGCTCTGGGCCACCAGGGTCGCGGCGGCCTTGGCGGGCTCCGTCCTCTGCGTCTCCGCAACTCTCGTTACTTCAATCCGCGGAGCCGCCCCACTCTCCGCCTTTGGCCTTTCCAGCTTTTTTTCCGCAACCTCCGCCGATTCCGCGAATCGATCTTCATCTTCGGGCTTCAGCGCCGCCAAAACCAGTTCGGCAAGCAGCGTCAGATTGCGGACGTCGCTATCGTTGAATCCGAAAGGCCACGAACAGAATGCCTCTATAACTCCTATCACCCGCCGGCGTCCGCAAAGAGGCACCGCCACCATCGAGCGTGCGCCCAACTTCCGGCACGTTTCCAGATTTACGCGCGAATCCGTTTCGGTGTCGTCACAATTGAAAATCTGCGCCGTGCGGAAACACGCTCCCGAAAAGGACGAGTTGCGATCAATTCGCTGTCCCAAGTCCGGGCAAATCGTCCCTGCCGCCGCCCGTAGAACAATCTCGTTGTTTTCCGCTAGCGCAATGGCTAGGCCGTCCGCTCCTGTGATGGCCACCGCTCGTTGCGCAACCAGCTGCAGAACCTCATCCAGGACGAATTGTTCTTCAGCCTCGAATTCCGCTACCGCAACCGGGGCATCGAATCCGGAGTTGCGGGCCCCTAGCGATCTCCTTCGCCGGATCTGATCA
Organism: Candidatus Sulfotelmatobacter sp.; assembly: GCA_036376495.1. Classification (GTDB taxonomy): domain Bacteria; phylum Acidobacteriota; class Terriglobia; order Terriglobales; family Acidobacteriaceae; genus Sulfotelmatobacter. Next base: position 9,199 of record DASVAE010000079.1, on the reverse strand, counting down.
TGCAGCGCCGAGAAAGCTAGCAGCGCTTGCAGCGCATCCAGTTGGGTGGGTTTTTCCCGAAATTCGTCGGCGGAATCCGCGCCGTCGTTTCGTGTCGCCCAGTCGGGCACACGTACCCCGGCGAGATTAGACACTTCAACATCCGTTTTCGTACTGGAAGTCGCCATCCCGACACAAGCCCATACATAAGTTATCGGGGATGCTGGCCGGTTGCAATTGTCAGGGCATGCCCTTTTGGCCATGCCCTTTGGTCATGGCTCGAAATCTCCCGTTTCCATGCCGCGAACAAGGTTCTCACTAGATAGCTAAGTCCGCCAGAACCAGCCCAGTCACTTAGGGCCGCGCTTCCCCCGGCCTAGAATTCGAGCCATAGCTCTTCTCTGAGCCGAGCAACTCCGGTGATGTGTATGGACGCAGGGACATCTCTCGCACGACAAACTCGGACCAAGCATCGGCACGAACTTCGTGCCCTGACCTACGTCACCCTCGATCAGGCCAACGGCGGAATCGTCCGCAACTTGACCCGCGAAGGCCTTGCCGTGCAAGCGGTCGCCGCGGTTCATCCCATGCAGGAAGTGCGTGTCCGCTTCGAGCTCCGCTATCCCAAACTGCGCGTGGAAGCTCGCGGGCAGGTGATGTGGTCCACGGTTTCTGGGCAGTGCGGCATCCGTTTCATCGACCTGCCTCCCACCGTCAGCCGTGACATTCAGCAGTGGATCTTCGGAGATCTGCTGGAAGCGGCTGCTCTGCACAGCGCTGCGATTTTTAGACCACCCGGCCTGCGTGAAGCGTCTCCCATCGAAGAAGACGGCCTCCTCACTTCCGCCACTCCGGTCCAGGTCATCGACCTGCCGCATCTTCCAGATCACGTCGAGAAAAGTTCGCTTCAGGATCTCCTGGCCGAGGAAACTCCCACTGCCCTGGATTGGCTCTTGCAGCCTCTTTCCGCATCAGGATTGGCCTGGGCGGTGAACGCGTTGGCTATGGCCGCGGGACTCTTACTGTTTGCGGTGATCTTTCTATCAGTAACGCACGAAACCCCTACCTGGCCCGTCCTTGCGACGCTGGCCTTGCTTGTTCCGGCGCTTTACTGGGGATTTTTCCACATCTTCGGAGGCTGCAGCCTGGGTACGCGATTGGCGCGCCTGACTGACTTTGATCACGAACAAGAACCCTTCGGTGCCCGATTTCGCTGAACTGAGCCCCGCAGCTAATTTGCCAGGAATTGCTGGGCCAGCCAAAGCTGCAAAGCTCTCTTTTCGATCGCAGAAAGTTTCACGAAACGAATGCCGATATTCCCGCACTGATCTTTCCACGCTACTTCGCCTTCAGTATTCAACTGCACCTTGCTGCTGGGCAACACGAACGAGATCTGCAACCCACCAGCTTCAACCGCAGAGTCCGTGTGAACCTGAATTCCGCCCTGGCTCACATTGACCAATGTGCCCTGAACCATCTGGCTAGCTTTCGCTTTCAGCGCAACCAGCACCTCCAGAGCGGCGCCATCGTATCGTAAGCGTCCATCCACAATCAGGTTCCTCGCCGCGGAGAGCGTGCGTACCGCCTGTTCTGCCGAGATAGGCTTCTCGAATGCAAACAGAGCACCCGTGTCCTCCAAGTCATGCACCCGCGGTCGCCCGCCCATCAGCACCAACGGACACGTTTTTGCTTGCTTTTCCAGCGCCGGTAACTGACGCAGCAATTGCGAACTTCCGTTGAGATCGCAATCGACAATCAGCGCATCGACGCTGCGTTTCGAAAGGCGAGCCAGCGCTCGTTGCGGCTCTCGTTCCACGGTAACGTCCATGTCCAGGCTGCCCAGGATACATTCCAGGACGCTGACTTCCTGCCAATCACGCGAAACCACCATTGAGGAAAGAGGCATGCGGACCACTGTAGCCTTCGCCGCATCCGTTCCGAAGGTAACGAACGTAACGAGAACACTCAGGGACAACCATTGTAAGAAAGGGAAATGTAGGGACAGCCGGGCTCGGCTATCCAGCGGAGCGAAGCTCCGCTTGCTGAGAGCGCAACACTTTTAAGTAAGGACCGGAGCCGCCACGATCTCCTTGCGATACCACTCCACGGTCCGCCGCAGGCCTTCTTCGAAATCGACGCTAGCCCGGTACCCAAGGCCGGCCTCGGCCTTTGACACATCGGCCAGCGAGTGCTTAACGTCACCTCCGCGCGCGGGACCATATTTCATTTGGCCGGAATAGGACGTCAGCGGCTGCAATGCTTTGAAGGTTTCATTCAGTGTCACCCTGCGTCCGGTCGCGACGTTGAAAACCTCTCCCGCCGCCTTGGATGCATCCGCTTTGCAGGCCAGCAGGTTGGCGTCGACGGCGTTGTCGATGTATGTAAAATCCCGGCTCTGTTCGCCGTCTCCGAAAATCGTGGGCTGCTCGCATTTCAGCATTTGTGTGATGAACTTGGCCAGAACGCCGGAATACGGTGATGAGGGATCCTGCCGCGGCCCGAATATATTGAAGTACCGCAGGCAAACCGTTTCCAGTCCGTAACAGCGGAAAAACGAAACCATGTAGTGCTCGCTCGCCAGCTTGGCCACGGCATAAGGCGAAATCGGATCCGGCTTCATGCCTTCGTGTTTAGGCAGCGTCGGGGTGTCGCCATACGCTGAAGATGATGCGGCATAGACTACTCGCTTCACCTTGGCGTCACGCGCCGCGACCAGAACGTTCACCGTGCCGTCCACATTGGCTCGGTTACTCCCTAGCGGATCCAGCACAGATTTTGGAACGGAAGGAATCGCCGCCTGATGCAACACGAAATCGACGCCTTTACAAGCCCGATGCATGGCGTCGAAATCTGTAATGTCCGCTTCGTGAAGTTCGATTCGGCCGGCAATCTCGGCAAGATTTTCTTTCTTGCCGGTCGAAAAATTATCCATTCCACGAACAGCTTCTCCCCGCGCCAGCAGCGCCCGCGCGATGGAAGATCCGATAAAGCCGCCAATTCCCGTAATCAGGTAGAGAGACATGCCTGAACATCATAACCAATCGGCCCGCAATTTCAGAGCGGGAGTTCCAAGGTGCCATACGTTCAAAGTGCAATCCGAGATTGGCGGCGACGTACCCTAGGCCCTTGCCGCCCTGAGCCCCTAAACCCTGAGCCTGGTCCTTCAACCCCTGGACCTTCCCTCACTCTCGCGGCGCAGCACTCTGGCCTCCATGCAGCATCCGCACAAAATCCTTCCGTCCGAGCGTCTCGTGATTCTCAAAGAACTCCATCAGGTCTCGAATCACGGCCGCAGCCTCGGCGATAACGGGCGTGCCACTCGCCCCCTCGGTTCCTGCCACCCTGCATCCCACGTCCATCCCCTCCACCACACAGCCGCGCGATGCGCTCGCCAGTATCCGCCGCAATCGACCGACATTTTCTCCAGTCATCCCCACGAACGCAACGCCCATGCCCAGGTATGGATAGTTGACTCGAACATTGCCGCGAGTCTCTACCCGGATCCCATCTGCCTCCAACTTCAGATTCAGGACCGTTCCCGCCGGAAAGGTGGCTTGCGCCTCGATGTAACAGCCGTACAGGCTGATGTCGGTGAAGGTGGCCCAGGTACGCACGTCGCAGCCCTCGGTACGCATCTCCACGCTGCCTTCACACTTATACCGCCGCGCCTGTCGCTTATTCCCCCCATGATGCGGTTCCCCGTGAAGCTCGGGCGCATCCGGGTCCGCATTTTCACCTGGAGCTGAAGCAGCATCCGCCTGGGATGACCGTTTCAGCGCCAGCAGGTGACCAACCCCTTCACGGTTTTCCTCGGACATGGAATCTCTCTCCGCCTGCATATCTCGCTAGCCACTTGAACCTGGTTTGGTCTTGCCAACCGCAAAGGATTCTTCTGCATTTATCGGAACAAATTAGCGGCAGGTTTAGCTGGTTTCTAAGCGGCTTTTAATTTTGCGAATCAGGGGCAGGCGCCTCGGCGGGGGCTTTCGCTTGCGCTACCTCACGGATTTTCTTCCACAATTCCTCCCGTCCCGCCCCCGTTTTGGAAGAGAAGGCAAGCAGGCGCGCAGAAGGATACTGCTCCCCCAAAGCGCGCAGCGCATTATTAAGCTGATTGTTCGAGAGTCGGTCGCTCTTGGTGCCCACCACCACAAACTCGCGCCCGGTGGAACTCAGAAAATCCAGCAACTGGCGATCGCTTTGCTGCGCCGGCACATTGACGTCCACCAGCGCGACGCAAAGTGCCAGCGTGGGTCGCTGCTGCAGGTAAGGTTCGATGAATTTCGGCCACTCCTGCGAAATCTCGCGCGAGATCTTCGCGTACCCGTAGCCGGGGAGATCTGCGAAAATCAGCTCGGGGCGCGGCTTTCCCGGCCAGCGGATTTCAAAGAAATTAATGCTGCGCGTGCGCCCGGGAGTCGAACTGGTGCGCGCCAGCTTCGTCCCCACCAGCGAATTGATCACGCTCGATTTCCCCACGTTGGAGCGGCCCAGGAAGGCAATCTCAGGGATCGACAAGGCGGGGAACTGCGCTACATCAGTCGCGGCTGCTAGGAAGCGCGTTAGGACCCTCATACTCAAGTGTGCAATGCAACGCGCAACATTGGCAAGGGTGGAAAATATTGGAAGGAAGAGACTAGGACTGGGATCCGCGGAACGTTTTTCCCTGGAAGTACCCCGGCTTTCAATGCTTTGCCGAGTACGCCAGGCATAGCACTTTCGAGCCATTCCCACCAGGGGACCTTAAAACGTACTCTACTGATGAGCAGACTTCGGGGGAGGGCTGTTCAGACGGGCGCCTCGAAACCTAATCGGTTTCAGGCGCTTTTGTCTTTTCAGAGAACAACCGGAAAGCTTGTTTGCTGCACGGTCCCGCAAAGCAGTGGCGATAGGGGAGGGCATTTCTTTGCAGGACCGGGGCAGACGGGTCTACCACGCCCGATAGAACGGAACCTTAGGCCGTTACCCACCCAGAAGCAAGCGCCAAGCTGCGCCACCGGAGGACATTCGTAGGGCGGACCCCTCGTCCACCCCGCTCGCGAAGCGAGCGTCAGAGCGTGAGGAGCTACGTGTTAAGCCTCACCATGGTCCGGAATTCATGCCGTCGCCAGCCGGTCAGCAATGATTCGGTACACCGACGGGTTGAACACCAGCCCTACATGCGTCCCGTGAACCGCAAAATTCGCGCTGCAGTCATCCGTCTTGCAGTAGCGCCAATCCACCACGCCATCATCCTCGGTATAAATCGCCGTTTCCATCACGCCATCCGGAACGCAGCTTCGTGCTGCTTTCGCAAACTCACAGGTGCAGCGGGCCGTGTAGCACGCAGGCAGAACGCCACTCTCGTGCTTCTCCAGGATCGACAGCCTGATCTGTTCCGCGGCTCGCAATACGCTGCCATGGGCTACTAGGCCGCGCAGCGGCGCGCCGAGCGTGATGACCGACGCGATATCTTTCGCACGCTGCCCCGCAATCGACCGGGCCATAATGCCGCCCAGGCTGTGCCCGATCAGGTGTACCTTCCGCCCGGTTTGCTCCATGGCTTTGTCGATCGTCTCTTGGAGTCGGTTCTGAATCAGCAGGTTCGGACATTCGTTGTTCAAACCAATCCCCGAGTAGAAACTCTGGTATCCCATCCGCTCCAGCCAATGCAACATCGGCATCATCCAAACGTCCGGACAAAGAAAGCCCGGGATCACGATCACCCCAGACCCATCCCCGCGCGCACCCCCAAATCCGTAAAAGAGCGGATCCGCATGCAGCATAAGCAGCTCGGTGGCGAATAAAGCCTCGGTCCAGATAGGTAACGCCGTTTCCTGGTGGTCCTCAAGGTAGGTGATCTGTGCTCGACCCATTGATCTCAACCGCTGCTTCGATGGACGCAATGGCCAAACGGTTGTGGATCACCGGATTATCCATGAACTTCCAGCGGAGTGTACAGGATAGACTTGAGCTCCTTGAGAGTTCCGCCTAAACCGTCATCAGCATTAACTCACTCGGGATGTTGACGCGGGCCGTCCGTAAAACCAGTTTCGCCCGCCATCGCGCAAGAAGAAGGGACAAGGTCATAGGGATCGCTGTCCCCTGATCCCTGATCCCTTGCCCCTGTTCTTGTATCCTCAGCCTGTTCACGGCGACCGGAAACTCACAACCTCAATATCGGAGGCGACCGGCTCCGATCAAGGCATCGCTGCGCTTGAACTCCAGCACTTCAGGTTTTTCAGCATTCCTGGCGCCTGATCAGGGAAGTCCCCACGCCTGCTTGCTAAAACGTGGTCCCGGTTGCCGGGTTGTAGCACGTCTTCGTTCCGCTTTGCCCATCCATCAGGCAGATCTTGCTGAACTCGAACGCAATCTGTTCAGTCGGAAGCTCGTTCGATTGATTTCCGCCCAACTGGTAGCCGGAGACGATCGCATCCGACAGAGTCACGGTGAACGTCTCACTGCGAGTGTTCTCCTGCACGATAGTGACAGTCTTGATGTGACGGCCCAGAACGACATCGGCGAACAGACGCGGGCTGCAGGTGTCCGCACGCTTGGAGACAGTGAGCGTGCTGAGGGCTACCTTGCCGGTCGAACCGCCGCTCCCTGACCCCCCAGTGCTGACCGCGTCGGTAGCGCCAAAGGACCAGGCCAGAGCATTGAACGCTCCAGTGCCCAGCGACGTCGAGCAATTTAATCCGTCCACGGTAACCACGATAGACGACCGGTTACCCGAGCGCCCGTTCTGAGCACAAGCCGCTACGCATACAGCCAACACAAACAACAGCACACTCTTTGTCTTCATCTCTAATCCTCCGCGCAGAGTGACAGTCACGCCCGCCCAAACGCAGGCAATGTTTCAAAGCTACTTTTGTTTTTGGGTTACCCCGCGAAGAAATACGTGGTAGGGGATGTGCAGGCCGCGCAAGCTTCTTCGCCGCATCGAGTCTCCGATGGACAGCGTAGAACGCGCCAGTTACCGAAGGTCAAGACAAGACTCAGCGGCGGTATTGTCCAGCAGCCTGTCCCTGCGACACTGTTCACTGCAACGCACTCCGACCCGCTTACTTTGCTTTCTCTGCAATGAAGATCATTTCCGGCGACCCTTCAGGCTCGAATGACCCAGCACTCCAGTCTCCGAATACGTCGCGAACCACCAGCCTCGAACGGATGATCAGGTCCATTACGTGTTCTCGTGACGGAAACCGCAGAGTGCTGTTGGTGGTCAGCGTCCCGCCCGGAGTCTCATACGAAGTCTGGAACGAAATAAACTCGCCCTCCCTGTCAGTGATCTTGATCATTTCTGTGATGCGTCCATCGCCTAGCACCCGACACTGCCCGCTCCACGCGCCTACCCAGTCGACGTGCGGGTTACGAGTCTCAAATGCCACCCTGCCGCCATCTTTGAGATGCCGTTGCATGGTTTCCAATGCGGCCAGCATCTCGTTATCGCGCAGCAGAACTTGGAAAGCATGTCCCGTCATAATGACGAGGTCGAAGCGCCGCTGCGACCTGTAGGTTTGCGCAGAGGACTCGAGCCACTCGACGTGTTCGGCGTAAGGTTTGCTTCTGGCCACGGCAAGCATCGCCGCCGCGGGATCAACGCCCGTTGCCTGGTGACCACGTTCGGCGAGCGCACAGCACAGAGTGCCCGTGCCACAACCCAAATCCAAGACACTGCACGAACGCGCCCCCGCAAGTGACAGATAGAACTCGCCATCCTCCGCCAATGGGTTCGCTATCTCGTAGATCGCCGCGATTTGAGAATCCTGATAGTCCATGCTCTAGCTAGGTGTGCTTGCAGGCAAGATTGTACAATTGCGCCACTCGCAGCCACATTGCGGTCAGTTCAAGTGAATTCCTTCACGCCGGGAGTCGCGGCAACAACGACATTCAATAACCATGGGGTGCCCACGTCTCGCCGATGTTGCGAGACGTGGGCATCGGCGGACTACAATGGCCGGTGCTGAAGTCGACAATCTGGTCCCAGCGCTCGAGCGGGCCCGGGAGAATTTCGCCATAGCTCGACATTCTGCGATTGACTAGTCCGCTGCACGAAATACTCCGAGGTAGAGACCTCGCTGGCAACGTCTTATCGCTGGCTGGCAAGCCCGAGGGCTCCAAATGCCCATCCCAGGGCGGAATCCGCGAGATTCTCTGGTGACACAATCCTTTTTGGATTGGACCCAACTTCGAAGTGTGGACACGGGAAGGACACCTGAAGCGCGCCGAAGGTTAGTTTCGCTGCCTGACGGTTGTCAAGTTTATTCACCAGCCACCTCTCAAGTCCCATCATGGCAAACAGCCCGATGTATACTCTGGGCCGAACGATGGGCCAGCCCCGCTCATTAACTAGCCGATGGGAAAACGCCCTGCAAGCAACGCAAACGGCTGTGCCATCTCCATGCGTGCTCGATCGACATCCCGTTACCTCCTGGCTCTGGCCTCAATCCTCACCATTTGGACCAATACCGCAATATGCGCCCAGCCCGACGGTCAGACTCTCACCGTCATTCAGTTATCTGAAAAGCAGCTTCATAGCACTTTTCCGGAGCTAGCCGGCCTGAAATCTGCCGATACCCAGGCGGACCTTCCCACAATCTTGCAACACGTCGCAGCAGGTGAAGATGCATTTCTGCGGAACATCCCTAACCTTACGGCGCGCGAAGACATTGTCGTGCAGCAGCAGAGTCACGCGGGGGGAATCGATCGGACATTTCCTGTATTCAGCGGCAAATACACTTACCTGGTGCTGGCACATCGCGAGAGCGATGGCGGCCATCTGGTTGAATATCGAACCGACCGCAAGGGAAAGGAGATCAAGCCCGGATTAGAGTTTGCTCCTGCATCGACGCAGGGTTTTGCTTTGCTCGCATTGTTTTTTGACTCGTTCCATCAGACTCTCGCCACGTTCCGCTATCTAGGTCGACAGCAGTTGGATCGCCGCGAGATGTACGTCGTCGCCTTCGCGCAACGGCCCGATGCAGCGCGGCTCACAGGGCAAATTTATATTGACGGAAAATCAACTTCGACTGCTTACCAGGGAATTGCCTGGATCGATACCATCAAGTTTCAGATTCACCAAATGCGAACCGACCTGCTCGAGCCCCGGCCTGATGTCGGCCTGCTTGCACAGACCACCGAGATCCACTTCATGGAAGTTCACCTGCTGCCCGCAGTCGCCACTCCGCTCTGGCTTCCGAGTTCTGTCGTGGTATCCAGCCAGCTTAATGGCCAG
>DASVAE010000078.1:0-36558 GCA_036376495.1 Candidatus Sulfotelmatobacter sp. | reverse complement strand
TGCGACAATGCCGAAATCGCCACCCAACTGAACATGGCGAGGCGTACCGTGAAGGCTCATTTCAACCGGTTGTTCTTACGTTTTGGGATTACTGGAGGTATCAAGCGAGTGAAGCTCGCAACCCTACTTTATCGGAGGCAGACATGTCCGCAAGTGAGCGCTATGGGAACCGTATCCCCAGTGAACGTGAACACCGAGTCATCGAGCTCGTTGCCGAAGGCTTAAAGAACAAAGAGGTCGCCGACGCTATTGGAACGACCGAGCATGTTGTGAAGAATTACCTGCGGGTGATCTATGACAAGCTTGGGCTTTGGAATCGCGTCGAACTGGCCCTGTGGTACGAATCGAGACGAGGTGTGTCTACACCTGCTTTGATGATGCAATAATCCACGCTCGTGGAAGGGGTCGCGGCCAGATTGGGTGCGGCCCCGATGTACAAGTCTCAGTCAAACAACAAAACAAAATTTATTGGCAGCCGAATGCGGGCAGGTTGCGCAGGCGTTCGCCAGCGCCGCTGACGCCCTTGCGGGCGGCGGAATCGAGCAGGATGCGCGCCTGATCGCAATTCTTGGGCACGCCATTACCCTTGAGGTAGAGATCGGCAAGCAGCAGAGTGGCTTGCCCATTGTGCTTGGCAATGGACTTCCAAAGCCACTTGGCGGCTTCGGCGGTATCGCGGCCCTGGCCATTCGCTCCGTTTAAGTATCGTTGGGCTACGGCCAACTCTTCCGCGCCCCAGCGATCGGCGGGAGGGGTGGGCTGTGCGACTCGATCGCTGCTTGCTGTGGCCGCAGGTTCTCCGGCGGGTGCAGCTTTTGCGCTAGGAGGTGGCGCTGCAGGCGTCTCTCTTGCGGCCTCGTCAGCGTTTGCCTTCGCTGCTTCCTTGGGTGCTGCGGTCGCTTGGGCGCTGTCCATTGGCTTGTTAGCCGCTGTATGAGGCGCATCGGACTTAGTCGCTAGGGGCTGATCTTCCCGAGGCGGCTCCGGAGGCGTTTGCTGCTCGGCAACCGGCGGGGGCGCCGAGACTCCGTGGGAGGCCTGCGAGTTCTGCATCTGCCTCCAAGCCATGTAGCCCAATCCGAGGATGAGAAGCAACAACACAGCTCCGATGTACCAACGAGAGGAGGAAGAGGGAGCGGGCTCGTAGTTCCAGTCATTGTCATCATCGGCGTTGGTCTCACGGTAAGCCTGGAACAGCGACAGTTCATGTCTTGGGGCAGCATATACATCTTCATCGTGGAACTGCTGGGGCTCGCTCCATTGCTGAGGCTCGGGCTCATGGGACGCACCTTGTCCATTGCCGTTCGTTGGGGTAGCGGGGCGATGTTCGATCTGGCGATCACCGTCGGCGGTGGTTGAGGCGCCGCACATGCCGCAGAACCTGTTGACCCCGGGATTGTCATAGCCGCAGTTCTCGCAACGAGACAGAGGTGGTTGCGCCGCCAGCTCGGAAGCCAGCGCCGTTTCGCGACGCGCTTTATCAGCCTGGAGCTCGTGAAGCAGTTCCAAAACCGCCTGCTCGCGGCTCTCGGGAGGGGTCGTAAAATAGACTTCGGCCCAGCGTCCCATGTTCTCCGCCAGGAGAGGATTGATCAGGGGATTCAGCTCTGCTGACGGTAAGCTATGTTCCTCTGCAGCTGGTTCGCTTGAATGTGGCAAGGAGTCTCTCCGACGCAAATGCGTCTCCACGCAGAATAGACGCTAGTAGGTATGATTGCACTCCCGGGCTTTCTGGTTGTCAATCCTAAATTGTCTCGAATGAAAGACGTAAGTAGACGAACTTCGTTTTTAGTCGCAAACTTTGCGGTAGGCGGGAGCGAACTGATCGAGCTGGGCGTCTCGCTGAGAAGTATATCTCCCCTTAGGGGTTTTCCCGTATGGATCCGCGTTGGGGCAGTAATAAAGCCCCGTTTTAAGGTCGACCCACACGGCGGTAGAAGGGTTTCCCTTGTCTTCGGGTGCGGGGGGAGCCTCGGCCAAGCCGAGATGGATCAGGAGGCGATCGAAGAGGGGAAGCTCGCGAGCTGCTGGTTTGTGAACTGAAGTCGCAGTGGATGGTTTGCGGGTGGCATTCACTGGAGGATTGCTCCACAGCCCAAAGCGGAGCACTATCAGCACAACCAGGACTGCGACTGCAAGGTAGAGATCTCCGCGGTGATTGTTCCAGAATGCGGCCAGCCACGTGCGGTGCATGTCTCCGGCAACCTGCTGCAGGTAGTCGCGCGCGGACTGGGCGGAAGTCCAATCCGGGGAAGGGGCGGCCGCGCTTTCGCCAGTTACTTCGATGACGTTTTCAATCGGCTGCAGATGGGTAACGATTTCCGGATTGTGCTGAGATTCGGATGCGGGATTTGGCGTATTAGGCACAGGCTGCTGGAATGCCCGCACGTTGATCGGAACTTCAGCAGCGACGGACGCCGGATCCGAGAGTTGATCTTCCTCTTGGTCGTCCTCCGTTCCGCCCGACAGTTTCATATGCCAGAGCGACGCAAGCTTGCTTTGCATACTCGCAGGCTCAGCGTCCCCGGAGCGTGCGGCGCCGCATTGTCCACAGAACTGTTCTCCGGCTATAAGCTCGTTGCCGCATTTGTAACACCGCAGCGAAGTTGCGGAGTCCTGCTGTTCAGCGGGGTCTCGCCGCGACAGTTGCGCTACCAGGGCAGAGAGTTCTGCGGTCGCGTCAAGGAATTCTGGCTGGTCGGATAGTGGGTCATTCACCATCCCGGCAATGGGCGAAGGCTTTTGAGTACTGGCGGCGGCCGGTTTCTGAGGGACCGGATTCTGGTCCGGGCGGGCTTCGAACTCAGGCATATTTCCGGATCGCGATTCCTGACTGCGCGTGAGCCCGAGTTGCGATTCCAGTGCCCGGAGTTCGTCGCTGTGTTCCTGCAGGACGTAAGCGGCTTCGAGCAGCTTAGCCAGGGTCTGCTCGTCGTATGGCGGTTTCTTGTTCTCCTCGGACACGATTACGTTTTCTATCCCAGAGCGCTCATTTAGTTGCAAGTCCCACGGCAACACTCATACCCAAAGAGATGTAGGTTGGGATGTTTCAAAGGAGATTCGGCACCTGCTCCGTGGATTTGGGGGACTTAGAGATAGTGTACCGCTGAATCTGTTGAGTTGGTAACACGTTGTTAAAGTTGCGACCGGCACAAGGAGAGCCATTTGCCTCAATCGTAACCAGATTCTGGTAATCGCGAGGTTACCGGGCTGGAATCCCGGCTCTGGGCCGCGAAGAACTTCTGCTCCCAATGTAGAAGTGGACGGCGGGGGTGATTACCAGCGAGAGGATCATGGAGATCAGCACGCCTCCAATCACCGCGATGGCGAGGGGTTGCAGCATCTGCGAACCGGCCCCAAGCGCAAAGGCTAACGGCAGCATGCCAGCGACGGTGGCGAGCGCGGTCATGACGATTGGTCGAAGCCTGCGGCGCGCGGCTTGCAGCATGGCATCTTCCACCGACAGGCCGAGAACACGCATTTTCTGGTCGGCATCCAGCAGCAAAATTCCATTCTTGGCTACGATGCCGATCACCATGATCATTCCCATGAAGGAGGAGATGTTGAAGGTTGTGCGCGTGATCAGCAACGCGATGAAAACGCCCGAGGTCGAGAGGAGAGCAGAGGCGAGGATGGCAACGGGTGCGGCGAAGCTTCCGAACTCAAACAGGAGAACGATGAACAGCAGCAACACGGCCAGAACTAGGACAATCGAGAGGTCGTGAAAATTCTGGCGCTGCTCCTGGTATTGGCCGCCGTATTCCACACGAATGCTGGAAGGGATGTGCAGCCCGGCAACAACTTTCTGCACGTCGGTCATTCCGCTGCCCAGACCACGGCCTTCCAATCGAGCGGTGATAGCGACGTCCCGCTGCAGATTCTCGCGACGGATTTCGGTTTGCCCGGGAGTTTCGATAATGGAGGCGAGCGAGCCGAGAGTGGCGGTATGCCCAGTGCTGCTGACCAGCAGCGTGTCGCCCATGGCTTGGAGGGAAGTACGATTTTGCGCCGGGAACCGGACGCGGATGATGTAGGCGCGGTCATTGGTAATCACGGGCGTGGGCGAGGGTTCGCCCTCGAGGATAGCCGAGGCATCGAGCGCCACTTCTTCGGCGGTGAATCCCGCTCGGGCGGCAACACTGGGATCCACCTGGAAAGTAACGGCCGGGCCACTGATCGTGTTTTCAATTCCGTTGAGCACATCCACCACGCCCTCGACCTTGGCGATCGAATCCGCCACTTTGGGAGCCCATTGGTCGAGTTGTTTGGGATCTTGAGAAAAGAGTTTGATTTGCACCGGTTCTGGGGCCGAGGTCAGGTCGCCGATCATGTCCTGGAGGACTTGTACGAATTCAACGCGAACGGCAGGTTCCTCGCGGGCGATACGTGCGCGGATATCGGCGATGATGTCCTCGATGCCGCGATCGCGCTTACGCTTTAACTTGGCGAGAATGTCTCCTCGATTCGCTTCCGTGACGGCGGCCAAGCCAAGTTCCAGGCCGGTGCGGCGCGACGTGCTTTCGATTTCCGGAACTTCGCTCAGGATTTGCTCCAAATGGGAGATGATGCGATTGGTTTCGGTGAGCGAACTTCCCGCGGGTGTCCAGTAGTCGAGAACGAATCCGCCTTCGTCCATCTCGGGCAGGAGATCAGTATCGGTGAGCATGAAACAAACGACGGAGACTGCGATCAATCCGGCGCTGAACAGGAGCAGCAGGAAAGGGCGCTCCAAGGCGCGACGCAGCCAGCGTTCGTGGAACCGGATGACGCGCAGAAAGAGGCCGCTCAGGTGCTTTTCTTCCGCCGCCAGGAGTTTGTTGGCGTCGATTTCAGGAGTATTTGCGGCCGACTCTGGATCACCTTCGTTGATTACGCCGTGCTCTTGTTCATCCTTTCTGCGGATGAAGTATTGGCTCAGGGTCGGAGTCCAGGTGAGCGCCAAAGCCAGCGAAGTTGCGAGCGAAACCGTCATGGTGACTGCCAGGGCGCGAAAGAACACTCCATACACGCCCGTGATCACAATCAGCGGAATGAATACCACGATGGGAGTGACGGTCGATCCCAGCAGTGGGGCAGTGATTTCTTTGAGCGCGCTGCGGATGGCATTCAGGCGCGATTGTCCCAAGTCGCGGTGCAGCACGATATTTTCGACCACCACAATGGCATCATCGATGACCAACCCGACCGCGGCCGCGAGGCCGCCGAGAGTCATGAGATTGAAAGTCTGACCCATCAGCTTGAGCGCGATGAAGGTGACCATGACAGTCACCGGAATCACCAAGCCGGCAACCAGCGATGTGCCCCAGTCGCGCAGAAAGACAACCAGGATTATGGAGGCAAGGATCAGGCCAATGAGGATGGCATCGCGCACGCTCTTGATGGAATCGGTGACCAGGATCGACTGATCGTAGAACGGCTCAATTCTGATGCCCGGGGGAAGAGTCTGGCGGATCTTCTGGATCTCGTCATGGACTTCACGGGCGACCTCAACCGTATTGCCGTCCGGTTGGCGATTGATGTTGAGCAGAACCGCTGGTTTGCCGTTGGCGGTGACGACGGTATACACCGGTTTCACGCTCGGACTTACAGCCGCAATATCGCCGATTCGTATCGGAACTCCCGCCGGGGTGTTTTTGATGACCGTCTGGGCGATTTGGTCGGGAGTGCGGACTTGCCCATTCACCAGTCCGAGATAGAGTTGATGATTCTGTTCCAGCAGGCCGGGAGAGTCGACCAGATTCGTCCGGCGCACGGCATCGAGTATGTCGGTGACAGTCACGCTCCCGGCCAGCAACTTTGCGGGATCGGGCATGATCTGGAACTCAGGTTCCTGACCGCCCTGCACGATGACAGTAGAAACCCCGTCCAGACGATTGAGGCGGGGCTTCATCTCGTAGGTAGCCATTTCCCAGAGCCTGGTCTGCGGCGTGGTGTCGGAAGTGACGCTGTAGGCGATGACGGGAAATGCCGCGAACGTCAGCCGGTCGGCACGAATTGCGGCCGTCGGAGGAAGCTCGGGTTGAATGCGGGAAATGGCCGCATTGACGTACTGCAGGGTCTGGAACATGTCCACGTCCCAGCGGAAATAGAGATCGACTTCCGCTGAGCCGCGGCTAGTCACGGAGCGCACGGTGAGCAGGCCGGGAACGCTGTTGACGGCTTCTTCGAGCGGGCGCGTGATGGTGACCATCATCTGGTCGATTGGCATCACGCCGTTATCAACGCCGACCAAGACTCGGGGGAAGTTGGTTTGCGGAAAGACGGACACCGGGACGGTGAAGGCGAGATAGGCTCCCAGCAGTCCAAGCGTAAGGATCAGGAAGATGACGGGGCGCGAGTGCTGGGCCACCCAATAGGGGCGTGCGCCCGTGGTGGAGTTCTCGCGAACTGCCACTGTGTTACTTGTCATCGGATCCCTCGGCTGCTGTCTTGGAATCGCCGGCAGCGGGTTTCGCGATGTCTCCTTGCGCGGAAGGTTCGGGCACCTCAATCTTGATTTTGGTTTTGTCCGGAAGTCCGTAAGCGTTGTTCGAAACAACTTTGTCGTTTTCGCTGAGACCGTGCAGTACCTGGACATCTTCGCCGCTGCGGATGCCGAGTCTTACGGCCTTTTGATGAGCGCGGCCATCCGAGCCCGCCAGCATGACCGTGGTCGCGCCATCGGGCGCGGTGAGCACGGAGTTCAGCGGAATCACCAGAGCGCCGTTCACCGTCTGCGCGGTCAATGCGAGTTGAACGCTCGTCCCCGGTTTCAAGTCGTGTTTCGGATTTCTGGCTTCAAACCAGATCTCTACCGTGGTGCTGTTGGGATCAAGAGCCGGGCTCACCACGGTTACTTTTCCATCGATGGGTTGGTCGAATCCTGGAACCGTCATGGTGCCGGCATCGCCCGGTTTCAGGGTGGCGGCTTCGCTCTGCGGAATATGCGCTCTGGCGATCACCGAAGAGATGTCCATCACCGTGAGCAGCGGAGTTCCCGCTGCAGCCATCTCGCCCGGATAGAGAGGACGGTCGGTAATCACGCCGCTGATTGGGCTGCGAATTTCGGAGTAGCTCAACTGTGCCTCCGCGCCCATGTACTTGCCTTTCGCGGATTGCAATTGACCAGCGGCAGCCTTGAGTTCCTGCGCCTTGCCGATCGCAAGCAAGGAATCGAGATGCTTCTTCGCGATCGCGTATTGATTGCGCGCCTGCGTGACATCGACGCGCGATTGATCGAGTTCCTTGCGCGGCATCGCGCCCTGATCGAAGAGCAGTTGGCGGCTTTCAAATACTTTCTCTTGTGCGTTGAGAGCCTGCTGGGCCTGCTGAGTATCGGCTTGGGCTTTTTGAATTTCTTCGGGCACGCTGGCGGCGGTCGTGGATTCGTAACTGGCTTGAGCCTGCTGGTAGGACCCCTTGGTGTCTTGCGCAGCCGCGGAGAGATCGCGATTTTCCAGTACCGCCAGTAACTGACCCTCGCGCACGGGGCTGCCACGCTTCACCAGGAACTTCTGTACCGGAGCGGTAATCTTGGGCACGATGGCCGCTTGTTGTTTGGGGAACAGGATGGCTTGGGTAGCGATCATGTGCTGAATGGTTTGCTTCGCGACGGTGGAGACTTGGACGGTCACGGTCGGCTCGCTATCCTCCTTTTTAGAGGAGCAGGCCGCAGCCATGAGGAGGGCTGCGAGAGCGGCCAAGGCAGCCAGAGCAGGGATGCGCATCAGAGTGGTCCGGCGCGAAATTCTGCAATATGAGCGGTTGATTGGCGTCATTTGCTTAGAAGTTCCCCGTCAAGGTCTGTAGATTCGCCATGGCAACCCGATAACGCGACTGGCCATCGTCATAGGCATTGCGCGCAAGCGTCAACGTATTCTGTGCATCGACGACTTCGAGCACGGTCGATTCTCCCGCCTGATAGCGCAGAGTGGTGAGGCGCAGGCTGTCGGCTGCCATCTCGGCTGAACTGGCCAGAGAGTCCATTTCGGAGCGCGCGGTTTCGGCCTCGCTGAAAAACTGGCGTAAGTGGCTGAGCAACTGGCGCTGGGCGAAGCTCAGTTGGACATGCGCCTGATCACGGCGCAGTTGAGCCTGCTTCAGCTTGCTGCGATCGGCTCCCCAACTGAAGATGGGAATGTGCAAAGTGGCAACGGTCGAATAGCCAAGATTCCGGACGCCATTGGTGGTGAGGGCAAAATGGTTGGCGTCAATTCCGTAGAAGTAATCCAGAGTAAGCGATGGCAGCAGCCCGCCCCATGCACCCGTCACTTCGTGACTGGCGACCTGGTAGGCCGCGAGGGCGGCGCGGAGGTCGGGATTGTTTTTCTGGCCTGCCGCGGCGACGTCAGCAAAAGTGGGCAGCGGCTCGGGATTCTGAAGATCGTCCACCACGGTGAAATTCTGGTTGAAATCAGGAAAAAGCATCACCGCTAAGTCCAGCCGGCTGCGCTCCATGGCGAGTTGCGATTCCTGCAGATCCCGCTGCTGCTGCTGGGTCTGGATATGCGCCTTGAGAACGTCGGCATGGGCGACCTCGCCACCGGCCTCGAGCTTCTGGCTGATATCGAGAAAGTGCGTGGCTTCGGCTGAAGCTCTCTGCTCATTCGCGTACTTGCGCTGCGCCACCACGAGGCCGTAGTAGGCCTGAGTGACTGTCACTACCAGGCCGCGAGTGGCGATTTCAGCCCTGGCTCTCGCCTGAGCCAGAGCGGCAGAGGAGCGGCGGTAGTCCGCGACATTGGTCAGCGAGAGCGCTTCGTGCACGTTTCCCTGGCTAATGTACTCATGCACTCCGTTGTTGGCGATGAACTTGGAAGTGGGACAACCGGCTGTGCTGGTTTGGCAACTCGCCGGGAGGGAACCTGTTCCTTGCGTGTAGATGTAGGAGGTGTCGTAGTTCACGTCGGGCAGAAGCATGGCACGCGCTTGGACGCGGTCTTCGCGTGCCAAGGCCAAATCAGTGAGGGCAGAGCGGTATTCCGGCGTGTTCTGGCGAGCACGCTGCAATGCATCTTGCAAAGTGAGGGTTAATGGAGCGCTCAAATTTTGGGTTGGTGCCGGCGCCTGTGCAAAACCCATGCTGGGGATGGCCAACAGCACCAAAATGGAAATCGGGCGTCGGAGGAGCGCCCCGAATTGGGAGTTGGCGGTTCTCGTTGACTGAATGTTTTGATCCAGATTCACAAGGCACCTCGGAGCACGGACTTGGGCGGGGGGAACGCCCCAAAGTAACTGACATGCACTGTCTTACATGACGACTGAGGGTAGTTCTGCCGATGGAAACTCGGGCCTGGCGAGACTTCTGAGCTCGAAGGCGACATCGTTGCGCAACTCGGAGACCCCATCCGCATGGCCCTCCGTCGGACCAATTTGGAACTCGGACAGGCTAGCACGGAGTGCCTGAAGGCCACCTGAAAACCTAGCCTGCAGTCCCAAGTTACAGCTGCTCACGTACTTAGGTCACAAGAACCTGCATAGGCGAAGGAATGGAGAAAAGCGTGCTGTAGGTTGTGTGTCATAGAAAGCAGGAACAGTCATGATCGAACTCGACCAAGTCAAAGTTACGCCGCGCGACAACGAGGTTTTGAATTTACTGTTGCAGGGCTGCAGCAATAAGGAAATAGCGGGTCAACTTAAGATCAGCCCGCGCACGGTGAAACAGCATCTACGCACGTTATTTCTGCGGGCGGGAATTCGGGAGGGCAGAAAACGAGTAAAGCTGGCAATCGCACTGTTCAACAACCAGGCGGTGCAATCATGACGCCCCGCGAATGCATGACCGCGAAGGAAATTCAGATTGCGATTCTCGTCTGGGAGGGGCTGACGAACCGGGAGATCAGCCGGATTGTGGGGACTACTGAGCAGGTCATCAAGAATCACCTGCGAAGCATCTTCGACAAACTGGGAGTCTGGAGCCGGCTGGAACTGGCCATGTATGTGGCCAGCCATGGAGGAAAGAACTGGCTGGAGAGCGAGGGGCTTGGGACGGAGATGCATGCTGGCGATTGGGGCAGAGTGACAAGCGTTGCAGGATGATGGTTTACCGCTGAGGGCACTCGGTTCCAGGCGGGCGGTTCCACTCTCTTCTGCAAAAACTTTCACGCGTTCCCTCCGCAGCATTGCCCGCGAGCACGTAAGTTGCTGGTAGGAAAGTGTTTCGCGAAGCTCGGGTGCGGCCTCGGAATTGCAGAAAGTGTTGACAGGCTCAGGAGACTCGAGCCGCCTTCGCACTCCCAGGGCGAACCCCAGCACATGGCATACACCGAGACCTTCTGGATGACTTGCGATTCGACAGAACAACTGCGGGCCGAGTACGGGCCCTTCCACACGCGAACGGAGGCCGAGATTCAAGCGCGGAAGCTCGGATTCGGGTACTTGTTGCGTTACGAGCATTTGCTTGGGGCGGATGAGGAAATCGAGGAAGTGCGGTGCATTTTCGTGGAATTGCCGGGAGCCCATCCCATCGGCACCGAAAACATTCCCGTGAATCTTCACACTCGCTGCGCGACCTGCGGCGAATCGTCGACGCACGAGAAGGCGTGGCAGGCGGAGGTTTGGGCTGACATCCATGAGTTTGAGCACTCGCGGCACAGGGTTCGCCTGTTCGAGCATGCCCGGGGACGAGGGCTAAAGGAAATCTGCGACTGGCGCGGCTGATGTGCCGCAACTAGGGATACAACACAGAGGATCGGTCAGCCTCTGCGTCCTCCGAACGACTGGGGTGAAATCGCGAGCGCTACGGCTTAGTGGAGAGGGCGCTGGCTGCGGCGCGATCCAGAAACCAAATCAACTTCCCATCTTTAGGCTGCACCAGCTTGGCCGGATACTGCTCGCCTGAGACATTCTCTTCCAGTACCGATCGCAGAATCGTAGCTTTGTCGGTGCCGCTCACCAGAAACGCAACACAATATGCGGCGTTGAGAACCGGCAAAGTGAGTGTCAGTCGATGCGTCTGCATCTTCTCAACCCAGTTGGCGACAACAAGACGTGTTTTCTCCTGGAGCGCAACCGACCCCGGAAACAGAGAGGCTGTGTGTCCATCGGGGCCCAGGCCGAGAAGAATCAGATCGAAATGAGGAAAGCCCTCCGGCCCAAGTTGAAAGAACTTGCGAAGGGTCTTTTCATACGCGTCGGCAACCGCCGCTGCATCGGGGTTCTCGGCGGCGAAGCGAAAGATGTTTCCGGGAGGAACAGGAACTTTCGACAACATGGCCTCACTGGCCATGCGGTAGTTGCTGTCAGGATCCGTAGGGGGGACGTGGCGTTCATCTCCCCAGAAGAAAAACATCTTGTCCCAAGGGAGGGTGCTGCGGGCGTTGGTGGCCAGCAGATTGAAGAGGCTTTTGGGAGTCGATCCGCCGGACAGCGCGATCGTGAACCTTCCGCGCGTGCTGACGGCTTGATTGGCAAGGCGGACAATCTCTTCCGCCGCGGCTGCGAACAGCTCCTGGGGAGTGGTGGAGACGTGGACTTTGGCGGACTGAATCAAGGGATCAACCTCTGCCGGCGCGGACGGCGGCGCAACGAGCGGCGCCGAGGAGACCTGCCTTTTCGTTGGTCACAACGTGCACCGGCATGGACTCGACGAGGCTCCGCATGCGCCCCTTTTCGAGGAAGGCCTGCAGGAAGAGCGACCCCTCGAGTTTGGGAAGAATTTTGGGGGAGATGCCGCCGGCCAGGAAAATTCCCCCTGTAGCCATGGTCTTCAAAGCCAGGTTCGCGGCTTCGGCTCCATAGACGGTAACCCACAAATCGAGAGACTTCTCGGCGAGGGCGTCGGTGCCGGCCAGCGCAGCCTGCGAAATTGCGGCTGCGGGATCGCCGGTGCGCATAGCCGAAGCCAACTCGTCCGACTCTTTGCCCCCCTCGGTCTCGCGAAGAAACTCGTAGACGCTGACCAGGCCGGGACCGGAAAGGATCCGTTCGTAGCTGACATGCCCAAAGCGCAGTCTCAGAAACCGCAGCAATTCGATCTGGAGATCCCCCTGAGGGGCGAAATCGGTGTGGCCGCCCTCGCAGGCGAAGACCAGATGACGGGTTCCATCCCAAAATAAACCGGCTTCGCCCAGGCCGGTGCCGGGTGCGATCACGGCCTGATTGCCGGCAATGGTGCCGCCGCCCCGGTTCAGCATAACGAGATCGCCTTTCGACAGGGCGCCAATACCCCAGGCGCTGGCCTCGAGATCATTGATCAGCAGAGTGGAAGGAAGATGAATTTGCTGGGCCAGTCGCGACTGTTCGATGACCCAGGGCAGGTTCGAAGTCTCGACGCGGCCATTGCGTACCGGACCCGCGATGCCGAAGCAGGCGGCCTGCGGACGGGCGACGGAATCATCGAGGAACCGGCAGACGATTTCACCCAGTTCGCTGTGTTCGCGGCTGGGAAAAACGCGTTCGGAAACTAACTTGAAGTGCCCATTCTGGGGTTCAAAGTAAGCCAGTCTGGCATTGGTTCCACCAATATCGCCAGCCAGAATCATTTTTCGAAATTCCTCCAACGACGGCCATCGCGCTCCAGCAGTTCCTCGGCTTCTTTCGGCCCCCAGGTTCCCGACGCATAGTTGGGGAAATTGCGAGGGGGAAGCGCGTGCCACAGATCGAGGACGGGATTTACCACGGACCATCCAGCCTCAACCATGTCGGCGCGCTGAAACAGGGTCTGGTCGCCGATCATGCAGTCATGCAGCAGGCGTTCGTATCCGGTGCTGGGCTGCTTGCCAAAATATTCCTGATATTCGAAGTTCATGTCCACCGTGCCCAGCCGCATCACCGGGCCGGGAACCTTGGCCGCGAACTGCAGCGAGATGCCTTCTTCCGGCTGAATGTGCAAGACCAACTGGTTGGGCATCAAGTGCTCTACCGGCGTATCGCGGAAGAGCACAAAAGGCGCACGTCGGAACTGTATCACGATATGAGTGTTGCGCACCGGCATGCGCTTGCCGGTACGCAGGAAGAAGGGAACGTCGGCCCATCGCCAGTTGTCGATGGAAAGCTTCATGGCGACGAACGTTTCTGTGCGGGAATCAGGGGGAACATCCGGCTCCGAGCGGTAGGCACCCACGCGTTTACCGTCTTCGGTGCCCTCCGCGTACTGTCCTCGTACTGTGCGACTTAGCACCTCTTCGTCGGACATGGGCTGAATCGCATGCAAAATCTTGGCCTGCTCGTCGCGCACGGCATTCGCGTCGAAAGAAATCGGCGGTTCCATGGCAGTCAGGCTGATGAGCTGCATGATGTGATTGGGCACCATGTCGCGCAACGTTCCGGCCTGATCAAAATAGCTGCCCCGGCCTTCGACCCCGACGGTCTCAGCCACCGAAATCTGCACGTGATCGATGTAGCGGCGATTCCAAACCGGCTCGAAGATGCCATTGGCAAAGCGAAAGGCCATGATATTTTGCACGGTCTCTTTGCCCAGGTAGTGATCAATGCGGTAGATCTGTTTCTCGTCGGCCAGCTTGAGTAATTGCTGATTCAGGGCCTTCGCTGATTCCAGGTCGTGCCCGAAAGGCTTTTCGATGACCACGCGCCGCCAATGTCCATCGTTCTGGTCCATGAGGCCATTCGCGGCAATCTGCTCTACGACGGGGCCGAAGTATTTGGGGGCGACGGCCATGTAAAAGAAAAAGTTCTGATGGGTGGAATGTTCCTGATCGATCTTGCTGAGGGACTGCTTGAGTTTGGCGTAGAGTCCTTTATCGTTAAAATCGCCGGGCAGATAAAAGAAGCGGCTGGTGAACCAGTCCCAGACATCGCTGTCGACGCACTCTCCGCAGTAGGTTTTTATGTCCTCGTAAACTCGCTTGCGGAATTCCTCATCGCTCAGCTGGGTACGGGCTACGCCGAGAACAGCAAATTCTTTGGAGAGCAGCCCGGCACGAGCGAGGTTATAAAGAGCAGGGATGAGCAGGCGCCCGGTGAGGTCGCCAGCTGCGCCGAAGATCACCATGATGCAAGGGTCTCCCTGCTTGCCGATCCTGGGCGGAGGCGTTGTCGCTTTGGGTTCTTCCGTTGTCTGAGCCATCCAAACTCCTGAGAGACGTTAAGCCGGTTTCTTCTTGTGTGCCGGGTCTGCCTCGACGTGACCGCCAAATTTCTGCCGCATCGCCGAGAGCATCTTTTCCGCGAAGGTGTGCTGCTGGCGGGAGCGGAAGCGAACGTAGAGCGCCGCGCTTAGCACATCAGCCGGAACCGCTTCCTCAAGGGCTGCCTGGATGGTCCAGCGGCCTTCGCCGGAATCCTGTACGAAGCCTTCGTATTCGGATAGGGTCGGATTTTCCGCCAGCGCCATGGCCGTCAGGTCGAGTAACCAGGAACTAATCACGCTGCCGCGACGCCACACTTCGGCGATGTCCGGCAGATTCAAATCGTAGCGAATATCTTCGGGCAGTTCCTTGCTGGTCGCGTTTTTGAAAATGTCGAAACCTTCTGCGTAGGCCTGCATGATGCCGTACTCGATGCCATTGTGCACCATCTTAACGAAATGGCCCGCGCCCGAGGGCCCGCAGTGCATGTAGCCCTCTTCGGATGTACCGCCGAGCCTTTCACGTCCAGGCGTGCGTTGGATGTCGCCTTTGCCGGGAGCTAAGGTTTTGAAGATAGGATCGAGTCGCTGTACGGCTTCGTTCGGACCACCGATCATCATGCAGTAGCCACGCTCCAGGCCCCACACTCCGCCGCTGGTCCCCACATCGATATAGTGAATGCCTTTGCTTTTGAGTTCGTTGGCTCGGCGAACGTCATCTTTGAAATACGAGTTGCCGCCATCGACGATGGCGTCGCCAGCCTGGAGGTGTTGCGCCAGTTTCTGGACTGTGGCCTCGGTAGGGCCACCGGCCGGAACCATGATCCACACGGCGCGAGGAGGCGTCAGCTTTGCGACTAGGTCTTCGAGCGACGATGATCCTGTGGCGCCTTCGCTGCCCAGCTTGTTTACCGCGTCCGCACTGAGATCGGAGACTACCAGCGAATGTCCGTTTCTTATGAGCCGCCGCGTCATGTTTGCTCCCATGCGGCCCAGCCCCACCATTCCTAATTGCATGCCGGCTCCTTGCGAGGGCAGAACTCTGGTTGAATTTCTGATGCTGATTGCTGAAAAAGCGTGTAGCAAAACCGCCGCGCCTACTTCGACTACGCAGGAGGAGCTAGAGAGCTGTCTTCACCGCGCTCTGCAGGCTCGTCAATCCAGCTTTGAGGTCGCCCGCGAGGTGCACGCGCAAAGCGCGCCGGCCTCGCTCCGCCAGAACCTGGAAATCGCCGCGCGCCTGCGCTGCCTTCACGATTCCGAATGTGTATTTCTGGCCGGGCACCGGGAGCTGCACCGAATCGTCGCAAGTGATCTGCAGGAAAACTCCCGTATTAGGACCGCCTTTGTAAGCTTGACCTGTCGAATGGAGAAAACGAGGCCCAAAGCCGAGGCAGGTCGCAACGTGTTTGTTATCGCGCACGGCATGGCGCATCTCCTGCAACGCTTGTTCGTGCTCAGCATTCATCTGAATGTAGGCTAGAACTGCGAAATAATCTCCCGCTTTGATTCGAGACAGGTGAGCCTTGAGATAGCCGGCTAGAGACTTGCCACTTGCTGCCTTGGTCAATTCTGCAGCGTTCTTCTCATCGCTGAATAGCTTGATTCCGGAATCTTCGAAGAACGCCGTTTCCGAGGGAAGCGAGCCCGTCTTCTCGTATTCAGAGGTAAGGGAACGAGTCGCAAGCTTGCTGGCTTCCACATCGGGCTGGTTGAAGGCATTGATCCCGATGATGGCGCCTGCTACCGCAGTAGCGATCTCCCAGCGGAAAAACTCGGCACCCAAGTCGTAAGTATCCTGCATGGTGATGCGGACTACAGGTTGGCCGGCTTTCTCCAAGGCATCTAGCTTGGCGTCCTGATCGGTGTGGGCATCGTTTTCCACCCGGAGATAAGCAAACAGACGATCATCGCCGTAAACCTCGGGAGAGCCGAGTCGCTCGCGATCGACGGGAATAATACCCTTGCCAAGTTTGCCGGTGGATTCGGCGAGCAGTTGTTCCAACCAGGCACCCAGATCAGAGATGCCCGGCGAAGTGATCATGGTGACTTTGTCGCGACCGGCATTGGCCGCTGCTCCCAGAATAATTCCCAGCGCGGCTCCTGGATTTTCAGGCACGGGGGCGCTCGGTCCGCAGGCGCGAACCATCTCGGCAGCACGGGAGATAAACTTCCGGGTATCCAGCCCGATGGCCGCGGCAGGGATCATGCCAAAGTTCGATAGAGCGGAATAACGGCCCCCAATGCTGGGCCGTCCGAAGAACACGTGCAGGAACTTATCGCCTTCAGCGACCTGCTGCATTTTCGAACCTGGATCGGTGATTGCGATGAAGTGTCCGCCTGCTTTCTGGGCGCCAAGAGTTTGCTTTGTCCGCTCGAAAAAATACAGCTTGAAGATGTTGGGTTCCAGTGTGCTGCCGGACTTACTCGACACGACGAACAGTGTCTTAGCGATGTCGATCTGGTGTTCGAACGCTTTGACCTGCGCCGGATCCGTTGAGTCGAGCACATGCAGCACGGGAAAGTGGGGAATGTGGCCAAACGTCATCCGCAGAACTTCGGGGCAGAGGCTGGAGCCACCCATGCCCAGCAGCAGGATATGTTCGAAACCGCGCGTCTGGACTTCTTTGGCGAACTTCTGCAGATGCTCCTGCTGTGCGGACTGCTCCTCTACGATATCGAGCCAACCCAGCCAGTTGGATTCGTCACTTCCGGTCCAAAGGCTGGCATCGCGATTCCACAGGCGCTTCATCTTGCCGCTCGATTCCCAGTCGGCGATGGTCGATTTCACCGTTGCAGCCAGCGATTCGGGCAGCGAAGTCTTCAGTCGGCTCACAGATCGTTCCTCTTACTTTCAGGCTTTGGACTGCGTGTTCTTTTCAACCGCCGCGAGCAACTTGTCGAACGCATCGGCGAAGAGCTTAACGCCATCCTCGGTGAGCTTGTCCGTGACTTCCTTGATGGAAATGCCTGCACGCGCAAGATCGTTCATAACCTTCTGAGCGCCGGCAACGTCTTCGGTGAGACTATTGCGCAGCTGTCCGTGATCACGGAAAGCATCGATAGTCGCGGGAGGCATGGTGTTTACCGTGTCGGGACCGATCAATTCCTCCACGTAGATGACGTCGCGGTATTTCGGATTTTTTGTACTCGTGCTGGCCCAGAGCACGCGCTGAGTCTGTGCGCCTTTCGCGGCGAGAGATTCCCAGCGAGGTCCGCTGAAGATGCGCTGATAGCGTTGGTATGTGAGCTTGCCGTTCGCGATGGCCACTTTGCCGAGCAGACCGGAAAGCAGCCCCTGCTGGCTCGCATCAGTGGTCTTCTTCAGTCGATCGTTCAGCATGGAGTCGATCAACGTGTCGATGCGGCTGATGAAGAAACTGGCGACGCTCGCCATCTTCTTAAGATTCCCGCCGCGCTTGGCAAGATCCTCAAGTCCAGCGACATAAGATTCGGCAACCTTCTCATAAACTTCCTGCGCGAACAGCAAGGTGATGTTGATGTTGATGCCTTCGCTGATCAGTTGCCGAATTGCAGGAAGGCCTTCAGCTGTGCCGGGCACCTTGATCATGACGTTGTCTCGGTTGACCGCCTTCCAGAGACGCCGAGCTTCATCCATAGTGTCTTTCGTCTTCAGGGCTAGATAGGGAGACACTTCCAGACTGACATAGCCGTCGCGGAAATTTGATTGCTCGTAGACAGGGCGGAGGACGTCGGCAGCATCCTGAATGTCGCGAATGGCGAGTTGCTCGAAACGCCCGGTGGCATCAAGATCCTTGCGCGACGCGAGCGCCTTCAGCAGGTCGTCGTACAAAGAACTGTCGGCAATCGCCTTTTCGAAAATGGCAGGATTCGACGTCATGCCCCGCAATCCGTCCTCTGCGATCATCTGCTTCAGCTTGCCGCTGGTAAACAGATCGCGACGGATGTAGTCGAGCCACATGGACTGGCCGTAATCTAACAACTGTTGAAGCGGATTTTTGGTGGCTTTTGATTTTTCCAGAACGCCTGTGGGTTGCATGATGTCTCCTTGCCTGTTGGATGATTCTCGTTGACGAAAGGGCCTAACTTAGTCTCCCCAGCACCGCGCGGGCCTCGGCGACGACATGGTCCACGGTGAATCCAAAGTATTTCAGAAGATCTTTGATCGGGGCTGAAGCGCCAAAGCGGTGCATTCCAATATTTCGTCCTTTGGTGCCGGTGTACCGCTCCCAGCCGAATGTGGCCGCCATTTCGACCGAAACCCGTGCCGTCACACTGGGCGGGAGCACAGAATCTTTGTAGGTCGCGTCCTGCTTGTCGAAAAGTTCCCAAGAAGGCATGCTGACCACACGCGCGTGAATTCCTTCGGCTGCGAGTTTCTCGTAGGCGCTTACACAGAGCGTCAGCTCACTGCCGGTGCCCATCAGGATCACGTCTGGTTTTCCGCCGGGCGCGTCAGCCAGAACATAGGCTCCTTTGGCGACTCCGGAGGCGGGCGAGTATTTGGAGCGGTCGAGAGTGGGCATGGCCTGACGAGACAACACCAGGGTGGCGGGCGATTCCTGGAGTTGCAGGATCACTCTCCAGGCTTCCACGACTTCGTTGGCGTCGCCCGGACGCAGGACAATCATGTTCGGCATGGCGCGAAGGGATGCAAGTTGCTCGATCGGTTGGTGCGTCGGCCCATCCTCTCCCAGGCCGATGGAATCGTGCGTGAATACGAAGATTGAGGGAATCTGCATCAAAGCGGCCAGTCGCATGCTGGGGCGCATGTAATCGCTGAAATTGAAGAAGGTCGCCCCATAGGCGCGGATGCTGGACAGCGTCATTCCATTCACACTGGCACCCATGACGTGCTCTCGAACTCCGAAGTGGAGGTTGCGTCCAGCATAATTGCCGGCCTTGAAGTCACCGGCGCCTTCGAATTTCAGCGTCGTCTTGTTCGAGGTTGCGAGGTCCGCCGATCCTCCGATGAGCCAAGGAATGTTTTGGGCAAAGGCGTTCAGCACTTTCCCTGAGCTCTCGCGTGTAGCCACGCCTTTTGCATCAGCAGGGAAGCTGGGGATATTTTTGTCCCAGCCTGCGGGAAGCTCATGATGCTGCATATGCCTTAGCCGCTCGGATAGTTCGGGGAATTTGTTTGAGTAATCCGCGAAAGACTGGGACCACTGCACTCGTAAATCACGTCCGCGCTTGCCGATGGTATCGCGGAAATGCTCACGCACACCGTCAGGAACCAGGAACTTGGCGTCTGCCGGCCAACCATAGAACTTCTTCACGAGCTTTACTTCGTCCTCTCCAAGCGGCTCGCCATGAGAGGAATTGGAATCCTGTTTATGCGGCGATCCGTAACCAATATGGCTGTCGAGAATTATTAAAGTAGGGCGATCGGTCGTTTTCTGGAACGTCTCAAAAGCCCGCGCGATCATGTCCAAATCATTGGCATCACTTACACGAGTAACGTTCCACTGGTAGCCAACGAAGCGCGTGGCAACGTCTTCACTGAACGACCAGTCGGCGGGCCCATCCAGAGTCACCGAGTTGTGGTCGTAAATCCAGCAGAGATTCGAAAGCTTTAGATGGCCCGCGAGAGAAGCGGCTTCTCCGCCGATTCCTTCCATTAGGTCGCCATCGGAGCACATGGCATAAATGTTGAAGTTGAAAATCTCGAAGCCGGGCTGGTTGAAGTTAGCTGCCTGCCATTTTCCAGCGATTGCCATGCCAACGCTGTTGCCGACGCCTTGTCCCAGAGGCCCGGTGGTGACTTCCACTCCAGTTGTGATGTGCGATTCCGGATGACCGGGAGTGCGGCTGCCGAGTTGGCGGAAGTGCTTTATGTCGTCCATGGAAACGGAGAGCTCCTTTGTGAGCTTCCCGTCCTCATCTACTTGCCGAACTTCGGCAAGGTGCAGCATGGCGTAGAGCAGCATGGAAGCGTGACCATTGGAGAGAACGAAGCGATCTCGATTGAGCCAGGTGGGATCGGCAGGGTCATAACGCAAGAACTGCTGCCACAAGCAGTAGGTCGCCGGGGCCAGTCCCATGGGGGCACCAGGATGTCCGGAGTTTGCCTGCTGCACGGCGTCGATCGCCAGAGTGCGGATGGTGTTGATGCACAGCGTATCCAGTTGCTTTCCTGTTACTAAGACCTGATCACTGGCTACCATGCGACGCCGCTCCTTCGACCTGAGATTTCTGCCATATGGGATGGCCTACAAATGATTAGAGTTTGCGGTCATTGAAAGGGTGCAACACGCAGAAGTGTATCAAGTTCCGTGGTTGTCTGAACTAATGAGATCGGAAAAGGGTGGGAATCGGCTAAATACTCTACTTCAGCATCTGAATGTAACTAGTTTCACTTTTGGATGCGCGGGTAGCTTCCTGCACGAACTTGAGGAATTGCCGGAGGTTTTCGCGCTCAGCGGGCGACATGCTGCCGAAACGAACTCGGACGCCAGTAGTCGGACCGCTGCGAGTGACGATGCCGTTCAAGGCGAAACCCTTGACCCAGATCTTCCCGTTGGGGAGCCATAGGCCGATTTCAACCTCTGCCCCGGGTCTAACGCCGCTCGCTGCTTCCACCAGGCAGCCTCCGGCGCTGGTGTTGGAGAGATTCCCCCAGATCGGAGCGGAGGAATTATCCACTCGAAGCTCGACGGCCACGAAGCACTTGATTCGAGGATGGCGACGCCGATCGCTGCTCCAGTTGGTGCTGAACAGATCTGGTTCATAGGGAGGTGTTGGCGATACGGGCGCTGGGAGGGGCTCATCAATCCTTTGCACCCCGGCAACTGGGGCCGGCTGCGTGGATTTAATCTCGCGCATGGCGGCGACCAGGGCTTCTTCGCGTTTTTCGGCGGGAGCTTCGCGGTAGGTCTGCAGCAGTTTGCCGACATGCCTTACGAGATCCGGGTCAGCAAGTATCTTGGTCCAGTCAGTTCCGATTGCCGCGCTCATGCACCGTTCCTAGTTGAGATAATGGCTCACTTAGCTTGAACCACCGGTTACCAGGCATCAAGATGACCTAAGTCACCGGGAGGTGAGCGCTAGGGGGATAGCTTCCAAGTTGTTGACAACTCTGCAGCGCGGTCGATTCGAGAAAGTTGCAGGGCTACTCAGCATTGAATACGAGTTGGACGACTTCGGTGGTTTCGCCCTGGGAAGCTACGAATTTCCACTTTGCAACGGCATCGGCCGCGGCGTCGACTAAGACCGGACTTCCGCCCAGAACTCGCGTGTTCTTGACGCTGCCATTCGGCCGGACAATGGCTTCCACGCGAACGACGCCATGGATGTGCATCTTTTTCGCCAGTTCGGGGTACACCGGTGCGACTCGGGTTGCGACCTTGCGATCTGATGGAGTAGAAGCAGAGTTATCCTGAGCGCCAGCCAGACTGGCCGTTAAGATCATTGCGACGGTAAGCAAAACTGTGACACCCCTGCCCATCTCATTCTCTCCATGACTCAGGCACCAGATTAGCCAGCCCTCAGCACGTAGGCAATGCACTGAAGGCATTGAACCTCGGGTAGTTAGGCCGACAGCATTCGAACGAAAGGCGGGCCTGTATCGCGAGAAACTTGGAGGGGGCATTTACGATGAGACTGAGAGAATCGTTTGCATCGTAAAGTATAGAAAATGAATCGAATCTGTCGGGTTATGCTATAGGACGGAAATAAGGGTTCGTCGCCGCCTGCGGTTTGCTGCCGAACTCCCCCAAGAAAAAGCATGCAAGGTTCATTGAAAGTCCTTCCGACTGCCATTTGCTGTCTTTTTTTGTATTGGTCCGTTGTGCAGGCGCCAGGCCAATCGGCTGGCGGTACCACCCCGAGCATCTCTCTGCCCGGCTCACAAAGTCCATTTCAGGGGAGCGCTCCGGAAGGAAATGCGACTTCTGAGATTCTCCAGATTGATTTCAAAGATGCGATTGATCGTGGGCTGAGGAACAACCTGGGACTGCTGCTCGCGGGAGATCAGCAGGAGGCTGCGCGCGGCGAGCGGTGGAAGCAACTGGCCGAACTGCTGCCGAATATTGGAGCGCGGGCCCAAGAGGCGGTTCAAACGGAGAGTCTTGCTGCACTGGGACTGAAACCCAGTGTCTTTCACGCCCCACTTCCGCGGGTCTTAGGACCGTTCAACTACTTCGATCTGCGGGCGAGCCTGTCGCAGTCTCTGTTCAGCATGAAATCCTGGGACACTATGCGGGCCGCATCGGAGCGCTTGAAAGTCGCCCAGTTCAATCTCAAAGATGCTCGCGAACTAGTCGTGCTGGCCGTCGGCAATTCGTATCTGCAATCTATTGCGGCCGCGGCTCGGGTCGAAGCTGTGGAAGCGCAGGTTACGAGTGCTCAGGCGCTCGCTAACAAAGCTTCCGATCAGCAAAAGGCTGGGCTCACGCCTGCAATCGATGCTTTGCGCGCACAAGTGGAACTGCAAGCTCGCCAGCAGCAACTCATTCAGGCACGGAATCAGTCGGACAAATCGAATTTGAGCGTGGCGCGTGTCATCGGACTTCCACCCGGGCAGCGCTTCGTTCTGACGGAAAAGGCGCCTTATGAAGCATTATCTCCGTTGCCGCTGGAAGCGTACCTGCAGCATGCTTACCAGGACCGGGCGGATTATCAGGGAGCTCTGGCGCAGGTCCGTGCTGCAGAACTATCCAAAAAGGGGGCGCAGGCTGGCCACTATCCTACCGTCGATCTGAACGCCAATTATGGGGACATCGGCGTCACTCCCGCACATTCGAATGGGACTTGGCAGGTCATAGGTGGAGTGAATATTCCTATCTTCGCCGGCAACCGGGTTCATGCCGACCTTCTCGAAGCGGATGCGCAACTGAAGCAAGCGCGTTCGCAACTGGGAGACCTGCGTGGCCGGATCGATTACGAGGTTAGGGCTGCGCTTCTCGATCTGAATGCAGCTGCGGAGCAGGTGGAAGTGGCACGGAGTTCGGTCGATCTGGCGGAGCAAGCGCTCGCCCAGTCGCAGGATCGGTTTAGTGCCGGGGTGGCAGACAACCTGGAAGTCGTGCAGGCGCAAGAAGCGGTTGCCGCCGCCCACGATTCCTATATTCAAAGTCTCTATGCTCATAATCTGGCGAAAGTCGAACTTGCTTACTCGATCGGCGACGCCGAGCAGGGTGTGAAACGTTATCTGAAAGGCATTCGATAAATATGGAGCCCACAACGCAGAGTCCTCGCGGGCAAGGCTCAGCCAACGACACGACGACTGAGAGCCAGGAGCGCAGCAGTAAGCCGTTGCCCGCGACTGAGAGGGATTACCATACCCGGCCTTCGCGCGCGAAGAGCTCCGGCTTCCGAATCGCAATCGTGATTGCCATTATCGTGTTGCTGGTGATTGGCTTCTTTGCCTATCGGTACTTTACGAGTTACGAATCGACCGACGACGCCCAGATTGACGGGCACATCAACTCCGTGAGCGCGCGCGTCTCCGGCCATGTGATCAAGCTCAACGTGCAAGACAACCAGTATGTCGCGGCGGGAGCGGTGCTGGTCGAGATTGACCCCGCGGATTACCAACTCGCTTACGATAAAGCCAAAGCTGACTATGCCGATGCGCGAGCAGCAGCACTGGCCGCGGGCGTCAATGTTCCTATCACCTCGATCAGCACGAGCGGTCAGGTATCGGCGACGGAGGCCGATGTGAACAGCGCTCGTGCCGGGATCGAAGTTGCGCTTCACCAGTACCAAGCCGCCAAGGCACAGTTGCAGCAGGCCGAGGCTAACGACGTGAAAGCGCAGAATGATCTTGGACGTTATAAGCAACTCATCTCCAAGCAGGAGATCTCACAACAGCAATTCGATCAGGCGGTAGCGGCTGCCCAAGCCAGCTCCGCCGGGGTGGAAGCAGCCAGGGCGACTGTAGATGCTTCCCAACAGCAGGTGACGCAGGCGCAGGGCAAACTGGTGCAGGCGCAATCGAATTGGGCGACTGCGCGCACTGCGCCGAGGCAGATGCAGGTCACGCGAGCGCGGGCGGCCTCCGCCGTAGCGGAAGTGCAGCGAATGAAAGCCAACCTAGACCAGGCGCAGCTCAACTTGCAGTACACCAAGGTCGTGGCTCCTGTGAGTGGAATCGTGAGTGACAGAACCGTGGAGGTCGGCCAGAACGTGGCTCCCGGCCAGGAACTCATGAAGGTGATCAACTTGGACGACATCTGGGTTACGGCCAATTTCAAAGAAACGCAGCTTCGAGATATGAAGGCCGGGCAGCGTGTCGTTATCGATGTCGACGCGAACGGGCGCAAATATTACGGCAGAGTGGATAGCATCGCTGGTGCCAGCGGCGCGCGCTTTAGCCTGCTGCCGCCAGAGAACGCGACCGGGAACTATGTGAAAGTGGTGCAGCGGATACCGGTAAAAATCGATTTTGATCCGGGATCCAACAAGGATCACCAGTTGCGTCCGGGCATGTCGGTCACTCCAAAGGTTCAAATTCGCTGATGGGCGTTGCCAGCACCACGTTCGACCAGGCTGATGCCTGGCGACCGGCCGTGAATCCCTGGGTAATCGCGCTGGCCGTGACGCTCGCCACGTTCATGGAAGTGCTGGATACTTCCATCGCAAATGTGGCGCTGCCGCACATCGCCGGCGGCCTGTCGGCAGGGCAGGACGAAAGCACCTGGGTTCTGACTTCTTACCTGGTTTCTAACGCCATAGTTCTTCCATTGAGTGGCTGGTTGTCATCCATCGTTGGCCGCAAGAACTTCTACATGGGCTGTGTGGCCTTGTTCACGATCAGCTCTTTTCTTTGTGGTCTGGCCCCGAATCTAACCATTCTTATCATTTGCCGCGTTCTGCAAGGTGTCGGCGGAGGCGGCCTGCAGCCCAGCGAGCAGGCTATTTTGGCCGATACCTTTCCACCGGCAAAGCGAGGCATGGCATTCGCCGTCTATGGAGTGGCGGTGGTTACCGCTCCGGCAATCGGCCCCACGCTTGGCGGATGGATTACCGACAATTTCACTTGGCGCTGGATTTTCTTTATCAACATTCCGGTGGGCATCCTGTCGATCCTGCTTACCTCGAGGCTGATTCAGGATCCACCGTACTTGCGCAGACGAAAAATCCGCGAGACGCATATTGATTATGTGGGCTTGGGCTTCGTCGCTCTGGGCTTGGGCACGCTGCAGGTTGTGCTTGATAAGGGGCAGCGCGAGGACTGGTTTGAATCCCACATGATTGTGGTGCTGGCGACGATCGCCGCGGCATCGCTGATGTTTGTCATCTTCTGGGAATGGAAACAGAAGGATCCCATTGTCGACTTGCATCTGTTCCGCGATCGCACGTTCGGCGTCTCGAATCTGCTGATGTTCATGCTCGGATTCGCATTGCTCGGCAGCACGTTGCTGCTGCCGCTGTTCATGCAGACGATGCTGGGGTATACAGCGCAACAATCAGGGCTCGCCCTCATGCCGGGCGGATTCACGATCATGCTGCTGCTGCCCGTGGTCGGGTTCTTACTATCGCGCTACGCGCCGCGATGGCTATTAGTGTTTGGCCTGGTCGTGCTCTCCGCCTCGCTGTTTTACATGACGCGATTCAATCTTCAGATCGACTTCAGGACGGTTGCCACGGCGCGTTTGCTACAGGCGATTGGAATGGCTTTCCTATTCGTGCCCATCAATACCGCAGCCTACGCTTTTCTTCCTCGTGACAAGAACAATGCCGCTTCCGGCCTGATGAACCTTGCGCGCAATATTGGCGGCAGCGTGGGAATCTCGGTTGTGACGACCATGCTGGACCGGCGTGCCCAGGTGCACCTTACCCATCTGGCGAGCAACCTCAGCCAGGCCAATCCGGCGTTGTCGCGGATGATCAACGGAGCCTCACAGGCGCTGAGGGCCCATGGCAACAGCGCCGCGGGAGCAACCCAACAGGCCTATGCCTTACTCCAAAGTACAGTACAGCGCCAGGCGACCATGCTGTCGTACATCGACTGCTTCTGGTTTCTGGGGGTTGCCATCATGCTGATGATCCCTGCCGTATTCTTGATAAAAAAGACAAAGGGTGGCGGCGGAATGGCAGTACACTAACAACCCATGTTTCGCCTCATTACTCTCGAGCGCGAGTATGGCTCCGGCGCCGCGGCAATCGCCGCTTCGCTGGCCGAACAACTCGGGTGGAAGCTTTGGGACCACCTACTTACCGAAGAAATTGCCCGCATCGCGAAAGTAGATCCTTCCGCTGTTCTGCGCTGCGACGAGCGTATGGACAGCCGCCTGCACCGGCTTGCCAAAGTGTTCTGGCGCGGAAGCTACGAGCGCAGCACTCCACTGGGCAGTCAGATTTTTGACACGGACCGCATGGTTGCCATGATGCAGGACATCATGAACCGCATCGCACAGGAGGGAAATGCGGTGATCGTCGGGCGCGGAGCGCCTTACTTCCTGCGGGACAATCCAGATGCCTTCCACATATTTCTCTATGCGCCCAGAGCAGAGAAAATTCGGCGCACGATCGCGGATGGGCACTCGCAAGAGGAAGCCGAAGAAATGGTGGACTTCGTCGATCGCGAACGGATTGCGTACGTGAAGCACTATTTCAACGCCGACTGGCCCACCCGCTCGCTGTATCACATGATGCTGAATACAGCCGTGGGCAATGAGCCCGTAGTCAAGACGATTTTGGAAACGATGCACCGGGTGGAGGGCAGGCCGAAAGCTACCGACTTCGAGAACTCCAAGCCGCACACCGTCCCACATTTCTAATTAACCTGGTATTTGTGGCCGGATCGGCCGCATGGGCGCGGGGCAACAATCGTCGGCACAAGTATCCGGGCGGGATCCAAGTGAGCCCAACGCTCGACGCTCCGCGCCGTCGGTGCGTTCAAGAATCAGTTCACGAATCATCGCGATAAACTTGGAATGTACGCCCACGGTTTTCGCCCTCGCCATGGGCAGAGACAGCGAATCGCACAGCTGCCGCGCTTCGATATCGAGATCGTACAAAACTTCCATGTGGTCTGAGATGAAACTGATGGGCGCGACCACGAGAGCCGTGGCGAGATTCTTCTGCTCCACCTCGCGGATGTGATCCAGAATGTCCGGCTCTAACCAGGGCTGTCCGGGAGGTCCGCTGCGGCTTTGATATGCCAGCGCATCATTCGACGTTTCGAGACGACCCGAAACTAAACGTCGCACTTCCTGTAGTTGCTGAACGTAGTCCGAAGTGTTGGCCATGGAGAGAGGCACACCGTGCGCGACGTAAACAATCTGCACGTCCTGAGCGTTTGCCGGAAGTTCGCGCAGGGCCTCCCGGAGCCTGTCTTCAGTAGCTTCGATAAACCCAGGATGATTAAAAAAGGCTCTGATCTTGTCGATTGCAGGAGCACCATCGCCGATTTCCGACTGGGCGCGCATGATGTCTTCGCGATATTGGCGGCATCCGGAATACGAGCTGTATGCCGAGGTGACAAAAGCCAGGGCGCGCCGGATGCCGTCCTGTTTCATTTGCCTTAAGGTGTCGGCAAGCATGGGATGCCAGTTTCGGTTGCCCCAGTAAATTGGAAGGTTCGGGCCATGCTGTTGGAGTTCGCGTTTCAGAGCGGCAATCAATTCGCGGGTCTGCTGGTTGATGGGGCTCTTGCCATCAAAATGATAGTAGTGTTCGGCGACGGCGAGCATGCGTTCGCGCGGAATGTTACGGCCTCGGAGCACGTTTTCAAGAAATGGAATTACATCTTCTCGCGATTCGGGACCACCGAAAGAGACAATCAGGATGGCATCGTAGGTTATTGGTTCAGGGAGCACAGTTCTCCGCTTTCGTCGTAGCTGTTCATCGGACAGTTACCACGGGGTACACAGAGGTCCGCATGGGAAAGCCCGAGACTCTGCGTGTCCAGCGTGCTGCCATCCTAATATTTGCCAAGAGGAAGGATTGTGGTGCGCCCGGAGAGATTCGAACTCCCGACCTGTTGCTCCGGAGGCAACCGCTCTATCCAGCTGAGCTACGGGCGCGTGGTGAATACAGTTTACATGGGCGAGCAAAGGAGCAGCAACGCAGAAGGGAACGCATGCGAGGGGAAGCAGAGTTAATTGGGCTTACCAGCGATCGCGTCGACCGCCGCCTCTATCGCCGCCTTTGCCGCCGCGGTCGCGGCCAAAACCACCACCGCCGGTACCGCCGCGCTCCGTTTTCGGACGTGCTTCATTGACGTTGATGGTGCGGCCGCCCACCTGGCTTCCGTTAAGCGCCGCGATCGCTTTGTCGCCGTCTTCGTTATTGGTCATTTCCACGAATCCGAAGCCACGGGAACGTCCGGTATCGCGATCCATCATGATGCTGACACGATCCACTGGCCCGTAAGCTTCGAAGGCCTGCCGGAGTTCATCCTCATTTGTGTTGAAACTGAGATTGCCGACAAAGATGTTTTTCACGGGTTCTGCCCCTGCATTGAGCTGTCGGAATGCAAGCTCGTTTCGGCGGACTGGCAGGTCGGTAGGCCTTCCTGAAATCGAGACCGGAGCTGGCAACAGTCGAATGCGGGCGGAAGTATAGCAGGTTTCTCGGAACCGGCTGTCAAGATGAATGGGCGATCAGTGTAAATCGACCTTGGCGATTGTCTGCTTCAGAATATCGGCGGAATGCCGCAAGTTTCGTTGCTCCTCTTTGTCGAGTTCGAGGCGAAGCACTTGCCGCACACCCCCGCGATCGAGAACGGTGGGAAGGCTCAGGCATATGCCGTCGATTCCGTAGTAGTTATCGATCAAGCTGGAAACGGAAAGTACGGTATTCTGATGGCGAAGAATGGTTTCGGTGATACGCATGAGCCCGGCCGCGACAGCATAGTAGGTTGCGCCCTTGCGTCGGATAATGCTGTAAGCAGCGTCCCGCGTAGCTTCAAAAATCTTCCGCATAGTCGCCTCGTCGCAGGAAATTCCATGAAGGCGGCAATAATCGGGCAGTCGCATGCCTGCGATATTAGCCAGCGACCAGACGGGAACCTCGCTGTCTCCGTGTTCACCAATGATGAACGCGTGAATACTGCGTGCATCCACGCCGAAGTGCTGGCTGAGCAGAAAGCGGAACCGCGAAGTATCGAGGATTGTTCCGGAGCCGATCACCCGGGACTTGGGTAAGAGCGAGAGCTTCAGGGCGGCATAAGTCAGAACATCGACCGGATTGGTCGCGACGAGAAGAATACCATCCGGATTGTGCTGCGCAATCTTTGGAACGATGTCGCGCCAGATTTTGGCATTCGCTTGAATGCAGTCGAGGCGCGACTGCCCTTTTCTCTGGCCCACGCCTGCTGACAGCACGGTGACCGCAGCGCCGGCGCAATCACTATACTCGCCTGCCCAGATGCGCGTGGGATGGGCGAACGGGACCGTGTGGTTCAGGTCCATTGCCTCGCCCTCAGCTTTGCTGACGTTGCTGTCGATAAGTACGATCTCCGCCGCCAGGCCACTGAGCAGCAGGGCATACGCGAACGTAGACCCAACATTTCCCATCCCGATTACAGCGACACGGACAGGGCCGGGTGCGTAACTTGGAATCGCGCTGGACATTCGTTCTTTAGTGAAGGGGAGGGACGAAACAGTTGCTCGGCTGCCAATAGCTAGCACTCATCCACTGACCAATAACCTTCAGTATGGAATCCCATTTGCAGCAGGCGAGTCTTCGGATCGTGGCGCTTGCCGCATCCGGGACAGATCATATAACGACTCCATGCCGTTCCTTGCCGGTCATAGTTCTCTGCGACGGCAAAGGTCATCCCACAGCTGCAGGGGACGAGAAACATTCGCAGCCGAGTGTACTTATCGGGCTTCTTTTTGTTCCTGAATGGGGTGGACGGTTTCACTCTTCGACAGCCGCGTAGGAGCTCTTCTTCCGCTTGTTTGCCTGCAATACTTTTTTTCGGAGACGTAGCGATTTGGGCGTGATTTCAACGAACTCGTCGTCGGCTATGAATTCGATGGCCTGCTCCAGGTTCAGCGGCTTGAATGGGACCAGCCGGATGGCTTCGTCCGCGGTCGAGGCGCGCATATTCGTCAGTTTCTTCTCGCGGACCGCATTCACGTCGAGATCCGTGTCTTTTGCGTTCTCCCCGATGATCATGCCCTCGTACAATTCGACTCCCGGACCGACGAAAAGTTCACCGCGTTCCTGCAGTCCCCATAAGGCATAGGCGGTAGAGAGTCCGGCGCGGTCCGCGATCAGCGCCCCTGTTAGCCGGTGCGGGATTTCGCCTTGCCATTCGGTGTAGCCGTCGAAAAGCGAGTTCATCACGATGGTGCCGCGCGTGTCGGTGAGTAGTTGACTGCGCAAGCCGATGAGGCCGCGGCTGGGAACACGAAACTCGATTCGCACCCGCCCGTAGCCGTGATTGTGCATGTTGGTGACTTCACCTTTACGCGACCCAAGTTGCTCCATCACCACTCCGACGAATTCCTCGGGCACGTCGACGGTGAGATGCTCCACCGGTTCCATCAGCTTGCCATTGATGCGCTTGGTGACGATCTCAGGCTTGCCTACCATCAATTCATAGCCTTCGCGGCGCATCATCTCGATCAGGATGGAAAGCTGCAGTTCTCCTCGCCCCAGCACCTTGAATGAATCGGTCGTCCCGGTGTCTTCCACCCGTAGCGAGACGTTTGTGAGTAATTCTTTTTCCAGCCGCTCGCGCAGATTCCGGGAAGTCACATAGCTGCCCTCTTTTCCTGCGAACGGGGAAGTGTTGACCGTGAACAGCATGGCAATCGTGGGTTCGTCGATGGCGATGTGGGGCAGAGGAACAGGATTCGCGACATCCGTAATCGTTTCCCCAATCGTGATGCCCTCCACGCCGGCGACCGCAACGATGTCGCCCAGTTCAGTTTCTGTGATATCCGTGCGCTTCAATCCAGAGAAGGAGAAGAGCTTAGTGATCTTTGTCTTCTGAAATGAACCGTCAAGCTTGGCAATGGCAACTTCCTCGCCGGTAAACATCTTTCCATTGAACACGCGTGCGATTGCCAGGCGCCCTAAATAGTCGCTGTAGTCGAGGTTCGCTACCAGGATCTGCAAAGGGCCGTTGGGGTCGCCTTTTGCGGGAGGAATGGTATTCAGGATGCCGTCGAAAAGCGGCCGAAGGTCTTCGCCGCCGCCCCGGATATCGGTGCTCGCGGTACCAATTTTCGCATTGGTGTAAAGCACTGGAAAATCGATCTGCTCTTCTTTGGCGTCCAGGTCGATGAAGAGATCGTAGATTTCATTGAGCACTTCTTGCGGGCGGGCGTCGGAGCGGTCAATCTTATTAATGACGACGATGGGTGGTAGCTTGGCTTCCAGCGCCTTGCTCAAGACGTAGCGCGTCTGCGGCAGCGGGCCTTCGCTGGCGTCTACCAGCAACATCACGCCATCAACCATCTTCAATGCGCGCTCAACTTCGCCACCGAAGTCACTGTGCCCAGGTGTGTCGACGATATTGATCTTCACATCGTGGTAGAAGATAGCTGTGTTCTTGGCCAGAATTGTGATGCCGCGTTCGCGCTCCAGTTCGTTGGAGTCCATCACACGTTCGACATGGTGTTCGTTGGAGCGAAAAGTGCCGCTCTGCTGCAGCATGGCATCGACCAGAGTGGTCTTGCCGTGATCGACGTGCGCAATGATGGCGATGTTGCGAATCCCTGAACTCAATCGCAATCCTTTCTGATTTCCTCTGACTAACACTTTACTATGCCGTGAGGGATCGCTGGGGATTCTCAGTAGGAAAGCGAGGCCGCTGCAGTCTCAGCAGGAGTACGAATGCGGTACAAGCGGAAGTGTGGATTTACGTAAGTGAGATCGAGATTATCAGCATGCGCCGCCACATATCGGAGCAAAAAGCCGCCATCCTCATTGAAGGCAGTTGTCGTAATCAGATATTTGGCGTGTATGGACCGCGCGTAATCCCGAAACTCTGCTTGCGTGCCGTGCTGATTGTAGCTGGATGCAGGTCGGCCGGCATATAGAGAAAGCGCCCGTGCGCGGTAGTAGATGAAGATGTCTTCAGGTTTCGTTGTTCGGCGGACTTCGTCGCAGAGTGCATTGAATTCGGGAAGACCCGTGCTCTGGCGAATGGGGCCGAAATCGGTCGCGCGATAGGCTTGAATCATGGGAACCGCGAGCAGCAGCAAAAAGGCCGAGGCCGCAATTGCGTGGTAGCGTGGGCAAAAACGGGCACTGAGTTCACGTAGGCCGCGCAACACCAGAAAAGCCATCCAGGGGATGACGGGAAGCGCATACCGAATTCCAGCGCCAAAAG
This sequence comes from Candidatus Sulfotelmatobacter sp., assembly GCA_036376495.1. Classification (GTDB taxonomy): domain Bacteria; phylum Acidobacteriota; class Terriglobia; order Terriglobales; family Acidobacteriaceae; genus Sulfotelmatobacter. The sequence goes on along the minus strand of DASVAE010000078.1, from coordinate 4,330 downwards.
GCCATAGGATCATCAACAGCATATAGGGAGCGAGTAAGCAATGGACGGCTGCCACTCCGCGGCGGTGCTCGGAAAGCAAACCTGTGGATATCAGCCCCGCGGCCATCCCAATCACGAAAAAAGAAAGCGTACCGGAGATTCCTCCGACCCAAAAACCGGCTAGAGTCCGCGCGTACCGAATAGCGTTCAGCAAAATAGTTCTCGGTGTAACTGAATCAAGTTGCTCCATGTAACCGCCCGGCACCGCTCCGACAAACCAGTTTTGTGCGATGAGAGCCATGGCACAGACCACAAGGGCGACACCGGTATGGCGACTGATCCGTTTGTGCCGCAACCATTCATAGAGGAGAAGTCCGGGAACTAACGTGATTCCGGCCGTTCGCGTTCCGATCACAAGGTAAAGCGTAACGCCCAAGGCCAAGCTCCGCGTCCAGCATTGTTTCTCGCCTCTTGGAGCCCATTGCAATAAACCTACAGCGGCATAGAAAAAGAACAAGAAAGGCAAGTCAGAAAGAATGTTCTCTTTCGCCCACCATAACGCGGGACTAAATCCGAGAATGGCTACAAGCGCCAGACAGTATCCAGTGCCCAACTCGCAATGCCACCGCATAAAGACCAGCGCTAAGGTCAAGATGATGAAGAATACCTGTTCCAACTTCATTGGCAGCAAGCTCAGGCCGAATATCTTGTACAAAGGCGCGAGTAGCAGCGGGAAAACCGGCGGGTACATTCTCGGGCCATACACCGGAATAGCGGGATTGTAGATGTAGCCGGTTTCGGCATAAGGGCGGCCTTCGACGATGTTCTGCGCATGATGGATGTACATGGCGAAGTCGTCGCCCCAGAAATGGCCATCGCGCACAGTGGCTACATGAAAAGCTGTGATCATGGCAAGAAGAAACCCGAAATAGAGATAGCTGCGCGAGCGAGAAGAATTAGAGGATTGCTCGACGCGAACGGGAAGATCGTAGTTCTGCACAAGAAATGCTACAGAACAGAGCGCGCTTGTTGATCATTGCGGTGCTGATTTTTCTCCAGGACGTTCCATTCCGGGCTGACCGGAAGCTTCGAAGGGTTGTAGGCTTGAGGCTTTTATGAATGCGGCTCCGAGGTTTCCAGCAATTCTGCCCCGATTTCCGCACCGCCTTCAGTCCGTACGCGCAAACGGTACCAGACGACGATCGCGATCAGAGAAAAGGCAAAGATTATCGTTGAGATAGCATTGATTTCAGGCGTAATCCCGCGCCTCAATCTCGCCCAAATTTCCAGCGGCAGAGTATTCTCACGTCCGATGAGGAAAAAGCTGACGGCAATCTCATCCATTGACAGGGTGAAAATCAGCAGCGCCGCTCCGATGATGGACAACTTCAGATTGGGCATGGTGACGCGCCAGAACGTTTGCCAGTAGGTTGCACCTAAATCGAGCGACGCCTCTTCCTGCGCGCGATCAAGTTTCTGCAGTCCTGCGAAAACTTCCGTCGTAGCCACCGAGATCAGGGCCGTTCCGTGTCCCAGAACAATGGTAAGCAGGCTGAGCCTTTTGCCGGCGAGGTTGAACAACATGAGCAGGGACAGGCCGGTAATAATGCCGGGAAGGATCAAGGGCAGGAGTACGAGCCTGCGAAACAATGCCTTGCCCGGAAACTGCGCTCGATCAAGGGCAAGGGCGGCGGGAATACCGAACCCTAATGCGATTGCCATCGCCGCTAAGGCCACTTGGAGGCTGTTCAGCACGGAGTCCCAGATGGCATAGTCGGCAAAGAGAATCCGGTACCAATCGAAAGTGAGATGGTGGGGAGGAAATCCTCCGACGCCTTGGCGGTTGAATGAGTAAAGGATAAGGACTGCAATCGGAACATAGAGAAATGCAAATACGGCGAGTGCTTGGACAGACAGCCAGCGGGAACGAGGGCGACCGACGCTCATGAAAAGCTCCAGCTCTTTTCCAGCTTTTCGGAGAGGAACAGCAGGCTCACCACGACCACGAGCATAGCCAGCGATATGGCTGCACCCAATGGCCAGTTATACGCCGCGCCAAAAAGGCTCACGACGACATTGGAAATCATGATTCCGCTCGGGCCACCGAGCAGCAGAGGAGCCAGAAAATCCCCGAGGCTCAGCACGAAGGCGAATGTTGCGCCTGCAACAACTCCCGGAATGGACAATGGGAAAATGACTTTCCAAAATGTTTGTGCCTGGGTGGCGCCGAGATCCGTGGAAGCCTCGACCAGATTGCGCGGGATGTGTTCCAGCGCGGCATAGATCGGCAAAATGGTGAATGGCGTATAGATGTGGGTCAGCGTGAGCACCACCGCAAATGGACTGTAAAGCAGGAACTCAAGCGGGTGGCTGGTCAGATGCACGTACTGCAGCAAAGTATTCAGCACTCCGTCGGAGCCAAGAATCGTTTTCCATGCATAGGCCCGCACCAGATAACTGACCCAGAGCGGGATGATCACCAGTTGGTACAGCAGGTCCTTGCGTCTGCCTGCGTAAAAGGATAGGAAGTAAGCGAGTGGATATCCGAGTGCGAGTGAAAAAACAGTGACCCGCGCCGCGATCCAAATGGAACGGAGCAGCGTTTCCCAGTAGACGGGTTTGCGGAGCAATTCCTGATAATTCTGCAGGTTCCAGGAATGCACGATCGTTTGCCCCAACGAGACCGACCAGAAGCTGTAGCAAAACATCAAGGCGTACGGCACGATCAGAAAGATCGTCACCCATGCCAGCGGCGGGGCGGTAACGATCGTCTTGTAGGCGCGGGAAAACATCAGATTCTCTCGGGAGACTCACGCACTGCAACGGCGTCGTCGGCGGAGAATTCTATTTCCAGATCATCGTTGAGAGAGCTTCCGCTGGGCACGCGCATGGTAAGAACCATTCCGCCTTCGGCGGCAACGCGAATCAATTCGGTCGCACCGTGGAATGCCTGATGCAGAAGGTGTCCGCGAACCCGGACGGCGGCAGGAGTGGATGCGCCTTGCGCCGGCCTGATGTGTTCTGGTCGCAACGAAAACAACGCGGGACCATCGGGCAATTCGGTGCTCCACCACAGGGCTCCGCAATGGACTGTGCGGGCTTGTACTTCACCCTTCAGCAGATTTGTGTGGCCGATGAACTGGGCCACATAAGCGGTCGCAGGACGAGAATAGATCTCGCGCGGTGTGGCGACCTGCTCCAGTTCTCCGGATCGCAGCAGCGCGATGCGGTCCGACATCACCATGGCTTCTTCCTGATCGTGGGTGACAAATACGAAGGCGGTTCCGACCTCACGCTGAAGGGATTTCAATTCCACCTGCATTTGCCGGCGCAGATTTGCGTCCAGCGCCGATAGAGGCTCGTCAAGCAAGAGCAGTCGAGGGCGATTGACCAGCGCGCGAGCCAGCGCGACACGCTGTTGCTGTCCGCCGCTGATGCGCGACGGTTTCGCCGTCGCCTGTGCGGTCATCTTGACCATTGACAGGGCTTCGGTAACGCGCTGACGGGTCTCCGCTTCGGGCCGTTTGGCAACTCGCAACCCGTACGCGACGTTTTGTTCGACGCTCAGGTGAGGAAAAAGCGCGTAGTGCTGGAACACGGTGTTTACGGGGCGCCGATACGGTGGCTGCCGGTCGAGACGCTCCGATCCCATCCATAGCTCGCCCGAACTTGCCGTCTCGAAACCCGCAATGATGCGGAGCAAGGTGGTCTTCCCTGATCCGCTCTCGCCCAGAATGGTCAGGAATTCGCCTTCCGCGACGTCCAGTGACACATTGCGCAAAACCTGATTCCGCCCGAAGCTCTTGGCTACATTCCGGATGCAAAGAAGAGGCGGGTTTGCGGGGCCCTGTATATCCGCAGTCTGCGTCCGCAAGGAATCTTTGAAGGTGGCCATGAACGGGTCAGTTCGTTGGAAATCCTGTTATTGCGCGGCTTTTACCTCATTCCAAATTTCCGTGTACTTGGCGCGCCGGGGGACATTCTGCCAGAAGTAGATCCTCTTCTGATAATCCTCCACATCGTCGAGGTGAAGAGCTTTGACTTCGTCCGCCGTCATAAAGCGTGCGGACTGCGGATTGGCGGGCACATAATGGGTTTTGTCGGTGACCAGCTTTTGCGTCTTAGCCTGGATCATATATTCCAGGAATTTGTGCGCCAGTTCTTTATTCTCACTCGCGGCCGTGATCATGAGGTGATCGATCCAGCCGGTTGTATTTTCCTTCGGAATCGTCTCTCCCGCGGGAAATCCTGCTTTTTTGAGGTCCGCGGTGTTCAGCGGCCATCCCATAGCCATCACGACTTCATGATTTTCGAACAGATTCGTCAACTCACCGCCAGTGGACCACATCTT
>DASVAE010000077.1:0-16569 GCA_036376495.1 Candidatus Sulfotelmatobacter sp. | reverse complement strand
CACTACGGCACCCACAACGGTTCGCGCATCGGAATGTTTGCCGCGCGCGCGAATCTGCGCGTCCTGACTCGCGACAACAACGCTTCCTTCCGTCACACCTGGGAGATTTCGGAAAAGCTCTGTTCTGGACTGCGACAGCTGTTGCAAAAGAAGGGCAGGGCCGCCATCGTGCAGAGCGTCGGCCCCATGTTGCAAGTCATGTTCAGCGATCGACCGGCCATTCGCGACTATCGCGATTTCTGCCAGCATGTGGATCGCGCCGCGTTCCAGAAATTTGTGCTCTCGTTATTTCCCTTTGGCGTCTATGCCTCTCCGTCCGCGGCCTTGCATTCCATCGTCACACTGGCACACTCCGAGGAAGACGTGGAGATGACGCTGGAAGCCGCGGGGAAGGCGCTGGACACGGCAGCATGAGTCACGATTCCGCAAGCATCGCCAACCGCGCCGCCCAGTTGCTTTCGCTGACGGGCAAGACAGCCATGGTGACCGGGGCGGGTTCGGGGATCGGTCACGGTATTGCGCTCCTGCTGGCTGAGATGGGCGCGTCGGTCGCAGTGCTCGAAATTGATGACGCAAAGGGAAGCAACACCGCCGCCGAAGTTCAGGCTAAGAGCGGTCAGGCGCTTTCAGTCCACTGCGACGTACGCAGCGCATCCGATTGCCGCCGGGCCGTCGAAACCACCATTCAGAAATGGGGCAAGATCGACCTCCTGTGCAACTGCGCCGGAATCGCCATTCGCAAAAATATCCTTGAGCTTGCCGAAGAAGACTGGGACCTCGCTCTGGACGTGACTCTGAAAGGAATTTACCTGCTCTCGCGCGAAGTCATTCCTCACATGATTCAGAACGGCGGCGGCAGCATCATCAACATCGGCTCGGGATGGTCGCTGAAAGGCGGTCCAAAGGCTGCTTCGTACTGCGCCGCCAAAGGGGGTGCGGTGAATCTCACGCGTGCCATGGCGATTGATCACGGCCCCCACAATATCCGGGTGAACTGCATCTGCCCGGGCGACATCGATACCCCCATGCTGCGAAGCGAATGCGCACAACTCGGAGGCAACGTTCAGTCCTTCATGAAGGAAGCTGCCAATCGCCCGCTGGCCCGGGTCGGCATTCCGGAAGATGTGGCCAATGCCGTTCTGTTTCTCGCCAGCCCTATGTCGAACTGGATCACCGGAACGGCCTTAGTAGTCGATGGCGGAGGTTTGGCCTAACTCACCGCCTTTCACTTCTAGAGCGCCAGTTACCAAGGGTGCTGTCAAAAGCGTGAGCCCGGACACTTTCGGCACAATACTTCCGAGTGATCCGCCAAATCTGCACTTCGAGGTATGGTAGGACCAACCAGCCAGCCGGCCCGCGCCAGGTCGATGGCACATACTCCCCGCACTAGAAGGCAGGCTTGTATGCATAACGCAGGTAGCCCTACACTCCGGCGCAGTTCAAGAGTGCCCGCGGCGGTTCCAATCCTGGTCACCAGTCTGGAAGGCACGCAGTTCTCCGAAGTTTGCGAAACGCTGGTGGTCAATGCCCACGGCTGCGCTATCCTGACTCGCGTGAAACTCGACAGCGGAGTTCCGCTTCACCTTCACACCAAGGAAGGCCGGGAGGCGACAGCTCATGTGGTCTCGTGCCAGCCCAACGACTCCGAAACCCGCACGTGGCGGTTGGGCGCAAAGCTGGATCGTCCCCAGAATTTTTGGGGACTGAAAGAGTGTCCCAAGGATTGGGCTTCGCCTTCCGTGATCGTGCAAGCCAGAGTGCCTCAAACCCTGGTGCCGACCATCCCGATGCCCTCCCACAAGGGACCGCTGCAGCCAAATCAGCCTTCTGCCGCTGTGCTCGACCGCGTGGCTCGAGATCTGCAAGCGCAAGTCATAAAAATGATCGCCGAAGCTGTTGCGCCGCTGCAGTTGGAAATATCGGCGCTGAAGGAAAAGCTCGCGCGTAGAGACTCCAATCCCAGCCGGTTTGAAGTGTCGCTCTCCAGTATCCCGCCGGAACTTCAGCAACAGCTGGAACTGCGTCTGCGCAGCGACTTCGGTCCCAAAGTCATCGCCGAGGCCCGACACCAGTCCGCAGATTTGCTGGTAGCAGCGAAATCCGCCATTGAGCAGAAAACCACCGAAGCCTACCAGCAGTTCACCGGCCGCGTTGCCGAGGATCTCAAGGGCGTGGAAAAACGAGCCCAGGACCTTTCAGCGCATATTTTCGACAATGCCCGCGAACACATGCGCCGCGGGCTCGAGGACTTCCACCAGCAACTGCTCGAGGGCGGCAACTCCCTCAAGCGCCTCAGCGAACAGCTTCTGGAGTTTCTCCAGCAGAGCTTGAACGACGAGCACGATGCCCGCCGGGGGGATCTGGAAAAGCTTCGGGTTTGCATGGAAGCAGAATCGTCCCATTTGCGCGAGCAGATGGATTCCCTCGATAGCCGCATCGCCAAACTCAATGCGGCGGCACAAGCCTTCGAGTCCGGCCTGGACCAACGCCTCAGCGAGATGTCCACCAAGATTGTGGGAGATGTGCACCAGCAACTCGCGGTTGAGGCGAATGCCATGCTCGAGGAGTTGACAGCCCGGTCCATCACTGCCCTGCAACGGCAACTAGACGAAGCGGCCGACAAGATGAGAACCTTCCACAACGGAATTGTGGATTCTACTTCCCAGACCCTCAAACTCAAATCCGCCACTGCTTTGCAGGGGTTCGGCGAGTCCATGGAACAAATGACCAACCACTCTGTCGAACGCTGGAGGAGCAAGCTGGCCAGCGGCTTAACCGCGGTAGCAAAAAACCTGAGCGAGCAATTGCAGTTGGATGACTCCACCGGCGAAGCACGAGAAATAGACTGAGAGGACCGAACGGGTATTCGCCCATCAGCCGTGAAGCTGGCCCTAAGAAGAGCTCCGGCGTTGCCGCGCCGCTTCGTACAGCACAAGGCTTCCTGCCACGCCCGCATTCAACGATTCCACCTGGGCAGCGTGCGGAATCGTAACCAGTTCATCGACCTGCGCCAGCAGGTCTCGACTTAAGCCAGAGCCTTCACTCCCCACAAAAATTGCTACCGGCCGGGTAAGGTTCGCCTGATCGAGGGCCGCGCCTTTATGCGAAGATGTCGCGATCAGTCGAACCCCGGCCGAGCGCATCGCGGCACAAAACTTCTGCATGTCGCCCGCGGACTTCGCCATCACGACCGGAAACCTGAAAATGGATCCTGCCGACGCGCGAATCACTTTCGAATTGAACGCGCTGACGGTCCCCTGCCCGAGCACAACGCCTGCGCTCCCAAAGGCCTCGGCAGAGCGCAGGATCGTCCCCAGATTTCCTGGGTCCTGCAGTCCGACGACGACCACGATGGGTCCCAGGTGCAAGCGCTCGAGCACATTCTCGGTTAAAAACTGTTTCACTTGCACCAGCGCCGCCACGCCCTGCGGCGCCTCGCTGGGAACACTGGCGTTGAAGAGCTTGTCCGGAAGCAGCAGTGTCTCGACGTGCGTACTGATCTGCGGCACGAGGCGCTCGGCTACATTCTGCGCAGACTCCCGAAAAAACACCGCGTGAAACTTCAGCCCGCTGCGCATGGCCTCTTCCAGAATGCGAACGCCTTCCACGGCGCAGAAGCCATCGGCGCTCGGCTCGGCCCATGCAAACGCCTGCCGCAACTGTTTCACCAGCGCGTTGTGTCGTCCCTCAATGCGGCGGAGACGTTGCCGCACCCCGGGGGATGGTTCCAATCTTTCCTTCATGGCCTTGAACGCGGTCGCCGTCAGGGCATCATACTCTGCCTCGCGTTGTGGGCTTTTCCAGTATTATGATAGGTTTCGCCGTTCAAACTCCTCTGAACCTGCAGTTATAGAAGGGAGCGCTGTGCGCGCTGAGATAGTAAAAATTAGTTGCGACAATCCCGAACTGTCCTTGGTCAAGTACGCCGCCGATCAAATTCGTTCCGGGGAAGTTCTGGGCATGCCCACCGATACGTTCTATGGATTGGCGGCCGACCCATTTAATCTGCGGGCTGTGGACAGGGTCTACGACATCAAGACCCGTTCCCGCCACAAGCCTCTCTCCCTGCTGATTGAGAGCACCGATCAGGCCGAGGAATTGGCCAAGTCATTGCCCGATGAGTTCTACGCGCTCGCCCGGAAATTCTGGCCCGGCCCGCTGACCATCATCGTCAGAGCTGGCTCCCGGCTGCCTCTCAAGGTCACCGCCAATACCGGCAACGTGGCCTTGCGCGTTCCCAACGCCAGAATCCCTCTCGCCGTCGTCACAGCGGCTGCGATTCCCATCACCGCCACTTCCGCTAACTTAAGCGGGGCCTCGGAGTGTACCACCGCCGAACAGGTCCGGGACCAGCTGCAGGGACGGATCAACATCATTGTCGATGGCGGTACCTCGCCCCGCGATGTCGCGTCCACCATCGTCGATTTGAGCGACGAAGCGGCGCGCTGGCGCGTCATTCGCGAGGGCGCTATACCCGCCGACGAGATTTCTCAGTTTTTTGCCCAAGGCTAATCGCCCAGGATGAGCAACGCGCCCACGAACCAGCCTCTCATTACGCGCTGGTGGGTTCGTCTGCTAATCATCGTCGTTGGCCTGCTGGTACTGCTGGTAATAGCTACATCGGTTAAAGTCATTGAAACCGCTTCCAAGCAGGAAGTTCATCCCGCAGACGCCATTGTAGTTTTCGGAGCTGCCGAGTATGCCGGGAGGCCCTCTCCAGTACTGCGCGCCCGTCTGGACCACGCTTTTGATCTGTTCCAGCGCGGAGTAGCGCCGGTAGTGATCACCACCGGGGGCGCCGCCGAGGATCCGCATTACAGCGAGGGCGGGGTCGGACGCGATTACCTGATGCGGCGCGGCATTCCCGAACGCAGCCTTATCGCGGAGACCCAAGGCCGCGATACTTCCGAATCCGCTGCCCGCGTCGCCGTAATCATGCGTGCCAACAACCTGCACAGTTGCATCGCCGTGAGCGACGCCTATCACGTCTTCCGCATTCGGAAACTGCTCGAATACGAACGAATCGACCCGGTCTACACCGCACCCCGGCTAGACACGCGCCCCCACAGCATGTTCCAGCGTGCCCAGTCCGCCCTGCGCGAATCGATAAGTTATCTGCTTTGGCGAATCGGAATCACGTAAGATCGTCCTCTTTGAGCCCCCGGTGTTCCCCGTGGCGCATGCTCTTACAGAATTCCATGCACGGACGCGACTTCATAGTGCGCCGCCTTGGCGTCATAGCGCGCGAGATACTGGCGCCGTTCTTCCGGAATCACTGCAGTTTCATAATCCGCACCAGCTACAGCCCGAATCGCATCCGTCGATTCCCACAGTAGAATGGTGATGAATTCAACTTCCGCTCCCAGTTTCCTTCGTAGAAGATAGCTGCCCTGGTACCCTCTCTTCTTGCTGATGCCTGGCAGCAGTTCCGGCTTTAACATGCTCTCGTAACTGTCGGCGTGCTCAGGCTTCGTATACCCATGCCAGACTCGTGCAATCATGCCAGCCCTCCTGAAATCCGCTACCACGACATTCGCTTCCGCAGTTCCGTAATGTGAGCCACGTGATGCCTGCCGTGCCAGGCATATAAGGCCAGAGTTTTCTCCAGATTCATCGGCCCGAGATCGGGATGCCGGAAAGTCCGCTTCCACTGTTCAGAAGTCAGCGAGCGCAGTAACCGGACCCAGCGATCATGCAGCGACTCCAGCAGTGTGAGCGAAACTTCAATCGGGGTCGCTTTTGTGTCGGCTAATTCCGCCCAGCGCTCTTCCGCATAAGTCTTGATCGTAGGTTCATCTTCAGTGAGCGCCAGCTTGAAGCGCACATAGGAATTCATGTGGCTGTCCGGGACATGGTGCACAAGCTGGCGCACGGTCCATCCTCCAGGCCGATAGGGAGTATCCAGTTGCGATTCGGAAAGTGCCGTCGTCGCGGACCGAAGATGGACGGGAGTGTCAGCGATCTCCTGGATTAGAAGACTCCTTCGGGCCTCGCTCAGTGGGCCGGAATACTCAAATTTCCCGACGGGATAGCGCAAATCAGTCATTACCCCTCCGAAAGGTTTTGAGAGAGAGATGATCCGGCCCGCTGCGGAGGTTCAAACAATTGACAGGGTGGCTGTCCCTCAGGCGATATTTCGATCTAGTTCAGCTGCGTCACTCTGAGAAGTTGATGCTTTCACGAGCAGGGCTAGGGCTCGGAGTGCGATTGCTAATCGAATCGCATCGCATGTGTTTAGAGGCCCAAATCACTCTCATGCTCATGCTTTCGGCTACGGTCCGTAAGCGTAAGGAAAACATGCCAATTGAATTCCAACAGCATGGTCCCGCACGCCAGTTCCTGGAGCCAGTTCTGGCCGAGCGTCGCAGCCAGAAAATTGCGCGCTCTGCATACCACGATAGCAGTCACTCGCGGATTTTCGTGCAATGACTTGCGGAGGTTGTGTAACACCTTGCGCATAGTTTCGCCGAAAAAAGGGTTGTACATAAAGAACACAGTGGTATCGGTCGGAGGCACATAGTTCGCTGCGTCACAACAAACAACTGTCGCATTCTTTGCGCCGGCTCGCTGTAAATTGCCTTCGGCGTGACGACACAGTTCGGAGCTCATTTCTACGCCCAGCACTTGCCGAAAAGGGTAGTAGCGTGCCGCGAGTACCAACGCCCGGCCTTTCCCGGCACCGTAATCGACAAAACTCCCCTGGAGCAACTCTTTGGGCACATGGTCCATGGCTCGAAAGAACGCACGGAAAGGAATTGGATCGTATGGGATGCCGTCGTTGCGCAATTCGAGTTGATTGGAAGTGTAATTTCCAATGCTGTGGATGCCCAGGCGCCACTCCCACCACCGCTCTGCAACCCGATTGAACAGGAGAGGAATTGGTTGGCGTCGGTTCATTTCTCCTCTGGTTTCCCTTTCGCTGAAGAATTCTAGCCCACATCTTGCAGCCTTCTGTGCCGTGACCGAGCAGTTGTGAAAGGCCATGAGCTAAAGCCTGCCCACACGGTTCCCAGTGTGACCTGCGCTACACCTCAGTTTGAGGGATGGGCAAGATGTGCGAACGGCTACCGTTCTTTGATCGCAGACAGATAACGGATGACGCTTCCCCTGAATTGCACGCCCACGGGTTCACGCGTGAGCACAAACCAGAGCACCCCGAGCGCGTAAACTGCCCAGCCGGCAAGCAGATTGACAACGAGCTGTGGAAAGCGATGCGCGTACGAGAATTGCTGCATGACATGAAGTGTGAGGGCCATGGGAACGCAAAGGACTGCCGGATAAAAGTAAGTTGCCGTAATAAATCGCCTAAGTGGAACTTCGAGCAGGCGACACATGTGGCGCGGCAGAAACATCAGCGCTGTGCATGTCAGGGGAATGGCAGTGCCGATGGCATCGCCCACAATTCCGAATGGCTTTACCAGCACGATACTTAGAATAACATTCGCTATACCCTCAATTAAGGCAATGTAGGCCAACGCTTTATGTTGGCTTGTGCCGAACAGAATTCGGTTGGAGCCAGTCTGGGCATAGTAAAGCGTAGTTGGAATCAAAATGATCAGCAGCACGGTATAACTGGAGATGTACCGCGGCCCCATCCACGCCTCAATCACTGATTTTCCCATCACCATAAGAGAAACAGAGATGGGAAACATGACAAATGCGCAAGCTCGATTTCCTGCAATGAATATTTTTCGCAACCGCTCGTGGTCCCCAATGGCATGGAACTGGCTCGACATGGGGGTGAAAATTTGAGCCAGACTGTTCACTACTTCCGCGCCGTAGTCGACCAGCCGTGCCCCAATGTAGAAATAAGTTATAGCGGTCGCGGAGAGAAAGGTACCAATTACCACAGCATCTGACTTAAACCTCAGGCGCCCTGCAACGATAATTATGAAAGTAACTCCACCGTAGCTTGCTACCTGACGCAACGAGGCACGGTCCACATATTTCCACCCGTATCGAATCGCCAGCAACCGCTGCGCGATGACACCTCGAAGGGTCGACATTATCAACGGCAAGGAAACCGTGATGAGCGCCACTGTAAGGAGCCCAAATCCGTGCTTTAGAGCAAAGATGATCAGAAGCGCCCGCATCAGTGTGGACACAATATTGGTCCAGTTCATCAGATAAAACCTTTGCAGACCCTCAAGAATGCCGCCAGAGATTCCCAATGGAAACCCCAACGCCAAGGAGGTTCCCACCATCAGGAACAGAACGCGAGCATCACGAAGAAAAGCTGGTGCGATGGCGAACAGTCGATCCACGTAAGACGTGCCAAGGATTGTCAGCAACAGCAGGAACAAGCCTAGGCATGAGTAGGTGAATAGGGTGGTATTTACTAGACGAGCAAGTTGATCTTTATCGCCTGTCGCCTCGAACTTCGAAACGTAGCGCACAAGCGAAGACCGAATTCCGAAATCGAAGATACCGTAGTAACCGGTAAGAGAAAATATTAGAACCCATAACCCATACGCTTCGTCGCCGAGATGGTGAAGTATGAAAGGAGAGAGGAAAAAACCAACGGCGATGTTGATCGCCAAGCCCCCCCAACTCGATGTTACGTTCTTCAAAGCACGCCGCGGGAGACTCATGAAGGGGGAAACGCTCGGTCGGCCTTCAGTTCACAGGCCGGTTGCTTTGCAAACTGATTCCGTTTCACTTTATTGAGGTTGGCACAAAGAGCAGTTACATGTCCACACTGTCGCGCATCGATAGAGACCTTACTAACAATAATAGATGGCCGAGAAATATTTGAACTTGAACAGTCCGCGCTCGGCGGTAAACGGTTCATGAAGTCTGACCTTTTCTCGACTGGGCTCTACGAAAGACCTTTCTGAGTTCACGATTGCACTTTGATGCACAGAGGTTTCGCGTAAGTTGCAGCATTTCCGCTTGACATGAGGTTATAGCTGCGCCATCATCTTCCAATCTTTGCGTGTGCAGTGAGCGTGTTCAAGCGCCGGCTTGATCACGCAGCAGATTCTCATGCTTCACGCTGCGGCAGGCGGTTATGGCAGCAAGCAATTCACTTCCACCTGGGGCCACCTCAGCATATTCCAGACAGTTCACTCCGTCATCGAAAACAAGGTTTTTTATCCTTCATGAATTTCCGCCACCTGACGTACAGGAACTTTGGAGTGCCTTTCTGAGCCGTATTGATTCCCCATCTCACTACGATGCACCTGAGTATTTCCTGGAGCCTCAGTGGGCAGGCAATAGGCCCTTCGTTATCTTGGCATTCCATCAGGGAGACATCGTCGGGGTCGCGTCCGGCCTTCATCTGCATGGGAACACGGCTTGTGGGGTCTTATCTCGACCTCAGATTCGAGTCGACCCTACACACGCCGTGGTAGCAAGTTCTCGCTTGTCCGAGGGGCTTCTCCAAGAGGCTGGAAAGGAAAAGCTGATCACGGTGTTCGCTTGGAACTGGGTACCCCTTCAGGGTCTCGAGCAGCAAGGGTTTCGTCGGCGCGAACTGGAAGGAGATGTCGTCCTTGACCTTAAATTGGGAAGCGACGCTATCTACAAACAATTTCATGAAAACCGGAAGCGCAATATTCGGGCCGCTCTGAATCATGGCATCGAAGTTACCGAGGCCAATAGGCGTGAAGACCTGACCGCGTATTGGGAGGTTTATTCGCGCTGGCGACGAACCGAACGTAAGCAGATCGTCCATAATCTCAGTTTCGCCATCATCGAGCAGGTCCACCATTTACGCCACAATCATCGGCGTTTCCTGGCGCGCCACAACGGCAAAGTAATTGCCGCCACAGGGCTGCGCTTCCAGCCGTGCGGTATGGTGGAGTACGCCAATAACTGCTCCCTCGATGAATTCATCCATTTGCGTCCCAACGACCTTCTGCTTTGGCGGACCATCGAGTGGGCCTGTCAAAAGGGATTCACGAAGTACTCTCTAGGAGCGGCACACCCATTCTTGCGTAAATCGGGAGGCACGGTAATTCCAATCTGTCGCTATAGACTAGACCGAAGTTTGTTTCATCAACATGATTTGAAAGACAGCGCCCGTTCTCAAGCGCGCAGTATCTTAGCTCATCTTCCGGCAGGTATCGGCAACGGTTTGCGGAAGCTTAGCGGCAATAGATAACAACTGACGTTCCGCCCGGAGCAGGGGTCCTTCTTGCGCGGGCAAGAACACCCAGCCCAGTGGACCCCGAGATCTGTTAAAGCGATATTTGTTTTCTTTGCTTCCTCGTCGTGATTGCTGTGAGGAATGTCACAAGACTCCTCTCCTTCGCCTTGAATTTGTCCGTACGATGGCTTCTCGCCGCTAGAGAGGCGATCTTCCACGTAATCCTACCGCCATCACTTCTATTGGTTCAGGAGTGCCTTTACGCTGGCGAGCAATGTGCGTGAGGGAGCGAGATCCCGCAGTTCCGCGATCTGCGACAGTGCTTTGTCGATTCCCGCATAGCCACAACGATGCAGCCATGCGGCAATCAGGATCGGCGACCGACTTTTGCCCGCCAAACAATGCACGAGCAGATTCCCACGCCGGACTCCGATCGCCACCGCGAACATAATGTCCTCGAATTTTTGCGCGGAGATCGGGCGTGAGTCTGGGATTGGGACTTGGATGTACGTGATTTTCGGAGCTCGGTGAAGGTTCTGTTCCCGGCAGAGCGAAACAACGGTGGTAATCCGCTGCGGATTGGAACGCGCCAGTTGCTCTGCATCTTTGAGACTGCCGAGATAGAGACGTTCCCAAATCTTCGTCACGGAAATGATTGCTGCAACCATGCCATGCGGTCAGAATGCAGGTCAAGCCCATGAAGTTCACCCCTGTCGTGAGACACAGCAACTGTTGCGCTCAAACCTTCAGCTTTAGAAAGCGCTCGGTTATCTTCGAGGATTCTCCTGAATGCCGGCGGACAGCGTCCTCCAATGCCACGGAGTTGCCGTCGTGCATAAAACGCGAGCGTAGGCGCAATCCCCAGAAGGGAGCGGCCCTGATCTTGTTGCGTGCGCAGAGCGTGTCGCGCAGCAGTTTGGGGTGCTTTTCGCCTTCAGCCACAGCTTCCTGACAGTTCTCACTGCATTCTTCTTCGAACTTTCCGATGGTTCGATGCCCTCCGGGTGGCCTTCCTGCCGAAAACGTTTTTCGACCAGTGACGACCAAGATGTTCGACTAAGGCAACCGAGATTCCGTCACCCATGCCAACGTCGTGCAAGAGGAAGTGTACGTGTGGTCGTGAGAACCGAAACCGTAACTACAATCCCTTGTGTGCCCGGCACGCTCACCGCATGTGCTGCTGCTTCAAATTCCGGTTCTCCCTTGCGCGAATTGGTGCATCAAATCATGGTTCTAGGCTAAACTCTCCATGCCGTTGAGTTTAGCTACGCCGAGGCTGGCCTGTGGGGGCCGTGCCTGGAAATCCTGCGAGGGAAGCTATGCCATCGTCGGTCTGGTCTGGCCACTTAACTTTCGGCCTCATCTCCATGCCCGTTCGGCTGTTCTCGGGCGCGCGCAGTTCCGGCATCTCTTTTCACATGCTGCATCGTCCCGACAAGCAGCGGGTCAAGCAGCAATACATCTGCCCTGTCGAAAACGTGGTGGTCGATCGCAGCGACATAGTGAAAGGCTACGAGTTCCGCAAGGACGAATACATCGTCATCGAGCCCGACGAGATCAAAAAGATCGAGCCCCAGACCGCCAAGACCATGGAGATCCTCGAGTTCGTCAAAGCCGACGACGTGGACCCCGTTTATTTCGAGTCGTCTTATTACATGTTGCCGGAGGAAGCCGGTCGCCGTCCCTACGCACTTCTGACCAAGGCACTGGAAGAGAGCGAATACGTTGCCATCGCCAAAATCACGATGCACAACCGCGAATACACCTGCTTCCTGCGTCCCAGCGACGGCGGCCTGATGCTGCACACCATGTATTACGCGGACGAAGTCCGCAAAGTGGAAGGCTTCGGAGCCCCGGACGTCGATTTGAAAGAAGCCGAAGTGAAGGTCGCCCACCAGTTGATCGAAGCGCTGGCCGACGAGTGGGACCCGGACAAATACAAAGACAATTTCCAGGAGAATCTCAAGAAATTGATTGAGACCAAACTGGAAGGCGGGGAAGTCGCCGCGGTGGAGAAGCCGAAGAAATTGGCCCCCGTAGTCGACCTCATGGCCGCCCTGAAACAAAGTCTGGCCCAAATGGAAGGCAAGAAGAAGCCAGCTGCCCGGGCCAAGGATGAAGAACCCGTGGCAGCCGCCGCTAGCGGAAAATCACGCCGCCGCCGATAATGGCCATGGGGCTGAGATCTTACCTCAGTGCGCTCGGTGGACAGCCCAAGGCGATGTCCCTACCTGGTTCTTGCCCGCACAGGCATCCATCCGTCGATCCTCAAGCATCTCTCGCTAGAAGCTAGAGCCTAGAAGTAGAAGCTCACAGCGCATTGCTCACAGCTCATCGCTCCTAGCGCATACGCCGATCAATCGTTACAATATTCAATTCTGTCATATGAATCAGAATCTTCCTTCGGGGTGCCGATGAGTCTTCGACGTGTGGGCGGGCTGGCCGCCATGGTGCTGGCGGTCATGATATGTCTGTCATGCGGCGATATTTACCGTCCCGTGGTGATTCCCATTGCCGTGACTCCGCCCAATCCGGCGAGTTTTCATTCTGTTTTTGCCATCAGCGCCAACGCCCAGGCCAATCCCGGCGCCGCTCTGCAGATCGATGTCTCCGGAGACACCGACCTCGGCCAGGCAGACATGGGCATTAACCCCACGCATGCTGCCATTCTGCCCAATAACTCGCGCGTATTTGTGGTGAGCGCCGGCAGTCTGTTCCCCGGCCAGTCTGACCTGATCACCACTTTCTCGCCTGCCGCAGCGGGCAGCACGGCCAGCGGCTTGGGAAATCCGTCCAGTTTCACGTATCCCAACCTGGGACCGATCGACTCGGTGACTGGAGTTCCCCAGTGGTTTTGCTCCTACCTCCCCGATTTTCTGACCACTGTGTCGAACACGCAAATGTACGTGGCCAATTACGGCGTGGACAACGATCCCGGCTGCACCAACCTTACCAGCACGGATTCCGTAGCTTTCGTGAGCAATCTTTCCAGCAGCATCACCAACATTGCATACCTTCCCGCCGGCGCGCACCCGGTGGCTTTGGCAGAGACTCCTGACGCCCAGCATCTCTACGTGGTGAACCAGGGCAATGACACCGTCTCGGATCTGTCGCCGCTGGATTTGTCGACTACCTCCACGATCAATGTCGGCGCAACTCCGGTCTGGGCGGTCGCGCGGCCAGATAACCGCCGCGTCTATGTTCTAAGCCAGGGCAGCGGCACCCTGATTCCAATCGACGTTCCCACTGACACCATTCTGCCCAGCCAAACGAATTTGTCCGTGGGTGCGGGCGCCAATTTCCTGCTCTACGATCCTCACCTGAATCGCCTCTACGTCACGAATCCCACCAACGGCAATCTGTACGTTTTCTCCGCTACCGGTGGAGTCGACCTTAGCGGCGCGGCCAATGACACGCCCATCCTGCTCGCAACCATTTCGATGAATGCCGGTTCCAACCCGCCGTGCTCGAGCGCATGTTCGCCAGTTTCTGTTACCGCTTTGCCTGATGGCTCGCGTTTCTATGTCGCCAGCTATCAGAGTGAAACCGCTTGCTCCGATCCCAATGTGGGTGCGACAAGCACCTGCGTCATCCCGCTGCTGACCGTGTTCGACGCTCTGAGTATGAAGGTGAAGCCGGTGAGCGCGTCCCTGCGGTCCCCCTCAATTTCGCTGTTAAGCACTCCCAATTTTGCCGCCAACCAATATGCGCTGGCTCCGGTCGCGAGTTGTGCCCCGGCTCCTACCTACGCGCCCGGGACCACACGTTTCCGCATGTTCACCACCGCCGCTGCCGATAGCAGCCACGTTTATGTGAGCGTTTGCGA
This sequence comes from Candidatus Sulfotelmatobacter sp., assembly GCA_036376495.1. GTDB lineage: Bacteria > Acidobacteriota > Terriglobia > Terriglobales > Acidobacteriaceae > Sulfotelmatobacter. The sequence goes on along the minus strand of DASVAE010000077.1, from coordinate 2,653 downwards.
TGCAGGAATGATTGCGGATGTGGTCACCGCCACCAATACCATTTCAATTGGGACCAACGCGCCTGACACGCTGGTCACCAATTTGGCCGCGCCCTTCGCCGCCTGCACGGGATCCTGTCCCGGAGTGGCGACCTTCACATCCTTTTCAGTGACGAACGGGGTTGTGACCTTCAGCTCGAACAATAGCTTCACCGCCGGAACAAGGGTGGCGATCTCGAAAACTGGCACAAGCTTGGATGGGCAGACTTTTACCGTGCTCTCTCAACCAACGGCTCCGCCTTACACTTCGTTCTCCTGCCACTTGAACTCGAAGCTGGATGCCGGCGTGTCGGGGAAGTCGGGCGTTGCGGTGCCGCTGTCGCCTCCGCAAGCTCCTATATTCCTGCTGACCGGACAATAGTCTGTGGGGAAGTCGAACTAGACCTTGGCGGGAACTTCTTCTTTCGCCGTGTCGCGCGCGGCGTAATGCGAGTCCACGTACTCGTCCAGGATTTGAATAAACTCCGCAACAATGCGGTCGCCCTTCAGGGTCGTAAACAACCGCCCATCGACATACACGGGAGCTTTGGGTTCTTCGAATGTCCCCGGCAGGGAAATCCCGATATTGGCGTGCTTGGATTCGCCCGGTCCGTTGACTACGCAACCCATGACGGCCAGTTTCATCTCCTCGACGCCAACGTAGCGCCCCTTCCAGGCCGGCATCTGCTCGCGCAGGTAGGACTGGATCTGCTCCGCCATTTCCTGGAAGAAGGTACTGGTCGTGCGCCCGCAACCCGGGCAAGCGGTAACCTGCGGGGTGAAGCTGCGGATTCCCATGGACTGCAGAATCTGCTGCGCGACCCGCACTTCCTCGCTCCGATCTCCGCCGGGCGCGGGTGTCAGCGAAACCCGAATCGTGTCCCCGATCCCCTCCTGCAGTAGAACTCCCATAGCGGCGCTGGATGCAACCACGCCTTTGGCGCCCATTCCGGCTTCCGTCAACCCCAGGTGCAACGGATAATTGCAGCGCGCCGCCAGAGCACGATAGACGTCGATCAGGTCCTGCACCCCGCTTACCTTTGCGCTGAGAATAATCTGGTCCGCTCTCAACCCATATTTCTTCGCCAACTCCGCCGAATTCAGCGCACTCACCACCATTGCTTCCATCGTGACTTCGCGCGCGTCTTTCGGTTCCACCAGTTTCGAATTCTCGTCCATCATTTTCGTCAGCAGCGTCTGATCGAGCGATCCCCAGTTCACCCCGATGCGCACTGGCTTCTGGTACTTCACGGCAACTTCGATCATGATGCGAAAATTCGAATCCCCGCCCCGACCAATGCTGGCGTTTCCCGGGTTGATACGATACTTGGCCAGATCCCGAGCGCATTCCGGATACTTCGTCAGCAGAACGTGCCCGTTGTAGTGGAAGTCGCCGATGATCGGCACCCGCACGCCTTGCTTGTCCAGTTCCTCAACAATGCGCGGCACCGCCGCGGCAGCCTCGTCGTTGTTGACGGTGACGCGCACCAGTTCGGAGCCGGATCGAGCCAAAGCAGCCACCTGCTGCACGGTTCCGGGGATATCTGCGGTGTCGGTGTTAGTCATGGATTGCACCACAACTGGTGCATCTGACCCCACCCGCACGCCTCCAACCACGGCGGTTACAGTCTTTCTGCGTTGAATCATAGCCATTGGGAACTTCTAGTTTATCACGCAGAAATGGCCCTCCACGCAGGTCCGTGTAGGGCCGGACCCATTGGTCCGGCCTGCGAAGGCGAGGCCGAGCGTCACGAAGAAAAGCACGTCCCCTCGGCCCCAAACCTTCGAGTAAGCGCTTTCCGCCAGCCGTGGATGTAATCTGTCCCAACGGAGGCCTTCCATGAGTCACCGCATCAAGCCCACCCACCGGGAGAACGAAAACATCCTCATGCCTGACGCAAAGAAACCCTCATGGCCCAGCTATCAAGGAACCTCACACCTGGTTGGAACCACTCCGAGCGGCAGGGTTACCATATATGTCGATCCCTCGCTCGGCCAGCAAGCTCTAAAGAACGCGCAGGATCTCCTCAAGGACGCCGATCGTGTGGTCAAGGCCAATGACGGTCTATTCGGCACCACCGGAGGTCCCGTCAGCGTAATTCTCTTTGCCCTGGGCGGCGCCACCGACGGCACGGGCGGCGCCGATCACAATGGCTGCGATTACACCACCGGCAACGCCATCGAGGTGGACGTTTCCTACGCTAACCCGGATCGAGTCTCGGCCTTGTTTGAGGCAGAACTGAGCGAGTGCTCGATGAATGGAAACCTCTGCGGCGAGAGCACCGGGGAAGCCTTGTCGCGCTGGTGTGCCGCGGTGATCGCAAACAATGCCCTCGCCGATTTCGCCACCGCCCCTCAATGGGTCTCCGACGGCATGCCCGACTTCGTCAACAAGACCGAGAACACCGATCAGAGTGCCGACAGCACGGGCTGCGGCATGGCATTCCTCTCCTGGATGATCAGCCAAGGACACGGCCTGGAGAAGATCGCCCCCGCCATGGTGAATCTTGGGGACTCGGGGACTCTGGCCGATCTCTATGCCACGCTCACCGGGGACACTGCCAGCAACGCGTGGCCCAAGTTCCAGGATGCCGTTAACAACCTGCGGGGCGGAATCAAAAATGACGATCCCTTC
>DASVAE010000076.1:0-31378 GCA_036376495.1 Candidatus Sulfotelmatobacter sp. | reverse complement strand
GGCGGGAGTCCCCATCGATGGCGTAGTGTTCGCGACCTGCATCTCGTCGGCGGCGGCAACGCTGGTCATGGGATTGTATGCGAACTATCCCATCGCGCTGGCTCCCGGCATGTCGCTGAACGCGTACTTCACCTACGTCGTATGCCTGCAAATGCATGTGCCGTGGCGGACCGCGCTGGGAGTCATCTTCCTTTCGGGGGTGGTGTTCCTGATCCTGACGGTAACCCGCGTGCGCGAGCAGATCGTCAACGGCATTCCCGATTGCCTGAAGCACTCGACCGCGGGCGGGATTGGGATGTTCATCGCATTTGTAGGCTTGCGCAATGCCAACCTGGTGGTCGCGAACCCGGCGACGTTTGTCAGCCTCGGAAGTCTTCGCAATCACGAAGCACAGCTGGCCTGTGTGGGATTGGCGATCATTCTGATCCTGATGACGCGCAAAATCACTGGGGCGATCCTGATCGGAGTTGTAGGCACGACTCTGCTGGGAATCTTGCGCGGAATGTCGAGTTGGCCGGTAGCGATTTTCTCCTGGCCCCATCCCGCCGCGACATGGCTTCAGTTGGATTTGCGCGGTGCGTTGCACTTAGGCCTGGCCGAGATCGTGTTCGTCTTCCTGTTCGTCGATCTATTCGACAATGTCGGGACACTTGTGGGAGTCTGCGAGCAAGGCCGATTCGTAAAGGATGGCAAAATTCCCCGCGTCGGCCGGGCGCTTATCTCGGATGCCGTGGGTTCGATCTTTGGCGCACTCACGGGCACGTCGACGGTGACCAGCTACATCGAGAGCGCCGCAGGAGTGGCAGCGGGGGCCAGAACGGGCCTGAGCAATGTCGTAGTCGCAGGCCTGTTTCTCGCGGCCGCATTCTTTGCGCCGCTGGCGGCCGGGATTCCCGGTTACGCCACCGCGCCCGCGTTAATCGTCGTGGGGGCACTGATGACGGAATCCATCGGGCGCGTCCAATGGGCCGATTTCACCGAAGCCATCCCAGCATTCGTAACCCTGCTCGCGACGCCTCTGACCTTCAGCATCGCTACCGGACTCAGCCTGGGACTAATCTCGTACACGCTGGTAAAAGTCGCCGCCGGAAAATTCCGCGAAGTGAGTCCGGTGATCTGGATCCTCACGGCGCTGTTTATCTTCCGCTACATCTATCTCGCGGCCGAGTAGAAAAAACACGCTTCACTTCTTGGCTGATCCGCCGCCCAATACCGTTTTCGCCGTTCCCATGTTGTCGTACTTGTCGTAGGCGCGAACCACTACGACATGCTCGGAACCAGCATCTTTGGCGGGATCCAGCGCGGCCTTGAAATCGTAACTTTCCATTCGCGCGTCCGAGATCTGACCCACGGGCTCGATGTACTTCCATTCGCCGGCATCCATGGAGTACTCGGCGCGCTTGATCGCGGAGAATCCATCTTCAGCGCGGAAGCGTACGTGAATCGCTCCACCTTCGACAGAGGCAGCCAGGTTTTCGATGCGAGGTTGAGTGGTATCCACTTCGAACCGGCGGCTCTCGCGCGAAGCGGTTAAGGCCTCCCCGGGAGAGTGCGAGGGAGCGTCAGAGGCAACAACTTTAATCGTGTACCCGCCATCGGGAAGCAGGCTGGCGTCGAAGGAATAAGCCTTATCGGTCACGTCATCCTTCAACAGGAGCCATTGCCCCTCGCCATCGCCGCGGTAGTACACGGAATAGACCAACTGGTCGTCATTGTCGTCGTGCGCGGTCCATTTCACGCCGATGGAGTCGCGATCATGCGTGCTGGGAACCGGTGAATCGAAATGCGCGCCGGAAGATCCGCTGAGATCGGCTCCCAGATTCGGTCCTGTGGACTTCGGAAGCGGCTGATAATGGAGTCCAGGCTGGACCGTCACGTCATCGATGTCGGGCGCGACGTTCTTGGGAAGATAGTTGAGAACGACCGTGTCCACCGCTGGGCGCGTACTTCCGGCATGCAGAACGGCCTTCCACTGCGCATAACGCGCGGCGGGGACTCCCATCTCGGCGTCCTTGTTCAGGTCTACTTCTTTCCACGGGCTCCAATTGCGATCGGGGTTATCCACGTTGCCGCTGCGAACCAAGACTTGAACGTTTCCTGTGCCGCGAAACTCGACCCGGCCCCAGCGGGAAAAAATCTTGGCATCGAAAACGTCGCTCTCATACGAGCCCTGGTTCTCGGGTCCGGGCCCCAGGACGAATAGCTTGCCCAAGTTGCTGCTCGCGGCGTACAACGCGCCATTTGGAGCCTTGGCAAAGCCGGTAATCTGCGATGCGGGAGCCTTCAGCAAATCGGAAAATTGATCATCTCCGTCGATGGCAAAAACATGACCGCGGTTTCCCGTGCCCGCCAGTAACTGGCCGTGCGAGTCGAAGGCCAGCGCGTAGACGATGTCTTCACGAGAGTTCCAGATGCGCAATGGCGAACCGTCGACCGCAATCCGGTAAACGTCGGAGCCGCCGCTGGATCCACCTCCGGGAGCGGGGAAAGCGCCGAGGTTAATGGTGCTCGGCGTCGTCGGCACCTGGCCCCCCGGCATTGCGCCGGGAACAGACGTGGTATTCGGTCCCATGGTGATCAGCATCGACGGCCCGGCGGGGGATGGCGTCCCTGAACTCGCGCGCTTTTCTCCCACACCTGCCGCATAGATGTTTCCTTCCTTATCCAGCGCCAACGCCGTGATCTCTTTCTTGGGCGCGCTATACAGCACGAATGCTTCGCCCTCGGGAGAGATGCGATAGACCAGGCCGCTGCCATCGGTGCCGGCGAGCAGATTGCCTTTGGCATCGAATGCCAGCACGCGAATGTGGGTCTCATCGCTTTTGAAGAAGACCGAGTGATCACCCGCGTGAGTGACTTTGTAGATCTCCCCGTGGTCCCCGGTGGCTATGTAGAGATTCCCCGACTTGTCGAGAGCAAGATCCCAGATGTACTTGGTCCCGGGCGCGAAATAAACGGAACTGCTCCAGGAAGGATCCAGTGCGGGCTTGGGCGCGTCCTTGGCTCCGTTGCTCGCGGATTTGGGTTCAGCTTTCGGTGCATCGCTTTTGTCTGACTTCTGTCCCGGCTTGTGTTCAATCTTGTAAACCTTGCCGTCGGGAGCGGTTGCGGCGTAGATCACTCCATCGGGACTGACCTTCAGCGTCTGCACCTGCAGTTCCTGCGGCTCGAAGATGATGGTTGATTTCCCATCCGGAGTGATGCGATATACGCGGGCGGGAGAGCCTGTGGCAGCATATACATTGCCGGCGTCATCGGCAGCCAGCGCCCAGATATAAGTGGAGGGAGTGGCGTAGAGCAGCTTGAAAGAAGGCGCCAAGGCCAGGCCTCCCGTGCTGCGAATGGCCACTCCGGTTTGCGTGCCCTTGACCAGTTCGTCGAACTTCGATTGCTCCCAGGTGCGCGTGCCTTCCGCGTGTCCATAGCTCAGAGTGAAAGTGATTGTGAATGCCAGAAAAAGAACTGTCCGTGAAAGCCTAAGCACACTGTGCAATGTCATACCTCGGTTGAAGTCCCGGAAAGCCCGGAAAACGTGGCTGCAGGGGATTAGCTGGGAACTTCAGGTTACCATGCAGCGCGGCTGGTTGGCGCGTGCCCGCGCCGCAAAAATGGCGCTTCATCGTTACAGGAGTGCCACGAAGAGCAGGCGAATGCAGGCGAGCGGAGGGGGCGTGTTATCGTAGATTTTCATGGACTCAGCACGGCAGAAGCTGCTCAGCACGCTGGCTCACAAATCGTTCCGGCTGGGGGAATTCAAGCTCTCGTCGGGTGGAACCAGCGACTACTACATCGACTGCCGAACGACCACGCTCGATGCCAAGGGATCGAAGCTTACGGGCGAAGTGTTCAGTGAGGAAATTCGCGGTCAGGGATGGAAGCCGCGCGCCATCGGGGGATTGACGATGGGGGCAGACCCGATTGTGGTGGCGGTCTCGGTGGTCAGCGGCGATTTGGATGGCTTCCTGGTCCGCAAAGCCGAGAAGCAACACGGCACCGGACAGCGCATTGAGGGCTTCCGCGAGAAGGGTGCTCGCGTCGTGATAGTGGACGATGTCTGCACCACAGGCGCGTCCACGGTCCAGGCCATTGAAGCGGCGCGTGAATTCGGATTTGAAGTCGTCGGCGCAATGTGCCTGGTGGAACGGGAAGAGGCGAGAGGGCGGCCAAGTGTCGAGAAAGCTGCCGCGCCGGCTCCATTCATCTCGATCTTTACTGCGAGGGACGTACGCGAGCAACACCTGTTGCAAAACGACGATACTCAGCCGATTTTCGCCGTGGCAAGCGTTTGTGAGCTTTGCGGAAGCCCGGCAGTGACGAACAATCCCAGGAGCCGCTGCGCAGCCCACAAAGTTTAGAGACGTGGCTGGCCACGTCTGGGGTGTGCGCGGAAAGACCTCTAACAAACATATGATTCAGACACTCGAATGGACTGACAAGGGCGTACGCTTCATCGATCAGACGAAACTGCCCACTGAAGAAGTTTATGTAAACTGCACGACTCACGAGCAGGTGGCCGAGGTTATCCGCACCATGGTGGTCCGGGGCGCGCCGGCCATTGGCGTGGCGGCTGGCATGGGCATTGCGCTCGGCGTCAAAAACTCACAAGCAGAATCCGCCGGCGATCTGAAGCGCGACTTTGATGCCATTTGCGATGTGATCGGCAAAACTCGTCCCACCGCAGTCAACCTTTTCTGGGCTATTCGCAGAATGCAGGAGAAGTTCGAGCGCATTCGCATCCGTCCCATTCCCCAGATCAAGCAGACTCTGATCGAAGAAGCGCAACGGATGCACGCCGAAGATATCGCTGCCAATCAAGCCATGGGCCGCCATGGCGCCACACTCATGCCCGGTTCGGGCGGTGTACTGACGCATTGCAATGCCGGGGCATTGGCGACCGCAGGTTACGGCACGGCGCTGGGAGTTATCCGCGCCGCGGTGGAGCAGGGCAAGAAAATTCACGTGTATGCCGACGAGACGCGGCCGTTCCTTCAGGGATCACGATTGACGGCATGGGAGTTGATGAAAGATGGCATTCCGACCACGGTGATTTCCGACAACATGGCGGGAGCCATGATGAACCAGGGCAAGATCGGTGCAATCGTGGTGGGTGCCGATCGTATCGCCGCCAACGGGGATGTCGCCAATAAAATCGGCACTTACACAGTTGCGGTGCTGGCGAAAGAACATAACATCCCGTTCTATGTTGCCGCTCCAATTTCCACCGTGGACCTGGAATGCCCTGACGGAAGCAAGATTCCGATCGAACAACGAAATCAGAAGGAAGTCACCCACATAGCCGGTAAGCAGATGGTCCCTGATGGTGTGAGCATAGAGAACCCAGCCTTTGATGTCACGCCGGCCAAGTACGTGGCGGCGATCATTACCGAACGTGGGATCGCCAAGGCTCCCTATGGCGAGTCACTCCGGCAACTCGCGGCCCTTGAAGAGGTGCATTGAGCTACATGGCCCGCGGGCCAAGGACTTCCATTGATTCGTAAAATTTCGTAAAACCGCAGAAAGTGCGCCGGCGCAGCGCTACTTCTCGGCGCGATTGGGGTTGAATGAATCGTCGACTTACACGCGCTATCCGAGCGCAACCCTCTGCACTGCGCTCATCAGCATTTTGGGGGATTTCATGTTGTGGACGCGTCATTTCGTTCTCGCGGTTGCGAGTTCGGCACTCGCGCTGCTGGCAGGCTGCGGCGGGGGCAGCGGTACTGCAAGACCTACTCCGCCGCCCACGGGAGCTTTTACGAACTCATCTCTGAATGGTACCTACACCTTTTCAGTGGCGGGTTCAGACAGCGCGGGAATCTTCACGATGGCTGGATCGTTTGTGGCCTGCGGTTGCAGCCAAGGCACGATTTCCTCTGGCACGGTGGACATCGTTAATCCTTCGGGTCCAATCACCGCGACCAGCCTCGTGAGCAAGAGCAGTTACAAGATCAGCCCGGATGGACGCGGACTGGCTCGCCTTTTTGTGGCGAACGGCACGAGCGTCATCCTCTCTGAATTTGACATCGCCTTCGTTTTAACTTCGAGTTCGCATGGCTTCGTGATTCGCTTTGACTCGAACGGCACGGGGAGCGGAAGCATCGATCTGCAATCTGGCTCCCTCGCGCAGACTGCGCTGACCGCGTCTCCCTACGCATTCTTGCTCTCCGGTGGAGACCTCAACCACGCCGCGCTATCGATGGCCGGAGCCTTCACCCTCAATTCGTCAGGAACCATTACCTCCGGCGTCGCCGATTTCAACGCCGATGGCGCCCCCTCGGCTCAGTTGCCGCTTTCAGGTTCGGTGACACTCGGGACCGGAACCGCTCCCGGCCAGGCAATTTTGAGTACCACTGCGGGCACTTTCAACTTCAGCGTCTATTCGATCGATGCTACTCATATCAAGTTCATTGAGAACGATGGCCAGGGCATTCTCGCGGGAGATGCCTTCGACCAGCCCGCCAGCACGATTCCCGCGGGGACGCTGGTGTTTACCATGACTGGACTGAATACCAATGCCGACCTGATTGCGATTGGCGGACTGATGGACTCCGATGGCGTCAGCCTCATCACCAATGGCTCAGAGGACGTGAATGATGGCGGCGTGATCGACAACAACACGAATCCCGCGCAACCGTTCGCTTTCACCGGAACGTTTGGCTCGACGGGCGGCGGGCGGTACGAGGTCACGTTCAGCAACTACGTCGGCGGGTCGGTGTTCGCGGCTTATCCTTCCAGCGCCGGCGTGCTGATGCTGGAAATAGACAACGTTTCCGGCGGAGTCACGGCAGGAGTCGCGGTCCCGCAACAGCCGGGTGCCGCCGTGACCGCGTCGCAAGGCTACGCTCTTAATCTCACGGGAGAGGATCTAGGCGGATTCAACCTCACGGAACTCGATGAGATTGCCGAGTTCAAAACCACCAGTACGGCGATGACCGGGCTTGCGGACCAGAATGACTTCGGCAATGGGACCGGGACGGTGAATCTGAACGGCACGTACAACCTGTCCAATGGATTGGGATCGGCGAATTTCACGTCCGGCTTGCCGAACTTGTTCTTCTATCCTGTGGACAATTCCACTGCGTTCTTCATTACTGCGGATCAAACGATTGCCGCGGTTGGTTCGTTCGCAATGCAAGCCGCGCCGGGTAGTGCCGCTGCGCAGAGCTCAGTTCGCCGGAGTTCGCTCGTTCCGGTGCAGCACGTCCTGCCTCGTGCGCGCCGCAAGAGCGCTGGGACGAACTAGGATCTCCAGGGACAGCCACCTCGGCTGTCCCTACACAAACGCCGCGAGCTTTAGACTTGAGAAAGTTCGCGCTTTTCGATGCTCCCGAATTTCGTTTTTGCCCAGAGCAGAGCGCGCAAGAGCAGGAGCAGCGCGAGTACAGACCCGTACTCCAGAGGTCTCTTCAGATCAGCTTTGACCAGCCAGATGTAATGAATCACGCCCGCCGCGGCGCTGAAGTAAATCAGTCGATGCAGCGCCTGCCATTTTTTCCCGCCCAGCTTGCGAATCGACCAGCTGGTTGAGGTCAGGGCCAGCGGAATCATGAGCGCAAAGGCGGTCATGCCTGCGGTGATGAACCTGCGCTTGGCAATGTCGGCGAGCATTTCATGCACGTCGAAGAATTTGTCCAGCCAGACGTAGGTCATCAGATGCAGGCATCCATAGAAAAATGCGAACAAGCCCAGCATGCGGCGCCAGCCGATGATCCAATACTGCCCCGTGATTTTTCGCAGTGGCGTGATCGACAAGGTGATCAGAAGAAACGTCAGGGTCCAATCCCCGGTGCCGTGCGTGATGGCCTCGATGGGATTGGCTCCGAGGTCGGCGTGCAGGCCTCGCCAGACAAGCCGGGCCAGCGGCGTGAGGCAGGCGAGAAAGATTACGGGTTTGAAATAGCGATTCACGAAAGTTCACACAACTGCTGGCGTTCTGGGCTGCTTCGCGGCGGGCGGACGAGGGCGTCCGCCTCTACACTTCAGAAGTTCTTCTTCAAATCCATTCCGCTGTACAGGCTCGCGACCTGGTCGTATCCATTGAACATCAGGGTAGGACGCTTGGTGAATTCGCCCAGGCGCCGTTCTTTGGCCTGACTCCAGCGGGGATGGTCGACCTTCGGATTTACATTGGCATAGAAGCCGTACTCCTGCGGAGCGGAAATGTTCCACGTATTCATCGGCTGCTTTTCCGTGAACCGGATGCGCACGATGGCCTTGGCGCACTTGAAACCGTATTTCCAGGGCACCACAATGCGCAGAGGCGCGCCATCCTGGTTGGGGAGTTCTTCTCCATACATGCCAAAGCAAAGCAGCGCCAACGGATGCATGGCCTCGTCCATGCGCAATCCTTCTACGTACGGCCATTCCAGCACATCCCGCTGCTGGCCGGGCATCTGTTGCTTGTCGAGAAGCGTTGTGAACTCGACAAACTTCGCTTTACTGGTCGGATTGACCCGCTTGATCAGTTCGCTCAGCGAAAATCCGATCCAGGGAACGACGATCGACCAGCCCTCTACGCAACGATGACGGTAGATGCGTTCTTCAGGAGGCGCCATCTTCAGAATGGTATCGATGTCGAGTTCCTGCTTCTTCTCCACCTGGCCATCGATCTTCACCTTCCAGGGGCGGGCGCGGAAATTCTTGGCGAGTTCGGCGGGATCAGATTTCGAAGTTCCGAACTCGTAATAATTGTTGTAATGAGTGACGTCTTTGTAAGGAGTGATCGTCTCAGTCGTGCTGAGCGGGCTTTTCTTGATGCCGTCGATCTTATTTCCCGCCAGGGCTGTCATCGAAGGAGCGATCGTTTCTCGCAAACCGACGCCTAGAAGACCAGCCGCTCCCGCCATGCCGGCAGCCGCCAGAAATGTGCGGCGGTTCAAGTAAATGCTCTTCGGAGTGATTTCGGAGGACCGGATATCGGGTGACTTCTTGATAAGCATGGAGAACCCCAATGGCTACGAAGCGTGCCTTTATATTAGTTTCAACTATAGGACGCGCGGGTGCCAGAAAAGTTTCAGTGCGAAGGAGCATGGAGGGACAGCTGTCCTCGGCTGTCCAGTCGAGCGCAGCTGGACTGCTTTGAAATGATGGGGGTTATCCGAGCACTTCTCGTACTTTCCGGGCGAGGCTCTGGAGGCTAAAGGGCTTTTGCAGAAATGCCGTGCCTTTCTCAATCGAGCCGTCACTCAGAATTGCGTCTTCGGTGTAACCGGAGAGATAAAGAACCTTGGTAGTGGGACGAGATTTCGCCAGTTGCTCAACCAGTTCGCGGCCGCTGATGCCGGGCATGACCACGTCAGTGATCACCAGATCAATGTTGCCGTCGAAACCATCCGCTACGGCCAATCCTGCTTCTCCGCTCTCCGCTTCGAACACGCGATAGCCTTTGGCGTCGAGCGTGTCGCGCACGAGTTGCCGAACCGATTCCTCATCTTCCACCAACAGGACGGTTTCGGTTCCACCGAGGGAGGCGTCCGGCATGGGCGCGGATTGCTTCTCCGCCGCTCCATCGACCTGGGGCAGGTAAATGTGGAACGTGGTGCCGTGTCCGAGCTCGCTCTGCACCATCACATAACCTCCACTTTGCTTGACGATGCCGTAGACCGTGGAGAGGCCCAGTCCGGTGCCTTTGCCCTTCTCCTTCGTGGTGAAGAAAGGCTCGAAAATTCGAGACTGCGTCTCCTTGTCCATGCCCATCCCGGTATCGCCCACCGAGAGCTGGACGTACTTGCCGGGCCGGATGAATTGTTGCTCCCCGCGATGATGTCCATCCACAGCGCTGATTTGCGTTTGGATGGTGAGCTTCCCGCCAGCGGGCATCGCATCCTTGGCGTTTACCACCAGGTTCATGAGCACTTGCTCGAGCTGGCCCGCATCGGCACGCGTATGCACCGCTTCCGGCGAAAGGATGGTGATGAGTTCCACGTTTTCGCCAATGAGCGGGCGCAGCAGGCGTTCCATATCCTGGACGATGGCATTTACATCGACAACCTTCAATTCCAGCAGCTGCTTGCGACTGAACGCCAGCAGTTGTCGCGTCAGGGTAGTGGCGCGGTCCGCCGCCTGCTGGATTGCCTTGCCTTTTTCGTACAGAGGATTGTCGAGCGCCAGCTTCGCCAGAAGCACTTCCGCGTATCCGCTGATCACCATCAGAAGATTATTGAAGTCATGGGCTACCCCGCCGGCGAGGCGGCCGACGGCTTCCATCTTCTGTGCCTGCCGGAACTGCTCTTCGAGTGCCCGCCGATCGGTCACGTCCTCCGCAATTGCTTCCAGCACATCTGCGGGGTCATCGGTGCTGCTCACGGCGCGCCCGCTGATTCGTACCGTGATGACGTTTTTATCTTTCCGCTTCCACTTCACTTCCATGCCGTCCAGGCGCCCGGTGCGACGGAATTCCTCGATCAGGTGGGCATGTTCCGCGGGGTTGGCGAAAACATCTTTTTCCGGATCAAGCAGCAACACATCTTCCGCTGAGCCATAGCCCAGGATAGTGATCAGTGCCGGATTCACGTCCAGAAAACGGCCTTCCAGACTGGAGCGATAAATTCCGTACACCGAACTTTGGACGAGCGAGCGGTAGCGCGACTCAGAACGGCGCAAGGCCTGCTCGTTGCGTTTGATCTCGATCGCGCTCGCCAGTTGCCTAGCCACAAAGGTCAGAATTTCTTTGTCGCGCTCGCCGTAGCGGATGTTCTTCGAATATGTCTGTACCACCAGAGCGCCGAAGGTGTGACTGTTTACCTTAAGCGGTACTCCCATCCAATCGAGAGATCGCGCGCCATTGCGCTCGACTTCTCCCCGGCTTTCCATGGCTTGCAGCACTTCCGGGGTGGCGAGCAGCGGCTCTCCGGTGCGGATCAGGTGATCTGTCAGGCCGCGTCCCAGTTTCTTCGCGGGCGGCGCGCTATCCCACTCGTCAACAAAATAGGGGAAGGACAGCGTCTCCGTTGCCGGGTCATACAGCGCAATATAGAAATTGCGCGCGTACATCAACTCGTCGATGATGCTGTGCACCGCCGCGAAGAACCGCTGCAGATCGTGAGCGCTGCTGCTCTTTTCGGCCACGCGGTAGAGGGCCGAGCTGAGCGCCTCCACCCGCTTGCGGTCGGAAATATCCCGATATCCCGCATAGAAACCCGCCACCTTTCCTTCCCGCAAAAGGGGGGCGCAAGAAAGCAAGACATCCACCAGCGTGCCGTCTTTATTTCTACGCTTGGTCTCCAGGGTGACGCGCTCTCCGCGAGCAAGCACCTCATGCACCCACTTCGATTCCGCCAGCCGGTCCGAAGGCACCACCAGGTCTTCCAAAGAATGTCCGATTACGTCAGGCAACGTGTAGCCAAAGACGTTCAGAAATGTTTCATTGGCCCAGAGCACGCGATGCGCGCAATCGGCAATGGTGAGTCCATCCGGCGAGGCCTGGAACATTTGCTCGAAAAAGGGAAGTGTCGAGGCGGGAGGCGGGGAAACGGGAATCGAACAGGAAATCTCCGAGCAGGGAACGCTGGCGGATGAGAGCTCGGCGGGCACAAAGGAGGGTGGGGCTCCCGCTTGCAGAGCCTTTTTCAGCTTTTCCGCACGAGCCAAGTTGGCCCGGGCGGGTTGGCGGACACCATCGCCCATTGCGAATCCCCCTCTAGATCGCAGGTTTCAGCGTAGAACGGGGAGTACCGGGCGGAAAGTTACGGGGGTAATCCTAAAATGGATAGACGCAAGAACGAGACGGGATCTTATTACCTTTGTTTGTGGCGCCGGCAAGAGTCGCACACAACGGAGAGCGGGACTTGATCCGTTAGCGCTGTTGTCTCGTTATGTTTCTGTTTCTCTTTTTTCGAGTTTGGAGCAACCCACTGCACCCGGAAAAGTTGCGGATTCAAATGCATGATTTGACTGGACTTGTTCTATTCCCGCGAGGCTCGCGCCATGCATCTTACTTGGACCTTCCGGCATCGAATAATTAACCAAGTAGTTAATTCGTAAAGATTCGTCAAATGGGTCGGGAGGTGACCTATGAAAAGCATGAAGAATATGGCAGGAGCGCTGGTAGCGGTAGCGCTGCTGAGCGTCGCACTATTTGCGGATACGAGCGCCGCGGCGCGCTATGACAATGAGGTCCAGAATGCGGTTACGCAAAAGCTGAGTTCGAAGAACCAGTTGCGCGACGTGAAGGCGAGTGTCGAAGATGGCATCGTAACTCTGACGGGCACCGTCGATCTGTACCAGCACAAGCTGGATGCCGCCAAGCTGGCGCGCAAGATAGGACACGTGCAGGGCGTCCGCAACCTGGTCACGGTCGCGGGGCCGGATGTTCCGGACGCGCAACTGGAGCAGAAGCTGGCGACCAAGCTACGCTACGTGCGCGTGGGATATGACAACACTTTCAATTACTTCGCACTCGGAGTGAAAGACGGCGTTGTCACCGTGGAAGGCCAGGATCGCACGGGCGTGGGACGCGATGAAGCGCTTGCCGATATCGCGAACATGCCTGGCGTGAAAGACGTGGTCGAGAACATCTCGGTCGCCCCGACTTCCACGTTCGATGACGGGATCAGGATCCGGGCGATGCAGGCGATCTATCGTGACCCTGTGTTGAGCAAGTACGCCATGGATCCGGCGCACCCGATTCGCATCATCGTGGCCAATGGGCATGTAACGCTCTACGGCGCGGTGGACAGCGCGATGGACAAGAACGTTGCCGGGATCCGAGCCGGGCAAGTCTTCGGCGCTTTCTCGGTCGACAACAAGCTGGTTATAGACAAGTCGTAACTTCAATCAGCGCTGAGAAGGGCGCGGCGAAAGCCGCGCCCTTTGATTTTGCAGGCGAGTGTGTTCTGGGCTGGCTGCTATCTTTGCCGTCCGCAAGCTGTTCTTGTCACGCTGGGTGTGGCGACGCTCGGACTTTTCGTCGGTGTGATTCCCGGGGCTGTCCGCGCAAGTGGCGGAATTGCCTCATGCTTTTTTCGTGAGGGCGGCGCGAATTCGGTCTCCCACGATGGCATCTTCGCCAGGCTGCAGCATCCAGACTCCAACCACCAGCGTATTTGCGTCTGCCGGGATGCCCTGGTTGGGCTTTTGCCCGGTGTTCGGATTCAGTTCAATCGAAGGCGTACCTGTGCGCAACGTGTCAACGATTTGGGCAGTGGTGACTCCCGTGACCGCCGGGTCGAAGCGTATGAGCAGATGAGGAACATGGTTCGCGATCCTGGGGACCACCGTCTCCGTCCTCACCGAAGGGATGCCCTTTACAGCGCGGGCGATTAGATCGGCCCGCTTCTGGTAGTCGCCCTGCATCGATTCTTCGGTGTGCGAGAGAACCCAGTCGACCGCCGCAACCATGCCGACAATCTGTTCCTTCGCCACCTTCATACCGCGGCCGATTCCGTCTCCCGGATTATTGTTGGCATGCGCCAGATCGGTCAGTACCTTGCGCCCAAGCAGCAGTCCCGCGTTTTGCGGACCGCGCATTCCCTTGCCTCCGGAAAATGCCACGAGATCAAAACCCATGCCGGTGTACTTCCACAAATTTGAGATCGGAGGCATGTCCGCCGCGGCATCCAGATGGCACGGAATGTTGTGCTCGTGCGCCACTCGCAGCCACTCTTCCCGGCCAATCTGTGCGCTTCCGGCGATGCCATCCTCGTCTTCCGCCGCGTTGAAAAAATTTGTCATCACGGCGTTGCCTGCGTCGCATGCGCGCTTGTAGTCGTCGAGCGTGACCACCTCGGTCACCCGCGCACCGGAGAGATACATAGCGCGGTCATATTCATAACGATGGGCCTTTTGCACGATGACCTGATTCTTCTTGCCCTCGATCCCTTGAGGCATGTCCTCAACTTTGAGGTTGTTGGCATACTGCAGGCAGGCGGCTGTGGCCAGGCTGATGGCCCCCGAGGCCCCCGAAGTTACGACCGCTCCCTCACACTTCAAGCGGCGCGCGACGTACTCACCGGCCTTCTGCTGCAGCTCGTGCAAGCGCACCGGATGAAGCGCGGACTTCTGCACCGCCGCCAAAACCTCCGGAGGCATGCAGGCAGCGGTCAGCGTGGTATAAGTACCGGCCGCGTTGATGATAGTGGGGACGCCAAGCTTCGCATAGTAATCTTCACCATCCGAGGATGTCGTTGGCGACACGGTTCTCGGCGATGAAGCGGCTTTAGCGGACATCACCAGCGGCGCCATGCCGAGCGCTCCAGCCAGCGAAGTGGCCCAACCAAAAAAGCCGCGACGCGAAAGAAAGCTTTGCTGCGATCGAGTGGATCCTGACATCATGTGCTCCGTATTTTTAGAAAATGGCCAGAAGCTCAGGGCAAGCGGTTGATCAAAGACGCCACGTAACCCGCCCCGAACCCGTTATCAATATTTACCACGCTGACGTTGGACGCGCAGGAATTCAACATTCCCAGCAGCGCTGCCATGCCTTTGAAAGAAGCTCCATACCCGACGCTGGTAGGCACCGCGATCACAGGTACTCCGACTAAACCGCCAACCACGCTGGGCAGTGCACCTTCCATCCCGGCGCAAACGATGACGACGCGAGCCTTGGTGAGACTCTCACGATTGGCCAGCAGCCGGTGGATGCCCGCGACTCCCACATCGTACAGATGCTGAACTTCATTTCCCATGAGTTCGGCGGTGACTACCGCCTCTTCGGCGACCGGAATATCGCTGGTTCCCGCCGAAACGACCACAATCACTCCCTTGCCATATCTCGTGGGATCCTTCTGCAGCACGATCGCGCGCGCCAGTTCGCGGTACTGGACGCCTCGAATCTTCTTCTTTACGGCCTGGAACTGCTTTTCGCTTGCCCGCGTCGCGAGCACGTTTCCACCATGCCTGGCGAGGCGGGAGAAGATGCCGGCAACCTGCGCGGGCGTCTTGCCTTCTCCGAGAATGATCTCAGGCATGCCGTTGCGGAGCGCGCGGTGATGGTCCACCTTGGCAAAGCCGAGGTCTTCGAAGGGCAAGTGACGCAGCCGGTCGACGGCGTCGTCAGGAGAGAGTTCGCCCTGGCGCACCTGCTGGAAGAGTTTGCGAATGGACTCGGCGTTCACGCAGCACGTCGCAGTCAGCATCAGCCGACGTGAACTCTAGCTTACATCAGGCAATTAGGCGTGTGCCGCGCGGGTAAGGGAGCGCGCGAAGGAGCGCAGCCTGCCGATCACTGCTGCGCACACCTTGCGAGCAATTCCCGGCTCGTACAAATGGGCCAGGAACAGGCGGCGGAGCCCGGCAGGCGCAATCTTGCCCGCGAGGTAAGCCTCATAGATCTGGCTTCCGATGCGGAAGCCCCACTCCTGCGCCGCCGCGTCGTACTTGTCGGCGTCGCTTCTTAACGCGGACTGGGCAGCCTTGCTCAAGGAAGCGAAAGAAATCAGTCCTGAACTGGCGTCCGCCGGCGCGGGGCGGGAAGGATAAAGCACGCGCGAGCCAAAGTAGGCGATGGCATGCTCCATCACGCGAGCATAAAAGCGATCGAGCGCCCTGAGGCGGTCGCCATGGTCGAGCGAAATATCGTCAGGCGCGGTGCTGCTCTCTGCCCTGCCGCCTTGCGGCAGGCCCTGGCAGGCGTGATGCAGGAACCGCGCCGCATCTTCCGCGGCGTGCATCATCTGGAATTCACGGATGTAGAACGCATTCTGCTCGGCCACATAGGCGCTCCCGCACTGCTCCAGGCGACACAGGATTGCTTGCCTTTCGGCTTCGCCCACTTGCTTGCGGGAGAGCAGCCGTCGCAGCATCGCGTTGCTGGCGCCCCCGCATATTTCGGGCAGCATATCGACCAGAAATTTCGGTTGCGTGCCGTTGTGCGGCGAGTAGCGGTTGATCTCGAGGAAGCTCGCCAGACTATCAATCAGGTTGTAAATTGTGGGAGCGAAGTCAGGAGCGTTATCGCTGCGGCTCCATTGATCCAGGCAGAGGCGGTAGCTTTCGTATTTCTCCAGCGGCGTCGCGTTGAACACGCAAACTACGTCGTCATTGACGCGCACCGCCTCCACCGAGTCGGTGCGTTCTCCCGCGGCGCGCCAGTAAAGAGCGTCGATATTCTGCAGCACGGTAAGAATCTTCGCGTCCGGCATAAGCGCGCGCAGTTCGCGAGGCAAATGTTGCGGGGCCAGGTGCGATTCACCAAACAATACGAAGATCGCAGCTTCGGGATGACACTGGCGAATCTCGGCCAGCTTCAGGGCGGCGTGGCGATCGCGAGCTCCAATTTTCCGCAAGTCCTCGCGCGGCATGCAATCCAGGCCGTACAGAGCTTCGGCGTGATCGCGCGCGCTCAACAGGAGTTCGTAGAACGGAGCCCAGTCGTAGCCCCAATCCAAATCGAAGCGAATGCGTTGGCGGAATTCCGCCTCTTCGATCTCACGCCGCCACCATTCATCGACGATGTGCTGGTCGCGCGCGAAAATAGTTTCCAGTCCGAGGATCACAGGGCGATCCCCGGCTAACGCGCGCTGTTCCAGCAGCGAAGCGGCAAATTTTTGCGAAGCGGGCAGCGCATGGTAGTCGCCGATCAGGACGATATCTGCGCCGCGCACAACCTCCTGCAGCTGTGGACCGTCCAGCAGTGACTTGTAATTCTGGAAGGAATGATTGAATTCCTTCAGATATTTGCGCCGATTGTGGGAATCCTGGGCGCGAATCTCGCGCTCCACTCCCGCCAGCGCCGTTAGCTGCGCCGCGCTGCGTCGCAATCGAAGATTGGCTGTGGACGCCATAACCCGGTTCTCGTTCCCTTGACTTCCCCTGCTCCAGTCCATATGCTCCGTTGTTCGACGGAGCGAATTCGCTTCCAGCCGGAGGTTCGTTGCCCAGCATCCCTCCTAAAAATCTGACCGTCGCAACCACCGGCGCCAGCGGAGCCATCTTTCTTCGGCATCTGCTGCGCTGCCTGGCCGCTGAGGAGCGGGTCGAAGTCGTGAACTTCATTGCCTCCGACAGCGCTCTTCGCGTGCTGGCGGAAGAACTGGACCTGAAAGGCCGATCCGATCTCGTCAACCAGATCGTCGGCAGCTCAGCTGCTGGAAAATTTCAAATTCAATCCAACGCTGACATCGGGGCCAACGTGGCCAGCGGTTCCTACCCCGCTGACGCCATGGTGGTTCTTCCCTGCAGCGTGGGCACTCTGGCCCGTATCGCCAATGGCGTCGCCGCCCAACTCATCGAACGCGCGGCTGACGTTACTCTCAAAGAGAAGCGCCCCCTGGTGCTGTGCGTCCGGGAAACGCCGCTCAACAAAATCCATATCCGCAACATGTACCGGGCGGCCGATGCCGGAGCGACCATCTTTCCGCTGATCCCGGCCTTCTATTACCGTCCTGCTTCTTTAGATGAGATGGCGCGCGAGTTTGCTTACCGGGTGCTGGCTCATCTAGGCCTGCCACAGGCCGATGCCTTCCGCTGGAAGGCTTGAACCTTCAATAACTTAGCCGCCTCAGGAAAAGACTTGCCCTGCTCGGGAATATCGGTTCCCTGAAGGCAGGAATTTAGTGTAGATACCCCAAAGTTCAAGCGTCAGATGCCCGGCGGTCATGTCCAGCCGGTTTTGCCGAGTATCCAACGCCCGGCACGAGTGACGCTCCCTCCGGCTTGTAAAATCCTGGCATGGAGTTTCTGCTGACGCTGGGATGGCTGGCTTGCGTGGTTTACTCGACCATTCCTTCGTTCTGGTTCATGGTGCATCCGCGCGCCGAGCGGTGGCGGTCTAGCCAGGGTTCGCCATTCCGGGTGCTGGTTCCGGCCTGGATCACGATGTGGATCGGCATGGGCTGCCTGACCGGACCGTGGCGGCACGTTCGGTTGTACTCAATGCCGTGGAGTTGGCTCGCGGCCGCTGCTTTGTTCGCGGTGGGCATCGTCCTCTATTCCCAATCAGGAGCGCACTTCAGTTGGAGGCAACTCGGGGGCTTGCCCGAAGTGTTGCCGAATCATCGCGAGCAGCGGCTGGTCACGACCGGGATACGCTCACGCGTTCGCCATCCGGTCTACCTGGGACACTTGTGTGAAATGCTGGCCTGGAGCGTCGGCACGGGCCTGCTCGTTTGTTGGCTGATGACTGGTTTCGCAATTGCCACGGGCGCAATCATGATGCGCATGGAAGACGCAGAGCTGGAGACGCGGTTCGGCGAGGCATTCGCGAACTATCGTCGAAACGTTGGGGCTGTGCTGCCCAAGGCGCATCGCTAGCTTCGTTTTCAGGAGCGCGCCAGGCCATATCCCATGCCGGAGATGGCTTCTCGGTATAATCCGTTTTGGCTGACAGCTGACAGCTGAAAGCTCTTCATGCGCTTCGAACTCTTCATCGCATCCCGCTATCTGCGCGCAAAGCGGCGGCAGGCATTCATCGGGATCATTACGGGGATATCCATCATCGGAGTCGCGGCGGGAGTCGCCTCTCTGGTGGTGGCGCTCGCTATCAATAACGGGTTCCGCCAGGACCTGCAGCAACGGCTGCTGGGTTCCACTTCGCACATCAGCCTGCAGCGCGTTGCCGATGATGGAATCAGGGACTGGCCGGCGCTGATGGATCGACTCTCCAAGCAGCCGCATGTCGTGGCTGCCGCGCCTGCCATCTTCGAACAGGTACTAATCTCGCGCGGGCCGCGCGCGCGGGGCGCCGTTCTCAAGGGGATGATCCCCAAGTACGAGCGGGAGGTTGGGGACTTGCTTAACTCTGTGAAGGAGGGATCTGCTGCTCCGCTGGAGGAAGCCGCATCGCCTTCGGCGAGGGCGGACGAGGCGTCCGCCCCTACACAGGCCAAGGCGTCCGCCACCACACAAGCCGACGAGTCTCCGGATTCCCTCGAGGGTGTGAACCGGCGGGTGGCCGCTATGCCTCCTATTGTTCTGGGCAAGGAAATGGCTGACAATCTGGGAGCCAAAGTTGGATCTACGGTCATGGTGACCAGCCCACAGGGCGAACTCACCCCGTTCGGTACCGTGCCCAAGTACACGCGGTTCCACGTGGTCGGAATCTTCAACTCGGGGTTCTTTGACTACGATTCCGGCTGGGCATTCGCCCGGCTTTCTGACGCGCAGCGGCTCTTCGGGCTGGGGAATCTGATTTCCGTGCTCGAGTTCAGAGTCGATGATATCTACAAGGCCGATGCCATTGCCCGTCAACTCGAGGACGCCGCCGGGCAGGGCTTTATGGCCACCAACTGGATGGAACAGAATAAAGCTCTGTTCCACGCCCTGCGCCTGGAGCGCCTGGTCACGTTTATCACCATTGGGCTCATCGTCTTCGTGGCCGCGCTCAACATCCTGATCAGCCTGATCATGATGGTCATGGAGAAGACCAAGGACATCGCGGTGCTCATGTCGATGGGGACGCGCAAGGCGCAAGTTCGTAACGTTTTCATTGCGCAGGGCGTCCTTATTGGTGTGATCGGGACCGCTATCGGCCTGGTGCTTGGGTATGCGATCTCCTATGCCGGAGGCCAGTACCATGTCATCAGCTTGTCCCCGGAGGTCTATTCGATCGATTACGTTCCGTTCGCACCTCGGGTTGCCGATGGCGCGTGGGTGGCTCTCTTCACAGTTCTCGTATCCTTCGTAGCTACGCTCTACCCATCGTGGTCAGCCGCTCGCATCCTGCCGGCCGAGGCCCTGCGCTATGAGTAGAGCCGCTTGTAACTGTGGTGATTCTAATCACATGAGGGTTTCGGCACCGAAGGTAGAGTTTTTACGGAGTCAGAATTTGTACAAAGGAGGAGCCGCTGTTTTGCATACTGCCGCGGCTGTAAGTTCCGATCCGCGATTGTGCAGCCAAGTACCCTGCTGGAACGAAAGAGCGGCACTATGCATCTAAAGAACGAGGCTTTAATGCTTCGCGTGGAGGGCCTGAAGAAGGTTTTCCGGTCCGGCGAATCGGACCTCGTGCTCTTTGAGAATCTGTCGTTTGAGGTGAAGCGAGGAGAGATGCTGGCCATTGTGGGCGAGTCGGGCGCGGGGAAAAGTACCTTGTTGCACATCCTTAGCGCTCTTGATCACGCTTCTGCAGGTGACGTATACTGCGCCAACTTGCGAGTGAACTCGTTGTCTCACGACCAAGCCGCAGACTTTCGCAACCGCGAAACGGGCTTTGTATGGCAGTTCCACTATTTGTTGCCGGAGTTCACGGCCGCGGAGAATGTTGCCATGCCGCTGCTCATGAGAGGGCGAACCTGGCAACAGGTCGAGCCCGAGGCGATGCGCTGGTTGCGTGAGGTGGGACTGGAGCAGCGGGCGCACCATCGTTCGGGGGAACTTTCCGGTGGTGAACAGCAAAGGGTCGCACTGGCCCGAGCACTCATCACCGGGCCCAAGCTGTTGCTCGCCGATGAGCCGACGGGGGACTTGGACGGTCAGACGGCGGAAGCGGTTTTCGCTCTCATTGCGCGACTTCATCGCGAGCATCAACTTACCTCTCTCATTGCCACTCATAATTTGTCCTTCGCCCGGCGCTGCCAGCGCGTCATGAGGCTGCAGCGGGGCAAGATGGAAGAGATTGAGCCGGAGTCGTTGCCGGTATGAATGTGCGCAGGAACAACGACAGTCAGAAGCAAGACTGGTATAGCAACACTGGGGTCGAAGTAGGGTTTGTTTCAAGAGGTGAGACCTTAGGAATTGAGTGTGGGATTCCTTCGGTAACGTGATTAAAGGGTGGAATATCGTTTCTGTTGTTGGGATTCCTGGCCCTTTGATTGCATAATGGAATATGAATTGGGGCCGAGCAGGTTCTTTAACGGGTCGGGTGGATAAAGGGTTCCGACCAGGAAGGCCAGAGGGAAGGGCATCATGTTTGAACGCTATACGGAGAAAGCCAGGCGCGTCATCTTTTTCGCACGCTATGAAGCCAGCCAGTTCGGCTCTCCTTATATTGAGACCGAACACCTCTTGCTCGGTTTACTACGCGAAGACAAGGCCCTGACTAATCGCTTCCTGCGTTCTCACGCCTCGGTGGAATCGATCCGCAAGCAGATCGAGGGGCACACCACCATTCGGGAGAAGGTTTCCACCTCCGTGGACCTTCCGCTAAGCAACGAGTGCAAACGAGTTCTTGCCTATGCGGCGGAAGAAGCCGAGCGCCTCTCTCACCGTCATATTGGGACTGAACACCTGCTGTTGGGTCTACTGAGAGAAGAGAAGTGCTTTGCCGCCGAGATCCTGCACGAGCGCGGCCTGCGGCTCTCCACCATTCGTGAAGAGCTTGCACGGACAACTCAGGAAAAGGCTCAGCCACAACGTCAGCGCGAAAGCTCGCTGCTGGCGGAATTTTCGCGCGATTTGACGCAGGCGGCCATGGATAGCCAGCTTGATCCCTTAGTTGGACGGGAAGGGGAAGTCGACCGCGTCATTCAGATTCTGTGCCGCCGGACGAAAAATAATCCCGTTCTCATTGGCGAGCCCGGCGTGGGCAAGACCGCCATCGTGGAAGGCCTGGCGCAGCGGATCGCGGATGGAGAAGTCCCTTCGTTCCTGGCCGACAAGCGCATTCTGGCTCTGGATCTTTCGCTCATCGTGGCCGGAACAAAATATCGTGGCCAGTTTGAAGAGCGCCTGAAGACCATCATGAAGGAGTTGATGGAGTCGCAGAATTCCATCATCTTTATCGACGAGTTGCACACCCTGGTGGGAGCTGGATCGGCGGAAGGTTCGCTCGATGCTGCCAACATCCTGAAGCCCGCGCTGTCCCGTGGCGAAATCCAGTGCATTGGCGCGACCACCCCGGGCGAATACCGCAAGTCGATCGAAAAAGATCGCTCGCTCGAGCGCCGCTTCCAGGCGGTGAAAGTTCCGCCGCCGAACGAAGTGGACGCAATCAAGATTCTGTTCGGCATTAAGGACCGTTACGAGAAGTTCCACGCCGTCACCTATACCGACGACGCGATCAACTTCGCGGTCTCGCACTCCAATCGCTACATCCCGGATCGCTTTCTGCCGGATAAGGCTATCGATCTGGTCGACGAAGCCGGCGCGCGGGTGAAGCTGCGCCAGACTTCGCTGCCGGAAGAGCTGACTGAGGTGCAGAAGCGCATCAAGTTCATCGTGCATCGCATGGAAAACGCCATCGCGAATCACGAGTTCGAGAAGGCACGTTTTTACTCCGACGAAGAACGTAAGGAGCGCGAGAACCTGCGCGCCCTGCGCGAGAAGTATCATCTCGACGAATCTTCCACGGGAGTGGTCAACCGCGAGGACATCGAAGATGTCGTCTCGCGGTGGACCGGCGTGCCCATTACCTCGATCAAGGAAGAAGAAACCCAGAAGCTGCTCCGGATCGAAGAAGAGCTGCACAAGCGGATCATCTCGCAGGATAAATCGATCAGCGCACTGGCTCGGGCCATCCGGCGCTCCCGTGCTGGACTGAAAAACCCGAACCGGCCTATCGGCTCGTTCCTGTTCCTCGGGCCAACCGGCGTCGGCAAGACCGAAGTCGCGCGCACGCTGGCGCAGTTCATGTTCGGCACCGAGAAAGCTCTGGTTCGCTTCGATATGTCCGAGTTCATGGAAAAGCACTCGGTCTCGAAGCTGATTGGTTCGCCTCCGGGATATGTTGGTTACGAAGAGGGCGGACAGCTTACCGAACGCGTGAAGCGCGCCCCGTACTCGGTCGTCCTGCTCGATGAAATCGAGAAGGCGCATCCGGACGTCTTCAACATCCTGCTGCAGGTCTTTGAAGATGGCCAGTTGACCGACGGACTCGGCAACACGGTGGACTTCAAGAACACGATCATCATCATGACGTCGAACATCGGCGCCCGTCACCTCCAGAAACGTGAAGGCCTGGGCTTCCAATCGACCAAAGAGGATGCGATCGCCGAAAAAGTCGAAGAGCTGGTCAAGAACGAGGTGAAGCGAACCTTCAACCCCGAGTTCCTGAACCGTCTCGACGAGATCATCATCTTCAACGCTTTGAGCGAGACCGACCTGATCCAGATTCTGGAACTCATGGTCACGCAGCTCAACGCGAACCTGGCGCAGAAATCGATCACGGTCACGGTTGCGGACGAAGCGAAACGCTGGATCCTTAACCAGACGTTGACCGACCGCAGCTACGGCGCGCGGCCGCTGCGCAGAGCGCTGCAGAAGTACATCGAAGATCCGCTGTCCGAAGCGCTGATCCAGGGCACGATCACCACGCGCCCGGCGTTCATCGAGGTCTTCCTGGAAGACAACAAGCTGTTCTACCGCCCGGTGGATTCGGAAAAGGCGGAGGGAGTGCTGTTGTACGAGAACTAGCTTCGAGCTATGAGGTATGAGCTATGAGCCGCCAGCGAAAGCTGGCGGCTTTTGCTTTGTGTAGGGGCGGACGCCTCGTCCGCCCCGCGGGGCGAAGCGCCGCGTGAAGCTGGGAGTGCTCGTTGGGTTCGCGGGCGCTTTCATTGCGCGCTGCGCGCGCAACCCCGGACGAGGCGTCCGGGGCTACACAACAGTCCGGGGGTACACAACTTGCGGGACTTCTATGTTCATCTCCGCGGCAGGTCTATTTTGGCGCTGCCACGCCCACTTGTACTCTCGCCAATCCATGGCTAATCTCTTGCGCACTGGATTCTGCAGCACGTATTCCACTTTCGCATCCAGTCCTTCCGACGATCGCCGCACGTGGTCGAAGGACTCCTCCTGCCAGACTGCCCCATTTCGCCTGAGTTGGCGGTTAATCAAGTGAGCCGATGCGCTTTTGATCGTCCGCATGATATCGATCAAAGAAAAGATTTCCCGTGATTGCTCGTTGACTAACGGGGTAAGAATCATATGTGCATGATCGGGCATGACCACAGCTGCGTATAGTTCGTATTTGAGTCGATGATCGTGGCAGCACGACGAAAGTACGATCTCGCGTGCTGCGGGTGGCAAAATCCAGCGAAATTTCGTGACAAACGTTATGAAATGGGGATTGAAATCTTTCTGGAGATGCGGAAGGTTGCGGCGATAAAACTGCATAATTGAATTCTGGCACAGGGCAAATTGGGAAGGTCGTAAATCCACTAAAGTTGCGGGCGTAATTCCCATATCGGCAAAGCTTGTGTAGGGGCGGACGCCTCGTCCGCCCCGCGGGAGGAATCTCCGTGTGAAGCCGGGTTCGCTGGCGCTTTCATTGCGCGCTACGCGCGCAACCCCGGACGAGGCGTCCGGGGCTACACAACAGTCCGGGGCTACACAACAGTCCGGGGCTACACGAGCTAGAAAACCTTATTGACCCCTACATACAACCTGTAGTTAAATTCGCAAATCACATGAGAGCGGTCACGTCAGAAGGGCCGCCAATTCTGAGGCAAGCGACCGAGGTGAAGTATGAAGTCTCCTTTCCTGCCCGCCGCCTTAGCTATTTGTCTGCTAGGTCTAGTTTTCACCTTCAGCCAGGACGCGAGTGCTCGTGACATTGTCCTGCCCGCCGGAACTCTTTTGCAGTGCACCCTCAACGAACCGAACCTGTCCACCAACACCATGGACGTGGGCGATCCTGTGTTATGCCATCTGCGCGGCATCACGGAGTTCGGACAACAAGCTTTTCCCCGCGGCAGCTATCTCGTGGGCCATCTGGAAGGATCCAAAGATCCCGGCCACTTCTGGGGCAAGGGATATTTAAAGCTGCAGTTTGACCGCATCGGGCTGCCCACCGGCGATCTGCCGCTCGAAGCCAAGGTGATCTCCACCAAAGGGTACAAAGTCGACAAGCAAGGGAAGATAGACGGCAAAGGTCATCCGCGACGCGATGTCGTCGAATGGCTGCTTCCGCCGCTCTGGCCTTGGAAATTCGTGATGCTGCCGGCCCGCGGCCCTCGTCCCAAGCTCAAGGGAGAGACCGTGCTCAGCATGCGCCTGATGGATGACGTTTCCATTCCGCAAGTGGCGCAGACCTACGGACCGGGCTGGCACTTCTTCAATCGCATGAGCGCGACCTGGGAAGATGCCAAGGCTGCATTCGCGCGGCCGCAACTCACGGCTCATCCATCTAACGATGGGCAGGTTTCGTACGCCAACTACGTCACCCCCGACACGTCAGGCGCGAGCCTTGCCGCTCCGGGCATGCCAGTGTTCGTACTGAACTCAGGCAGTATTCTGGCCGTATCCGGCTACGGATATCAGGACCAGCGCATCACCTACACGCTCATTGGCGGTGGGACTGGTGTGATCAGCACGGATGATGTGGACTGGTCTACGACCACCCGCGTCAACAACAAACGCGGTGTTCATCTCAGGCTGCACGCGGGGCATCCGTCGACAGGAACGCCGGGGATGTAATGGCTCGTGTAGGGGCGGACGCCTCGTCCGCCCCGAGCGACGCGAGCGGGGGAGTGAAGCGGCCGCATAGCTCTGCCGCGAATGTGGCCAGAAAACCTCATTGCGCGCTTCTGCGCGCAACCCCGGACGAGGGCGTCCGGGGCTACATGCGTTACACATATTTTCTGCGACTCTTTTCGCTGCAGACAATCTGAAGCAGCATGCACAAGATCAACCTCGCCGAGAAATTCTCCAAGATTTCCGAGTACTGGAAGCCCTACATTGCTGCCGAACTCAACGGGCAACATCTGAAACTCGATAAGTTGAAAGGGGAATTCGTGTTCCATCACCACGAACACGAAGACGAGCTGTTCCTGGTGGTCAAAGGACGTTTTCGGATGGAGTTCCGCGACCGCCACGAATGGATCGAAGAGGGAGAATTCATCGTGATCCCGCGCGGAGTGGAGCACAAGCCGGTAGCCGACGAGGAGTGCTGGCTTCTGTTGTTTGAGCCAGCTGGCACGCTGAATACCGGCAACGTGCAGAACGAGCGCACAATCCACGAGCTAGAACGAGTCTAGAGTTTGGCTTAGCGCGGCAGCTTGAATTTGATGGTGACCTGGGTCTGAATCTCCACGGGTTCGCCATTCAGCAGGTAAGGCTTGTATTTCCACTGCTTGACCGCGTCGACGGCTGCTTTGGTGAGCTGAGCATCTCCGCTGACAATTTTGATGTTGCTGATATTTCCTTCTTTGGAGATGGTAGCCACCAGCTCTACGTTCCCCTCGACGCGCATGCGCAAAGCATTGGACGGATACGAAGGTGCAACTTTCTTAATGAGCAGGCCGGTGGAAACGCCTTGGGAGACGTTCAGAGTTGAGAGCGTAGGCCGAAGCGAGGGCGACGCGCTCGGTACCAGGTTGGCCGGAGGAGCGGTTGCATCCGGCGTACCCATCCCGATCATGCTGGGAGCGGGAGCATCGGCGGTCTTGGGCGCTTTGGTCATTTTGCCGCCCCTGACCATCAGCGGCGCAGGTTCCGGAGTACTCTCGGACTGCTCGTCATCTGCGGTCTTGGCATGAGTATCCCCGGCGGTCTCGTCAATAATGTTTTGGATCCTGTTGGGCTCCGGGAATTTGGGTTGTGAGCCCGGCGTCAGAGTGGCTGAAGGTTTTTCCGCTGAAGTCGTTTTTGGGGTGCTCGCGACCGGATGAGCAACGTTGGCCGGAGTTCCGGCAGGAGCCACATCGGTGCCGGCCGGGTTGCTTGTAGTACCGCTGAAGTGCGTTATCCCGACATAGAGCCCGGCGGCAACGATCACTGCGGCCGCCATTCCCAGGATAATTTTCTTGCCGCTGCCGCTGGATTCTTCGCCATCGGCAGTCATTCCGCCAAAAGTGAATGAGGGTGCAGAACCGACGATGCTGTTGGCCGCAGGCTCAACGGGCGGTGCGGCTTTGTCCGCCATGACGGCTCGTGACGGAATTGGTGTTTTCTCGACCGCAGCGGCTTCGGCGCGTTCGCGGGCCGGGGCGGTAGCGCTGGCTGCTCCCCCAGTGGAGGGCGCCGCGGTCGGGGAAGAGAACAAATTCATGGCCGGGTGCGACTCCGGCTGAACGACAGGTTTCTTTGGTTCCTCGGCATCGAGCTCGAGCAGGTCGTCGTCGTGTGCGGATGACGCAGTGCTCGCGACCGCAGCCGCGGCGGGCCATGCTGGCGTAGGTTTCACCATCGGCGTCGACGTCGGCTCGGCTGTGAGCGGCGTCGCGACGGGAGTTGCTGCTTTTATTTCCGGAATTGGGGAAGCGACCGGTTTCACTGGAGCGGTTGCGGCCGGCGGAGTTGCGGGTTTAGCAGGTTCGCCCTTGCGCAACAGCCCGCGCGCTACACGCAGGGTGCCTTTGGACTGCTCGATGTTTATGGGTTTGGTCAGGACAAGGTTAGCGCCGATGCGAAACGCCTTTGCCACCCCCGCCTGACCTTCCACTACGGCTACGGCAAGCGACGTCTGGTTGGACGCCGAGTTGCGCGCGCTTTTGAATAACAAGGTGGCATTCTGCTCGTTATCGCAGTCCACCACAACAGCGTCGAAGTGTTGGCCCATCAGCTTCTTGACCGCAGCGAATGGTTCGGTGCAGGCCTCGATCGTGAACTCCAGTTCGCTCAGGACTTGTGTCACTGTGCGCGCGGTTTTTTCGTCGGGGCAGAAGAGAAGAGCTGAGTAACCCATACAGTCATCGTAGGAACAGGGGTAAGACCCGGCAAGTTACGCAGGTAATTTCCGCATACAATGGCGGCCATGCGCCTGCCGTTGTGGCTCAAAATTGGCTGGACCGTTTGGCTTCTGGTGTGGGCGCCGCTGTACTGGGGGCAGTACGGAGCGCAAAATTTCCTTTATTTCTGCGACATCGGAAACATCCTGATCGGAATTGGCTTGTGGGTTGAGAGTGCGTTGATCTTTTCGTGGGTGGCTTGTGGCGTGCTCCTATTCCAGACCCTGTACACCATCGATCTAGTGGGCACGTTGTTAACGGGACATCACCTCACCGGCGGGACGGAATACATGTTTGATCCGCACTTGAGCCTGGCGATTCGGCTGCTGAGCTTGTTTCACGTAGTCACTCCACCGCTGGTTTTGTGGCTGATATACCGGCTCGGTTACGACCCGCGCGGCTGGAAGCTTCAAAGCATAATGTCCTGGATCGTGGTGCCCGTGAACTATTTTTGGCGTCCTGAGCAGGATGTGAACTGGGCTCGAGGGCCTTTCTACCGGGAGCAGCAGGTTGTTCCGGGGACGGTTTATGTTCTCACTTATCTGATAGCGGTGACTCTGTTGGTCTATTGGCCGACGCATCGTCTGCTAGCGGCATGGGCGAAGCGGGAAAAGCATCACTGAACTTTCTGGGCAGCTGCGCTGTTCAGCGCTTTCGGTTGCCAATTCGAAGTAGGGCTTCCACATTGCACTGCCCGCGCAAACCCGGATGGGGCGTCGGGGGCTACACAAACGGGAGTACAGGGAAAACTGTAGTGCCGGAGGGATTCACGAGCCTTTAGACTCCCGTTAAAGGACGGCTGACGTGTAACTAAGGTCAGTCTCGCCGGATGCGTCGGGTGCGGTTGTCTGCTGCGAATACCGGCTTCTATGCAAACTGATTCCAGTTCCACTGCGAAGAGTAATCGATCCAATCAGGAAAGCCTCTCGTCTGCCATCAACTCGGCAGGCATCGGCACGTGGGACTGGAACATCGAGAGTGGTGAATTGGTCTGGTCGGATCGCAACCGGGAGATGTTTGGCCTGCCCCCGGGAAGCCAGGTGACCTATGAAGCGTTTTTGCACGCGTTACATCCCGACGATCGGGAGAGGATCGATCTGGCGGTAAAGAAGACGCTGGAAAAGGGAGAGAAGTACGACGTGGAGATGCGGGCGGTGTGGCCCGATGGGAGCATTCACTGGAATGCATCACGCGGGCAGGCGTATTTCGACGGGAGCGGACGTCCGGTGCGGATGAGCGGGATCGCAATGGACATCACGCTACTGAAGGAGGCGGAAGAAGAGCTGAAGCGAACGAGAGGCGAAGCCAAGGCGCAGGCGCAAAATTTCGCGGCATTGCTGGACGCGGTTCCTGCCCTGGCCTTCTTCTCACAGGATCCGAAATGTGAACAGATGATCGCCAGCCACTACGCGCACGAGGTGTTTTCGCTGCCATACGGGCGCAATGTTTCGATGTCGGCTCCCGAAGGGGAGAGGCCGAACGTGGTCTATTACGATCACGGCCGGGCGCTTGCCCCGGCGGAGTTGCCCATGCAGCAGGCGGCTGCCACGGGACGCGAGTTTCGCGACCAGGAACTGGAAATCCGCTACCCGGATGGCCACTCGATCCAGATTCTGGGCAACGCGGTTCCGCTCTTTGACGAAGAGGGCATGACGAGGGGAGCGGTGGGAGCTTTCCTGGACGTCACGGAACGCAAGCGCACCGAAGAAGAATTGAGGCTCGCGACCGAGCGCTTCCGCATCAGCCTTCGCAACACTCCGATTACGGTTTTCAACCAGGATCGCGACCTGCGCTACACCTGGATTTATAACCCGACGGGCGAGCACAGCGTGGCCGAGATCGTGGGGAGAACCGACGCGGAGATTCTGGATCGTGCTGAAGACCTGGCGCTGGTGGATGGAATCAAGCGGGAAGTGCTGCGGACCGGCAACAGTTATGAAGGCGAGATGACGGTCTGCATTCGGGGTGTGACGCATTCGTATCACGTGAACATCGATCCGCAACGAGATGCTCGGGGGAACATCTGCGGGTTGACCTGCACCACATTCGAGCTCACGGAACGGAAGCGGCTGGAGGAAGAGCGCGAGAAGCTCGCGGAACAGCTGCAGTTAGCGCTGGACGCGGCGCAGATGGGCTGGTGGCGCTACGATCCTAGCGGGCAGGCTTGCAGCTGGGATGACACAACGAAAAAGATTTGCGGACTATCGACGAAATCGGGAATCGCCGCGGAACTCCGGAAACTGATTCATCGGGACGATGTCGATCGTGTCTTGAAGGAGTTTGAGAAGGTGTTGAATCCTACGGACCCGCAGCCGTACGGGAGCCAGTTCCGCATCGTGAGAGCGGACGGAATGGAACGCTGGATAGAGGCACACGGCGCGCCCGAGTTCGAGTGGAACGGGGTGGAGCGGCAGCTGATCGGGTGCGGAGGAACGCTGCACGACATCACTGAACGCAAACTTGCGGAAGAGGCCTTGCGGCAGCAGCGGGAACGTTATGAGTTTGTGGCTGAAGGGTCGGATGTGGGCTTCTGGTTCTGCGATCTGCCGTTCGACAAAGTGATCTGGGATCGAAGGGTGAAGAGACATTTCTGGCTGCCGCCGGACGATTCGCCGGTCACGATGGAGATTTTCTACTCGCTGCTGCATCCCGACGATCGTGAGCCGACGCGGAGAGCGATTGAGAATTCGATTCGGAATAATCAGCAGTACGACGTGCAATATAGGACGATGGCTCCGGATGGGCGGCAGCGGTGGGTACGAGCCAACGGGCGCACGTTTTATGACAAATCGGGGAAGCCGGTGCGATTTGACGGAATCACACAGGACATTACGGCTCGCAAGCAGGTCGAAGATGCATTGCGAGCGAGCGAGAGCCGTTTGCGCGATCTGGCACAGAATCTGGATCGGGAGGTGCAGGCGCGCACGGCGGAACTGCGGGCGAGGAACGAGCAGATGCTGCACGCGGCGCTGGGTTTGAAGGAATTATCGGGCCGGCTGCTGCAGATCCAGGATGAAGAACGGCGACGGGTGGCGCGCGATCTCCACGACAGTGCGGGACAGATGGTCACGGCGCTGGATCTGGAACTGGGGAGCCTGGCGGAAGATATTCGCAAATCCGCGGCGCCTCATTTGGGGAAAAAACTGGAGAGCTCGCAAAAGCTGTTGCAGCAATTGCACCGGGAGATTCGAACAACTTCGTATTTGTTGCATCCGCCGTTGCTGGATGAAGCCGGGCTGAATTCGGCGCTGAGTTGGTACGTGCAGGGGCTATCGCAGCGGAGCGGAATCGGAATTCAACTGGAAATTGCAGAAGGGTTCGGGCGATTGCCGCGGGATCTGGAACTGGCGATATTCCGGCTGGTGCAGGAGTCATTGACCAACATTCACCGTCACTCGGGGAGCAAGACGGCCGGGATCCGGCTGGCGCGGAGCCCGGAGGCAGTGTATGTGGAAATCCAGGATCAGGGCAGCGGGATTGCTGCGGAGAGGCTGGAGAAGATTCTGGAGGGCGGATCGGGTGTGGGGATTTGCGGAATGCGCGAGCGGCTCAGGCAGTTCGGCGGTGATCTGCAGATTGAGTCTAATGAGCGCGGGACTAAGGTGTTTGTGAGCATAGCGATGGCGAAGTCGGCGGATTCGCACGAAGGTGGGAGAGAGCCGCTCCCGGCGGCTATTTAGGATCGTGCAGAGGGTATGCTACAGATTCAGGGATTAGGGTCAAGGGATTAGGGATCAGGTCTGACGTTCACTCCTACGCAGGTTTACTTCTCAATCAGGCTCGCCAGTATCGTTTTTCAGAACAGCGTACGTACTTAAATGATTTTTTGCGATGGGGCGTAAGTACGTTGTAATGGAGCAGTGAAAAGTTTTCCACAAGCGGAGAATGGTCAAACAACC
>DASVAE010000075.1:0-48148 GCA_036376495.1 Candidatus Sulfotelmatobacter sp. | reverse complement strand
CAGATCCGCCTGCAAGTCGACGAGCAGCGCGAGCTCAATTTCAACCTCAAGCCGGCTGCCGTCAGTACCAGTGTGGAAGTCAATGCCACGGAAGTTGCGGTCGAAACCTCGAACCCAAGTTTGGGACAGGTCATTACTTCGGAACAGGTTGCGGAACTCCCGTTGAATGGGCGCAACTTCGTGCAGCTGGCAACGCTTACGCCGGGCACGACACAATCGACAAATCCGAACAGTTTCTTTACCAACGGCGCCAGCAGTGAGGCCGCCACTCGCGGCGCATTTTCACTCTCCGTCGGTGGTTCTCGCGAACAAGCCACCGACTGGTTGCTGGATGGCAACGACAACAACCAACTGGATGAAGGCGGGATCGCAATCTTCTCGGATATTGATGCGATCCAGGAATTCAAGGTTCTGACCTACAACTACTCCGCCGAATATGGCGAGCGCGCCGGGCCAACGGTTTTGGTCACGACAAAATCGGGCAGCAATCAATTTCACGGTTCGCTGTTTGAGTTCTTTCGCAACACGAAGCTGGATGCACGCAGCTATTTCGCCACCTCGACGGAGAAGTTCAACCTGAATCAGTTTGGCGGCTCGTTTGGGGGGCCGATCAAGAAGGATAAAACCTTTTTCTTCGTGGATTACCAGGCGAAGATGCAGCGGCGCGGAGTGCCGTTTACCGGATTCGTTCCTACGACGGGGATGACCACGCCGGATGCGAATGGGAACTATGATTTCAGCGGCGCTCCGACGGTGCTGAATGGAACAACTCTTACGAACCCGAATTCTGGCAGTCCGTTTGCCTGCGTGCCTGGGACCACAACTCCCGAACCAGTCCTTGCGGACGGGAGCCAGACTCCGGGTGGTACACCCTGTCCTATTATCCCGGCGGGAGTCGTCAACGCAGTTGGCGCGAGAGTGTTGCAGCTTTACCCCACTCCCAATGTGGTTGGTGCCACAGGCTATAACTACATAAACGAGCCGGTGCGAAGACTGAACGAAGCCACTTGGGACATCCGCCTGGACCACAACCTTTCCAGCAAAGACTCCATTTTCGCCCGCTTCAGCTACGATCAGGCAACGAACTTTGTGCCCGGCGGTTCGCCTTCATGGACGGAGCAAAACGCCTTCGGCAGCAACCAGTATATTGATAACCACGGGCGCAACGCCGCTATCTCTGAGACTCACGTGATCTCCCCGACCACAATCAACCAGGTGACGGTCGGCTACAACCGCATTTTCAACCACATTCTTTCGTTCGGAACCGGCAGCTGTTTGGCCGCTACGATCGGAATTCCTGGCGCAGATCTGGGAGCGAAGTGCGATTCGATCACCGGGTACCCGGCCAGCCTGAACCAATCCAACAAGGACTGCATCAGTTGCGGCATGACGTCGTTCCTGATGTCCAACTACTTCTCCATTGGTGACCGCGGTTATGCGCCTTACCAGGGTGGAACCAACGTATATTCAGTTTCTGACACGCTGGATTTGATTCGCGGCAAACATAACATCCGCTTCGGAGGTACCTTCCGGGCGAACCAGATGAACGTAAGAAACAACGCCTTCCAGGATGGCTTCGCCGTGGAAAATGCGATGTGGTCAGGCGACGATGCTGCGGATGTTCTGTTGGGAGCCTGGGGTGTTTTTGCCGCCCACGACCAAACGTTTCTAGGAGGTACCGTTGGCCGCCGCTGGAAGCTATTCCGTCCCTTTGTGCAGGACGACTGGCGCGTGACTAACAATCTGACACTGAATATCGGAGTCGCCTGGGCCTTGGCCACGCCGCAAACCGAGGTACAAAACCGACAGGCCGAGTATGACATTCAGACACTCAAATGGTACGTGCCGAAAGGAAGCCCGGCACTGGCAGGCTGCACCATCTGTGTTCCGACAGACGGCCGCGTCGGTATTCAATTCGACAAAAAAGCGGTTGAGCCCCGGATCGGATTGGCTTGGAAGCCGATGGGGAGCGATAAAACTGTCGTCCGCGCCGGTTACGGAATCCTCCATGATTCCTCATGGAATCAGGGTGGCCAGGGCCTATGGCAGAACCCGCCATATTACGCCGAAGTGGATCCGTGCGCGTTCTGTTTTCCGGGTGTAACGTTGTCGGGCGGTTTCCTGGTGGCTGCGGGCACTCCTTCGAGCACTCCTGTTCCGGGAGGCGCCGTTCTTACCTCGCCCGTAAACCCGGCGGATTACACCGGAACGATTCAGTCTATGAATCGCAATTTCCGACAGGGAACGGTTCAGCAATACAATCTGAATGTCGAACGACAATTGCCCGGAAATGTGGTGCTGACGGCGGGTTACGCAGGCACTACCAGTACACACTTGCTGGTGGGGCAGTCGAACATGAACCTAAGCGATCCAAACGCCTGCCCGGATGGCAGCAGTCCAGTCGCGGGTTACACGCTGGGCTGCGGTTTTGGAATTTTTCCTTACGCTGTCAACCAGCCGTTTGGCGGGGGCTTCCAGACCGTCGCTGCGAATAATAGCGTGGGTAGGGCTCGATACGACTCGCTGCAGGTCAAAGCGGAAACCAAGAGTACGCGCCACGGTCTCTACGCATTGCTAGGCTACACGTGGTCGCGCACGTTTGACTCCGGTATGCCGGACGGACTGGGTACGAATCCTGGCGCGATTTATTACCCCTTGCCCGGATATAAGAAGCTGGATTGGGGCCTATCGCAGCTAAACCTGAACGATAATTTCACCGCGAGCATTCTTTACGATCTGCCCTTCGGCAAGGGTAAGGCGTTCGGCAGCAACTGGAGCGGCGCTGCCAACGCAGTATTGGGTAACTGGCAACTGGACACTATCGTGCACGCCACATCGGGCTTCCCGCTCTTCGTGGTAGATAGTGCCGACGAATCTGGTGTTTTCTTCTCCTATAACGGAGGAACCTACCAACGTCCAAATCAAGTCGGTGACCCAAACAAAGCTGGCGATCAAGGCGGTCAGACGGGCTGCCCCACGCAGATCCATACGATTCAGCATTGGTTCAATCCCTGTGCTTTCGCGCCCGCGCCCGCGGGAGAGCTCGGCACGGCGGCACGTGCTCCCGTCTACGGACCACGTTTTGTGAACGTAGACTTTTCGATCATTAAGGACATCCCTCTGGCGTTCCGCGAGGGCACCGACCTGCAGTTCCGGGCCGAGTTCTTCAACCTGTTCAATCATCCCCAGTTCTACATGGGCGGCGCGGGAGGCAGTGGAGAGCAGGACATCAACGCTCCCAGCACCTTCGGCGTAATCAACAACACGGTAAACAACGCGCGCCTGGTTCAATTCGCCTTGAAGCTGAGGTTCTAGAGGCGACTGTGGCGCGAAGTGCTGGGCAGACCGGGCAATCTGGTCTGCCCTGATTTTTTGTCGAAATCCGGAGAGCAATGCACAAGAGCAAACTTGTTCTGATTGGCTTTCTATTCGCCGCCGCAACCTGCGCGTTGGGCCAGCCTCGCCGCAAGATCATCATCAACGAAGATTGCTCCGGTCCCGGCGGCAGCAACATGCAGACTTTGCTGATGCTCATCCAAAGTCCGCAAGCGGAAGTTCTGGGAATCACGATCGTGAGTGGGGATCAGTGGCGCGACGAGGAAATCGCGCACACGCTGCGTCTGCTGGAAATTATCGGGCGTACCGACATTCCGGTTGTGCCCGGCGCTGAATTTCCGCTGGTTCGTACTCGCGATGAGGCGCAATTCTGGCAACAACGCTATGGCAAAGTTGCCTATGCCGGAGCCTGGGATGAGCGCTGGTGGCACGAGGCCTCGGTTGTCCCGCCTCTACCCGAAGGGCAGCCTACCATTAAGCCCACCGACGAAGATGCCGCCCATTTTCTGATTCGGATGGTGCACAAGTATCCGCACGAGGTAACGATTTACGAGGGCGGCCCCATGACGAACTTGGCGCTCGCGATTTCGCTGGACCCGCACTTCCCAGAGCTTGCGCAGGAGTTAGTCTTCATGGGCGGAGGTCTCGCTCCTGAAAGCGATAGTCCGGAGTTTGCGAACAATCCCCGCCATGAATTCAACTTCTGGTTCGATCCGGAAGCGGCAAAGGTTGTCTTGCGTGCGCCTTGGAAGAAGATCGTGTGCACTCCTACGGACGTTTCCGTCAAAGCCAAAATCACCGCGGCGCTGGTGAAACAGATCGAAGCTGCAGGCACTCCAGTGGCTCGCTACGTCAGCAAGTTCGCCATGCTCACTCCCGGCGCCGACATCATGTGGGATGAAATCACCGCTGCCGCCTGGCTCGATCCCAGCATCATCACCCGCAGCGAAACGCGATACATGAGCGTGGATGTCGATCATGGGGCAGCCTACGGCAACACGCTCACGTGGGACGTGAACGACCCGCATCATCCCGAAACTCAGAAAATCGAAATTCAACTCGATTTGGACACGCAGAAGTTCTATCGCATGTTCACAAGCCTCATGACCGCCCCCACGCCGCACTAGTGCATGCGGCATGGCGCTGTGCTCCCGGAGGGCTTACAATACTGCTTTGCGGTAATTCCCGACATGTCTCCCATCGCGGACGATCTCACCACAGTAAAAGACGACATGGTTGCCTTCATCGAAGGTCACGGCATGCGCCGCTTCCATGGCTACGTGGATTATGAAGAGGTTCAATGCATCATGTGGGAGATGGGCGATAATCCCGACGGCTGGAAGGATTTCGTCGAACTGGCCAAAGCCGCGGGGGCTCCCTTCCTCACCATGCACTCCTGGGCTCTGACTTTGGAGGAGCTGGATGACATGGTCCAGCGCCTGAGCGACTCCGAGTTCACCGACAGCGATGATGTCGACGATGCCCGCTGGCTGCGCGCTCACCTGGGCAAAGTGGGATACCTGCAACTGGGCTGGGCCTACCAGGGATCGATGTTTCTCTGCGAAGTGAGCACCGAATGGTACGAGCGCTACCAGCACCTGCTGGAAGTCTCCGATGAATTCGGCGGCCTGACGATGGACGAGCCAGATCAGGACGAAGAGAACTAGATCGTGTGTAGGGACAGCCGCCTCGGCTGTCCGGCCGAGCGAAGCTCGGCACCTGCTGCTTCTCCGACTCTGTGTTCCTCTGTGTCCGCTGTGGTGAAAACTTTCAACACAGGGGATCACAAAGGGATCAATCCGCTACGTAGTACACTGCTACATTCCCATGCAGTGGATTCCCCGAACCACCGACCGCGCTCTGGTCGATTCCCTGATCGCAGAACTGCGTTCCAACCCTGCTTTCTTTGACAGCCCAAGTGTGCGCACCGCTCCGATTCTGGCGCCGCTGCTGGTTCGTCGCGGCATTCACAATGCAGAATCGGCAGAGCGCTTTCTGGCGCCGTCGCTCTCGCATCTTCATGCCCCGGAATTGATGACCGGACTGACCATTGCCGTGGATCGGATCGAAGCGGCAATCGAGCGCAAAGAACCCATCTTGATCTATGGCGATTACGACGTGGATGGCACCATGGCCGTCATTATCCTGAAGACAGCGATCGAACTTTGCGGCGGCACATGTGATTTCCATGTGCCGCACCGCATCCGCGAAGGTTACGATATGCGCGGCGACGTCATCGAGCGCGCGGCAGCCGCCGGCATTCGCCTCATCATCAGCGTCGACATGGGTATTCGCGCCTTTGCCCCGGCGGAGACGGCGCACAATCTGGGAGTGGACCTGATCGTCACAGATCATCACCTTCCCGGCTCCGATGGAGTGCCCCGCGCCCTTGCTGTGGTCAATCCCAATCAGAAGGGATGCGATTATCCCTGCAAGCAAATCTGCGGCGCGGGCGTGGCTTTTAAAGTAGCTCAAAGATTGATGCAGCGGCACCTTGATGCCAAGGATCACACGAAGCTGCTGTTGTCGTTCATGAAAGTGGTGGCCATTGCGACCATTGCCGATGCCGTGCCGCTCACGAATGAAAATCGGGTGTTCGCGTCCTTGGGTCTGGACGCATTGCGAAGAGCAGTCAATCCCGGACTGAGGGCTCTGCTCGAAGCAGCGCAGGTTTCTGCCAACCGTCCGCCGACGTCTGGCGAAGTTGGATTCCGCATCGCTCCGCGTATCAACGCGGCCGGACGTATGGACGTCGCCCGAGATGTCATCGACCTTTTCACGGTCAAGGATCAGGCCCGCGCCCGCGAAATCGCCGCCAAGCTGGACAAATTGAATACGGATCGCCAGGAAGAAGAAAAAAGTATTCTGCGCGCAATCGAAGAGCGCTTCGCCTCCGATCCCGCCCTTTCAGAAACTTATTGCATCGTCATGGATGGCGATGGTTGGCATCGCGGTGTGATTGGCATTACCGCGACCAGAATTGTCGAACGCTACAACCGTCCCACCCTGGTCATCTCGCGAGACGGAAATGAAGCGCACGGATCGGGCCGCTCCATCCGCGCTTTTCATCTGCTGGAAGCGCTAGAGTCCTGTCGCAGCCTGTTCTCGCGCTATGGCGGACACTCTCATGCCTGCGGCTTTGCCATGCCTGCGGCGAATATTACCGAACTGCGTACCCGTCTGGATCAGTTTGCCCGCACCAGACTTACTCTCGCAGATTTCGAACCTGTGCTGGACACCGATGAAGAATTATCCCTGACAGCGGTCACGCCCGAATTGTTCCATGCGCTTCAATTGTTGGAGCCCTATGGCATGGGAAATCCGGAACCGGTCTTTGCCGCACGGGGAGTGCAACTGTGCGCCCCACCCCGCATACTGAAAGATAAACACATAAAACTGAAACTTCGGGCAGGGCCGATCGCTACTGCACAAGATGCGGATGAACTTTCCCCAGCCGCCATCCTCGCCACCCCGCGCTGTCATCCTGACGGTGCAGCCATCCGCCGCAGTGATCGCGAAGCGGCAGCAGTTGCACTGAGAACTGAGAACCGAGAACTGAGAACTGATTTTCGATCCAGGATCACCTTCGATGCCCTCGGCTGGCACATGGCGGAACGAGTGCAGAAGCATCAGCTTCTGGCGGGCGATTCCATCGACATCGCCTTCACCATCGGCAACAACGATCACCCGGAATACGGCGGCTTGGAGCTTACACTGCGCGACTTCAAGACTTCGTCTACCAGAGGTGGTAATGGCCATTCCGCCGCGCCATCTCCACGGTGACTCCAAACAGATCCTTCAATCTCTCGACCTGCAGGATATCTTCTTTGGGTCCGTCCGCCACGATTCGCCCGCGGCTCATCAGCACCACGCGCTGAATTTCTGGAACGATATCGGCCAGTTCGTGCGTGACCAGGATGATCGCTGTGCCGGCCCGCGCCAGTGAACTCATCGTATGCCGCACATTGTGCTGCGCTGCCAAGTCGAGCGAATTGCAGGGCTCGTCGAACACCAGCGCCCCCGGTTTGTGGACCAGAGCCCGGGCAATCAGCACGCGGCGCGCCTCGCCCGACGACATCTCGGAAACCGAACGATCCGCCAGATGCGGAATGCCTAGCTCAGCCAGCGCTGCATTGGCCACATTCCTGTGCTCAGGCTCGACCAGATGATTGGCAAAAATGGCTGTACTGCTGAAGAACCCTGAGAGCACAACGTCAAGACCGCTGGCCTCTCCCGTGCACGAGAGCATCAGGTCGTTAGAAACGATCCCCAGGTGCGATCGCAGCCGGAACACATCCCACGTTTCCTGCCCAAGAATCGCCATGGAAGAGTCATCCCGCGCTACCGGATAACACTCCCGCGTAATGGTCTTGATGAGAGTTGACTTCCCGCACCCGTTCGGACC
Source organism: Candidatus Sulfotelmatobacter sp. (assembly GCA_036376495.1). GTDB lineage: Bacteria > Acidobacteriota > Terriglobia > Terriglobales > Acidobacteriaceae > Sulfotelmatobacter. The sequence continues at coordinate 40,407 of DASVAE010000075.1, read as the reverse complement.
GAGTATGGCAACGTGCTCGTCCGCCCCAATCCGCAGGCTGAAGTCATCGAGCGCGATCTTCTGCCCGCGCATGACCCGCAGATTACGAAAGTCGAGCAGAGGTAGTTTGACGTCTGTCTTCACAGCATCCAAAGTGTAGATGAGGGTTGAACTTCAGACCAACTGAGAACTGATAACTGAGAACCGCTAACTGTTTAGTACACTGAACCCAGATGCCCCTCAAGATCTATCGTCTGCGCCGCTTGCTGGCCGCTACCGCGGTGCTGCTTACAGCCGTGGTCGTGGGGATGTACTTCTACGCGCGTTCGAAAGCCAACAACGTATTGAAGTCGATCCCGAACAAAATGGGCGTGGACATCAAGCAGACCGCGAATGGATTTCAGATCTCGAAATCGGATGGCAAACGGACCTTATTCACGGTACAGGCCAGCAGCGTGAAGCAGTTCAAGCTGAACGGCAATGCCGAATTGCACAATGTCAACATCATCCTTTACGGAACTGATTCCTCGCGATTCGATCAGATATATGGCGAAAATTTTGCTTACAACCAGAAAACCGGCGAGGTAACCGCAAACGGTGAAGTGCAGATCGATCTGGTCGCCAACCCCGCCGGAATGGCCAGCCCAGACCAAGCTACGCCCAAGGAAATCAAGAATCCAATCCACCTGAAGACCCGCGATCTGGTATTCAACAAAGATACCGGCAACGCATTCACCAATGCCAAGGTGGAAGTAGTCACTCCGCAGGCCAGTGGCTGGGCCATGGGAGTGAAATATGCTTCCAAGAGCCATACTCTGACGCTGGACTCGCAAGTCCACTTAACGCTTACCGGGGCGGAAGCTGCGACCATCGAGGCGCAGAGCGGCGTGATCACCAACGAGCCCCGCGAGATCGTGCTGGATCATCCACGCGGGTTGCGTCATGAAGGAGCCGTCTCAGCCGATCGCGCAACATTTCATCTGACCCACGACAATCATGTGGCCAACGTGCTCGCGGCGGGAAACGTCAGGGCGGACGCCCGCGTTCCGGCGGTCGGCCAAGGTTCTCGCAGCCGGCGGAAAACGGCTACCGGCTCGCCCACCGAGGTCCACGGAAACGCCGAAGAAGCTGAGTTCCTCTTTGTCCCCGAGCAGGATGTGCTTCGCACCGCCACCCTTCGCGGCAGAGTCCATATTGAGCAGACCGGGGCTCAGCCCATGCTCGCCGATGCCGGCCGCGTGGTTCTCAACTTCGGGGGCAACAACCAGCTGCAGACAATTCAAGCTCTGGATGGGGCGCATCTGAAGCAGACCGCGGGCGACCTCCGCACTCAGGCGAGCAGTTCGGCTCAGGATTTCGAACTCACCGCTCCAGTGATCGACTTCACCGTGGCAGAAGGTCACATCCTGCGGCACGCCAATACCTCCGGGCCGCCACAAATCATCATCGCGCAGCAGAATGCATCAACTCCAGCTTCGTCCGCTCAGCGAACAATTGTTACAGCCGGACGATTCGACGCCGACTTCAGCATGGAAGACGGCCGCAATCACCTGTCTCGCGTTCATGGTGCTCCCAACGCGCAGATTGTGAGTTCAAGTCCCGCCCAGCCCGACCGGATCAGCAGCAGTGATGTCGTCGATGCCACGTTTCATCTCCACGGGCTCGATGTCCTGACCCAAAGCGGACACGTTCATTACACCGAGAGCCAGAAGCAAGCCCGGCAATTGCAGGCTTGGGCTAATTCAGCCCGCTATACTCCCGCCGACCAGATGCTCGTGCTCAACGAAAATCCCCGCGTCGAGCAGGGGGGCACGGCTACCACTGCGGATCGAATGCGAATCAATCGCCTGACCGGCGAAGCCACTGCGGAAGGCAACGTCAAAAGCACCTATAGTGAGCTCAAGGACCAGCCATCCGGTGCGCTGCTGGCTTCATCTTCCCCCATCCACGTCACGGCCTCGAATATGACCGCACGCAGTAATCCCGCAGGTGTTGCGGTTTATTCCGGAGACGTCCGACTCTGGCAGGACGCGAACATGATTGAGGCCCCTACCATCCAGTTTGATCGCAATCAGCGAGCCGTAGTGGCTCAGGGAAGTGCTCGGCGCCCGGTCAAGACCACTCTGGTGGAGTCGGAAAAGACCAACTTCGTGGAAAATGGCAGCAATTCAGGCCAGAAAGGGACCGCATCCTCCCCCTCCACTCCGATCACCATCACCGGCCTCAAGCTCAGATACATGGATTCCGAACGCAAGATTCACTACGAAGGAGGCGTGGTCGCGAAGGCTGCCGAGTTCACCGCATCGGCGGACACGCTCGATGCCGTCCTCCTTCCACGCAGCCAAACCACTTCGAATCAGACTGTTGCAGCCCCAGGGCAGCTTGACCGCATCGTCGCCCAAGGTAATGTCGTGATCCAGCAGCCCAACCGCCGGGCCGAAGGTCAGAAACTGGTTTACACGGTGGCCGAGAACAAGTTCGTCCTGAGCGGCGGACCTCCTAGCATTTTTGATGCCGAACAGGGCAAGATTACCGGGGTTTCGTTGACTTTCTTTAGACGCGATGATAGGGTGCTCGTAGAAGGCGAAGCAAATAATCCTGTGGTAACACAGACGCGGGTGGCCCGTTAAGTTGGCAAGATAAATGCGTACCCTGGCCACAGAAGAAATCGGCAAGTCGTACCGGGGCAGACGCGTTGTAAACGGGGTAAGCCTGGAGGTTCGGCAGGGCGAAGTTGTTGGCTTATTAGGCCCTAACGGCGCAGGCAAGACCACCACGTTCTATGCCATCGTTGGACTGATCCCCCCTGACACTGGCCGCGTTTTGTATGACGGCCAGGACATAACAGACGTTCCCATGTACCTCCGGGCGCGCCAGTACGGCATCAGTTATCTCCCACAAGAAGCGTCGGTCTTTCGCAAGCTGACGGTAGAAGAAAACATCCTCGCAGTGCTGGAGGCTCAGCCCATTTCATGGCACGAGCGCCGCGAGAAGATGGAAAAGTTCATTGATGAACTGGGACTAGAGCACATCCGCCAGAACCGCGGATACGCCCTGTCCGGTGGAGAGCGGCGGCGCGTGGAAATTGCCCGCTGCCTCTGCATCAATCCCACGTTCATTTTGCTGGATGAGCCGTTTTCGGGGATCGATCCCATTGCCGTGCTGGATTTGCAGAAAATCATCAGTAGCTTGCGTTCGAGTGGCATTGGCGTGCTGATCACCGATCACAACGTTCGCGAAACGCTTTCGGTCACCGACCGGGCCTACATTATCGACGACGGAAGGATTTTCCGTCAGGGACAGCCCGGGCAGCTGGCCAACGATCCGGAAGTACGCAGAGTTTATTTGGGCGAGAGCTTCTCGCTGGTGTAAGGAAAGTTTCCAGTTTCGCGTTTCGAGTTTCAACACACTCGGACGAAACTTGAAACTCGAAACCTGAAACTATGGTCTTACTGCAGCACAAATTAAGCGTCAAACTATCTCAACGCCAGATTCTGACCCCAGGTCTGGTGCAGATGGTTTCTGTCCTTGCCCTCAACAAGCTTGAGCTGAAGGACATGATCAACGCCGAGATGGTGGAGAATCCCGTGCTCGAGGAGCTTGAGGACTCCGTTCCCCTGCTCGACGAAGTAGGCAAGAAAGAGGAAGACCGGGAACGCGCCGCCGCTGCGACCACCGAAGAGAATCCCATCACCGCCGCCGAAAAAAAAGATCCCTTTGAAGAGATCGACTTCGGCTCGTTTTTCCAGGACTATCTCGATCCCGGCTACCGCACTCACAGCGAGATGGAAGATATCGAGCGTCCTTCGTTCGAGAATTTCCTTTCCAAGCCCTCGAACTTGACCGACCATCTCGGCTGGCAGTTGGGCTCGCTGAGCCTGACCCGCGAGGTACGCGAAGCTGCCGAACTGATCATCGGCAATTTGAATGAAGACGGATACCTGATCGCCAGCGACGACGAGCTGCTCGGAGTCGCGCCTCCCGCAACGCCTGAATCCGATGCGGTAACCGCGAAGAACATCGTCAGCGAGGCCCAGGCTCTGGGTATTTCCGATGCGGCCGGAGACCCTGCCGACCCAGAAGAACTCCCGGGAGTGATTTCAGACTCCGCTGAAAGCGTCGATGAGGCGGTCAACGCTGACGGCGCACCCTCGCTTGCGGATCAGCCGGAAGCATCCTTCTCTGCCGCGGCGGGAAATGGAGCTGCCGCTGTCGCACCCGCGCCGGACCCGGCGTTTCGCGCAACTCCTGTTTACAAGCCCAACTTCACGGCCGCGGATCTGCAGGAGGCATTGCAAGTTGTCCAGCAGCTCGATCCCCCGGGCGTAGGAGCGAGGGATTTACGCGAGTGCCTCCTGAGCCAGCTTCGCTTCCACCAGGCCCAGCTTGCACTGCAAAAGAACGGAAACGGCACCGCCCAGGTTCTGCAAGACGCCATCGCGGTAGTGGACCAGCACCTGCGGGGCCTGCAAAACAAGCAGCACAAAGAAATTGCCAAAGCCATTGGACGCCCCTTAGAAGCCGTTCAGCAGGCGTTGGAATATATCCGCACGCTCGATCCCCGCCCCGGACTTCGCTACAACATAGTCCAACCACGGCTGATCGAGCCTGACGTCGCATTCGTCAAGCACGGTGACGAGTGGCTGGTTATCATGAACGACGAGGACCTGCCCCAGCTTCGCCTCAATCCTGCCTACAAGAAGCTGGTCACTCGCGACGGTGTCAACGACAAGAACACGCGCGATTACGTCAAGGAGCGCTACAAGAGCGCCATCCAGCTCATCAAGAATATCGAGCAGCGGAAGCAGACCATTACGAAGGTCTGCTACTCGATCGTTGCCCGCCAGCAGGATTTTCTCGAACGAGGGATCGATTTCCTGAAACCGATGATGATCAAGGAGGTGGCCGAAGAAATCGGCGTGCATCCTTCAACGGTAAGCCGGGCTGTGGCCAGCAAGTACGCTCACACGCCGCAGGGCGTTTTCGAGTTGCGCTACTTCTTCAGCGAGAGCGTGCAGGGACCAGAAGGCGGTGGAACGTCGCTCCTGATCCTGAAGCGCCGCGTTAAAAAACTGATCGAGGAAGAAGATGCCAGCCGTCCCCTGACCGACGAGCAGATCACACGGATCCTGCAATCGCAAGGCATCCAGGTGACCAGACGGACGGTTGCCAAATACCGCGAAGACATGCGCATCCCCAGCACGCACCAGCGCCGGGTCAAAAAATAGCAACATTACCAGATTAAGAATTGTCCCACTGCAGTGCCCGATTTATCTCAGCAACGAATTCTTAGGAGGGGCGCTCATGAACGTGGAGTACACCGGAAGACACTACGAAGTCACCACCGCTATCCGCAAAGAAGTAGAAACCGGCCTTACAAAAATCCGCAAAATTCTTGGTGATAAATTCGAGACCAAAGTTATCCTCGCTGTCGAAAAACACCGCCATAAAGCCGAAATCACCATTAATCCGCGGAACGGGCCGCTGGTCGGCCTGGCGCAAGCCAAAGACATGAGCATCGCGGTCAATGAGGCCATAGATCACCTGGAAAAACAGGCGATCAAATATAAAACCCGCTGGCAATCCAAGAAGCGTTCCGCCCGCAAGAGCGAAGAAGTGAATAAGTGGAACGGACACTCCGATCAGGAGAACATTCAGGCCGCGGTCGGCCTCAACCAGAAAACCGCTGTCCCGGTAATGGTGCACAAGTATCCGGCCGTGGCCAAGACCACCGAGGTTCACCTCGTCCGCTCGGACGAATCGGTGGCCATGCGCCCCATGACGCTGGAAGAGGCGATCAAAGAAGCCCACTTCAAGGATCGCGATGTCTTCGTCTTTCGTGATCCCAAGGGCAAAGTCATGGTCTTGCACCGCGCCAAAGACGGCAAAATGCAACTGATCGAAGTGCCATAACAAAAAATGTAGGGACATCGCCATGGCTGTCTGGCGGCTCTTTTCGGGCCGCCCTTTTTTATGCAGACCTGAAGCCTCTTGGGCTGTTCCGCGAAGGCGAAGCGAGCCGCACCTCCCAAATGCCGTATTCATACGTTTTAATAGCCTGATTCCCGTGCTAAAATTCGCCGCCAGAGGTGACTTCCATCATGCTGCCCCGCCTTACTTGTAACCTCTCATACGTTTTCTTGTTGCTCTGCATTGCTTTCGTCTCTCGCCCCCAGGCGCAAACCCCCGCTGCCACCGGCAAGCTCTCCGTGCACTGGGAAGAACTCACCGCCGCTGATTTCCGCGAAGGCATTCAGCGTTCGCAGGGCACGTGCCTGCTGCCATTTGGAATCATCGAGAAGCATGGACCTCACCTGCCGCTGGGTACCGATCTGCTCGACGTGCGGTACGCTGCTTTGCACGCCGCCGAACAGGAATACGTCGTAGTTTTTCCGGAATACTACTTCGGACAAATCGCCGAGGCGAAGCACCAGCCCGGCACCATGTCCTATAGCCGCGGCATTCAGCTGGCGCTGCTGCAGGAGACCACCGACGAGATGGCGCGCAACGGCTGCAAAAAGGTCCTGATCGTCAACGGACACGGCGGCAACAACAGCCTGCTGCCTTATTTCGCGCAGACGCAACTCGAAAAGCCCCACGACTACGTGGTGTATGTCTTCAACGAGTTGGAGCCCTCAGGTAAAGGCGGTCCACCCATGAAGAGCAGCATGGACATGCACGGGGGCGAGCGCGAAACCTCGAACATGCTGATCGCCCGTCCCGATCTTGTGCACATCGATCGCGCGACCAGCGAATCCGGTGCCGACCAGGCGCGCCAGAAACTTCCCGAGAACGTCTACACCGCCATCTGGTGGTACACCCGTTTCCCCAATCACTATGCCGGCGAGGGTGCTCCCGCCAACAAAGAACTAGGCCAGTACCAGATGAATTGGTGGATCGATGCCATCAAGAAAGCAATTCAGGCGGTCAAGGCCGATGACGTCAGCCCGAAGCTGCAGAAAGAGTTCTTCGAAAAGAGCACCCACCCGCTGGACACGCAGCAGTGAAGAGAATTGTTGCTTGATTGCTTGATTATTGATTCAACACTTTCGGCCTTGGGAATCTCGCAATCAACAATCAACAACTCCCTCACGAGCTGCCAATCAGCACGCCGGTGACGAACACCAGCACGCCGCCCAGTCCCACTTGCAGCGCGGCCGTGACCCATGGCGTGTCCATATAGGTGCGGCGAATCCAGGTGATGACGCCCAGTTCGGCGACCACAACGGCGCCGGCTGCCCAAAGCGCCAGGCGAAAGTCTTTAATCAGGAAGGGAAGAGTGTGTCCAATTCCGCCCAGCGCCGTCATCAACCCGCAGATTAATCCGCGCACCCACGGATGCCCGCGGCCAGTCAAACTGCCGTCATCCGACAGCGCTTCGGCAAATCCCATGCTGATGCCGGCGCCAGCCGACGCCGCGAGCCCAACCAGGAAAGCATCCCAGCTTTTCTGCGTGGCCAGCGCCGCGGCGAAGACCGGAGCCAGCGTCGACACCGAGCCATCCATCAATCCCGCGAGCCCGGGCTGCACGATCTGCAACACGAAAAGCCGCCGCTGTGCGACTTCTTCGTCGGCCTTCACGCTATCCGGCAGCTTCTGCTTGTCGAGTTCTTGGGCGCGTTCCTCGTGCTCACGCTCCTCTGTGGCCAGATCATCGAGCAGCTGCCGGATGCTCGCATCCTGCGTCCGCGCCGCGGCTTTCTCGTAAAAGCGCCGCGTCTCCACCTCCATGGTGGACGCCTCTTTGCGCACCGCCTCGATCCTCAGCGGACGCACCAGCCAAAGCGCCGGCCGCTCCACAAATCCTCGTACATCCTGCCGCCGGATCAGCGGAATGTGCTCCCCAAACTTCTTTTGATACAGCTCCAGCAGCCGCCGCCGATGACCCGACTCCTCCTCCCGCATCCCTTCAAACATGGAGGCGGTTCCCGGATAGTCTTGCCGCAGCCCTTCGGCAAAGTCGGAATAAACCCGCTCGTCTTCTTCTTCCAACGCGATCGCTAAGGCCAGTACTTCCCGTTCCGTGAGTTCTTCGAACTTTTTCATGCCGCCATAGATTAACCGTCCAAACCTTCAGACACAATGCGCATTTGGAGCGGACAACACTCAGGGACCGCCTTGAGCCGTCCCCGCAACGCGCAGCGAGTGCCCGTGCCGCAAATAGGGTAGTGCGCTCTGACGTTGCCTGAACAAAACCTGCCGCCGGTATCACCCTGAGCACTCGCCCAGCAGTCGGACCCTGCCGCTTCGATGCTACTATCCAGTTCATGCAGCCACGGCGTCTCTCAGCACGACGCAAATCGAAGCCGGCAGGCCTCAAGAAGGACCGCCGCCGCCAGCGCTCGCCTGAACTGGTGCTGATTACCGGCATGAGCGGTTCGGGCAAGGCTTCCGTTCTGAAGGCGTTTGAAGACCTGGGGTATTACTGTGTGGACAATCTTCCCGTAGAACTGATTCCGCAGTTTGCCGAGCTGGCAGTGCAGTCGAGCGAAATCCGCCGCACGGCTCTGGTGGTAGACGTTCGTGAAGGCGCGAAATTCGAAAAACTGCCCGCAATCCTGAAGTCTGTCCGCAGGATGATTCCCACTAAGGTCGTGTTTCTCGAAGCCTCCGACGCAGTTCTCTTGCGCCGCTTCAGTGAAACTCGCCGGCCCCATCCCTTGGGAGCCGATTCATCGGTGAAGTCGGCGCTGAAAGCCGAGCGCCGCCACCTTGGCTCAATTCGCCGCTCGGCCGACTTTGTTATCGATACCTCAAAATTCAATGTTCATGAACTGCGTTCCCTGATCAGCCAGCGCTTCGAGCAACAATCCACGCAGAAAGGACTCCTGATTTCCTGTGTCAGCTTCGGCTTCCGACAGGGCGTTCCGGAAGATGCCGACCTGGTGTTCGATGTGCGTTTCCTTCCCAATCCGCACTTTGTTCCCGAATTCCGCCCTCTTACCGGCCGCGATAAGCGCGTGGCGAAGTACATCCGCTCGTTCCCGCAGACGCGCGAATTTATTGCCCGCATCTCCGATCTGCTGATCTACCTCATCCCTCATTACATTCACGAGGGTAAGAGCTATCTGACGATTGCATTCGGCTGCACCGGGGGCCAGCACCGCTCGGTGATGATTGCCGAAGACGTCGCCAAGCGCCTCCGCACCTCTGACTATCGCGTCAAAGTTGTGCATCGCGACAGTCCGGGATAGCTCGAAACCCGCTTCCGGGCACCGCAAACGTCATTCTCCTTACGTCCGGGTCAAGTAAAATAGGGTCTTGCGCGTCCCATCCCCTTTACCGGCAGCAACTGAAGACGGCTTCCGCCGCGCGGGAGTCCTATGCGGCAAGTAATCCGGCTTGTCCGCTATGTGTTGCCGTTCCTGTTGCAACTCCTGCCCGGAATCTTTCTGCTGGCTGCCGTCGGATTCCTCGAAGCTTTTCGGCTGGTACTGCTTAAGCCGGTTCTCGATCGTGTGCTCGCTCCCTCCACGGGTTCTGAGAATATAGTGTTGTTCACGATGCCCCAATCGGGTCACCCGATTTACCTGCAGCGTTTCGTTCCGACGCACTTTCACACTGCGTGGACCATCGTGGCGTATGCTCTGGTCGCCTCGACTGTGCTGAAGGGATGTTTCGACTATCTCGGGACCTACCTTGTGAATCATGCCGGTTTCGGAATGATCACGAACCTGCGTAATGACCTCTATGACTCGGTTCTGAGGCGCTCCGCCGCCTTTTTTCAAAAGCACACCACCGGAACACTGATTTCAACCATCATCAACGACATCGAGCGCGTGCAGTTTGCCATGTCGAGCATCCTTGCTGAATTCTTGCAGCAGCTCTTCAGTTTCCTGTTCACCGCCGCTCTGGTTGTCATGCTGGGCAAGCAACTGGCATGGGTTCTGCTCCTGTTCATTCCTGTAATCGTTTTTTCGGCAATTCGGATCGGCCGCAGGGTGCGCTCCACGACGCGCACCGGCCAGGACCAACTGGCCGACGTGCAGAACATCCTCCAGGAAACCATTGCCGGGAACCGCATCGTCAAGGCCTTCGGAATGGAATCGTGGGAGATTGCCCGATTCCGCACCGCGGCGCAGCGTTTGTTCCGTGCCAATCTCCGCTCGGTAGCTGCCGCCGCCATCAGCTCGCCTTTGATGGACACCTTCGGCGCGATCGCGATCGCGCTGCTGCTGCTCCTCGGCCGCGAGCAGATCGCTCACAACCAACTCACCCTCGGCGCCTTCATCGCGTTCGTGGCGGCCGTCCTGAGCATGTACAACCCTGTACGAAAGTTTGCCGTCTTCAACAACAGTTTCCAGCAGGCCCTCGGTGCCTCCTCGCAGCTGTTCAAGTTCATGGACAGCGAGGATCTCGTGAGCGAGAAGCCTGCAGCCAAAGCCCTGCCGCGCTTCTCGAGTGCTATCCAGTTCGAAAACGTTTCTTTCTCCTATCAATCCGACGGCGAGGGCTCGCGAGAAATCCTGCACAACATCAATCTGGAAGTGCGCCGTGGAGAAATTCTCGCCATCGTTGGATCGAGCGGCGCCGGCAAGAGCACCCTCGTGCACCTGCTGCCCCGCTTCTTCGATGTCTCCTCGGGAACGATTCTGGTGGACGGCTACGATGTTCGTGACGTCACCGTCTCGTCCCTGCGCTCTCAGATTGGCATCGTGACCCAGGATACTGTTCTGTTCAACGACACGGTGCGAAACAACATTGCCTATGGCCAGCCGCATGTCGCGATGAAAGTGGTGGAGGGCGCCGCCCGGGCTGCACTCGCGCATGACTTCATTCAAGCCCTTCCGGCAGGTTACGATACTGTCATCGGTGAACGCGGCGTGCGGCTCTCGGGCGGGGAGCGGCAGCGGCTGGCGATCGCGCGCGCGTTGCTCAAGGATGCCCCGGTGCTGATTCTCGACGAAGCTACTTCGGCACTCGACAGCGAGTCGGAAGCTCTGGTGCAATCGGCGCTACACAATCTAATGCGCGGACGCACGGTCCTGGTCATCGCCCACCGGTTGTCTACCGTCCGCCGCGCCGACCGAATCGTGGTCATTGAAAACGGCACCATCGCCGACATCGGAACGCACGACGACTTGATGTCCAAGTTGGGCACCTATCGCCGCCTCTACGAACTGCAGTTTGCCAGTTCCGACTTGACCAAAGCGGTGGCAGAAACGTGACCACCCGGCCCCCTATGCCCTCACGATCTATGCCTATACGATCCATGACTGGCTTTGCCCAGGTCCGAGGCGAAGTGCAAGACGCTGCCGGAAGCGCTGCCCCTTCCAACGGCAGGGTGGCCTTTTCGCTTTCGTTGAAGTCGGTAAATCATCGTTTTCTCGACCTGCACTTCCGCCTTCCCTCTGGCGCTGACTCACTGGAAATGCAACTTCGCCGCTTGCTGAAAGAGAAGATTGCCCGCGGACACATCGAAGTGTCGCTAAGCCTGGAGCGCTCCTCCAGCGAAACCTTTTCTCTCAACCGTGAACTGGTTGGCGGATACATCGCCGCATATCGAGCTGCGGCCGCCGAGTTTTCCCTGGCCGCCATGCCTGACCTGAATGCCATCTTGCGAATTCCCGGCGCCCTCGATTCCTCCAGCGATCCCAAAGACCAGGAAAAACTTGAGCCCGCCGTCATGGACAAAGTCGCCGAGGTGCTGGATCGTCTCAATCAAATGCGCGAAGAGGAAGGTCGCGGTATCGTTCGCGAACTCCGGGAGCGCATGGCGCATCTCGCTGAGGCCGCTAAAAGCGTCCAACAGCATCGCCGCACCGTCTTGCATAACTACACGGAGCGCTTGCACTCGCGGTTGCAGGAACTCATCGGCTCCACCATGGATCAGGAACGGGTTCTGCAGGAGGCCGCCCTGCTGGTGGATCGCAGCGACATCCAGGAAGAAATCGTCCGCCTGGAGACCCACATCCAGCACTTCTTGGGATTGCTCGACGAAGGCGGCGAGGTCGGCAAGAAACTTGATTTTCTCTTGCAGGAGATGAATCGCGAAGCCAACACCCTGCTTTCGAAAACTTCGGGCCTCGCCGGCGAAGCCCTGAAGATCACCGAGGCCGGACTGGCCATGAAATCGGAAATTGAAAAATCGCGCGAGCAGGTGCAAAACCTGGAATGACACAGAAGCCGCTCGTCTTTATCATCTCCGCTCCATCCGGTTCGGGCAAGTCGACCCTGACCAATGAAATTCTCAAGCTCGTCCCCAACCTGGTATTTTCCATTTCGTACACAACGCGGGCTCTTCGGGGCAGCGAGCAGAACGGGAAACAGTATTACTTTGTTTCTATGGAAGAATTCGAACGCATGGCCCGGGATGGGGAATTTCTCGAGCATGCGAGCGTGCACGGGAGTAGCTACGGGACAGCGCGCCGGTTTTTACGCGAGGCGGGGACAAGCGGTAACGACTTGCTGTTAGACATCGATGTACAGGGAGCAGCGCAGATAAAGAAAAATCTGACTGATGCCATCAGCGTTTTTGTAGTGCCACCGGACCGCAAGACACTGGAGTGGCGGCTCCGGAACCGAGGCGAAAACAGCGAAAAGGATATCCAGCGTCGGCTGCAGGACGCTAAGCGCGAGATTGAGGAATACGATAAGTACGACTACGTCTTAATCAACGATCACCTGGAAAAGTCGATCGAAAGATTGCAGGCCATCGTGCTCTCAGAGCGATTGCGGCGAGAAGAACGTTCGCTGTCGCAAGAGGAGAGCGCAATTGTGGAACGCGCGGAACGCCTTCGTCTCGCCAATCTGAAGGAAAAGGTACAACCCATTCTGGCGTCCTTTCGTGGCGAGGCTTCGCCAGCACACTTGTAGTTTTCGCGGTATGATTGATGCGCGCCCCGAAGTCACTTATAGCCGGAACAAGCTTGATCTCCGGTCCTGTTCTGCGGCACGCAAGGTTCGAACGCTCGGCACTGATTGCAGTGAATAATCAGGTTTCAAGGGGGACGTCCCAATGAAGTTGATCGAAGGCTTCGACAGCAACTACCGATATATTTTGGTCGCAGCGCGGCGTGCGCGGCAACTCCAGTCCGGCGCCCCACCCGTGGTCGATACCAATTCGCGAAAGCCCTGCCGCATTGCGCAAGATGAGATCCGCGCCGGCAAAGTGAAATGGGAAATTCCCGAAACTCGCAGCGCTGCCGAGCAGGCTGCCGAGACTCTCGACAAGGCTCTAGGGCAGGACTGACAGGAATTGTTGATTTCGGGATTGTTGCTTGTTGAGTGACGGTGCATCAATCAACAATCAAAAATCATCAATCAACACTATGAAAGTTGCCCTCGGCATCACTGGCGGAATTGCGGCCTACAAGGCTGCAGAGATCGTCCGCCTGGTGCAGGATCGCGGTATTCGCGTGCAGGTCGTCATGACCCGCGCCGCCCAGGAATTCGTAAGGCCTCTTACCTTCGCGGCGCTCTCCGGAGAAAAAGTTATCACCGGAATGTTCGCTGCGGGCGAGGAGCATGAACCCAACCTCGACTCCGCCATCGAACATATTGCCGTGGCCCAGTCAATCGACGCGCTGCTGGTCGTGCCCGCCACGGCCGACGTTCTGGCGCACTTCGCCCAGGGCATCGCCACCGACTTTCTGACCACGCTTTATCTGGCCACCACGGCTCCTGTCGTTGTCGCCCCCGCCATGAACGTGAACATGTGGAACCACCCCGCGACCCAAGCCAACCTTGAGATCCTTCGCAAGCGCGGCGTGCGGATTGTGGATCCTGGCTCGGGATACCTGGCTTGCGGAATGACTGGACCAGGCCGCCTGGCAGAAAACGATGCTATCGTTTCGGCCTTGTTGGAAGTTCTCGGCTCGGCGCAGGATCTGGCGGGCGAGACCGTGCTCATCACTGCCGGGCCTACGCGCGAGAAAATTGATCCCGTCCGTTACCTGACGAACCGCTCCAGCGGCCGCATGGGATACGCCCTGGCCGACGCCGCCTTACGGCGTGGTGCGCGCGTTCTGTTGGTAAGCGGCCCGACCGCGCTCACTCCGCCCGCCTCCGCCGAACTCACGCGCGTGGAATCGACTGAGCAGATGCGCGATGCAGTGCTCAATCTGCTTCCGCGAGCCACGATCGTGATCAAGACCGCCGCAGTTTGCGATTACCGGCCCAAATCCACCCCGGGCCAGAAGATGAAGCGGAATGGTCCCATGACGCTCGACCTGGAGCCGACCCCCGACATCCTGAAAGACATCTCGCTGAAGAAGGGACCGCAGATATTAGTCGGCTTCGCCGCCGAAACCGAGAATGTGCTCGAAAACGCCCGCCAGAAGCTGGTTGCAAAGAACCTCGACGCCATCGTCGTCAACGATGTTTCCCGCCAAGGCGTTGGCTTTGATACTGATCGAAACGCCGTCACCATCATCACACGCGATGACGTGGTCGAAGTCCCGGAGACCACCAAGTCGGAAGTCGCGCAACGAGTGCTGGATCAGGTAGTCCGGCTTCGGCAGCCCCGCAATTCTTCAGTAAAGGCTTAAGCGCGCAGCCGAAGATCCCTGCCTTGCATGTGAGCGCCAAAGTATAATCCTCACTGACATCTCCCGTGACGATGATTCAAGATCCTGAACTGCGCCGTGCTCTTGTTGAGCGAGTTCGCTACTACCGCGAACTCGGCATTTACGATTTCTACAAACGCGAATCAATGAACGCGAGCGCCACCTCAGTACTGGAAGAATCGCCAGTCGGGGAATCCGCAAGCGCACACCGAGAGGAAATGCCAAGAAAATCCGCCGTTCTCGCCAAGGCCGTGGAACCAGACCCACTGCCCGTCTCGACTGTCCATCCCGAGCAGAACGTTTTCGATACAGTTGCTGCGCTCCGCCTGATCCGCGAGGATCTGGGCGACTGCACCCGTTGCAAGTTGCACCAGCAAGGCCGCAAGCAGATCGTGTTCGGCGTGGGAAATCCGCATGCCGATCTGATGTTCGTAGGCGAAGGCCCGGGCGCAGACGAAGATGCCCAGGGCGAACCGTTCGTAGGCCGCGCCGGACAACTCCTCAACAACATGATCAAAGCCATGGGCCTGCGCCGCGAAGAGGTCTACATCGCCAACGTGGTGAAGTGCCGTCCGCCCGGCAATCGCACTCCCGAGCGCGACGAATGCGACACCTGCTCGCCATTCCTGATGCGCCAGATCGCCGCAATCAAGCCCAAGGTGGTCGTTGCATTAGGAGCAGTGTCCGCCAAGAACTTGCTCGCGATCAATGCGCCCATGTCGGAATTGCGCGGCCGTTTCTACGATTTCATGCCCGCAGGCGCCCCCGCCAGCGATCCCGAGTGGCAAGGCGCAAAGCTCGCCGTCACTTATCATCCCGCATTCCTGCTCCGCGATCCTCGCCAAAAAGGCGAGGCCTGGAAAGACCTCCAGATGGTCATGAAGTACTTGGGTCTAAAGCCACCGACTGTGTAGGGGCGGACGCCTCGTCCGCCCCGCGTGCGAAGCACGCGTTCGAAGTTGACGTTGGTTTATCCTTCCCCCAATGCCCGAATTCTGCGACGTAGCCCTTCCCGTCCCCCTGGACATGGTCTTCACCTACCGTGTCCCGGCAGACGCCGCGCCCATCGTGGGCGGACGCGTGCTGGTGCCTTTTCGCCAGCAACGCATGACTGGCATCGTCGTCGAGTTGCACAACCGTAAGCCGGCAGTCGCAACGAAAAATATCATCAGCGTGCTCGACCCAGAGCCGGTTCTTGACCAATTACTTCTTCGCCTCGCTCGCTGGATCGCCGACTATTATCTCGCTCCATTGGGTGAAGTCTGCCGCACGATGCTGCCGCTGATGGCTGAATTCAAGCGCACCATCGGATATCGCATCACCGAACACGGCCAGACTGCGTTGCACCTCGCGGGCATTTCCGGATCCTCCGCTCGTTCCCAGCGCACCCCGGAAGAGCAGATGCTGGAATTTCAGGTGCTCGACTACATGGCAAACTCGGACGGCGATCTGGTGCGGGAGCAGACTCTACGATCGGCAACTAAAGTTCCGCGCAGAATTCTCGATGGCATGGTCCGCAAAAAGTGGCTGAGCCGCGAGGATATCTCAGCCCCGCAAGACGCCAAGCGCACGATCAAGGTCGCGCTGCTGAAATCGGTCGAAGGTAAATTGAACGAGAATCAGCGCACGTTACTCGAGGCTCTGGCCGCCTCTGGCAGCAAGCTTCCGGTGGACGCCTTGCAAGCGCTCGACGTGCCGCGCACCACGCTGGGAACGCTGGTCAGGCGCGGCGTGATTGAAATCGTCGAAGAGGCCGCGGAGTTCACCGTCTCCCGCGCCAGGGCGCGTCCTTCTCCATTCGAGTTTGGTTTCACCGACGCGCAAAAGCACGCGCTCAAGCGTATGCGCGAGGCCGTAGAAGCACGCAACTTTTCAGGCATGCTGCTGCATGGCGTGACCGGCTCCGGGAAAACCGCGGTCTATCTGGCCGTCATGCGTGCTGTGCTGGACGCAGGTCGCTCCGCCATTCTGCTGGTCCCCGAGATTGGCCTGACTCCAGCCGTAGCCGCAGACCTGCATCAGATCTTCGGCGACGAGGTAGCCATCCTGCATTCCGCGCTAAGCGACCGCGAGCGAGCCGAACAATGGCATCGCATCAAGCGCCGCGATGCGCGCATTGTGGTCGGCACGCGCTCAGCCGTTTTCGCTCCGGTGGACGATCTCGCCCTGCTGATCGTCGACGAAGAGCACGACTCTTCCTACAAGCAGGAAGAAACCCCGCGCTATCACGCCCGTGACATAGCCGTCATGCGCGCGAAGATGTCCAATGCGGTCGTGGTTCTCGGCTCCGCAACGCCGTCGCTCGAGTCCTACTTCAATGCGAAAAAGAATAAATACGCGCTGATCGAGATTCCCGATCGCGTCGAGAAGCGCCCGCTGCCCGAAGTAGAAATTGTCGATATGCGGATGGAGTTCCAGGAAACCGGACATGAACAGGTAATCTCCCGCAAGCTGTCACAGGAGATTGCGGCCCGTCTCGAGCGCCGCGAACAAGTGATGGTCTTGCTCAATCGCCGCGGCTATTCTCCCGTCGTGCTCTGCCGCACCTGCGGCAAGAAACTGGAATGCAGCAATTGCGCCATCGCGCTTACTCACCACAAACGTGAGCACAAAATGGTCTGTCATTATTGCGGGTACACCGCGCCAGTGCCGAAAGCATGCGTCCATTGCGGAAGCGAGTACGTCTATTTCCTCGGCACTGGGTCAGAAAAGCTCGAGGAACTCCTGCACGGCATGTTCCCGCAAGCCCGCATCGCCCGCCTTGACCGCGACACCGTGCGTGGGCACCAGGATTTCGAACGCACTCTGAGCGCCCTCAATGAGGGCGAACTCGATCTCCTCGTCGGCACTCAAATGATTGCCAAGGGTCACGACATTCACGGCGTGACGCTGGTCGGCGTCGTGGGCGCGGATGTAGCCCTTGGCCTCCCCGACTTCCGCGCCGCGGAGCGCACCTTCCAGCTTTTGACCCAGGTTGCTGGAAGAGCCGGACGCGGCCAATTTCCCGGGAAAGTCATTCTGCAAACTTACTTTCAGGATCACTATGCGGTGCAGTTCGCCGCGCAGCACGACTTCATCGGCTTCTACGAGAAAGAACTCCAGTTTCGCAGCTGGATGCACTACCCTCCCTACTCCGCCCTGGCGAACCTCCTGGTCCGCGGCGATCAGCTCGATGAAGTTCTCGAATGGTCCGGATTTCTCGGCCGGTGGTTCAATCAGACCCGGCATGAAACCGTGCGAGTCCTGGGCCCCGCGGCCGCGCCCATCATGCGCCTGAAGCGGGATTATCGTTACCACTTCGTTCTGAGATCGCCCAGCCGGGAAAAGCTCAATGCCACTTTGCGGGCGATGCTTGCGTATGCCGCTCAGCACAAGATCCCGCGCACGCAGCTCATCGTCGACATGGACGCACTCTGGCTGATGTAACTTCCGGTTCGTGCTTATTTCCAGATCACTTCGAACGGAGCAACCGTGAATGTCAGAGCCAGCATGATCGCCGCGAGCAGCGCCAACGGCCAGCGGCTGGCCGGCAGATCAGGGAAACTCGGAGCCTGCCGCTGCCGCTGCGTAAACACATTCATCACGAACAGAAGCCCCGCCCAGACCCACCAGTTCGCATAAATCCTGCCCAGCAGTACGAGTGCGAAAACAGTGAGCCACGAAACGACTCGATGGATGCGCGGCGCCAGCGCGTACACAATGTGTCCGCCATCCAGTTGCCCGCTGGGCAGCAAATTCAGTGCTGTCGCGAACATCCCCACCCACGCGGCAATGGCCGTGGGATGCAGATAGACCTTGCTCAGTGGCAGGCTCGCAATTCCATGGCCGGGGGAAACCATTCGCAATGCATGCTGCACCAGGTAAAAAATCCCTGGATAACCTAGGCGGATGTCCGATCCCGCGGCCCCCGCCACCAAAGGCTTCGACACCGTCATAGCGAGGGCCAGCGTTATCACTGCGACTACGAATCCCGCGATCGGCCCCGCAATTCCAATATCAAACAGCGCCGCGCGCGAGCGGATTGGCGCTTTAATCCGAATCACCGCTCCCAAGGTTCCGATCAGTGTCGGTGCAGGAATGAAAAAGGGAAGCGTGGCCCGTACTCGATAGTAGCGGCACAGCAGGTAATGCCCCATCTCGTGGGCCAGTAAAATAATCAGCAACGTTGCCGAGAAGGGAATCCCCAGGAGCAGTCGCGAGGGTCGCTGCAGAATCCATCCAATCTTGAAGAACGGGATGGTATCTCCGTTGTCAAAGACGAACGGCGGCAGATTGTTCAGAAAATTGAATTCCATGCGCGCGCCCACGACCAGCGTCGTGAAGCAGGTCGCCAGCAACAATAAGACGTGCAGCCAGTAGCGTTGCCGCCCAGGCCTCTCCTGGGGCACGGCTAAGGCTTGGTAGTACTCCAGGGTTGAACTGGAAATAGGAGGGTTAAGCTCCGACATGGAAAATTTTCTGCCTGCGAGGAATCACTTCTTTGATGCTACTACGTCGAGGCGGAATGCAGCGAAACTGCATCCCGGGCGCAAAGCCCGCCGATTAGGAGAGAGGCAATCGAATCTCAGTCGATCGACTGCAGTTCTTTGCCCGGCTTGAAACGCACCGCGCGTCCGGGTGGAATGGAAACTTCCGCCCCCGTCCGGGGATTGCGGCCAATACCCGTTTTCCGCGGGCGTACATTGAACACCCCGAAGCCTCGCAGTTCGATTCGATTGCCAGCAGCCAGTGCCTTCTTCATACTTTCGAAGACCGTCTCGACCGCCAACTCAGCCTTAGTCTTGGTGATGCCCGTCTTGCCCACCACTTCGTTGATGATGTCCAGCTTGATCACAGAACGCTCCCGGTGCAGGGCTCAAAGGCGCTGCTTCAAGTCATTGATGCTAAGGAAGATAACGGAGATTGTCAACCGGAGCATCTATCCCGTAAACTGGCAATCACCCAGCCGAACAAATTGAGTAATGGTGTAATCGGGTATCGCGCAATCTGCCGCGCTGCGTCTTCCGATTGCCAACAAATTACCCAATTAGAAAATTAATTAAATTACTCAATTTCCCAAGGAGTTCCATGCTCAAGAGCGACCGCTGGATCCGCAAAATGTCCAAAGAATACGACATGATTAACCCCTTCTCCGAGAAACAGGTACGCGAGGGGGTGATCTCCTACGGCCTGTCCTCCTATGGCTACGACCTGCGTGTCGCCGATGAGTTCAAGATCTTTACCAATGTGAATAACGCCTTGGTCGATCCCAAGCGCTTCGACGAAAAGTCCTTTGTCACCATTCAGACCGACATCTGCATCGTGCCGCCGAACTCGTTTGCGTTGGCCCGGTCCGTGGAATACTTCAAGATTCCCCGCAGCGTATTGACCATCTGCGTAGGGAAGAGCACGTATGCCCGTTGCGGCATCATCGTCAACGTGACCCCTTTTGAGCCTGAGTGGGAAGGCTTCGTGACTCTCGAAATCTCCAACACCACGCCCCTGCCGGCGCGTATCTACGCTAATGAAGGCCTCTGTCAGATCATCTTCTTCGAGTCTGACGAAATCTGCGAAACCAGCTATGCCGATCGCAAGGGGAAATACCAGGCGCAAAAGGGAATCGTACTGCCAAAACTGTAGAAAACTGGAGGGCGATGAGGCAACCTTAGGGGCGTGCATTGATCCCTTTCCGTGGGCGGAATTCTCGGGCTGGCGCCTCCTGCCTCTCGTAAACTGCTGATGTACAGCGTTTTCCTGATTGGACCACAGACCCGCGATCCGTATTGTTGCGTGAGAAGGAGCCGTCAAGGTACGCCAGCCTTGCCATGATGAATCCCGGCACCAACCCCGCCCCAGTAACTGTTAACCCATCATCCCTCTCTCATAGCTCGTCCTGCCGCCACAGTGTCCAGTTTTATTACGATGATTCGTTCTTAATCCACTCCATATGTGATTTTCTGCAAGCCGCATTGATTTCAGGCCGATCGGCGATCGTCGTCGCCACCCGCGAGCACCGCTTTGACTGCGCCGAGTGTTTGCGGAAAAAGGGAATCGATCTCACCCCGGCCATCGAGGAAGGTCGCTACCTTGCTTTGGACGCTTCTGAAACTCTCGACCGGTTCATGGTTGACGGTGCGCCCGACCCCAAACGATTTCAGCAGGTTATTGGCGACATTATTTCCCTTTCCTCCAGCACCGCGGCTTCCTCGGAAAAGCGCGGCGGCGCGAAAGTAGCCATTTTCGGTGAGATGGTCGCCCTTTTGCTCCAGCGTGGCGAAACCCAGGCAGCTTTGGAACTCGAGCGTTTGTGGAACGGGATCTCGTCCCGCTTTTCGTTCGACCTTCTCTGCGGCTATCGCATCTCCAGCTTCGATCATCCAGCTCACCGCGAGTTCTTCCACCGAATCTGTGCTGAACACGACGTCGTGATTCCCGCGGAGGGTTATCCCGAGCGCGGTGGTGAGAATGACCGTTTGCGCACCATCGCCCTGTTGCAGCAAACAGAGCAGGTTCTCAACAAACAACTAGTGGAGCGCGAACTCGCACAGGCGCAGAATCGCGAGGCAGAACATCAGAAACAGCAACTGCTTAAAGAAGTGCGCAAGCACGAAGCCGTTGAGGAGGAGCTAAGAAAATTCACTCGCCGCCTCTTGACCGCTCGCGATGAGGAGCAGCGTCGCATTGCTGCTGAACTCCACGAGAACATGGCTCAACTGGTCGCGGCTCTGTCTGTTTACTTTGGCGTACTTCATCAGGAAAAAGCGAGTCTGAATCCCAGGCTGGCGCGAGCGGTCGCGAGCAGCCGTTCCGTTTCCGACAGCCTGCTCAGCGAAATTCGAAAGCTGTCGCGCCTGCTTCATCCCCCGACCCTGGACGACATGGGAATCGGCACGGCACTCAAGGAATACGTCGACAACATCAATCGGCAGGGTGCCCGAGTGCAGTTGGAAGTCTCTCCGCACCTGGGCAGATTCAACCGGGAACTTGAAATTACGGTTTACCGCATTGTCGAAGAGGCGCTTGGCAACGTGAGCCGGCGTTCCGTAAATAATGCGACCACGGTCCGACTGATGCGCTCCGACTCTTCCTTGCTTTTGGAGATCGAGACTCCCCAAGTTCCGAGCGAGACTCCGGACGCGTCCCATCGGCGGCAAACCCGGCTTACCGGAATTCACGAACGTGTGATGGAGCACCGGGGCAGCGTGCATTTCACCTCAACGCCCTCGGGAACGCTCATCTCCGTGACGTTGCCGCTGGAGGCAAGAACGCAAACTTCGCCTCCTGCAACCATAACCCCGTTGTTGCAGAAGATTGCTAGCTGACCCGAACATACGTTGTGTACTGCTGGTCGCCAATTTCCGTGAACGGCAGCATCTCAACCGCACCGCGTGCGGATTCCACTTGCCACCTCTTTGCCCCCGTCTTCTTCACTGCCAGTAGTTGAGAACGAGTCAAGCCAGGATTCGAATTCGCCATTGCAAATAGCACCAGCGGTCCGCTCATTAATGCCACCGTGTCTGCATGACGCTCATCAACAGGCTCCAATCGTGTCGCCAAAGGAAGTTCCACGTCGATCCGGTCCCCGTTCTTCCACCGCCTTTGCCGTGTGGCAAAACGCCCTGCCGCCGCCGCTTCACGTTTGCCATTCACGCTGACGGACGCCTTTTCCGCCCACCAAGGAATTCGCAAGTTCAGGGCGAACTCCACTGGCTTGGACGCGGTCACCTCAATCTGTACGTGCGCATCAAATGGGTACTCGCCTCGCTGTTGCAGCAAGACCCGCGCCCCATCCTGCGTCCACCTCGCGGTGGAGGGGATATACAAATTCACGTACACGCCCCGGGAATCGCGCAGATATGTACTGATCCCGTAATCGGCTGCGATTTGCGGCATGGTTCCCGAACAGCATGGCCAACGATGTGCCGAATACACCTTCTTTCCCGCGAAGTTGTAATCCGAGTAGTAGAAAGTGCGCCCGTCGGCCTGCAGCGGTTTGGCCCCGAGAATCGTGTTATACATCACCCTTTCCATGCTGTCGCCGTAGGCGGCGTCGCGTGTCACGCGCAGCAGGTAACGAGTCAGTTTGAAGTGCGCGTACGAACCGCACGGCGTTTCAAAACTGCTGTGAGTTTTGGTCAGGCTGTCGAAGACGTCGGAACTGCCGGTTTTTCGCAGAACCTCGTCCGGTCCCCACCCGCCCGTGGCGAAGCTCTGGCTCACGAGCATATCGAAGCCATTGCTTGCGGCCCGCAGATACTTCTCGCTCCCCAAAGTCAGGTAGGCCTGCATGGCCGAACACAAACAGTTCACGTGACTATAGGCATGGCGGCCCGCAAAATCGTTCTCGCCATTGGCGAGATGATCGAAGAACGCCTCATTGAGATACTGCTGTGCCAGCGCTCGATATCTCTCGCCTGCCCCCTGCTGGAAGGCGAGAAAAAGATTTTCGGGCATGGTGTAAGACTCGTCCCATGTCCACGACTCATCTTTTCCAGGGCGCCAGCTGGTTCCGTGCTCCACCGCTTTGGGCGGCAAGTGCGGCAGTGCCGCATCCGTTGTCTTCTGAAGAATCGCAAATGCGTCGGCATCGCCCACGTATTTCTGCGAGTCGATCAATCCGCACACCAGCTTGTCGAAACAGTACGCGGGAAAGCGGTTGTTCTCGTAGAACTCGCCCGCGATTACCTCGGCATAAAGCCGGTTCAGCCGCAGCACCTTGTCGCGAGCGGCTTCCGATCCCGTAATCGCGTGATACCGCGCCAAAGCCGAGACCCACTGCCCGAAAGTCGCTGAAGGCGCGAATCCCGCGTCAAATGTGTGCCAATCGTAATTGGGATCGTAGCGGTACCACCCGCCCAGATCCTCGCCCGGCGCCGGTCGCCCAATCATCGCCCGAAAAGGTTTAAGCAGGCTGTCATCGCTCAACCCCATCAGTACCGCGTGCGTTTCCTCTAGCTGCTGTTCGTGCAGAGGACTGCTGATCGTAACGTCCCTATAATCAAATTCCTGCAGAGGTGCAGTCTGATCGCTCGCCGTCAAGATGGACCGGGAAAGACTGCCGCCCTTCGCTCGTGGGACGAGAATGCCAGCCGATCCCAGCGCGGTGGCCTGAAGAAATTTTCTGCGGGATAGAACAGGCAAGAGAGCCATCACTCCTCGTAGAGACGTAACTTGTTACGTCTCTACTGTCGGCGTGCAGATGTCAAAGCGCGGCGAGGATACTCCGGAGGATCGGCCGATTTCAGCTATCCCTGGTTTTCGCCTTCTTTGAACATGTACTTGATCGCGGGTTTGTAAATCATCAGATTCGGTTCGCC
Source organism: Candidatus Sulfotelmatobacter sp. (assembly GCA_036376495.1). Taxonomy (GTDB): domain Bacteria; phylum Acidobacteriota; class Terriglobia; order Terriglobales; family Acidobacteriaceae; genus Sulfotelmatobacter. The sequence goes on along the minus strand of DASVAE010000075.1, from coordinate 16,625 downwards.
ATTCTCCCGGTTGACCTTGATGCAATTCCGGTCATACCACTCGATAATCCCATGGACTTCTTCCCCGTCACGCAACACGATGACCATGGGGGTCCGCGACTGCATCTGCTTCTGATAGTAGAAGTTTTCGGCGTTGGTCTGCTCGGGAGGTGCAGCTTTTTTGGCCGGCCCGCCGCTCATGCTCCCGCGATCACTGCGATGATCCATGCGTTCCCCGCGATCGTGCCGCTCCATGCGTTCGCGCCGTTCCGGTACGGCTATGGGCGCGCCGTGGCTGCCATGATTGCCATGGTTGTTATGGTTATCGCCGCGTGGCAAAGTGGGCCGGATCAGCTTGCGATTTCCGTAGTTCTCTTTATCAGCCGACGCGCCGGCTGGAGCGGAGTCCATCATAATCTCTTTCATAGTGGGCGCAACCTCAGATACACGCGTTCGGGCGAAACCACAACGATTCGGGACCTATGAGTGCTATCGACGAAGGCGTGGAATTTACCTAGAAAGTACCATACGACCCCCCGCCTGACAATTACTCGTTTGTGCCATGCACAAAATGGCAAGTTTCTGTACAGCCCCTAGAATATCGTTTCACCTCGAGTTCGTCTGCGACAGGTCTGCCCCCCTTTGCTCGTCTCCGCTGGCCGTGACCAGCGCTACCAGCGCCGCAATCAGCAGTACCGTCCACGCTAGAACGGGCGGAAAACTGCCCCCGTATTTGCGCTCCACCAGTCGCGCCTGTATCACCGCATTCCACGAAGCCAGCAAGTTGCCCAATTGGTATGCCAGCCCTGGAAACGTGCCCCGTACCGCCGCCGGTGACAACTCATTCAAGTGAGCCGGTATTACTCCCCAAGCCCCCTGCACCATGAATTGCATCAGAAAGCCTCCCAGCGCCAGCATGGGCACAGTGTGCGAGTAAGCCCACAGCGGGATCATTGGAATTGCCAGCAGAGCCGCCATGACGATCGCGCGGCGCCGTCCCATTCGCTCCGACAACGTCCCAAAGAGAATCCCGCCCAGCAGCGCGCCCAGGCTGGCAATCACCGAAACCGTTCTGACCTGTGCCGGCGAGAAGAGATGATTCTTCTCCAGGAATGTGGGATACAGATCCTGCGTTCCGTGGCTGAACGAATTGAATCCAAACATCAGAACCACAAGAAATAGAAAGTTCATCCAGTAAGTGGCGATGCCCTGGCCTACTCGGCTGTCCGACTTCTCGCTAACTTGGCCCTGTAGCCATGCTGGCGATTCTTCCACGTTCCTGCGGATGTAAATGACCAGGAACGCCGGCAGCACTCCCACCACAAACATGCCCCGCCACCCGACAATCGGAAACAGAGTGCCATACAGCAGGGCTGCGAACAGATATCCGACAACATAGCCTTCCTGCAGCAGTCCGGAAAAGAAGCCGCGCCCTTCCTTCGGCAGAGTTTCGAAGGTAAGCGCTGCGCCAACACCCCACTCACCTCCCATCGCGATCCCGAACAGGGCGCGCGTGACGAAGAAGAATGTCAGGTTGGGCGAGAACGCCGACGCCAGCTCAAACACCGAATACGCGATGATGTCGATCATCAGCGTGGGACGGCGTCCGAATCGGTCCGCTATTCTCCCGAACAGGAATGCGCCCACTGGCCGCATCGCCAGCGTTAGAAAAATCGCTTCGCTGATGGTGGAAACTTCCGCTTGGAACTGCCCGGCCAGCGCATTCACGCAGAACACCAGGATGAAGAAGTCGAAAGCATCGAGCGACCAGCCCAGAAAGCAGGCAACGAAGGTGTTTCGCTGCGGTGCGGTTAGCCGCCGAAAGTGCCCGATCAAGTTCATGTCTGACGTGCTTCCCTCCGGCCTTTTTTCATGACCGGTCCGCCCTGCCAAGCGGGACAGCGGATGCTAGCATATTGTTTCGATCAACAATCAACAATCAGCAACAACCATTGCCATGCCCGAACTTGACCTCCCGCAACGCCAGGCCACCGATGCGCTCATGCTTACCGGCTTCTGGTATCGCGCTCTTCCTGCCGATCGCGTGCACCGCAATCAACTTCACAAGGCGACGTTGCTGGAAATCCCGCTGGTGATTGGACGCGATCGAATGGGGAAGCCATTCGCTCTTCGCGACGCCTGCCCCCACCGCGGCATGCCGCTCCACTGCGGCCGTTTCGATGGAGAAAATCTGGAGTGCGGATATCACGGGTGGCAGTTCGATGTTCATAATGGCCAGTGCGAACTGATTCCGTCCTTGACCTCGGATCAGAAGCTCAAAGTCGATCGCATTTACGCTGGCAGTTATCCCTGCGAGGAGCAGGACCACTTCATCTGGGTGTACATCCCCGATCCCGCGCCGCCGGGCGCCGGTTTCGGACCACCGGCCGAAGCCCCCGATCCTTCCCCCGAGATCGAGAAGTTCTCGAACAAGTACAAGCTGGCTTACCTGCAAGCTGAAATGCCGGTCAGCATCGATCACGGCATTATCGGGCTGATGGATCCGGCGCACGGCCCCTTCGTCCACCAGGCATGGTGGTGGCGTACGCGACACAGCATTCACGAAAAGCAGAAGCACTTCGACCCCATACCTGGCGGCTTCCGGATGAGCGCGCACACGCCCAGCTCAAACTCCGCGCCCTACAAACTCCTGCGCCTTTACGCAGAGGCCGAGTCGATCACGACTACGATCGACTTCCGCCTGCCCAACATTCGTACCGAGACCATACGCGCCGGCAAATACTGGTTTTCCAGCCTCACCACAGTCACTCCGATCACCCGCAGTCACTGCCGGATCGACGTCGTCGCGGCCTGGAACTTGTTCCGGTGGGTGCCATTCGTGCCGGAGTTGTTGAAATATGTCTTTGCGAAATTCGTGGAGCAGGATCGCCGCACCATGGAACTGCAGGCCGAAGGCCTGAAGTACAATCCACACCTGATGCTGATCGATGACGCCGATCGCCCCGCAAAATGGTATTTCCAGTTGAAGTCGGCCCACCTCGAATCCAAGCGTACAGGCCAGCCGATGACCCATCCAATGCCAGCCCCAGTCACGCTGAAGTGGAGAAGTTGAAGGGTTAGAAGCGTTCCTGGTCAGCTGCAAAGCAGCCTTCGTGCTCCTCCCGTCATCGAAGCGGCATGACTTCGCATCGCAGAAAATCATTTCTGCACCAGCACTCTCTCAGCCTGGTGAGCGGAATTATTCTGCTTACCTGGATAATCCTCTACAGCCGCTCGAATCCCAACACCCACTGGGGATCGTTCTTCGGCAACGCCATCGCGGATTGGACCGGACTCCTCGTCACCGTAATCGCCACCAAATATTTCTATGAGGTGGGTTCAGCCGAGAGTCGCAGGCCCCCGCATCACTGGCTCACGCCTGTTCTTCTTTTCCTGCAGGATCACTCTCTGACCATCTTTCTGCTCCTGACCGGCGCAGGATGGGTCTGGTTATTTGCCGCTTCCAGTCCGAATTCAAAATGGGGGCAGGTAGTAGGGAACATCGTCTCCGAGTGGACGCAAATCTTCGGCATGGTCCTGCTGACAAAAAACTTGCTGGAAGCCCACTCCAAGGAAAGCCGGCAGAGGTGAAGGGAGCGCCGGCTGGTTTGTCACTCGGTTACGAGCCAGTCCATCGCCTCTTCCCGCGTCTTGAACGTAGGGATCTCGCGCTGGGAGAAGGTCTTGATGTTTTCATAGAACACGTGGGGCACGCTCTCGGCGTGCACCCATGCGGAACGCTTCACAAAAGGACGATCCAGGGTGAGAACTTCTTTCATGCGCGTGGCGACTTTCTTATCGATTTCTGCCCCGTTGAAGTCCGCCAAGGTCAGCATCGAGCCGTGGGCCTGCCGGGCCACAATGCTGCGGATCTGCTCGATCAATAACAGCATCTCCGCAGCCGAGCAGTTGCTGAAGTCGATCACAAAGATGGTCTGATTTTTGTGCTGGATAAATCTCAGCCGCTCCTGCGAAGCATCGGTTACGGTATCGTCCAGGTTCATGCAAGCAGTGCCTCGACCACGCCGTAAGCCCCGTCCAGCGCGGCATCCAGCCCGGACGCATCTTTCCCCCCAGCCTCCGCCAGATCGGGACGCCCGCCGCCCTTGCCTCCCACTTTCTGCGCCACCGGCCCGATCACCTTACCCGCCTGCACCCGACCCGTCAAATCTTTCGTGACGCCTACAATCAGGGCCACGTTGCCATTCGATGCCGAGCCCAGAACGACAACTCCGGATCCGATCTTATCCCGCAGTTGATCGACCAAAGTCCGCAGCTGCGCTCGCTCGAGATTGTCGACGCGATGCGCCAGAACCTTCACGCCTTTGACTTCTTTCACACTCTGGGCCACGTTCGAGGTCGAAGATGACGCCGACTTCATGCGCGCCTGATCCAGTTCGCGCGCCAGGCGCTTGATCTCGGCGTCTTTCTTATCCAACTCCGCCTTGAGCGCATCGGCGGGCGAGGCAGTATCAGAATGTGCCGCCAGAGCAGCGACCACATTCTCCAACTGATGATCTTTGCGAAAATGTTGCACGGAGCCTTCGCCGGTGATCGCTTCCACACGCCGGACGCCCGACGACACGCTGCCTTCCTTCAAAATCTTGATCAGTCCGATCTCGCCGGTCGCGCCCGTGTGCGTGCCGCCGCAAAGTTCGGTCGAAAAGTCGCCGATTTTGACGACCCGCACCTTATCCCCGTACTTCTCTCCGAACAGCGCCATCGCGTGATACTCGTTGATGGCGACGTCGATGGGAACATCGGCGATGGTATCTACTTTGCGGTTGCGGAGCACCTGCTTGTTGACGATGTCCTCGACATCCTGCAACTCTTCATCCGCAACCGCCGTGAAGTGCGAAAAATCAAAGCGCAGGTGATTGGGCGCCACAAGCGATCCCGCCTGCTTCACATGCTTGCCCAGCACCTCGCGCAGTCCGGCATGCAGAAGATGCGTCGCCGTATGGTTTCGCATGGTCGATTCGCGAACGTCAGTATTCACGACGGCATCCACGCGATCTCCCACGCGAATCGGCTGCTTCGCAGCTACCTGGTGCGCGCGCACGCCCTGAATCGGGTAATAACATCCCTTCACGTCGGCCACGACCGTGTTGTGATCGTCCGAGTAAAGCCAGCCACGATCGCCAATTTGCCCACCCGCTTCGGCGTAAAACGGCGTGTGATCGAGGATGAGTTCGCCTTCGTCGCCGGCCTTCAATTCGCGCACGCCCTGGCCTTTGTGGATGATCGCCAGCACTTCGCAATTGTCGGACCGGGTTTGCCGGTAACCTTCAAACTCAGACTTGGGCAACTGCTGGTACGCGGGATTTGCGGTTTGCTTGGCGGCACCTTTCCAAGACGCTCGTGCCCGGGCTTTCTGTTCCTCCATGGCACGATCGAATCCAGATCGATCAAACTCGATGCCCTGGTCGCGCGCCGCATCCTGCATGAAATCCAGCGGCATGCCGAATGTGTCATACAGCTTGAAAGCATCTTCGCCTGCCAGTCGCTCGGATGAACTCTTGAGCAGAGCCTCCAGCTTTTCCAGCCCAATTTCCATCGTGTGCGCGAACCGAGTTTCTTCGACCTGCACCGCCTTCGAGACGCGATCGACAGTTTCGTTCAGTTCGGGATACGCATCCTGCATCAGGTCCCGCACCGCAAACACCATCTGATACAGGAACGGCTTCGTCTGGCCCAGCAAGCGCCCGTGCGTGATCGCCCGGCGGATGATCTTCCGCAGCACATAGCCGCGCCCTTCGTTCGAAGGCAGCACGCCATCGGAGATGAGAAACGTGGCAGCCCGCGAGTGGTCGGCAATGACGCGCAGCGAAGCCGCGGATTTGTGGTGAGAAGAAGCAGCCGAGCTTCGCTCGGCCTGGACGGGCGAGGCGCCCGTCCCTACATGGCCAGTCAACTCCGCTGCCCGCTTGATCAGCGGCGTGAACAGATCCGTCTCATAGTTCGAAATCACGCCCTGCAGCACAGCTGTCACTCGTTCCAGGCCCATCCCGGTATCGATCGACGGCTTCGGCAGCGGCGTCAGCTTGCCCGATGCATCGCGGTCAAACTGCATGAATACCAGATTCCAGATCTCCACATACCGGCCGCAGTCGCATCCGAACTCGCAATCGGTATGTCCCTGATCCGACGCGATCGCGCCCATGTCGTAATGGATCTCACTGCAGGGCCCGCACGGCCCGGTATCGCCCATCTGCCAGAAATTATCTTTCAATCCCATCTCGTAGATGCGCTCTTTGGGGACGCCTTGTCCGAGCCACAGGTCATAAGCTTCGGCGTCCCGCGCAATTCCGTTTTCCCCTTTGAAGATGGTCACGTACAACTTGTCCTTGGGGATGCCAAACCATGACTGAGAGGTGATCAGCTCCCACGCGTAAGCGACAGCGTCCTTCTTGAAGTAATCGCCAAACGAAAAATTCCCCAGCATCTCGAAAAATGTGTGATGGCGGTTGGTGAACCCGACATTCTCCAGGTCGTTGTGCTTCCCGCCCGCGCGCACGCACTTCTGCGAAGTCGTGGCTCGCGCATAGTCGCGTTTCTCCAGTCCGAGAAACACGTCTTTAAACTGATTCATCCCCGCATTGGTGAACAGCAGGGTGGGATCATTGGCCGGGACCAGCGAGGACGAGTGCACTTCCTTGTGACCCTTTTGCACAAAGAAGTCCAGAAATTTACGGCGTATTTCAGAGCCAGTTAGCATGGATAAGCCATTCTAAATTACGCTGGCGCTTCATTCCGAAGTCTCTTCCTCCAGCGCGCTGAGCACTTCATCTTCGACGTCCCATTTCTTCAGAATCGCGAAAATAGTCTTGCTGGCGAAGCCGGCGCGCATCAGCTGGCGAAAGATTCGCGCCGCTTCCTTCCGATCCTTTGGTTTTTCCACGCGCTTTTTGCGCAGATACTCCCGCGCCTGCTTCTCATCGCTGATGCCTTCGTAAGCGGCGTCAACGGCTTTGTCGATCACGCTTCCGTGGACTCCGCGCGTTTTCAACTCCGTGATCACGCGCCGGCGCCCCACTTTCTGGTTATCGCGGCGCATGGAGGAGTAGTAGGCGGCGTATTGCGAATCATTCAGGTATCCCTGGTCCTTGAGACGTCGAATCACCAGCTCGACCAGAGTTTCGCTGTATTCCGACTCCGGATCTTCCAGCCGCGCCCGCATCAGCCTTTTCAACTCCGCCACAGTCCGCATGCGGCGCGCCAGCGCCGCCACGGCGTATTCGTAGAGCTCGTCCTCGGAGTACGTTCTTCGCTTTGGACGTGAGAAGGGCATGGGTAACGATAGCGCAAATGTCGGCGCTGAGTACCTGATAAGGGGTCTGGTGAATGGTGGGGGGCGAGTGTGCTTGGCCAAATGCCCCGTGGGCGATCCTGCCGATCCGCCTGCTTTGTTTTTTGCGCGCGCTCGTTGAGCTCTCAGTTTTCCACAGGTCAACTCCCCTTCGATGTGACGTACAACCTTGACCCTCGCCATGAAAAGCGCACAATGAACTCGTGCGCATTCGCATCGCAAAAATGATGCCGTCAGAGGCGCCCAGAGCCAGTCTGCAATCCTGGCCTGCTAAGTCTCTACTCTAGAATAGTTTGCGTGTAAGTCGTTCTTTGACAATACTTTGCAGCCAGCGCTTTGGGGGGCCGGAGGCTAATAGTGTCTGCATTCAATGCTTTGCGTCCTCCGGCCCCAAGGAAAAGTTTCCGCAACACATCGAGGGCCGACGGCTAAGTCTGGATTCTCCAATACTTTGCCCGTAAAGCATCTACTTTGAATACTTTGCGAGCTAAAGTATCCATATAAAGTCCCCAAGCCCAGCAATGTCAATACTTTGTGGAAGAAGGCCCGATTTTTTCATTCGAGCTGCACTCGCAGTCGAGCTTCGCTCGTCGGGACAGCCGATGGCGGCTGTCCCTACAGGCACTTATCGCTATACATCAGGGGAAGGGGACCGCGGCCGTCACCTGGTTGGAGTAGGAACTCTCGACTCCGGAGGCATCGATGGCTGTGGTCACGTAGTAATAGGTCGTACCCGATTGCACCGCGCTGTCGCTGTAATTCAGCGCCGTGTTCACTGCCGGATTGATTCTGGAGAACGGGCCACTGGGGGATGCACCGCGATAAACGTTGTATCCGCTGACCGAACTGGAAGTGCTCGCATTCCACCAGAGGTTCACCGTGTGTTGAATGGTGGCCCCTGAACCGCTCGCCGTCTCCAGCGCGGTATTGGAGTTGCTGGTGAAGAACGAAATCTTGGCGGAAGCCGCTCCCGAAGCCGTGGGAGTAAATGTAACCGTGTAGGGCACGCTCTGCCCCGCCGAAAGAGTGAGTGGCGGATTCACTCCGGCGAGAGTGAACGCCGAGTTGCTGGAACTGGTGGACGACAATGTGACGCTCCCGCCGGTTGCCGTCAGGCTGCCGCTCTGGGTCTGCGTGCTTCCAATCGTCACGCTGCCGAAGTTCAGCGCGGTGGGTGCGACGCTGAGCGTCCCACTCGCACTGGTTCCACTCCCCGTGAGCGACACGGACACAGAAGGATCGGAGGCATTGGAAGCCAGCGTAAGCGTAGCGTTGCTGGCACCCGTAGTGGTCGGGGCAAAGGTGACGGACAAGCCCGCGCTGGCGCCTGCGGGCAAGGTGTATGGGAACGTCAACCCGCTCAGCGAATAGCCGCTGCCATTCAGGTTCGCGCCGGAGATGGTTACACTGGATCCGCCGGTATTGGAAACAGTGAGCATCTGCGTCTGGCTGTTGCCCAGGGTCACGCTTCCCAGATTCAGGCTGGGGGGCGCCGTCAGGTATCCCGGATTGGTGCTGCTATAGCCGCTTCCAGAAAGGCTGATAGTGACGCCGCCATAGCGAGTTCTATATCTGCCGCCCCAAGTCATGTAGCCCTGCACCGTAGCGCTGCCGGAGACGCTGCCCGAGGTCTGTGGCAGGAACGAAACGGACAAGGCCACACTTCTCTGCGAACTCACAACAACGGGGAGGGTGGGACCGACGAACGCAAATCCTGTGCCCGAAACCGTGACTCGATAAATCGTCACCGACGCTCTGCCCGTATTGGTCACAACGAGAGGCTGGATGAGATTGCTTCCGAGTTGCACGTTGCCGAAGTTAACGGGAGCGCCGGTCAGCGAGACCTGGCCATAAGCGGAAGCTGAAACGGTGAACAGGGACGCAAAGACAAGGAGCCAGCAAGGGGCAGGGGACTTGAGACAACTCATGTCGTACGCTCTCTTTTTCCCGGACGTCTGCATCCGGGCGGGGGATTAAGGAGCTTCAATCATTCGCCCCAATGCGTCCGGGGCAGCACGATTCAGCGTTGCATTGATATTCGCGGCAAACGGGCTTCGGGGGTAGGTCACGAAAGGACAAAAAGCCCTGCGTAGTTGGACGACAGCCAGAGTTAGGCAGAAATATCGGGCAGTGTGGAACGTGCGTTCGCAAGATTGCAGACAGCTGAGCTTCCGGGCGGTCGCGCACACAAGCCGGATTTGGCTTCAGTGGGGATGTTGGTAATATCGAGGCCGACTGGAGGGCTTGTGCGTTCCTTATTGCTGGCTTTGCTTCTCTTTTGTTCGTACGGTTCAGCTCAGAATGTGGTGCGCTACACCGCTACTAACGCCAATGTGAAATATCTGTTTGCCACGGCGGAGCCGGTGGCGCATTTGAAATCCGGCGACATCCTCGACACCAACACGCTGGACTGTTTCGGCAATGGCCTGAAGAAACCCGGGGACACGCTCGACATGGCGAAGGGAGACAATCCGCTGGCGGGTCCTTTTTATGTGGAGGGTGCGGAGCCGGGGGACACGCTGGCGGTGAAGATTCTCGATCTGCAGGTGGACGGGGACATGGGCGTGGGCGCGTTTTCGCCGGGATTTGGGTCGATCAATTCGTCCAAGTACACGCCGATGCTGGAGAAAATGCCGTGGAAGGAGAGGGTCTGGTTTTATCCCATCAATCACGCGGACAACACGGCGACATTCAAGGCGCTGGATTCGGATTTTTCGGTGAAGATTCCCATGCATCCGTTCTTTGGATGCCTGGGGGTGGCGCCCGCGAATGGGGAGGCGCGTAGTTCGATTGTTCCGGCGGAATTTGGAGGGAACATGGATTCGCCTGAGGCTTCGGCCGGCAACACGGTGTATTTTCCGGTGAACGTGAAAGGCGCGTTGCTGTACTTGGGCGACGGCCACGCCGCCATGGGAGATGGAGAAGCGGCGGGTTCGGCGATTGAAGTTCCGCTGAAGGCGCGGGTGCAGGTGAGCGTGATTAAAGGACGACGCATCGAGTGGCCGCAGTTTGAGAATGAGGAGGCCATCATGACCGTGGGGGCTTATCGTCCAGCGGAAGACGCGGTGCGGATCGCGCTCACGGAGTTGGTGTACTGGATCCATCGCGAATACGGGTTATCCGAGATGGACGCTTACGAGTTGCTGTCCAAGGTGGCGAAGATCCATTTCAACGAGATGGTCGATCCTAATTATGTGGTGGTGGCTTCGATTGAGAAGAAGTATTTGCCGAAGAAGAGAGTGCCGGGAATTTGACTGGCCACGGATTCGCACGGATCTGCACGGATCAGTCAACAGAATTGATCTTTGCAATCTGTGAGATCCGTGGCTAGTGTTCAGCACAGCACTTATTGCGCGCTTGCGCGCGCAACCCCGGACGAGGGCGTCCGGGGCTACACGAGCAGGGCTACACTACGCTTTTACTATTTTCTTCGAGCCAGGATCCCAGACGGCTACGCACTTGTTGAAGTACGAGAAGTTGGCCAGGTGGCATCCGATGGCGGCGTTGTTGCCGAAGACCTCGTTTTCAACGACCGGTTTGCGGGTGCGCACGGCGTTGTAGAAGTTGGCCTGGTGATCGACCGTGTCGCTGTAGCCGTGCGGCACGGTGTAGGTTTCGCCCTCGTCTTCAGTCTTCCAGTGAAGGGCTTTGGGTTCGGGATGCTCTTCGTGCCACTTCTCCAGGTACTGATCGCGCAGAGCCTTCGGCCAGCCGAAGATCGAGTAGTCCTCGGGCTCGGGCTGCACGTTCTGGGGAGTGAAGCTGAGGGTGGAGTCCTTGATGATCATCGTGCCCTTCTTGCCGTAGAAGCCGATGAACTCGCCGCCGGCGTTGTTCAGATTGCAACGCAGGGTCATGCGGAAATTGGGATAGTCGTAGAGAGTCTCGATGAGGTCGGGGAACTCGCGGCCATCCTTGAAATAGAAAAGGCCGCCGCTGGATTGGGCGCGCTGCGCGGGTTCATTGGTGCCGGTGATGAAATGGATTCCGGAGATGAGGTGGACGAAGAGATCGCCGCCGAGTCCCTCGCCGTAGTCGGTGAAGCAGCGCCAGCGGAAGAAGCGTACGGGATCAAAGGCGTGCTTGGGGGCGCCGTCGATGAAGGCATCCCAGTCGATGGTCTGGGGGCTGGCGTCGGGAGGAATGGGATAGACCCAGGCGCCGCTGGGCGAATTGCGATCCCAGTAAGCGTTGATGGAAGTGACTTCGCCGAGCTTGCCGGAATCGTAAATCTCCTTGGCTTTGGCGTAGAGGATGGAGCTGACGCGCTGGCTGCCGACTGCGACCATGCGCTTGTTCTTGTGCGCGGCTTCGACCATGGAGAATCCGTCTTCGACGGTGTGGGACATGGGCTTCTCGCAATAGACATCTTTGCCGGCGGCGACCGCGTCTTCAAAGATGTGGCGGTGCTGGTGATCCATGGTGGCGATCAGGACGGAGTCAACGTCTTTGCGGTCGAGAATGCGGCGGTAGTCGCGCACGGCCTCGACATTGGGATTCTTAACCGCTTCGCGGGCGGCGGTGTGGCGGCTGTCGTAAAGATCGCAGACGCCGACGCACTGGATGCCGGGAACATCGAGAGAGGCCTGGAGATGTTCGCACCCGCGAATGCCGGTGCCGATGGAGGCGAAGCGGACGGTGTCGCTGGGAGCAACCCGGCGGGGGGCAGCGTAAAGCTGATGAGGTTGCAGGATATTCTTGGCGACGGTGGAGGCAGCGACCGCGCCGGTGCCGAGCTGGATGAAGCGACGACGAGACAGGGGATTCTTAGACATTTCCGCCCTCACAATTGCAGCAAGTGATTTTCCGCAGAGGCGAGTTCGCCCGAGCAGAGATGATGCGGAGGAATTATTGCACACGGGAGGGGGAGTTAGTAAAACGATTTTCTAAAGAGGAACCTGAAGCCGGATTGAATGCCGGCTCTTAGGTTCGGGTCAGCGATTTTGGCGAAGGCGACTTAGGGGGGAGCGGGTGAAGGATTTTCGGAGTTGTTTTTTGAGGGCCGTTGCCGGGCCGCATGCCTTGCTTCGACATTGGCGCGCGGGAACGGGACGAGGATGGGGTTGCTGAGAGTCTGCTCTCGCGTTCCGAGAGAGCTAAGAGCTGTTTGATGACTTCCCCTTTTTGTGCTTTATCTGCCTTTTGCTGGCCTTGCGCAAACATGCGTGCCACGATGGCGCACGCGACCAGTGCAGTCGCAACTCCGATCAAAGGGATGTTAATCATCTGCGCGGCTCCTCGGCGAGAGTGGTCGGACTAGTTGGTTTGAAGGATTGTCCGGGAGGGGAGGTGACGAACACAGATTACCGAGGTTGGTGTCCTGAACCGGAAGCGGCATGTGTCACGGGAGAACTTGTGGCCAGGGGTGATGACAGCAATGGCCAGCTTACATCAGTGACTCTTCGAGATAGCGAGGCGGTCCTAGAACAGTCGCGAAGCCGTTTCCCGTACGGGTGGCCACTTGAATACGTGGACACCCCGATTGAACGGCGCAGGATGGGGAGGTATATTCGTTGTGCCACTATGAGCAGGCAGATCGTCTACCAGACGAGTTTCCTTATCATCTGGTGCGTTGTGTCGCTGTTTCTTTTCCCCGCCTCTGCCGGACCCTATCCAGCCGTGCACGGCCCCGCAACGGCGCTGCAGGCGGCCCGATCGTCCAACCAGCTGCAGGCAGCAATTGCCGGTGCGCCCAAGGATTGCTCGGCGCAAACGTTTTCCCCGCTGAGCCCGGCAGAGCCTGAGACCCTCCGCGACAACGGGTCCGTGCCGGTCACCTGGCACGGTGGGAGAAGCATTCTTCGCTGCTGATCTCTTCGCTCGAACATTCCGCGACTACACGGCCCTTATTTCCGCAATCGCCTCGGGTCTGAGGCGCTTCGGCTGAGAGCCTCGGGTGCCGTACATCGAATGGAAAATCAGCAAGGCGCAGATTTCATCTGCGCCGAGGAGGAGACGAAAATGAAGCGTCATCTGGCAGTTTCGGCATTGCTATTGAGCGGGCTGTTGATTCCGGCGGCCGCCCAGCAAGCGGATTCGACGGCTACTTGCACTTTTCAGGATGGGAAGCAGATGAGCATCCAATATGACAATAGTGCGACGGTGAAGAACGCAAACCTGACATCCGGGAAAATGTGGACTCCGGGTGATAAACCGATGGTTCTGTTTACGCAGACGGATCTCACGATCGCGAACGCACAGATTCCCGTGGGTGCTTACAGCGTGTATCTGATCCCGGCGAAGGATCGCTGGACGCTGGTCATCAACAAGAACGTGAAGCCGGGGGAATACAAGCCGCAACAGGACCTGGTGCGCGCGCCGATGGACGTGGCGAAAATCAGCCAGGCGCAGCCGTTCAGCATGGTGTTTGCGCACATGGCGCCGAAGCAGTGCAACATACGCATTTACGAGGGCAAGACGGGGACCTGGGCGGAATTTCACGAGAAGTGAGCGAACCCGCCGCGCTTGCACAGACGGGCCCCGGCGGCCTGTGGGCCAAATGATGGTTGTGAAGCGAAGTCGCGAGTAACCCCGGTGATAGCCAGGCTAGACGGCACCTGGCCCGGGAACTGGCTCTTTGACCGTCTGGTCTGTGACGACGAGGAATAGTTGGAAATGGCTGAACTTGTGTACTCGCCGGTCGCGACGGCCGCGATAGCCGATCTGCAAGGAAGCGCTTTCCGGCAGCCAGACGGTAAACCTGGACCTGTCGAAATCGACGGGTGCGTAGGCAATCTCGAGATGCTCCTGTTGCAGGGACAGCCGCGGAGTCCGCAGCGCGAGCTTCGCGGGCACGCCAGCTATGCCTCCACGGAGTTAGCGAGTTTGTTACACAGATCGTGAACGATTTCCTGTCTTATCTCGTATTCCAGCAGGTCGCCCTCGGTGGCGCTGCCTAGCATGCGGGACTCCAGGACTTCGTTCTGTTTGCGTAGGAGTTCAGTCAGTTCGAATCGTAGTTCTTCCATACGGCGGCTTTCCATGGTGCCTCCTATGAAGCGGCCTGGCTGATCTTGCTGCTGAGTTTGACTGGCTTCAACGCCGCAACCAGATGGGGATCAGGCGGCTTTGGAATGAACCAGTTCCCGCGCCTTGTCCACGAGGACAGAAAAGCGCTCGGATTTCGACACCAACTCGGAGATTCCAATCGAGCGTGCCCGGCGCTCGGAAGATCTATCCTCGAAGGCGCTGTACATCATGAGAGGAACGGAGGGCATGAGACGCTTCAGGACTCGTGCCGCATCCAGGCCATTCATCACCGGCATGGAAAGGTCCAGCACGATCAGGTCAGGACGCAACCGGGCTGCTAATTCAATGGCTTCCTGACCATTCTCGGCAACTCCGCACACGTCAAAGTCGAACTCCCGTTTGAAGAGTTCGGACAGGGCGTGCCGAACAAATGTATTGTCATCCGCGATCAAGACCATTTTACGCATAAGCATCACCTTCTTCTGTGCCCACCTTGCGCGTTCCCGGTGCGGCATTCCATCGGTTACATACCCCACGAGAGCGAAAATGTGGCGCCCTCCCATGCGTCGTGTCGCAGGCGTATGCGGCATCCTGATCCACAACATATCAACGAAGTAAAGCGCCAAAATGCGTCAAGGGAATCGACTCCGGCATAGACACGGCGTACAGCATATGCTGTAGCAACGACTCCCTTGCTTCAAACGCGTGCCTGCATGGCGAATTTTCGGGAAAGAAAAATGGCGGGGAAAAGCGCAGGGCATAGTGGACAGTGCAATCCTGGTGCTCGGGCGCGCGCAATCAGTAGTACGTTAAGGTGCGTTTGATCGTGGAAGAGGACTGAAAGTTTTCGTCGCCGCCTGAGCGATAGGCGATTGTCTTGTCCGTCCCGTTCCCCTGCTCATCGTACTGATACGAGCATCGGACTTCGGAGTACACCGGCTGGCTTGGACTGGGACTTCCGTCTGCAGGTATTTCCGTGCTGCGAGTAATCTCGGATTCTATGTCGCCGTGCTCGTTGTAGGTGGTGTCAATTTCGTCCTGCCGGTTGAAAATCCGACGGCTGGTGTGCGAGACGCGGCCGTGGACGTCGTAGGCGTAATTGATCGTGTATGCTTCCGTGTGCCCGCCCATCAGTTTTGGCAACTCGGCCTGCAGGAGTGTCGCAAGCTGTTCGGAGGAGAGGCCGGACTCCTGCAGGATTTTTTCGTGAGCCTCGGGAGCAATCATGGGCACGAAGTTGTCATGGAATTGCTTGTCGGCCGTAATTCTCCCTTGGGAGTCATAGGTGCGCGTCGCGTGCATCACCAACTCACCTTTGGCATCCCGCACCTCGACTTCTGAAGGGCGATCGTGCTCGTCGTAAATTGTGGTCGCGGTTCCCCCACCGGGGAGGTTGGGGGGCAGGTCCAGGGCTTCGAATGGTCCGAGTCCGCTGGCCATGTTGGGACGGTAATCCGCCGCGCTTGAGGTTACGGTGCTCGTCTTTCTTCCGTGCTGGTCGTAGTGGAAAGAGATTGGCTGAGAGAAGGTGCCGTCGCCCGGCTTGTCCGGGACAATTTTCTCAAGTCTGTCCTGATCGTCATAGATGTAAGAAAGTGTCTTATCTGTTTTTCCATCGGCACCAGAAACGGCTTTCAGGGGCTGGCCAGAGGGCGAGTACTGGTAACGCGTAATCCAGGATGAACCATCCGATTGAAGAATGCGAGCCCTGATCTCGCGGCCTTCCCGGTCGAACTCAGTCGTGTTCTCGGGAGCGAAGCTCGGCGCGAACTTCTGCGGCAGCGGGAAACGTCGTCTCCTCTTTGCAAGACTTCACCGGGCCTCGGAGGCCATTATGGGTACGGTCGCGGACCATGGGGAACTCCTGGGGCGATAGGGTCTGCGCTGAAAGAGCGTATGTAGTGAAAATCGAGAACGCCAGAGTGGCGCATTGAGCCGTGCTCCGGATACGCATGACGGCACCGTGAAGATGAATTGCTAGAGGAAGAGTAAAACTTAGGGGTAAAAATTGAAAGGGCCGTGACATTGGTTATGCTCTAGCCGCCAGCTCCTGCGAGGGAGCTAACAACGTGGAAGCATGTACCGTCACGACCCCCTGATGCGATCACTGCTTTCGCAGTTCCGAACCCCAACTGAACCTCGCAGATCCGTCGGTTTTTTCAGGTCCGGTCGCCTTGCGAGTCGCCTCGCCCGGCTAATCACTCAGTCTACTTCGGACTGGCTCGTTTTATTGTGCCAACCCTTTCGACCGTCGACGTAGGCAAAGTTACCAGAGTAATGAAAAAAGTCAACGCAAACTATTGGTGCAGTCGCGAGCCGGAGTACTGTGAAAATTGAAAAATGCAAATGGTTGTAAAGCAGAACCTTA
>DASVAE010000074.1:0-109064 GCA_036376495.1 Candidatus Sulfotelmatobacter sp. | reverse complement strand
TGTCGACCGCTGCACCGGCTGCGGGTCCTGCATGATGGCCTGTGCTGCCGAAAACAATGTTCCCGCGCTTCCGCAAGCCAGCAGTCGCACCGGGCTCACTCCCCTTCTCGTCCGCAAAGTCTCGAATGGAAATAAGCGCGATAGCCGGCGCGAAACATTTATCCCAATCATGTGTATGCATTGCGAGCACGACACGCCCTGTGTGAAGGTATGCCCGCAACAGGCGGTGGAAGTGGACACGGCAACCGGAATCGTCATGCAGATGCCGCAACGCTGCCTCGGTTGTCGCTACTGCATGACGGCGTGTCCTTATCACGCGCGTTACTTCAACTGGTGGGATCCGGTGTGGCCTCCGGGAATGGAGAAGAGCCTTAACCCGGGGGTGGCCGTGCGCATGCGCGGAGTGGTCGAGAAATGCAATCTCTGCCATGCGCGGCTGCATTCGGCCAAAGAAAAAGCAGCAGTCGCAGGAAAGGGGGAGATCGATCCCGCCGATTACGTTCCGGCCTGCGTCGAAGCTTGCCCCACGAATGCCATTCATTTCGGAGACTTGGCAAATGCGAATGATCCAGTTTCGAAGGAAGCGCAATCGCCCCAGGCGTTCCGGCTGCTGGCCCGGCTCGGGACCGAGCCCAAGCTCTACTACAAATCGAACGAGCCTTGGGTGAGGGCCATGGCAGAAGCAAGTTCACCCCAGGCTTCGGAGGTGCAACGTGGCTAGCACCGTTCTCACCGATGCTCGCTGGATCACGCGTGGGGCGGAGCGCACTTCCCTGCCGCGCTTTCTGCTGTGGCTGAGTCCCTGGGCGGTGTTGCTCGCGGTCGGCATTTACGCCGCCGCTCTCTGCCTGTTTTATGGCCTGAACCAAACCAATATGGACAACCGGTTTGCCTTCGGCCTCTGGATCTTTCTGGATCTGGGCATCATCGCACTGGGCGCGGGCGCATTCTTCACCGGGTTCCTCGTCTACATCCTGAAGCGGGTCGAACTGAAACCAATCCTCAACACCGCCGTGGTGGTGGGATTCATCTGCTACAGCGGAGCGGTTGCGATCCTGATGATCGATGTGGGCCAGCCGCTGCGGGCCTGGTTCACCTTCTGGCATCCCAATACGCACTCCATGCTGACCGAAGTCACATTTTGCATCTCGTGTTACCTGCTGGTGCTCAGCCTGGAGTACATTCCGATCCTGCTACGGAACCGGCAACTGCGGAGGCTGCCGTCGTTCCTGGTTTTCGAACACCAACTGCACAAGCTGGTCCCCGTGCTCGCGGCGGTTGGGACTCTGTTGTCGTTCTTTCATCAGGGATCTTTAGGCGGCCTCTACGGTGTGCTCCGAGGACGGCCCTTCGCATTTCGCGACGGATTTCTGATCTGGCCTTCCACTTTCTTCTTATTCATTCTCTCGGCGATCGCTTCCGGACCGAGCTTTCTCATGCTCATTACGGCAACGGTGGAAAAGGTGACGGGCCGCAAGCTGGTTGCGCCGGACGTCTTCCGGCGACTGGCCTCCATTTCGGGGGTGCTGCTAGCGATTTACGTTGCCGTGAAATGCGTCGACACCCTGATCTGGCTGAACTATACGTCACCCGCCGCTGGTTTTGCTCCCTGGCAGTATTACCAGCATAAAGGGTTCGGAACGCCCATCCTGTTCGCCGAGATTGTTCTGTTCGGGCTGGTTCCGGCATTTCTATTAACTTTCCGCAAAACTGCGTCCCGCAAACCGTGGCTCCTGGCAGCTGCCGGGATGGCTTGCGTTGGGGTGCTGCTGAACCGCTTCGTGCTGACGGTGCAGACGCTCGCTCTGCCCACGTTGCCATTTGATGAGTTCCTGCAATACACGCCCAGTTGGCAGGAGGTGGCGAGCTTCGGCGGGGTGATCGCCTACGGCGTGATCGTGTATTCGCTCTCATACCGGTATCTGCCGCTCTTCGCTCCCGCGAAAGGAGAGGACTCGCATGTTTCCGGGAATTGATGGCTTTCATTGGACGCTCGGCCACGTTCTATTCCTGTCGCTATTTTTTGCTGTGGCGCTGACGATCCTGATCACACTTGCGTCCGCAGCCTGGCGGACGAGTCGCGACTTTCGCTCGGACCGCGCGATCGATCTGTGGTGGCGTTCGCAATTCGCAGAACTACCGGTCTCCGACCGTCGGTGCCGCCACGAACTCGCCGGACGCGTGCTCTCGCGCACCTGCGACAATGCTTTCGATTGCCGCCACTGCGAGAAATATTCGCAATTCGCCGTGCTGCCCGCGACCGGCAACGTTGGCCCTCTCGGCCTCAATTACGGCGACGATCGCTATTACCATCGCGGGCACACATGGGTGAAACCGGAGGAAGACGGAACTGTGACGGTCGGCCTGGATGAACTGGCAGCTCATCTGGTCGGAACTCCCGACTCTGTAAGCCTGCCAGAGGCGGGCGAGGAATTGGAATTGAACCAGACTGCCTGGCGCATGAAGAAGAACGGCCGCGAGATTGAAGTGCGTGCTCCCATTGAGGGAACCATCACCGGGGTGGGCGGGGCGAAACAAGGCTGGTATCTGAAGATGCGTCCGCGTCTCGACATCCGTGAGCCTGCGACGTTGCGCCATCTCCTGCGCCGCCAGGAAGTGCACGGCTGGCTGTCTCGCGAACTGGAGAGACTGCAATTGCAGTTGCGCGCTCCCAATACTGCCCCCGCGCTTGCGGATGGAGGCGTGCTCCTCCCCAACCTGATGGATATTGCCTCCGAGGCTAACTGGGATGCTGTGCTGGCTGACACGTTCCTGCAAGTTTGAGGCTCTCCAGCCCCAACTGAGGTTGTGAGACAATTCCTTCCAGTTTTCCCGCATTGAAGATGAACCCAGCCCTTTCTACGCGCCGGCAGAACCCCGCTGTTGCTAAGTCATTCGCTGGAGCGCCGGAGTTGCTTTCTCTTCGCTCCTTCTTACTCGTGGCTCTGTGTTTAGCCGTCGTGGTCTTTGCCGTTTACAGCCCCAGCTTGAATTTTCAATTCATTCTCGACGATCACCGTTTCACGGGTGATCCGCGAATTCAGTCTCCCGATCACGTCTGGGACTACTTTGCGAATTTTGTGTGGGCGCAATTCACCGGTGGACCTCCGAGTTTCTACCGGCCTCTGTTCCTTCTGTGGCTGAGGATCAATTTCATTTTGAGCGCAATGTCTCCATGGGGATGGCACGCGCTTAGCATTGTGAAACACCTGGCAGTTGCGGTCTTGCTGGGACTACTGCTGCTGAGACTGCTGCGCGATCGAATCGCAGCGTTAATTGCCGCGGGCTTATTCGCCCTTCATCCGGCGCAGACCGAATCTGTGGCGTGGGTGACGGTGCCCGATCCGTTGATGTCCGCGGCAATTCTGGGTGCCCTGCTTCTGTACCTCAGGTGGGTAGCGATCTTTCCACAACCCAAAGGTGACGAAAGGAAATCGCGCAAGACGGCCCGGACTAAGAAGGCCGCTCAGCCTCAGGCGTCGTGGCTGATCGCCTCGGCGGCCGCTTGCTTTGCGGCACTCATGGCGAAGGAAACAGCCATCATTTTGCCTGTCGTAATTTTTGCGCTGGCGCTGCTCGTGCCTCGAGGCGACAACGGAGCGGCAGATTTCCGAGTTCGGCTGATGCGGGCGTTCCGGCAAACTGTACCGTTTTTGTGCGTGACGGCGTTCTACCTTCTAATGCGCTTCCATGCCCTGGGAGGGAAACTTGCGGCGCGCACTCAGTCTTTGCCTTGGAGCACTGTCCTGTTGTCGTGGCCTGCGACACTCTGGTTCTACGTAAGAGTTTTGCTCTGGCCGAACCACTCACGCGCGTTTGCGGACCCAACTCTGGTACAGGGATTTTCTTTCCGGGCTGTCGTCATGCCGGCCTTAGGTCTCGGTTGCGCGGTTGGCATCCTGGCCGTGACATTGTTTTGGGCGTGGAACAAAGCTAGACGTGTCCTTCCACCGCAAGATGCCGCGAATGTCGAGTATGCCCTCGTAATCGGCACGCTGCTGTTGGTGCTGCCCATTCTTCTCACGCTGGACCTGAATGCTCTTAACCCAGGAGATTTCCTGCATGGCCGATACACCTACCTGCCCTCGGCGGCCTTGATGCTTCTGCTAGCGACCGTATGGCACCTCTCTGGGGAATTGCGCGTTCCTTTATTGTTTGCAGGCGGACTGTTAGCGGTTGTGTTCGCGGCGTTAACGGTGTCGCAGGAGAAGCAGTGGAAGGATGATCTGACGGTTTTCACTGTCGCCCACGAACTGGCGCCGCACAACGCTCCAGTGGCTAAGAATCTTGCCGACGCTCACCTCCAGGTGGCGCTGCAACTGGCCGACGACGGACGATGCAGTGAGGCTATGCCGGTCTTTGAGCAAGTCAGTCAGGAGTACCCACAAGATTGGTACGCATGGGCGGGTCTCGGCGATTGCCTTGTGCAGCTCAACAATCTTCCCAAGGCAGAGGAGGCGCTGCGCAGGGCTGCGGAACTTTCGCATAATTCCCGAGTCGTGCAGCACTGGCAGGAACTACGGGCGCACATGGGACTGCCGAACTCGGCTCCCCAATAACGAAAAAGTTCCGCTTGAAGTGTCTGCGCGTTTCGGGGAAATCATTGAAATCCCTGATGCCGAAGCTCAATGAGAAATCTCATAGCGTTTGAGCTTGTCGTAGAGGGTCGAACGATCAATCCCCAGGGCGCTGGAAGCCTCTTTCACATTGCCATGTTTGCGTTCCAGGGCTGCGACGATGGCGCGCCGCTCCAATTCCCCCAACGGAACATCTGGCACTTCCCACTCCTGTGATGGGATCGCGTCCCGCTGTAGCCACGAGAAATCCGCCGCCTCCAGGGCGCCATTGCGGCAGGTCACGATGGCGCGTTCGATGACGTTTTCCAGTTCGCGCACATTACCCGGCCAATCGTAGGCAATCAGCACCTTGAGGGCATCGGCAGAGACTCCCGCGACATCTTTCCCTAATTCGGAGGAGATGCGCTGCACAAAATGCTCGGCCAAAAGCGGAATGTCTTCGCGGCGCTCGCGCAACGGGGGAAGTTGGATTTCGATGACGTTCAGGCGATAGTACAAATCCTCGCGGAATCTTCCCTGCTGCACTTCGTCAGCGAGATTCTTATTGCTTGCCGCAATGACGCGCACATCGACTTCCACCTCCTGTGTACCGCCTACACGATAGAAGCGCCGCTCCTGCAGCACGCGCAGAAGATCAGCCTGCAATTTAGGAGAAATATCGCCGATCTCGTCCAGAAAAATCGTGCCTCCATCCGCCACTTCGAATTTTCCCTTGGCCTGCCCGGCCGCGCCGGTGAACGCGCCTTTTTCATACCCGAATAATTCGCTCTCCAGCAGGGTCTCGGTCAGTGCCGCGCAACTCACAGCGATGAAAGGCTTGTTGGCTCTATTGCCGGAGAAATGCACCGCCCGCGCCACCAATTCCTTTCCGGTCCCGCTTTCTCCGCGAATCAGCACGGTACTGCGCAGGCTGGCAACATCCTGGGTTAACGCGAGAATTTCGTTCATGCGCGGATTCTTGGTAATGATGTCGTGATGCTTGTATTGGCGCGCCAGCTTTTTGCGCAGAATGGCGTTCTCGCTCTGCAACTTTTTCAGCTTGAGAATGCGCGACACCAGCATGGAGATTTCCTGCGGATTACAGGGCTTGACGATGTACTCCTGCGCACCTTCTTTCATCGCCTGAATGGCGGTATCCACAGTGGCATAGGCAGTAATGATGATGATCGAGGCATCCGGCCGGATGCGGTGGATCTCCATCATGGTCTCAATGCCATCCATTCCGCCGGGCATCTTCAAGTCGACGAAGCAAATGGCGTAATCGGCGGCTCGCGCCAGTTCCAGCGCTTTTTGCCCGCCGGACGCGGTGTCCACGCGATAGCCATCTTCGCGCAGCCATGCCGCCATGGACTCGCACATGACCTCTTCGTCGTCGACCACCAGGATGGGCCAATGCTTTTTCATACTCCTCCGTTTCGTGCGAATCTCTGGGCCAACTGCGTGCCGCATCGCGCACAATATTTTTCCGTCTTCGAGTCCACCAATTCGATATGCGTCGCCAAACTCATAGCGCAGGTCGAGTCGGAACAATGCACTAATCCGAAGGTGTGCCCTAGCTCATGCAGAACTTCTTTCACCGTGCGCTCCCGTAGAAGAGCCTCCTGGGCCGGGAGGCCGTAGAATTCCTGATGCAACCGGCACATTGAGACCACGGCAATGGGACCCTCAAATTGCGCCTGTCCAAACAAGAAGCTCAGCATGGGAATCGACAGATCGACATCCGTGATTCCCAGCACCCGAAAAGCATCGCGGGGGGCGGATTGAGCCAGCGTCTTCATGAATTCAACCGACTGGTACTGGCCTCGCCGGGCATCGTAAGCACGATCGGGAATGGCAATAGCCGGCAAGCGACGAGTGGGCAACGGGAACCACTCCGCCGCCGCGTTCTCGATCCAATCCAGCGCCTGCGCAGGCACGCTGCCAATCGGCACCAGGCAAAGTTCGCTCACACACCTTGTACCTGCACTTCCTTCACTTCTGCTGCGTTGGCCTGCGACTTGAGCGGAAGCGTGACCGTGAAGGTCGTGCCTTCATTCCGCTGGCTTACCACTTCGATCTCCCCTTCGTGCGCCTTGACGATGCCATAGAGAACCGCCAGGCCGAGCCCAACGCCTTTTCCCTCCGCCTTGGTAGTAAAGAAAGGATCGAAAATTTTCGACAGGTTTTCGGGAGCGATTCCCTCTCCCGTATCCTGGACGCACAGTTCCACGCTCTCCTCTTGCGGAATCAGCCGTGTGCGAATCGTCAGCTTGCCTCCACCGCGCGGCTGCATAGCCTGGGCGCCATTGAGCACAAGATTGAGAATCACCTGCTGGATCTGAGAGGAGTCGCACTCCACCAGGGGAACATTTTCCTGCAAATCGAGAACGACGTCCGCGCTGATCAGCTTGAGCTTGTGATCGGCCAGCCCAATCGTCATGCGCACCAATTTGTTCAGGTCGGCAGGCGCGCGCTGCGGCTTGGAGCGCCGCGAAAATGCGAGCAGGTCAGAAACGATGCGGCCTACGCGCGCGGTCTCGGCTGAGATCATGCTCAAATATTTTTGGAACTCAGCTTCTCTGCCCACTGGGTACGACCCGCTCGCCATGAGCCGCTCCAATAGCATGGAAAGGTTCAGCACGCCGGAGACCGGATTATTGATCTCATGGGCAACGCTGGCGGCAAGTTGCCCGAGAGTCGCCAGACGATCAGACTGCACCAGTTTCTTCTGAGCCGCTTTGAGCTGCTGCGTGCGCTCATCCACCTTGCTCTCGAGGGTGGCCTGCATATCATTCAATTCGCTGACCGCGACCTTGAGGCGTTCACGCATGCGATTGAACGAATCCACCAACTCGTCGACTTCCTGGCTGCGCCGGGCAGCGCCAATCTTGATGGGACGGTCCAATTCCATCTCGCTGACCGCCTTGGTTCCTGCGATCAACTCCTGGATTGGAGTCGCCACGAAACGCTTGGTGAATAGAATGACGAATGCGGCTCCGAACGCCACCTCAAGGAGAGTCCAAGCCACGGTTTGCAGCGTAATCGCCCGTGTCTGCTTCTGCACGGGATCCAGGCGCAAGCCAACATCGAGCACTCCAAGAACCTTGGTGGACGCACGATGCGCGTGGCAGGCGGCATTGCTACACGAGGGCTCGTTGTAAATTGGAGCCACCATGTTGATGGTCTTTACGCCATCCGGCGACTTGGCGTATCGAACCCGCGCGTCCTGGGTGGGGCTGTTGCGGATGGCGTTCTTGCTATGGCAGCTGGCGCAGACTTGGTTGTCCAGGCTGGCCAGCGAGGGATGCTCCCCAGGATCGGTCGAGAACACCATTCGCCCTTCGCGGTTGTACATGCGGATGCGGTCGACGCCCTGCTTGTCGGCGATGACCTGCATAATCTGGTACGCCGCCTTACGATCGTCGTCCAGCATGGCATGCCAGGTTGCGCTGGTGATGCTGCGGGAAAGTTGATCGGCGCCCAGGATCATGGTCTCGACCAGCTGTTTCTTTTCGGTGCGAAGATTGATGTATCCGCTGATGCCGCTGATGGCGACGATCAGAATGGTGAGAGAAAAGATCAGCTTGGGGCCGAGTTTTCGAGGCATTCGCGGCGCTCTCAGAGGGTGCCTGGCATGGAAGTCTCCGGCCGTGATCGCATCGGCCGTACTCCTGATCAAGGCTATCTGGGGTGAGCCTCTGGGTCCGTGATTGCTAGGGCCCCGGCCCGTGATTTCGATCACGCTTCTAGGTCATTGCGCATGATCGGGTTGAGCATTTCCACACAGTGGGAACAGCGATTTTGGGTTGCTCGGGCGGTGGCGGTCCGCCGTAAAATCATCTGCTCACATAACTCAGCTCGGGAGGATCTCTCTATGAAAGATCGATCTCGTTCGCCTCATCCATCCGCCCTCCTATCGCGCCGCAATTTCATAGCGCAAAGCGCAGCTGCCGCCGCCGCGTTCTCGATTGTTCCCCGCCATGTATTGGGAGGCGAGGGGTACGTTCCGCCCAGCGACAAAATAAATATCGCGTTTGTTGGAGTGGGCGCGCAGGGGGTGCGGGTGATGATTCGTTTCCTGCGGGAAAAAGATGTTCAGGGCGTTGCGGTTTGCGATGTGGCGAAGACCGGCGATCAATATCCCCAATGGGACGACCACGAATTTTGTAAATTGGTTCGTAATCTGCTGGGCGTGAACTCGGGTTGGGAGTGGCTCAGTCCCGAGCAACCTTTGCAATTGAGTCACTCGCTGAAAGTGACCAGCGGAGTCGCCGGGCGGGAACCCGCCCAACAGATCGTGAATGCGCTCTATGCCACGCAGCAGCGCTCGGGCCAGTATCACGGGTGCGCAGCGTACACCGACTTCCGCGAACTCCTCGAGAAAGAGCACGACGTGGATGCAGTAGTGGTTTGCACGACCGATAACCTCCATGCAGCCGTTTCGGCGGCCGCCATGAAGAAGCGCAAACATGTCTTTTGCCAGAAGCCTCTGACCCATACCATCTACGAAGCCCGCCGCATCGCCGAGATCGCCCGAGAAACAGGAGTGGCCACACAGATCGCGGTGGCGAATCAGGCGTCCGAAGCAACTCGCGAACTTTGCGAATGGATTTGGGCCGGCGCGATTGGGCCGGTGCGTCAAGTCGTCAATTGGTCAAGCCGGCCATTCTGGCCGCAAGGATTGGAGCGACCCAAGGACAGTGAACCGGTTCCCGAGGGCCTCGATTGGGATCTGTGGCTAGGCCCAGCGCCCGAGCGCCCGTTCAATCGTGCCTATCTTCCATTCGTCTGGCGGGGCTGGGGCGACTTCGGCTGCGGAGCTCTCGGCGATATGGGCTCCTATAGCTTTGACACCATCTTCCGAGTCTTGAAGCTTG
Organism: Candidatus Sulfotelmatobacter sp.; assembly: GCA_036376495.1. Classification (GTDB taxonomy): domain Bacteria; phylum Acidobacteriota; class Terriglobia; order Terriglobales; family Acidobacteriaceae; genus Sulfotelmatobacter. Next base: position 99,631 of record DASVAE010000074.1, on the reverse strand, counting down.
AGGCCCCGGTCAGTGTGGAAGCCAGTACGACTGACCGCTACGATGAAACCTATCCCATGGCCTCAATCATTCATTATGATTTCGCAGCACGCGGCGATATGCCTCCCGTGAAGTTCACGTGGTACGACGGTGGCCTGAAGCCCCCGCGTCCCGACGAACTCGAGCCCGATCGTCCGTTCAAAATTCCTGAAGCAGAGGAGGATGAGGGCCTTCTGTTTATCGGAGATGGCGGCAAGATTCTGTGCGGCTTCAACGGATCTCATCCTCGACTGATCCCGCAATCTCGGATGGATGCCTACAAGCAACCGCCCAAGACTCTTCCTCGTTCGCCCGGCAATGAACGGGAGTGGCTCGACGCCTGTAAGGGGGGGAAGGTCAAGCCGGGAGGAAATTTTGAATTCGAAGGTATGGTGACGGAAACGCTCCTGCTGGGAAATGTGGCGGCCCGAACCGGGCAGAGATTCACATGGGATCGCGCCAACATGAAAGCGAACAACTCTGATTTTGCACAAAACTATATCCGTCCGGAACGTCGCAGGGGCTGGGAGATCTGATGGAGTTCTGAATCCAAGGAGGCATTCATGCTTGCAATTTCGAGACGAGACTTTTGCAAGGCTGCAGCCGCGCAATCGGCGGCCATAGGCCTGATGTCTGCGGGAGTACTGAAGCTGCGGGCGAACCCGCTGGGCATGCCGATAGGATGCCAAACCTGGCCGGTGCGCGAAATGATCGCCAAGGACTTTCCTGGCACCCTGAAGCAACTGGCGGCTGCCGGCTTCCAAAGCATCGAACTGTGCTCGCCGGTGGGATATGCCAACGAGGGTTTCGGTGGGCTCGCAAAGTACAAGGGCTCAGAACTCAAGAAGATCATCTCCGATGCGGGGCTCACGTGCGTCAGTTCGCACTTCGGTATCGACGAACTCCGAAAGAATCAGGATGATCGCATTGCATGGGCGAAAGACGCGGGGTTGGCGCAGATGCTGGTGCCCAGCCTCGATGGGCCGAAGAATCCTACGATGGACGACATCAAACGCGCCGCCGACGAATATAACAAGATGGGAGAGCGTGCTGCTCAGGCCGGTATTCAGCAAGGTCTGCACAACGAAACGTTCGAACTCTCCAAGATTAACGGCAAGCGCACCTACGACCTCCTTTTTGACCTTCTCGACCCCAAACTGGTCAAATTCCAGTTCCAGGTCTCCACCATCAGCGAAGGTTACGATGCGGCCGAGTACTTCATGAAATACCCGGGCCGGTTCATTTCCATGCACGTGCAAGGATGGGATGCGACGACGAAGAAGATTGTGCCGGTAGGCAAAGGATCGCTCGACTGGACCAAGATCTTTAGCGCCGCGAAGAGCGGCGGCATCAAAAACTACTTCGTTGAGATGAAACTCGAGATGATGAAGGCTAGCGTGCCGTATCTTCGCAGTCTCAAGGTATAGAGAAAACAAGCGACTATTTCACGCGCGTGCCTTCGCGGCAAATCGCCTGCACGCCTAAACGTCCCCCAGCGGCAAAGTTTTCCGGCGCCGCTGCATCTTATCGGCGGTTTTCAAGACTCAGACCGGAGAGATGCGATTTGGCGGACCAGAGCCGAAGGAGTGCAACGACCGCCCCGATTCTGGAGCAGAGCAAGTCTCCCACATTCACCTCGAAAACCCACCTGCTCACAGCTATCGTTGTGGTCACGAATGTCGTGGGAAACGTCTGTCTCAGCCATGGCATGCAGGAAGTTGGTAGAACGATCTCGGCTTCGCCTGCTGACTACGTTCGAGCGCTTTTCAATCCCTGGGTTCTGGCCGGCAGTTGTACGCTGGCACTATGGATGATTAGCGATTTGGCGCTGCTAAGCCGGGCCGATCTCACCTTCGTCCTCCCCGTCACCGCCAGCGCTTACGTTTTTATCGCGATTGCAGGGCATTTCGTTCTAGGCGACCGGATTTCATGGGAGCGCTGGCTAGGCATCATTGTCATTACCGTTGCAGTGATTCTGGCTGAAGAGACACCCTCTCTGACCTCCAAGACAGAGTACCGGGAGCACTCCCAATGAAATGGATCCTGGTTGCCATCATCGCCAGCTCAAACACGGTGGGAGACCTGCTGAATACTGCGGGGATGAAGCGAATCGGCGCTGTGGAGGACCTGAGTCTTCGCTCGTTGCTGCAATTGTTACTGGCGATAGGCCGCAGTCCGATGGTACTGGGAGGCATCGCGGCCCTGGCGATTGGGTTTTTTGCCATCATGTCTTTGCTGTCGATTGCGACGGTGAGCTTTGCCATCCCCGCCACTGCCAGCAGCTACCTGGTAGAAACACTATTGGCCAAGTACATCTTGAAAGAGGATGTGCGCTGGCGCCGCTGGGCCGCAAGCGGACTAGTCGTCATCGGCGTGGTATTACTGCGCTGGTAGAAGACTGTCCGATCAGGACGACGATTTCCGGAACAGCGGCAAACACTTACGCGGAGTTGTTCATCCAATCCCGGGTGCACCTATAATTGGCGCGCCCTGTGGAGACTTCAATGAGGTTCCTTCTCGGATTTGCAGTTGGCTTTGGCATCTCTCTCCTATTTGCTCCGGCTTCCGGCGAGGAGACCCGCCGCTCGCTGGTGCAGGGTGCGCAAGAGTTGATGGATCTTCCCCGGCAAAAGGCGGAGCAGGCGGCAGAAACAGCGAAGCAAAAAGCGGGTGAACTCGGGTCGCAGGTTGGGCGGCAGGCGGCTGAGTCGGCGGTTCAGGCGATGGAAGATAATGTTTTGGGCAAGAACAAGAGCGCCTAGCTGTTGAAGGTCCACTGAACCGCGCCTGTCCTTGGCGGCGCCATGGACGCCCCTCTGTGTCCGTGCTCTCTGATTCGGAAACCATCCTGATTCCCTAAGTCGCTGCTCTACTTGCATGTCTCAGGAATAGGCTCGTGTTGGCGAGCAACCACCCGCATTCGCCAACCATCTGAAAATTGCGCCTTCCTTTCAGGCACAGCTAGAAGGAACGCCGGGAATCCGGTGCGCAGAATTCTCAGGAGTGTGTGATGACAGTAGCAGACATGATTGTAGAGCGGCTCATCGATTGGGGAGTAGAAGTGATCTTCGGCCTTCCCGGAGACGGCGTAGACGGAATGTTTGAAGCCCTCCGGACCCATCGAGACAAGTTGAAATTCATACAAGTTCGGCACGAGGAAGCCGCGGCGTTCGCCGCCTGCGGCTATGCGAAATATACGGGCAGGCTGGGAGTATGCATCGCAACGTCGGGGCCGGGAGGCATTCACCTTCTCAATGGTCTCTATGATGCGAAATGTGACGGCCAGCCTGTGCTCGCGATTACCGGACACACGTTTCACGATCTGATCGGCACCAATTTCCAGCAAGATGTCGATCTGGACAAGCTATTTATGGACGTCGCCGCCTACAACCAGCGGATAATGGGCCCGGCGCACGTCGACAACGTGATGGACGAGGCAATCCGAACGGCGCTGGCTCGTCACACCGTTTCACACGTCACCATCCCTAAGGACATTCAGGAATGGAAATCCTCCGACGCTCAACGGTCCAATATGAATGTCAAGGAGCACAGCCGGAATATCTACATTGCTTCGCACCCACATCCCCCACAGCAGCAACTTCAAAAAGCGGCGGACATCATCAACCACGGCTCGAAGGTCGCGATTCTGGTTGGCCGCGGCGCGCTGGGCTGCGGCAAAGAGATTACCGACCTTGCCGATTTGATTGGCGCGCCAGTAATTAAGGCCCTGCTCGGGAAAGCTGTGTTGCCGGACGACAGTCCATTTACCACCGGCGGTCTCGGTTTGCTTGGGACGGCGCCTTCCCAGGATGCAATGCAGGAATGCGACACGCTGCTGATCATCGGCAGCAGCTTCCCTTACCTGGATTTTTATCCCAAACCGACCAAAGCGAAGTGCGTGCAAATCGACCTCGACAGCACGCGTATCGGCTTGCGTTATCCGGCCGACGTGGGCTTGGTCGGAGGCTCCCAAGCCGTGCTCAAAGAGTTGATTCCGCTTCTGAAACGAAAAGAGGATCGAGACTTCCTGCAAACGGCTCAGAAACGAATGGGCAAGTGGCGCGAGCTCATGAATGAACGCGGCACGCGCATGGATGTACCTATGAAGCCACAAGTCGTGACGTACCATTTGAATCGCTTACTCGATGAAGATGCGATCATCTCTTCCGATAGCGGCACGATCGCGACCTGGGCGGCGCGCTATCTCGATATTCGGGGTGACATGAAGTTTTCTCTCTCCGGCACCCTCGCGACCATGGCCAATGGGCTGCCTTACAGCATCGGAGCGGCGGTTGCGTATCCCGGACGACAGGTCGTCTGCGTAGTTGGTGACGGCGGTTTCACTATGCTGATGGGTGAAATGGCTACTCTGGTCAAATACAAGCTGCCGATAAAAGTGATCATCATTAAGAACAATTCTTTGGGCCAAATCAAGTGGGAGCAGATGGTGCTCGATGGTAATCCCGAGTTCGGTGTAGATCTTCAGCCGATCGACTTCGCGAAATACGCGGAGGCCGCGGGGGCTGCTGGTTTCACCATTCATGATCCAAAAGACGCTCAGCGCGTGCTGCGGGAAGCTCTTCAGCATGATGGCCCTGCGGTGGTGGAAGCAGTGGTGGACAAGAATGAACCACCCTTGCCCGGGCAAATCAAGCTTGAACAAGCGGTTCATTTTGCTGAAGCACTCTTGAAAGGCGAAAAGAATACAAAGAAAATCGTAAAGACCATTATTGAGGATAAGATCCGGGAAGTGATCTGAAGCTGGCAGGCAGATTTGCTAATTTCCCAATACCGTCTTGTGAGCGTGCCATACTAGTGAGCGCAATTCTTTGCCGACGTGTATGGGCTCGACATGAGGTTAAACCAGCCGCTCCTTCAGTCTTTGCCGAAAGTTTTGCTGCATGAGCACCTGGACGGAGTGCTGCGGCCGCAAACCATCATTGAACTAGCCAGGGACGCCGCCTATACAGAGCTACCGAAAACGGATTCCGACCAACTTGCGAAGTGGTTTCATGAAGGCGCAAATCAGGGGAGCCTCGGGAAGTATTTAGAAGGCTTCAAACATACGATCGCAGTCATGCAGACCGAGGAAGCGCTGGAGCGCGTCGCCTACGAGCAGGCTGCAGATCTGAGCAACGATGGCGTCGTCTACTACGAAACCCGCTTTGCACCTGTGTTTCACACGAACAAAGGCTTGAGTCATCAGCAGGTCGTCTCTGCCGTTCTCAAGGGAATGGCGCGAGGTCGGCATAACTTTGGCATTGAATCAGGGCTAATCATTTGCGCGATGCGCAACATGAATGTGTCGTTGGAGATGGCCGAACTGGCGGTTGATTTCCGCGCGCGTGGAGTCGTGGGATTCGATTTGGCCGGCGAAGAAGGAGGATTTCCGCCCAAGAAGCACGTCGAGGCTTTTCATTACATTCAGCGCGAGAACTTCAATATCACCATTCACGCCGGGGAAGGTTTCGGCAAGGAATCCATCTGGCAAGCGATCCAATATTGCGGGGCGCACCGGATAGGCCATGGAACCAGGCTCATTGACGACATCGCCATCTCGGACGGTAGAGCGGTGAAATTGGGGGATCTCGCTCAGTATGTTTTGGACAAGCGAATTCCGCTGGAAATCTGCCTGATCAGCAATGTGCATACGGGCGCAGCGCCCAGTCTGGAGCAGCATCCGTTCAAGATCCTCTACCAGCAGAAATTCCGGGTAACCTTAAACACGGACAACCGGCTGATGAGTGATACCAGCATGAGCAAGGAATTCGCTGCGGCGGCAACAACGTTTGGACTGACAATCGGCGACTTTGAAAAGATGACCATCAACGCCATGAAGAGCGCGTTCTTACCCTACGGACAACGCTGCGATCTTATCTACAACGTAATCAAACCGGGGTATGCCCGTGTTCGCCAGGATTGAGCAAGCTTCCCCGCCCCGCTCCGACTACTTGTTGTGGCGCTGTTCCGCTTCCTGCAGCCAGCCTCTCCGCAGCTTGTCGGCGGCAATATTGGACAAATAAGGCTTGAGATCGAGAATCGGAGTCCCGTCGAGCATGTCGACGCCACGAACATGCAGCCGAGATCCATCGCGCCGGAGCAGTTCGACCACGGTGAGTCCTATCGGATTGGGACGCCGCGGAGAACGCGTGGCGAACACTCCGTGCGCACGATTGTCGGAGGGCGGCGTTCCCAGCAGTTCGAAGCCGCCGGCACGGTCGAAAACCCAGAGCACAATCAGGTGCGAAAAGCCTTCGATGTCGGTCAGTCCGGTTTCGTATTGCGGCAGAATGTCAAGTATGCCCTCGGCTGCATGTTGCGCCCCCAGTCCTTTCGGGACCTGCTCAGTGTTCTGGTAGGGACTGCGAATGTATCCGATCGGCTCCGGCGAGAACATGACAGAAGTTTACCTGTTATTACACCCATCCTGAAGGCACCCGCACTCGGCTTTTGCGTTCCAGAACTCAGAATCCCGGGCCGGGCCTGCTGAATCTAAGATGCATGCGCCGTCGCCAAGGACTGGTGGTCTTTATCGCGATCATCCAGTCGTTGCTTATTTTCGCTCATTTTATCCTTTATAAGACCTGGACGTTTCAGCTTCCTGGCAACGCTATTCCTTCGAAAGCCTGGGTTGGCACAGTACTGGGGATCCTTTGTCTCAGTTTCGTCGCCGCTTCACTCCTCGCTTTCCGTTTTACCAATGTTTTGGTGCGGACGTTCTACCGCGCGGCGGCCGTGTGGATGGGGCTTCTTAGTTTCCTTTTTCTGACGTCTATCTTGTTTTGGATCATTTTCGGGGTCGCCAACATGGCTGGCGCGCCTCTGCAGTTCCATCGCGTTGCGGTGACGTGTTTCGCATTGGGCGCCGCGCTGGGCTTGCTGGGGGTTTGCAACGCAAGTTGGACTCGTATCACGCATGCCCGGATACATCTTGAAAATCTACCGGAGGTATGGCGCGGACGCAAAGCGGCGTTGATCAGCGATGTCCACCTTGGTCATGTGCGCAACGGAGGTTTTCTGAGGCGGATGGTTAGCAAGATTCTGGAACAGGAACCCGACGCCATTTTCATTGCTGGCGACCTGTACGATGGAACCGCCATCGATGCGCACAGCGCCGCAGCCCCGCTGTCAGAGCTTAGGGCTCCGCACGGAGTCTATTTTGTTGCGGGAAATCACGAGCAATTTGGAGACGACAGCAAGTACCTGAATGCGGTTGCGGCTGCCGGAGTGCGCGTCCTGCGCAACGAAAAAATTGATTTGGCGGGTCTGCAGATCGTGGGAGTGCCTTACAACCAGGCCTCCAATAACGGTTCCCTGGCGTCAGTTCTACGCCGTGTACCTTTGGATCGCGACCGGGCCAGCATCCTGTTGACTCATGCGCCAGATCATCCGGAGATTGCTGAGGCGGCCGGTTTCTCCCTGCAACTCTCTGGGCATACACACCTAGGCCAGTTCTTCCCATGGAGCTGGTTTGCCCGCCGCATGTACCGGCAGTTCGCCTATGGGCTGAGCCGGATCGGCAAGATGCAGGTCTTCACTTCCTGTGGCGCCGGGACTTGGGGTCCGCCGCTGCGGCTGGGCTCGAACCCGGAAATTGTTGTCCTGCAGTTCGAGTAGAAACCTCTAAAACGAAAGCAATCCTACTTAGAGTGGTTCACGCCAGCCTGCGCGTGCGGCCGATCATTCACCACTTTGCGCTGGCGCTCAGCTTCTTCATCTGGCCCTCCGGTGATGCTCTCAACCGGGCATTTCGGAGTCCTTGTCTGCCTCATTCCCCAAGTCGCTCTGAGCGGTCTCCATGTCGGTCTGTTGTGGAACGGTGTTTTGCTCACTTTGTGTGTGTGGATTTTTCTGCTTTGTCATGTGAGATCCTCGCCCAATGCCGAAAATGCGAGTCGCTGGTACAGCGACCCCGTGTCCCGTCTGCACGCATTACCACCGCAATCCGAAGGTGACTGGAACAAAGGTGAGATCATTGCCGTGAGTTGTGAACATCCGCGAATAGCGCGCCTCCCCGAACACCTTCAGCGGACTGTGCCCCAGGGGAAATTGGAGCCCTGCCCCAGCATTGAATCCCATTTTGTAAGTTGTCGCTGACCCTACGATTTGGTCTACGCCGAAACTGGCCGGGTAACAGTAGCCCCAAAAAGGATCGCAGTAGAAGGAATTGACGAGGCCGGGTTGAGTGAGGCTGAGGTTACGGTAATACAGGCCCGGACCGCCTAAGGCATACGGCTGAATGTGCCAGTGGGGAGAGCCGTAAATGATCGGCGTAAAACTGGCCGACCAGATGGTGGTGTATCCGCCCGGCTCTCCGAATCGCGCCAGGGCGGCATTATTCAGGTTCCAGCGGTTATAGTTGAAATCGAGGTCCAAGGCGAAATTGCGCGTGGCTCTGTAACCACCCCGCACGTCGATGTTCCAGCCTGTATTCACATTGTTGCCGCCGCGGCCTCCAGGCTCGGTGAAGCCTCCACCGACGCTGGCATCGATATGAGAAAAGGGTTCGGATTCCTGGGAGTAAGCCACTCCAAATGCACATACACCGACGAAGCCGAGAATAAGCGCGAGAAAGTTGACTTTCATGATCTAACTCCACGTTTATAGATGCGCCGACGGTTTGAGGAGTTTACAGATCAAGAGTCAGGCTGGCTTCTCGCAACGGAAACCTGAGAGTAAATAGGTGGGTTCTCGGTAGAACTCTGTAATACAAAACAGCGACTCAGTGGCTTCTCTGCTTCGCCCAGGTTTTGCGCTTCGCAGTGTGGTTCGCAGATTTTTCGCCGCGGTTCCGACGTACGAAGGAAATCCCACGTTTGAGTTCAGCGGTAAGGTCGGTGCAGTCGGTCGCTACGTGCACTGGCTTTCCCGATTCGCGGCCCAACCACTGATTTAGCTCATCGGCAGTTGTGGTTACATAACGTCCCTGTCGCCGGACGGGCATACCCTGCGCGGCCCACCGTTGCGCAACTGACGTAGGCTCCCCCAGAAAACTCGCAATCTGCTGCCACCCTTTGAGGTCTCCAGGGACTTGCCTCGCCACTTTTTTGCTGACCGGTTTCGCCATTCCATTATCAGGGTTTCGTATCGTCCGGCGGTGATAAGGATGCCTTCGGCTTCTCCATAGCTTCGCGCCGCGACCCGGCGGAATTGACAGTCCTTCAGGTCGGAACGCCGAGCTTAGGTAACAACCACTGCGTCAACACCACGTAAGCAACAAGAAACGCAATTGCCCAGCCCCACTCATGCATGTTTCAGTTGCTCCTCGCCGCGCACTCCCAGCTTGCGCAGAAACGTCATCATCGGGCACCAGTTCGTAAAGCCAGACTGAAACAAGTTTAGTCCCACAAAGGCGGTAAAGAGATACCAGCAATCACTGACCCAGTGTCCGAGGGCTACGGACACGAGCACAAAGAGACCGGCGATGATGCGCAACATACGTTCGATGGTCATTGTATCCTCCTTAAAACTGGATCAAACTGTCAGTTCACATTGCGGTACTTCACATTCGGCAATGTTCTCCGGCGAATGCGGATGCGCCGGGGGAAGTGCCTTTCTCTTTTGCGACAAGTAGTACAGAACCGGTACGGCCATGCGGGAAAGCACGGTGGAAGCTACTTCGCCCGCCATAAGAGATAACGCCAGCCCCTGGAAAATCGGGTCAAACAGAATTACGCTCGCCCCCACCACCACGGCAGCCGCAGTCAGCAGCATCGGACGGAAGCGAACCGCGCCCGCATCCACCACCGCCGCTTCCAGGGGCATACCCTGCGAGCGCCGCAATTCGATAAAGTCGACCAGGATAATCGAGTTCCTGACGATGATCCCCGCGCCAGCAATGAAGCCGATCATCGATGTCGCCGTAAAAAATGCCCCCATCATGGCGTGCGCTGGAAGAATTCCCACCAAGGTCAGCGGAATCGGAGCCATGATTACCAATGGCGTGACAAATGACCGGAACCAGCCGACCACGAGCACATAAATCAAAACCAGCACGGCAGCGAAAGCCAGCCCCAGATCACGGAACACTTCCACCGTAATGTGCCATTCCCCATCCCACTTCATCGAGAAGCGGTCGGTACGCTCTGGCATGGTTGTGCCTTTGTACTGTTTCACGCCGTAGCCCTGGGGCAACTGGATCTTGTCGATGGCGTCGCTCATCTTCATGATGGCGTATACGGGGCTCTCTTCTCCTCCAGCCACATCGCCCGTCACGTATACGACTGGCTGCAAGTTCTTCCGATATACGCTGGTGTCTATGGTCTTCTTTTCGACGTCGCTAACCTCTTGCAGCGCGATCTGGCCACCGGAAGCTGTCGGCAGTTTCACACTTGCGAGATCGTCAATCGATGAGCGATCCGCCCGCGCCAACCGAACTTGGATGGGAACGTCCTCGCGCGATTTCGGGTCGTGCAACAATCCCGCTTCAGCCCCACCCAGGCCGACCTGTAACGTGCGGCTCACGTCCGCGGGGGAAATCCCATGCAGCGCCGCTTTGTCGAGGTCCACCTTCATGTCGTACTTGATCTGCGGATCCTCGACGTACCAGTCCACGTCCACCACCCCGGGGGTCTGCTGGAAGATCTTCTTGATCTTGCCTGCGAGCTCGATCTGTCCCTGGTAATCCGGGCCGTATACCTCGGCCACCAGCGTCTGCAGCACCGGCGGACCCGGCGGCACCTCGGCCACTTTGATGCGCGCCCCGAACGGTTCCGCGATTTTGTAGAGTTCGGGTCGCAAGCGCCGCGCAATTTCATGGCTCTGCGCGCTGCGATCATGACGCGAGAGCAAATTCACTTGGATATCAGCCTGGTTGGGCTGCGATCGTAAAAAGTAGTGCCGCACCAGGCCGTTGAAGTTGTAGGGGCCCGACGTGCCCGCGTAAATCTGGTAGTTGGTGACCTCTGGCTGCTGTGCCAGATGCCGCCCGAGCGCCTGCGCCACACGCGTCGTTTGCTCCAGCGGAGTCCCATCCGGCATGTCGATGATGACCTGGAACTCGCTCTTGTTGTCGAACGGCAGCATCTTCACCCGCACCCACTTCAGCGGCACGAAAGCCACTGCCGCAAGTAAGAGTGCGATGACGCCGCCCATGAAAAACCAGCGCCGCCGCGCATCGAGAATCAGCGGATTCATCATTCGCCGGTACAGGCGCGTAGTCCAGCCTTCGGTCTCGTGATGACCATGCGTTGCGTGAGCGTCTTCGCCCGCGTAATGCCTGAGCAATCGCAACGCCGCCCACGGAGAAACCACGAATGCCACGATCAGCGAGAACAGCATCGCCGCCGATGCTCCCACCGGAATCGGCCGCATGTAGGGCCCCATTAGTCCGCGCACAAAGGCCATGGGAAGGATGGCTCCGATCACCGCAAAAGTGGCGAGAATGGTCGGATTGCCCACTTCATCGACCGCTTCGACAGCTACACGGGCCAGCGAGCGTCCGCGATTCTCCGGCAGCCGGAAGTGACGGACAATGTTTTCGACGACAACAATGGCATCGTCGACGAGAATGCCGATGGAGAAGATCAATGCGAACAGCGTGACTCGGTTCAGCGTGTATCCGTACAGGTAAAAAACAGCCAGGGTCAGAGCCAACGTTACAGGCACTGCCAACAAAACGACGCCTGAATCCCGCCAGCCCAGCGCCAGGGCAATGAGCAAGGTCACCGAAAGCGTCGCGATGAACAAGTGCTTCAACAGCTCATCGGATTTATCTTTCGCCGTCTCCCCATAATTGCGCGTGACGGTCACGTTCAGATCGCGCGGCAACACGTACCCGCGCAGGCCCTTGATCTGATCGAGCACTCGTTCCGCAATAGTGGTCGCGTTGTTCCCCTTGCGCTTGGAAATAGTGATCGTGACGCCCGGATATTCGGTCCCCCCTTTGTGTGCCGCGTCACCGCTACCTTCTCCAAACAACACGTAATTGTCCGGTTCGGCGGGGCCATCCTCGATATTTTCGACGACGTCGCGCAGATACACGGGTCTTCCCGCGTGCACTCCAATCACGACTTGCCGCAGATCCTCCGCAGTCGTGAAGAACAATCCGGCCTGCACCTGAAACTCGCGATTGTCACGCGAAAAGCTTCCCGCTTGCGCCCGCGTATTCGCGCCCTGTAACTGCGCAACCACGGCTCCGGGAGTCAACCCGTAAGCAGCAAGCCGCTGGGTATCGAGAACGACCCGGATCTGCCGCGGCTGTCCCCCGATGATCTTGGTCTCCGATACGCCTTCGAGCGGCTTGACCGAGTTCTCCAGTTCGGCGGCAATCCGCCGCAAGCGGAACGCGTCGTAGTCTTTGCCCCACAGCGTCAGGGCCATGATCGGCACATCGTCAATCGAACGAACCTTGATCAGCGGCGATGAAACTCCCGGTGGAATGCGATCGAAGTTGGCGTAAAGCTTGTTGTAGGTCTGAATGATCGCATCTTCTTCCTTCGTGCCCACGTAGAAGCGCACCACCAGCATGCTCAGGCCGGGATGGCTGATCGAATATATGTATTCCACCCCCGGCACCTCACGCAGCAGGCGCTCCATGGGAAGACTGACGCGTTGTGCGACTTCGTCGGAGGACGCGCCCGGCATCTGCACAAATACGTCCAGCATCGGGACGACAATCTGCGGCTCTTCTTCGCGGGGCGTCTGCAGAATGCTGAACGCGCCCAGCAACAGGGCCGCAACGATGACCAGCGGCGTCAGTTTCGAAGCTATGAACATGCTCGCGATGCGGCCGGCCAGACGCAACGCGGACGATCCCTGACCCGGCGCCGGGGAACCACCGTTGGCCGTCATCGCTGCGCCTCAACTTGCTTTCCGTCCAGTTCCAGCCCTGCCGGGCTGGCGACCAGCCGATCTCCATCCTGCAATCCGGCCAGCACTTCAACTTCGTCCTTCACCGGTCTACCCAAGGTGATGTAATGCAGTGCCGCGACTTTGTACTGATCCACAACGAAAACCGCCTGCAGTTGCCCTCTCTCCACAATCGCGGTACGCGGAACCAGTACCGACTCGCGTTGCCCGCGTGCAAATTCCGCATGGCCAAATAAGCCCGAACGCAGCCGCGAATCGCCCGGCAACTCCACCTTCACGAGGAAGCTCCGGCTGCCCGGATCGGCCGCCGGAACTACTTCTACAACTTTGCCCTTCAACTCGCTGTTACCCAGCGCATCGACCAGCACCGGTGCCGCTTGCCCAATTCGTACGTACGCCAGATCCCTTTCATTGACTGCCACCTCCAGCCGGTAGCGGCGCACGTCTTCGACAGTGAAAAGCGGCATCCCGGGGGAGGCCAGCGCTCCGGCATCGACCTTCTTCTCCGTGACCACTGCATCGAAAGGTGCGCGAACGGTGGTGTAGCTCAGCATGGTTTGGGCCTGCGCCAGGGCAGCCTTGGCCTGCTCCTGGTCAGCTCGCGCCATGTCTCGGCGCGCTAGCGCAGCCTGCTGTCGCGCTCTCACTTCATCGAATTCCTGCGGACTCAGCGATTTCCTCTCGTAGAGCATCTGAAAGCGCTTGAGCGTGGATTCCGCTAGAGAGAGGTCGGTCTCGGCGCCTGCCAGTTGCTGCTGGCTGGCATGGTTCGCCGCAATGGCACGATCCATCGCCGCACGCGGCTGGCTTTCATCGATCACTGCCAGCACTTGCCCGCGCTGCACGCGATCTCCTTCGTGCACCCGGATTTCGATGATATTCCCCATCATCTGAGCGGCCAGCGTGCTCGTCTGCTCCGCGCGCACCGTGCCTACGGCCTGCAGCAGATCGGGGATCTTCCTCTTCTGCACGTCGATCAGCGAAATATTCCGCACAATCTGCGGGGCCTCCGCCTGCGGGCGGCGCTCCCCGGAGCAAGCCACCAGTGCTCCAACAGACGAAAACACGATCAAAGTTGTGAACGTACGATTCATGGCATCACCACCGGAGATTGCAGATTCAAAGTTCCACTCGCCAGTTCGAGACTGGCATAGCTGGTCTGGAAGTGGCTCACCGCTTCCCAATAATCGTTTTGGCTACGGCGCGCTGCATCCTCAGCGCCCAGCAGATCCGTGATAGTGATTAAGCCGCTTTCATAACGGTCCTGATTGATGCGCAAGTTATCCTGTGCCTGCGCAATCGAGGCCCTGGCGACTTCAATTTGCTGCCGGGTGGAATCTACGTCGTAGTAGGCACGTCGAACTTCCAGCCGCACTGAATCTGCGGCAAGTTGCTGCATCGCATTTACTTTCTCTTCGAGTGCCTTCTGCCGCTGCAGCTCCGCCCGGCGGCTCCCGCCATTGAAGAGATCGAGCTTCAATTCAATTCCGCCCACCCAATTGTTTCCGCCTCCACCCGCAAGAAGCGTCGGATTGTCCAATTCCCATCCGGCAAAGGCGTTTACTTGCGGCCCGAAGGCAGCCTTGGCCATCGCGACTCCTTGCTTCTGCCCCGCGCGTTCCGCCTCAATGCGCTTGAGGTCGGGACGCTTGGCCAGCGCCTGCGCGTCCAGATCCTGCAGAACGGGGTTGGGCAAAGGCCGCTCCGTCAATGATTGAGTCAAATCGAAAGTGGATTCCATGGGCATACCGAGAGCTGCATTCAACTGCGCCAATGCCAGATCATGAGCATTCCGGGCGCGAATCAATTCCTCTTGCCGCGATGCCAATCTCACCTTTGCCGTCAGCAGGTCCGATTCGACCACCAGGCCGCTTTCGAAGCGCGACTGGCTGCGATCCACGATGGCCTGCGCTGTCTTCGCAGATTGCTCGGCTACCTCCATCTCCTTCGCCGAGAGCAGGGCCAGGTGATAGCTGGCAATTACGCGGAAGACGATCTCCTGCTCCGCCCGCTCCAACTGATGCCCGGCCGCTTCCTCCATAAACCTGGCTTGGCTCAGCCCATGCCAACTGGCAAAGGAATTGAACAGGTTCCACTTGCCTTCCAACCGGGTCGCGAAATTGCCAATGGGCAGTGGACGGTTCAGCGCGTTCAAGCTGAAGTCGGCCGCTGTAAATCGTTGTTGCCGAAGCCGGCTGCCGAAGACGTACACCGGATCATCGCCGCGCGTGGCCGTCTCAGAAAAACTCACTTGCGGCAGGAGATACGACTGTGCCGTCTTGATCTGAGCCGACGCAGCGCGCGTATCCGCCAATGCAGCCTTGCGCGCAGGATTCTTCTCCAGCGCAATCTTCACCGCCTGCTCTAGCGTCAGGGAAGACCTTCCCTGCTGTGCTTGCGCACCGCTCAGCATCGCGAGCAGAAAGATCAGCCCGACTACAACACGGGTTCTCACCGCTCGACCCCCGCAACTTCCGCCGGCTGCATCCACGCCGTCGTCTCGTTCATGATTTCATACGTGGTATGGAAAGTGGCGGTCTTCTGCACCATCGCTCCCACGGAACAATACTTCTCCTCCGAAAGGCGAATCGCTTCCTGCAACGCTTTTTCATCGATATCAATGCCGGTTACAACGTGATGAATTCGGACAGTGGTGAACACTTGCGGCGGACGCTCCGCCTGATCCGCCTCGACTTTCACTTGGTATCCAGTGATCTTCTGGTGATACTTCTGTCGAAGCACCGTGATCACATCAAACGCGGTGCAGCCGGCCAGACCGGCGGCGACGAGTTCAATTGGTTTCGGCCCGCTCCCCCCGGCAGTATCATCCAGCAGCAGGTGATGGCCGCTGCCGGTTTGAGCCACAAACTGCCGTTGCGATTTAAACGCTTGAGTGAGTTCAACTTGCGCGGAAATCATGGTTCCCTCCTGCTTTATCAGTTCAGAAGAACACGAATAAATGCAGAAGTCAGTGATCTGTTACACACTATTTCTGGAATCCCGCTTCAAGATTTTTCAGAGGGGAACAGCTCAGGATTGAGTTGCCAAGCTGGCGACAGCGCGCTTGTAATTCCGCACCAGTTCATTGCGCAGCCGGGTGGCTTCCTTACTGGTCGGGCATTCAGCAGGCGCTTTGCGGCACTGCTCGATGGTGGCTTCCAAACTCGCCAGAAACACCTGGCATGGCCCACAACCGCCCATGTGCTTTTCCAATTCTCCGCATAGTGAATCATCCAGCTGATCATCGAGATAATTGGATAATTCGGCGAACAGTTCCTTACACCTCGCCGGCCTCGGAAGCTTCTCGCTGGAGATAACCGGCGGAGGCGGCTTCAGCTTGCGCGGCTTCCATGCGCTCATCAGTTCTTTGCGCACAAACAGTCTGGCGCGATGCAGCCGCACCCGTACGGTGCCCGAACGAAGACCGGTAATCTCGGCCACTTCATCATCCGTCAGCCCTTCCATATCCCGCAGCACGAGCACGATGCGGTACTGCGCCGGCAGTCTCTGAATAGCCTCGCGCAGCCGTGAGGCATTCTCACTGTGAATGGCATACGCCTCCGGATTAATCCTGCCATCCGCGCTCAGTTGCTCCATCTCTCTGCGATCCGGCATCAACTCTTCCAGCGAGAGTTCCCGCGCGGGAGCAAATTTACTTTTCCGCCGGCTCATCAGGCAGCGATTCTTTGCCACCTTGTACAGCCACACCACCAGCGCCTTCGGACTGTCGAATTTTGGAAGGTATGGAACCGACTTGAGCAGCACCTCCTGCATCGTATCCTCAGCGTCCTCGCGTTGGCCGCACACTCGCATGCTGAAGGAAAAGACGGTGTTCTGCAGCAACCCGAGCGCCTCTTCCAGCGCCGCCTGGTCCCCCCTCCGCAACAACGCCACAGCCTGCTCGATGTCCGCCCTCATTGCGCTAACTGTAGCACGCAACCTCTTCGAAGTGCCCCACTGCCTCAGCAACTCAATCCCTACCGACTTTGCTCTCAATGACTGATAATTAAAGCCTCATGAACATTGACGAACGGTTCCAGACCGAGGCTGATAAATATGCCGCCTACCTCGAAACTCCCGAAGGTCGGTTACGTCTTGATCTGCCATTCGCCAACCTGCGGGAATTTCTTCCATTGCCCGGAGCGACCGCGTCGTTGCGCGCTCTGGATCTGGGGTGCGGCACCGGAGCGAACGGGCTACGCCTGGCGCGACTTGGCTATCACGTAACCTTGATGGACTCCTCTGCGCCCATGCTGGAGATCACGAAACGTGCCGCACAACAATCCGGTCTCGGGGAGAAGATCGAAACCAAACAGGGAGACGCCGACCGGTTGGCGGAGTTATTTGCTGAAAGAGCATTCGACGTCATTCTTTGTCACAATATCCTCGAGTTTGTGGAGGAGCCAGGTACCGTGTTGCACAGCGCAGCACGGGCGTTACGAAATCCATCGGCGATCCTCTCTGTTCTGGTGCGAAACCGCGCGGGCGAGGTCTTGAAGGCCGCTATCCTGTCCGGAGACCTGGATGCCGCCACAAATAACCTCAGCGCGGAGTGGGGCAGTGAGGCTTTGTACGGAGGCAAGGTGCGATTATTTACGCCAGAGGCGACGCGAACCATGCTGAAGAGGGCGTCGCTCGAAGTGCTGTCGGAGCGAGGCGTGCGGGTTATGGCAGATTACATGTCCCCACGGCTTTCGCTCAGCGAGGAGTACCAACGGGTTTTTGAGTTGGAGCGCAAGCTTGGCGGCCAACCGGATTTTTCCGCAATCGCCCGCTACACGCACCACCTGGCCCGCCGCGCAGATCCGCCAATCATCAACCCGCAAATCAAGGATGACGCATGAACCCCGTCACACCACAGCCTTCATCATTCGTATCTCGCATTATGGCGCCTGATGGGGGCATTTCGCTGGGGCTCGGCCTGACCAACGAGTGCAATCTGGCGTGCGCTTTCTGCTACCGCGATCCAGCTAGCACCGATCGTTTGTCTCTCGAGCAAGTGAAATCCGTCATGGACCGGCTGCCCGTTCGCTCAGTGAATCTGGGCACAGGTGAGAACGGAATGCATCCGGAGTTCAAGGCCATATTGGGCTACCTGCAAACCAAACCGGTGAAGCTCACCATCACAACCAACGGTCACAGTGTTTCTGTTCTCGACGACAATGAACTGCGGGCGTTCCATGATATCGAGTTTTCTCTCGATTATCCGACGCAAAGCGAACAAGACGCGCAACGCGGGCAGGGAAATTGGGAACTTATCCATCAACAGGCAAATCGATGCGTGAGGCTGGGCATACCAGTAACCGTCATCTCCGTGATGATGAAGTCGAACTACCTGCAGCTGGCCGATGTGGCGCGGGTGGCGAAGCAGTTTGCCGCTCCCTTGCGAGTGAACGTGTACCAGGCAGTGCGATCCGACACCTATGCGCTGACCTACGAAGAGTACTGGGCGGGATTTCGCGCCCTGTTTGCACAGACGGATGTGATCGCAATCGGCGAGCCGCTGGTTCGCGCCATGGCCGGCATGGCGCCGCGGGAAGGAGGATGCGGCGTCAGCACAGTACGAGTTACCCCGCGTGCCACCACACAGCCATGCGTCTACTGGCCGGGAGCCGGCGGGCCCTTTTCAGATTTGATCTCGGCGGGATGCGATATTTTGAACTCGATCCCGTTCGAGCAGGCGCGAACACTTCCTCGAGCCTGCGAGCCTTGCGAGTTCCGGGATTCCTGCCATGGTGGATGTGCTGGACGGCGGCGGCTGCAAGGCGCACTCCTGGAGCCTGATGTTTATTGCCCTATCATCCGGGGACAGCGCCCCACGCTGCCGATCCAAATGGCGGCTCACCGGGATTTGCCCAAGCTGGCCAGTTCGTGTACTACGGTAGTGATCGCCAGAGACGAATGATTGGCGGGCTTCAGGCGCAAATCGGATGACCTGAGGGTGACTGCGCCAGGTCAATAACCGAATCCCTTCTTTCTCTCTCTACTGGGCTTTCATCCAGCCATCGGACCCTGCCAGCTTGACTGATACATCGGAAATGAAAATGTGCAGGGGCTTGCCGTCGGCGGTGCCACGATGCTCCGTTGAGATCAGCAGCGGACCCGCCTTTTTATAACCAGCCCACGTGGCGGTGACCACGCTGGGCTTTTTAGGGCCGCCACGGTGGTAGACCATTTGCTGAACGCGCTTGTCCTTGCCCACATACAGGTCCCAGGTGTCGCCGGGCGTGTATCCGCCAGCTTCGGCGGGATACTTCACCGAGACGAGCGTGCCCGAACCGGCGCCGATCGGGAGCTTCTTCATGCCTTGATCAGTCACTGCGGCGCTGCTGTCCCAATAAGCATGGAAGGGAAACAGAAGCCAGTAATTGTCGTTGACGAAAGAGGGTTCGACCTCGTTCTTCACCTGATCGGATTGGCTGCTCAGTTGAGAGCTGTCATAGCTCACCTTGACCGGCTTGCCGTCTTTGTCCTTTCCTTCGTAGGTGATCTTGCCAGTCTTAGGCTCCCACTCCCAGCCGTGAGCAACTTTGAAGAGTCCCGGTATCTCCCCGTTCCAGGTGTACCGAATGGCTTCAACCTTGTCCCAAGAATCGAGACCGTATGCCTTGGCAACTTGTTCGAGAATTGGCGCACGCTGCTGTGCTTGAGAACTCGCAGGAAGAATCAGCAGTATGCTGAAAGACAAGAGGCAGAACACGACAAGTCGACCCAAAATTTTCATGGACGTCGCTCCTGAGTGAATCAGATCGGATGCGGTGTTGGATGAGCCCCCAGCATTATTGGATGCAGAAGTCGCATGCTGGCCCAATTCTAGTCAGTCTGAGTAGCAGCTCCGGCCAACCGCATGAAGTGGCGCCACGCAATCATGATACCGACAATTGCCAGACACCCGTACTCCACCAGCATCACCCAACCAGGAAGCGCTCCCCAAGGACGACCCAGCGTGCGGAAGTGCCACATTACATAAGTGGGGATAATGCTCACGGTCCACACGATCATCAGCAGACTCGATGGTGACATCAGAAATGGCAGCAGCCAGAGCAGATACCAGGGGAATACGACGGGGGCGCACAAAAGCGTCGCTGCCATCGGCCACGCAAATACTTCTGGAGAGCACTCGGGTGTTGCCCTTCGCAACCAACTTGCAGTCACTAATCCCGCGAGCACCGCAAAGCCAGCGAGCAACGGCGGAGGCGCGAACTGGGAGAACGCTAAAAAAATCGGACCATTGAAGCGGAAAGTCTGCACGTAAGTGCCAAGGGAGCCAATTGCAACGCGCCCGTGATTCAGAAAGGGGACATATAAGAGCGCGAAGACGGCTGCGGCCAGCGCAGCGTCGCGAACTCGAACCCGCTTCCAATACAGGGGGAGCAACACAATGGGAAGGAATTTTACGCCTACGGAAAACGCCAACATCACGGCTGCAGTGGAGCGCCAACCGCGTGCCAGCGCCGCCATAGAGATCACCAGCAGCATCGTGCCCACAATGTCGATGTGACCACTTCCCGCCACTTCGACAGCCAACAAAGGATTCCAAAGAAATACAAGAACCAGGTGCACGCCCCGTCTGCCAGTTCGCAAAAAATCCAGCAAGACGAAAGCAATTCCCAACTCGCAAATCACAAAAGCCAGTTTCAGAGCAGAGACAGACTCATGAATCGCGGTTACCGCGCGAAAAAAAAGTTCCGCCCCGGGCGGATATGGACTCGGCAGATCGGGATTGTTCAGGGTGCGTGTTTCCGCGGTGTGCAGGTTTTTCGCGGCCGGGTCGCTGGGAGCAACAAGATAGGGATTGTAGCCGAGCCGCTGCAGGCGACCATCCCAAACATAGCGATGAATGTCATCGTCAGCCCCCGGGGGCAGCCGAAGAAATGCAACGTGCCACACAGCGGCCAGTACGAGTCCAACAATGACAACGCGCCGGGGAAATGCTGGGGTGGCGAAGAACTCACGGATGGCCAGAAGGTACGCGATCGCCGCAACCGTCAAACAGGCCATGAATCCCGGCCCGCCTCGATCGTCGAAGTAGCGTGAGCAGATGCTCAACGCCACGCACAAGACGGCGCCCCATGCGTACACTCGGCACTCGGCCGGCACCTTCACGAGTGCCCAGCGCCGGTCCGCGAGATGGTCCGACGATGCTCCTCCCCCACTTCCCACTCTTTGAGCCAGCGCGCCGTGCGTGGCGCCTTTTCCGGAGCCAGACGCAGCTCTTCTGCTAACCGAGTGAGGTCCCCCGCTACATCAATATCGTAAAAAGGAGCTGCGAAGCCCACGGAGAGCTCAAGAGCTCGCGCGCGAGACAGCAACCGCTCCAGCGCACTACTGGTGCCCATTCCGTCGTCTGCGAAAAGAGTAGGATAGGACGCTTTTGCGCCGATGAGATAGTAGCCTCCGTCGTGCGTCGGCCCGATTACTACATCATGTGCGGTAAGAGTTTGGAACGCCTGCTCGAGAACAGAAGCCGGCAGGTGGGGGCTGTCGCTGTTGAAGGCGATGATGCAACGTCGATGATGATCTGCGTAGTGGGCAAATACAGAGGTGAGTCCAGCGGCTAGACCTTCTCCCTTCTGCGCCACTACCTTCACTTCCCTGCCGGTCAATTCCGCCAACTCATTTACGTCGGACTCCGGGCACATGATCGCAACCGTCACATCATTCAAGGAGCGGCCCAGCGCCAGCGTATCCTGCAGAAGACAGCAATAAAAAGAAGCGACCGCGTCAGCAGAAAGGCTGGACGCCAGGCGGGTCTTCACCGCGCCTGGCCTCGGTGCTTTGGCCATGATCACCAGCACACGCTCGCTGCCTGGACGCGCCACGATCTCGGTTGAAGATGCCATAGATTTTTGGGCAATCGATCCAGCCGTTAAGCGGCCGCACTCACCTCAACTTCGACTGCGGAAATAGTACCTTACGATCAGTGTGAGAATGAACCAGCCGGCGCCCAGTGTGCCCTTCACTGTACCGCTGATCTTCGATTTTCCAATTCGCGGATAGTAACTCACCGGAACTTCAACTACGCGGAATCCCGCCAGGGCACCTTTGAGGATCATCTCCACCGCCCAGCCATAGGTGTTTTGTTGCAGTGCGAGCGCGCGCAGCACCTCCGCACGGGCAGCGCGAAAGGGACCGAGATCGCTTATCTTCAATCCGTAGAGAAGCCGGATCAGGCTGGCGGCGATACGGTTTCCAAGCACCTGGTGCCAAGGCAACGCGGCAGCAGAACGCCGATCCTGCAAGCGGGAACCCAGTGTGATGTCAGCGCGGCCTTCCAAAATCGGCTCTAACAAAATCGGCAACTCCGAAGGGCGGTCGCTGTAATCCCCGTCCAGGAAAACGACCACATCCGGATTTTTCGCATTCGCCAGCCCAGTCAAACAGGCGCGCCCGTATCCGCGCCGAGGTTCCTGGATGACTTCCGCCCCCAGGCTGCGGGCCACATCGGGCGTGCCGTCCGTCGAATTGCTGTCCACAACGATGACTTCAGTGACGAGGTCGGAAGGTAAATCGCCAAGCACCCGGCCAATGGCCTGCGCTTCGTTATGCGTAGGAATGATGACCGACACGCGCACGTGAGCTCGCTGATCACCACCACGGTGCCGAAGGGCGATGCCGTGCGAGCAGGGCGTCGATGCCCCAGCTTCGGCCGCCGCGGCCCACTGCAACCGCCAATGCTGCGAGCATCGGAACCAGCAACTCCCAAATCCATGCCGTTCCCCACTCTGACATCCAGAGGCTCCCAAGGTAGAGAAAGGCCACGAAAGCAGCCGGACGCGTGAGCAGACCGATGAGCAGCAGAACTCCAAGTGAGATTTCTGTCACGGCTTGCAGCGGAGCCGCCATGGCAGCATGGCTCGCCGCCATGCCCATGACCGCCTTCCACACTGCCGGCGAGTGACTGTGCTGAATGTAGTAATTGATCAGGCCGGCATAGCCCGAAGAAGTGTACAGCCCTTTCCCCAAATTCTCGAAGAAGACCCACACGAACATTGCGCCAATCGTCACCCGCACGATGGCCAGCCCGTTTGCCGCCGGCGAGTGCTGGGACACATGGTTGATGTCACTGCGCAGTGGGGTTGTGATCGTCGTCATCGTGAACCTCGTTCAATGGATGCTATACCAGATCACAAATATTCACAGGCGGAATGTTGGCTTTAACGGCAAGGTCGAGTGGGTTAGCACGCGATTTGCGTGGATTACAATTGCGGTTCTCCAATCGAGGAGTAGATACGCGGTGAACTTGAGAACAGAAATGTCGCGGAGCCGTGAAGTTACCCGAGGAATTCGTCGGCCAAGGACTCGTCGTTCGTTCTTTTCACTTCTCCTTGGCCTGCTGCCTGGCTTCTTATGGGCGCAGAGTGCGCCTCCGCCTGCCAATATTCAGGGCTGGCTGATGCAGGAAGCGAGCAAAGCTGGCGCTGATGCGGCGGTCATCTCCAGTGCCCGATTCAAGCCGCAGGGATGGTATCCCGCAACCGTGCCGGGCACCGTCCTCACCACTCTCGTCAATAACGGCGTCTATCCCGAACCGCTGTATGGCGAAAACATGCGGGCCATTCCGGAGAGCTTGAACAAGAGCAGCTACTGGTACCGAGCCGCACTGAATGTGCCTGCCGCTTACAAGGGGCGGCACACGTGGCTGCATTTTGCCGGCGTCAACTACAGCGCTCAGGTCTGGGTGAATGGTCATGAAGCAGGGACGATCCGCGGGGCATTCATCCGCGGCGACTTCGATATCACCAGCTTCGTAAGACCTGGATCGGCATCGGTGCTGGCGGTGCTGGTTTCGCCGCAGCCTCATCC
Organism: Candidatus Sulfotelmatobacter sp.; assembly: GCA_036376495.1. Lineage (GTDB taxonomy): Bacteria > Acidobacteriota > Terriglobia > Terriglobales > Acidobacteriaceae > Sulfotelmatobacter. The sequence goes on along the minus strand of DASVAE010000074.1, from coordinate 75,997 downwards.
AGGCGTGCCTCACGAGCACACAGTCGCGTTAGGAGTGGGAGCGAATGGCGGCGAATCGGCCATCGACGGCCCTACGTTCTTATCCACGATTGGCTGGGACTGGCTGGCCGCAGTGCGTGACCGCGATACGGGACTCTTTCTTCCCGTCACGCTGGATTCCAGCGGGCCGGTGATCGTGAAGGATCCCTTTGTGACCTCAGAATTGTCTGCAGGGTACGACAGCGCTGATCTCCATATAGCAGCGACGCTGGAGAACAAGTCGGCGAAGCCAGTCACCGGCGTGGTGAAAGGAACAGTTCAGTTACTGAATTCACAGGATCGGCCGATCACTTTTGAAAAGCCGGTAACGATTGCCGCGAGCGGGACGGAAATGCTTGTGCTCGACAGCACATCCCTACCCCAGTTGCGGGTCAGCGCGCCCAAGCTGTGGTGGCCTAACGGCTACGGTCCGCAGAATCTGTACACGCTCACGCTCAGCTTCGGGCAAGGCAAAAAGACATCGTCCAGCGAGACCCGCCAGTTCGGAATCCGCAAAATCGAATACCAGGTGCCCGACTCAGAAAATCTCACGCTCGTGGTGAATGGAGTTCGAGTCATGGCCCGAGGAGGCAACTGGGGGCTCGACGAGGCCATGAAGCGGGTCACGCGCGACCGGCTCGATGCGCAGTTTCATCTGCACGCGCTAGCCAACCTCAACATCATCCGCAACTGGGTGGGACAGAACACCAGCCCTGACTTCTACGACATGGCAGATAAATACGGCATGCTGCTGTGGGATGAGTTCTTTCAGCCCAACCCCTTTGACGGACCGGACCCGACGGACATTCCTACTTATGTCGCCAATGTGATGGACAAAGTAGTCCGCTACCGCAACCATCCGTCGATTGCGGTGTGGTGTGCGCGGAATGAAGGATATCCACCGAAGGAACTGGATGAACAACTGAAAGCCCTAATGGGCAAGCTGGATCCTTCGCGGCTGTACCAGTCGAATTCCGCTGAGGGCCGGGGAGTATCGTCCCATGGCCCTTATTACTGGCGCGCGCCGCGATTTTTCTATCCCTTGAACGAAAGCTTCAAGACCGAGACGGGCTCCGTGTCGGTGCCGACCATCGAATCGATCCAGGGAATGATGCCGGAGAAAGATTGGGAGACGATTAACGATGACTGGGCGCAGCACGACATGGCTGCGGGAGCGCAGAGGGGCAACGAATATCCCAAGACGCTGGCGGAGCGCTATGGACACATTCGCAATCTGGCAGACTTTGTGAGGAAAGCCCAACTGGCGAATTACGAAGCATTCCGCGCCATGTATGAAGGGCGCAACGCGAAGATGTTCAAGGAGACGACGGGCATCATCACCTGGATGAGCAACCCGGCGCAACCCAGTTTCGTTTGGCAACTTTATCACTACGATCTGGAGCCGAATGCGGCACTGTACGGCGCAAAAAAAGCGGCGGAGACCATCCATGTGCAGTTGAATGAGATCACGCGCGCCATTGAAGTCGTCAACAATCGTCCGGACGCACTGAAGGCGGCGAACGTGCAAGTGGCGATTTATCGATTTGACGGGACCAGGGACTCGCATGAGATTTATCCCGTGGCCGAGGTTCCGGGCAGCACGACCATGAAAGTGGCGCAACTGGAAGTAAGCGCACGAATCACTCCCTTGTATTTCATCAAGCTGGATTTGACCGATGCGGCGGGGCAACAGCTCTCGACGAATCTTTACTGGCAGCACGTGGCCCAGGACCAGTTCGATGGATTGATGGATCTTCCTACCGTTGTTCTGGACGCGCACGCTGATATGCGGACTGAGGGAGATAAGACAATAGTCAAGGTTAGCTTGCGAAATGCTACTGAGCACGTTGCCCTGCTAACCCATTTGCAGCTTCATCAAAAGAAAAGTGGACGCCGGGTGCTGCCAGTCTTTTATTCGGACAATTACATCTCCCTGGTGCCAGGAGAGACTTGCACCGTCTCCATCGAAGCGGCTACCAAGGATTTGCAGGGAGAGGAGCCTCTGGTCCAGGTGGACGGCTACAACGTGGACGTTAAGCCATCAGTCGGACCGGTGGGAGTGGCGCTCAATCTGAATGCGCAGCCGTCGCATTGGCCGCAGTCGCAGATTGTGCCCTGACGCTTGTGCCGGAATCACCCGCAGGGGGAAAGCCGGCCAAGGCGTCGCGCTCGGTACTCGCTCGACTTCTTCTAGCTCTCGAATTCTTTTCTACGTCGCGGCGAATCTCAGTAGATTCCGCCCGCCTGGCTCGAGCTTAGAACTCCAGCATTTGCGGAAACGGTGTAAGTTGTTCCTCCGTTACCCCTCCAATTCGGCACATTGAAAGTACCTGAAGAGTTGATGCGATACACGGAGATATTTTGGTACGTCAGGGGAACTCCCGGCTGGCACGCTTGGGGCGCGCCTGGAGCCTGCAGGAAATACACTGTGCTGTTTCCTGCAACTGTGCCGTTGCCTTTGTTGTCGAGCAGCAGCGCAGTTTCCTCATCAATCGCAATGCCGCGCGGAAGGCTGGACCAGCCGTTGTTGTAGATCCGGCAAAGAAAGGCGAGATCGCGGCCCATACGATCGCGAGTGACAAAGTGCGGGTCATCGATGAGTCCCTGCAGGATGGAGATGTTGACGAAGTTCTCTCCCAAAGTGATGTACTTATTGTAGGGATTCGCAAGTGCTTGAGTGGAGGTTACGCCCTGGCTCGCAAGCGCAGTGTAGACGAACTGCGAGAGCACATTCATGCCCGCGCTGGTGCCGCCGATGGGTACCCCCTGAGCGATCAAGTTGTTCAAGGCCGATTCCACCGGCGTTCCCTGCCAGAAGTTGATGTAATTGGATTGATCCCCACCCGCGATCCATAGCGCTTCGGCATGCTGGATGGTGCTAACTACGAAAGGATCGTTGGCTGCGGTGGAATTCGGAATGATCAGGGTGGCGACTGAATTTTCCTGCGGGCAGAGTTGCTGGATGTAAGGATTGTAAGCATCCGTTCCGGCGGCCCGGATCACCAGGAAATCTCCATCGCCGCTGCGCTGGCACATCCACTGAAACGCGGCATCAACGTCGGTTCCACCGCCCATCAGGACCGTGCCCGCCGTCGTTGCGGTGGTGACATCGTTCGGATTGCCCACGCGAAAATAAGAATACTGTTTAGCGGCGAAGGCCGTAGCAGATAGAAAGCAGATGAGCAGTGCGAGCGCGATTGTCTTCATTGGACCTCCAAGACGCCGCAACACTATATTCTGCACGCAAATGGACTGCAACCCTGGCGACGCCGCTTGACAACGCTGGCAGCCCCGGATAAACGTGTGAACGGACGGAGGGCAGCATTCATGAAATTGTTCAGTACTGTTCTGTGTTCTTCGCTTTTGCTGGCGAGCGCGGTTGCCACTTGGGCGCAGTCGGACGGCGCACCACTTGTTTATCCCAAGGCAAAGACTGTCGATCAGGTGGACGATTATCACGGAACCAATGTCGCCGACCCTTACCGGTGGCTAGAGGACGCGGACTCCCAGGACACGAAGGCATGGGTGCAGGAAGAGGACAAGCTGACGTTTTCATACCTGGACAAAATTCCTTATCGTGGCGCCATTCGCGACCGGCTGCTGAAGCTTTGGAACTACGAACGCTTCACCACGCCAGAGCAGGAAAACGGGAGATATTTTTACCAGCACAACAATGGCCTGCAGAACCAGAATGTGCTGCTGGTGTCGGAATCGTTGAATGCGGAGCCGCGTGTCCTGCTGGATCCGAATACGCTTTCTTCCGACGGCACGGTCGCGCTGGCCGGGGCATCCATCACCGACGACGGAAAGTTGATGGCCTACGCCACGGCGCAGTCGGGATCGGACTGGCAGGAGTGGCATGTGCGCGATGTGAGCAGTGGGAAAGATTTACCCGACGTGCTGCAGTGGTCAAAGTTTTCCGGTGCGGCGTGGAGCAAGGATGACAGAGGATTTTTCTATAGCCGATATGACGAGCCCAAGGGCACGGCTCTTCGCGATACAAATTACTTCCAGAAACTCTATTACCACCAGTTGGGGACATCGCAGGCAGAAGACAAGTTGATCTATGAGCGTCCCGATAACAAGGAACTGCTGTTTGGGGGAACGGTCACCGACGATGGACGATATCTGATTATTCACGTGTCTCAGGGCACGTCGCCTAAGAACCGGCTCTACTACAAAGATCTCAGCAAGCCCGATGCGCCCGTCGTGAAATTGCTGGACGATTTTGATGCGCAATATCTGTTCGTCGATAACGACGGGCCGGTGTTCTGGATACAAACCGATCTGCAATCGCCACGCAGCAAGTTGATCGCGATTGATACCCGGCATCCGGAGCGGGCGAATTGGAAAACCGTTGTGCCGGAGAGCAAAGACAAGCTGGAGCAAAGTACGGTTGTCGACAACCGCTTCTTGCTCAGCTATCTCAAGGACGCGCAGACGGAAGTTCGAGTGTACGACCTGCAGGGTAAGGCGATCCGGAATGTGGATCTGCCCGGGATTGGCACGGCCATCGGTTTTCAGGGTAAGAGGAACGATAAAGAGACGTTCTATTCATTCACCAGCTTTATTTCGCCCACCACGGTTTATCGCTACGAGCCGTCCTCGGGAAAGAGTTCCATTTTCAAGCAACCCAAGGTCGATTTCGATCCTTCGCAGTACGAGACCAAGCAAGTCTTCTACAACAGCAAGGACGGCACGCGCGTCCCGATGTTCCTGACGTACAAGAAGGGCCTGAAGCTGGATGGGCAGAATCCCACTCTGCTGTACGCCTATGGCGGGTTCGACATTTCGCTGACGCCATCGTTTTCTGTTCCGAATCTGGTTTGGCTGGAGATGGGCGGCATTTATGCGCAGCCCAATCTGCGCGGCGGCGGTGAGTACGGAGAAGAGTGGCACCTGGCAGGGACGAAGGCGCACAAGCAAAATGTCTTTGATGATTTCATTGCGGCGGCCGAGTGGCTCATCGCCAACAAATACACCTCCACTCCCAAGCTGGCGATTCGCGGCGGAAGCAATGGCGGCTTGCTGGTGGGAGCTTGCTTGACGCAGCGCCCGGATCTATACGGCGCGACTCTGCCTCATGTCGGCGTGATGGATATGTTGCGCTTTCAGAAGTTCACCATCGGCTGGGCTTGGACTTCGGACTATGGCTCTTCCGATAATCCAGAGGATTTCAAAGCTCTCTATGCCTACTCCCCGCTCCACAATTTGAAGCCCGGGACGAAGTATCCGCCTACTTTGATTGCTACCGCGGATCACGATGACCGCGTCGTGCCCGGACATAGCTTCAAGTTCGCGGCGACGATGCAGGCCGATCAGGCAGGGCCGGCTCCGGTTTTGATTCGCATCGAGACCAAGGCGGGGCACGGAGCGGGAAAACCGATTTCGAAGATCATCGATGAGACCGCCGATGAGTGGTCGTTTGTGGCATACAACCTGAAGATGGACGTGAAGTTGCATTGAGCGCCGTTTGCAGCGCTGTTCGTGCAGCCGAGTTAGTGAAAGGGGCCCGGGACAATGCAGTAGGTCAGGTGCATCGGATTGTGTACTGAGCAGTTCGCTCTGGTAGGATTCAGCCCGGAGGGTGTCCGTGGCCAAACTTGTACTCATCAAAACTGCACCAAGCGATACTTACATCAATCCCGAACATGTTGTCTGCATTGAAGCCGTGGGAACAGGCTCTCGGATCACAATGTCAGACGGAAGAGACTTCACCACGCCCGACGATAAGGACACCGTCGCAGTACGCCTTTCGCAATAGTATTTACTGACATTCTGCAGAAGTACGACTATCTTGGGGCAAGACCTACGCTGATCTGCGGGTGCGATCCCGCGAATTCTAGCATTCTGCTAAGCATTTCCCGCACTCGCAACCCCACAAGTCCGTATGCTTTCAGCAGCCTGGAGGTTTATCCGCCCCGCATCATCCCTGCAACCCTGTAAGGCGCATCCACATCGAAGAGGGGCTACAGAAAGTGGAGGGCTTGATGGGAAAGCTTCCCTGGCTTGGGCTTTTCGGACCTCTATCCATCTTCATATCGGCCGCGTACCTTTTGAGCTGCCAGTCTTCTCCGTCTTCTTCCTCCTCTACTCCTGGACCTGTCCCCACCGGGCCTGTGCAACAAGAAACCGCCGCTGTTACGGGTGTGCTGATGTGGAAAGGTGATCCGTCCGGCTCGGGTAACTATGCCACCGAAATCACTCTAACTCCCGCGAAGGTGAACTCCTCACAATTCGGGCGCCTGGGAACCTTTTCGGTGGACGGAATTCCCATCGCGCAACCCCTGTATGTCTCAGGACTCAAGATGGACGCCGCGGGGACACACGACGTCGTGATCGTGGCCACAGAACACGACAGCATCTATGCCTTCGATGCTGACCATCCCGATGCCGGGTCGCTGTGGGAACGGCACTACGTAGATGAGGCCAACGGAATCACGCCGATGCCCGACAGCTTCGGCGGCCGTACCACCCTCGGCGGCGAAGTCGGAATTACAGGGACTCCGTTCATTGATGCAGATACCGGCGCGCTCTACTTTGTGACCACGCTGTCGCGGAATGGTGTGCCGGAACAGTGGCTGCGAGCTGTCGACGTCCGTAACGGGAAGGATTATGGACCTGGAAGCGTACAGATTCAGGCCAGCGTTGCGGGTGATGGAAGGGGGAGCGTGAACGGGCAGATCGCATTCGATTCTTCGAATCAGAACCAACGAATGGGTCTGACCGAAGTTGGTGGGGCGATTCTGATCGGCTGGGGATCATTTTCCGATTGGGGTGTTTATCACGGTTGGTTGATGGCTTACGATCCCGCCACTCTGAAGCAAATCGCCGTATTTAATCCCACTCCGGAAGCCCAGTCGACCGATGCCGCATCAGGACCATCGGATTATGGTGGAGGCGGGGCCTTTTGGGGAGGTGGAGCATCCCCCGCGATTGATACAGCCGGCAACATTTACCTCAACGCAGCGGATGGAAGTTTCAACGCCGACCAGGGTGGAAACAATTACGGCGACACCATGCTCAAATTGAAATTGAGCGGAAGTGCCTTCAAAGTCGTGGACTGGTTCACCCCCTCCAATGCCGCATGCATCGATCTTCATGATCTCGAACTTGGCTCCGGTGGAGTGGCCCTGCTGCCCACCGACACCAGCAACGGCATTGCGCTCGCTGCCGCATTGAGCAAGGAGGGCCGCCTCTTCTTGGTGAACACTGCCACCATGGGAAAGTTCAATGCCGGTGGAGACAACCAGATTCCGCAGGAATTTATGGTCGGCCAATACACCTGCTCGGACGCGGTCACCGGGGATGTAGCCGAAGGGCCGAACTGGAACCGGCTATACGGAAATCCGTCGTATTGGAACGGCAATGTCTATGTGGGGGCATCTAATATGCCGCTCCAACAATATCATTTTGAAAACGGACTGCTGAACCCGACCCCGTCCGCCATAGCACCCAGCCCGTACGGTTTGCGCGGGGGCAACAGCGTGGTCTCATCCAATGGAACTCAGAACGGGATTGTGTGGGTGTATGAAAAGACTGTCGCGGGAGCGGGCCTGCTGCACGCTTACGACGCTACCGATATCTCCAAGGAGCTTTGGAACAGCAGCATGAATACCGGACGGGATGGATTGGGTCAGGGGATCGGATTTGGCACGCCAGTCGTTGCTGAAGGGCGGGTGATTGTCGCCTACCAGTCTGCCGTTGCCATCTACGGAGTTCTTCCGTAATGCAGAAAATGAGCGCACTCCCCACCGAGCGGACCTCTGGGCGGGGGGCCGGGACAGACGATCTTTCTGGCCAAATCGGGAACGCGCACTGCCCTACCGTGTTTCATGGTTTGACCAGCCTATTGCTACGTGTTATAAATTTCCGTTTTGCGCTGGTACGCCGAGAATAGGGAGTAACTCCTCTATTTCTTAGCGGCGTGGTGCAGACGTCGATCCGGCGCAGGACCCGACGCGGCCAAGCTTCATCACTCCTTTCGGTCTTGCGGTGGAAGCGTGTTCGGAAATTCCGGAAACAATCTCAGTTATCTCAGGCGTGCTCAGGGCGCGGGCCGGGAGATTGGGTCTGGATGACGACACCTAAACACGTTTGAATTCCTGAAACCGTCCAATTCGGAGGATTCTTTATGAGTAATTGGCTTGCCACGGCGGCGGTGATTTCCCGCCGCATGGCGACGAAAATCTCGGCTATAGCCGCGCTTCTGAGCCTGGGCGCGGTCTCCGCCTTAGCTCAACCAGAATCGGCAGGCGGCGAGGCTTCCCTAAAGCTCCCGGACCTGTCCTCAGTCAGTTTTTTTAACGGTTCGATCGACGGACACAGGCTGTTGCTGGTGGGCATCCTGTTCTGTCTGGGCGGGCTCGGCTTTGGCATGGCGATCTACATGCGCCTGAAGAACTTGCCCGTGCATCGAGCGATGCGGGAAATTTCTGAGTTGATCTACGAAACCTGCAAGACGTACCTGGTAACGCAAGGCAAGTTCATTCTGCTGCTGTGGGCATTTATTGCTGTCATTATCGCGGCTTATTTTGGGTGGCTGTCGCCGGTTCCGGGAAAGTCGGTGGGGCTCACGTTGCCCATCATTCTTGGGTTCAGCCTGGTTGGAATTGCGGGAAGCTATGGCGTCGCCTGGTTCGGTATCCGGGTGAACACTTTCGCGAACTCGCGCACCGCCTTCGCTTCCCTGCCCGGCAAGCCTTATCCCGTGTACCAGATTCCGCTTGAGGCCGGGATGAGTATCGGCATGATGCTGATCAGCGTGGAACTGCTGATCATGCTATTCATCCTGCTGTTTGTGCCGGGTGATTACGCCGGCCCGTGCTTCATCGGATTCGCGATCGGTGAATCCCTTGGCGCGGCAGCACTGCGTATCGCAGGCGGAATCTTCACCAAGATTGCCGACATCGGCTCGGACTTGATGAAGATCGTATTCAAGATCAAGGAAGACGACGCGCGCAACCCCGGCGTCATTGCCGATTGCACGGGGGACAATGCCGGCGACTCCGTCGGCCCTTCGGCCGACGGATTTGAAACCTATGGCGTGACGGGCGTCGCCTTGATTACGTTCATCCTGCTGGGAGTAAAAGATCCAAGCGTCCAAGTGCAGTTGCTGGTTTGGATCTTTGTCATGCGCGTGATGATGCTGGTTTCGAGTTCGCTTTCGTACTTCCTCAATGGCGCAATTGCCAAGGCGAAATACGGATCGTCGAACGAAATGAACTTCGAGGCGCCGCTGACCTCCCTTGTCTGGATCACCTCGTTAGTATCGATCGCGCTAACGTACCTCATCTCCTACTACACCATTCCGACGCTGGGAACAGATGGCTCTCAATGGTGGAAGCTCTCAACGATTATCTCGTGCGGGACGCTGGCGGGTGCATTGATTCCAGAACTGGTCAAGGTATTCACTTCCGTCGAATCCCGCCACGTGAAGGAGGTCGTGACCTCGGCGGAAGAAGGTGGAGCGTCCCTTGGTATTCTGTCGGGATTCGTAGCAGGTAATTTTTCGGGATACTATCTCGGACTTTCGATGATGTTTCTGATGGCCATTGCCTATTACATGAGCACGATGGGGCTGGCGGTGGCTGCAGGTATGCTGGCGCCCGCCGTGTTCGCGTTCGGCCTGGTGGCGTTCGGATTCTTAGGCATGGGCCCGGTCACAATCGCTGTGGATTCCTACGGCCCGGTGACGGACAACGCGCAATCGGTGTACGAGCTTTCGCTGATCGAGGCGGTGCCGAACGTGCAGTCCGAAATCCAGAAAGACTTCAACCTTTCCGTTAATTTCGAGCGCGCCAAGCACTTGCTGGAAGCAAATGATGGAGCGGGCAACACGTTCAAGGCCACGGCCAAGCCAGTTCTGATTGGCACGGCTGTGGTCGGCGCCACCACCATGATTTTTTCCATTATTATGGCGCTGACCAATGGTCTCACCGATACCGAAGGTGTCGGCAAGCTCTCTCTGCTTTATGCACCCTTCTTTTTGGGTCTGATCACCGGTGGAGCGATGATTTACTGGTTCACCGGCGCTTCCACGCAGGCGGTGACTACCGGCGCTTACCGCGCGGTGGAGTTCATCAAGGCCAACATCAAACTCGAAGGCGTCGAGAAAGCTTCGGTTGCGGATAGCAAGAAGGTGGTGGCCATCTGCACGCAATATGCGCAGAAAGGGATGTTGAACATCTTCATTGCCGTGTTCTTCGCCACGCTGGCTTTCGCGTTCGTGGATCCATTCTTCTTTGTGGGCTATCTGATCTCGATCGCGGTTTTTGGCTTGTACCAGGCCATTTTCATGGCCAACGCCGGGGCCGCGTGGGATAACGCCAAGAAGATTGTCGAAGTCGAGTTGAAGCAGAAGGGGACTCCATTGCACGACGCGACCGTGATTGGCGATACGGTGGGCGATCCGTTCAAGGACACTTCTTCCGTTGCGCTGAATCCGGTGATCAAGTTCACTACCCTGTTCGGATTACTGGCAGTCGAATTGGCGGTAAGACTCGCCAGTGATCAGGGTCCGACATTGACTCGGATACTGGCGCTCCTCTTCTTCGTCGTCTCGTTTGCATTCGTCTACAAATCGTTCTTCGGAATGCGGATTAAACAAGGCGCGTAGTAAAAGCCTTTCAGCAGGCGCCATCCGGCTTGCCGGATGGCGTTTTGTTTCCTGGGAGGAGCCGTGGGCTGCGGCGCTGGAATCAAGCTTTGCTTGACCGGACAGCCCATGGCGGGTGCCCCTATATGCTTCTGGTCAGAACGACTGCTTCATCTTGGATTTAACGCTATGGGCTAGCTTTTCAATCTGTTCGGCTTTTTTCAGAGCGTCAACCGAGATTACGCCTTCGCCTTTGTTCTGCAGGTAGTCGTTCAATTCCTGTGTCAACTGCGCTAGCTTCTCACCGTCCCGTCTCATTTCAGCCTGGCGTTGAAGGTTGGCTGCCATTGCCTGCTTTCGCTGCGTCTCGTCGTTGGGTCTGACAGGCACATTGCCCATGCCTTGACTTTGCGAGACAGCAGGCGGGAGGTGGATCTGCTGTGCTCGTACTGTGCCGATCACCACGAGCATCATGGCGAGAAGAATTGATATCGACTTTGACATAAGGACCTCCCTGCAAGCTACCGTAGGGAATTATTCCGCGAATCAGGCTAGGAAACAATAGGGTTGCGATACAAGCACAGGGTCAGAAGCCAGGGGAACGGCGGCAGGAACCCGCGGTGGTCCGCTTCGTTCAAAATCACCGGTCGCGAGTGGTGAGCTTCTAGTTAGGCCCCTTCATCTTGTCTTTTACGCTTTTCGCCAGCTTCTCGATTTGTTCGGCTTTCTTCACGACGTCGACCGACAGAACATTTTCGTCCGACTTGTCGACATAAGATTTCAACTCCGTAGTGAGCTTTAGCAATTTGTCGGTGTCGTTCTTGAGGGCGGCGACGCGGTCCTTGGCGGCCTTCTTCTCCATCTCATGAGCCAGGCGGGCGTGGACTTCATCGGCATCAGTCGCAGGCGAATTCAAGTCGCCCGGATTGACCACCCGGGGATCCTGGGCAAAACAGGGCAGTGATAGCACGAGTGTAAGCATCCAAAGCGATCGTAAGGATTGCACGGAAACCTCGCAGCGGCAAATCGGCTCTCGGAAAATTATACGTCGTCGGGAAAGCGGATCACCACAGGGGCCCGTGAGGAGCACGGGTGATGTCAGTCTGCTTATTCCCCAGTGGGGGAAGGGACTCGCTGCGCTCGGGGCGGACGAGGCGTCCGCCCCTTGACAACCGTTTATAGGGCGCTCATGTTGGCCAGGAATTCGCCATTGGACTTCGTCTTGCTTAGTTTATCGATCAGCAATTCCATAGCCTCCACGGGCGAGAGCGGGTTCAGAACCTTGCGGAGAACCCAGATCCTTGAAAGGTCTTCTTTCGGAATCAGGAGTTCTTCCTTACGGGTGCCGGAGCGCTGGATGTCGATAGCCGGGAAGACCCGCTTATCGACGAGTTTGCGCTCGAGGATGATCTCGCTGTTGCCGGTGCCTTTGAATTCCTCGAAGATCACGTCATCCATGCGGGAACCGGTGTCGATCAAGGCGGTGGCGATAATAGTCAGCGAGCCGCCTTCTTCGATGTTGCGGGCGGATCCAAAAAAACGCTTCGGGCGCTGCAATGCATTGGAGTCGACGCCTCCGGAGAGGACTTTGCCGCTGGGCGGAACGATGGTGTTGTAGGCGCGAGCCAGACGGGTAATCGAATCGAGCAAGATCACCACGTCGCGCTTGTGCTCAACCAGCCTCTTCGCTTTTTCGATCACCATTTCCGCAACCTGAACGTGACGAGCAGCGGGCTCGTCGAAGGTTGAGGAAATCACTTCCCCTTTGACCGAGCGTTGCATGTCGGTGACTTCTTCCGGGCGCTCATCGATCAGCAGGACCATCAGCACAACTTCCGGATGGTTTGTTGTGATCGAATTAGCGACATTCTGCAGCAGCATGGTCTTGCCCGCGCGCGGCGGAGACACGATTAGTCCGCGCTGGCCCTTGCCGAGCGGCGTGAGCAGATCCATGACGCGGGCGCTGGCGTTGTCGCGCGTCGTTTCCAGCTTGACTCGCTCCTGCGGGTAGAGTGGCGTCAGGTTATCGAACAAAATCTTGTTTCGGGCTTCATCAGGAGACTCGAAGTTGACGGCTTCAATCTTTACGAGCGCGAAGTATTTTTCGCCTTCATGGGGCGGGCGCACCTGTCCGCTGATGGTGTCGCCGGTCTTTAGGTCAAATTTGCGGATCTGGGAGGGCGAAACGTAGATGTCGTCTGGCCCGGGAAGGTAGTTGTAGTCGGGCGAGCGCAGGAAGCCATAGCCGTCGGGCAGGATTTCCAGCACGCCTTCGGCAAAAATGTGGCCTTCTTTTTCGCTCTGCGCCTGCAGGATTTTGAAGATGAGGTCCTGCTTGCGCATACCGCTGGCACCGGGCAGATCCAAGGTCCTTGCGATCTTGGTCAACTCGGTGATGTTCTTTTCTTTCAGTTCAGCAATGGTCATTGATTCACCTGAACCCGTTCACTAGAGCATTCGGTAGTGTCGACGGGAGATTTTTCAAAAAAGGAGGGGACTCAGGAAAGATGCGAAATATACAACGCCAGGCAGGAGGGCGGGGCTGGTCTTACGCAGCCCGCCGTTGTGCCTCGGCAACGTTCTCTGGTTCCGACAAAACTGCCTGCCGCTCCGAGTCAGCGATCCGGTCCAATACGCCGTTCATCGTTTCCTGGATACGGGTGCTGGGCCGGTGGAACTTCCGCGTGGCCTTGGAGGCAAGCTGACAGAGCATATAACGATTGCGAAGAGTCTGTAAAGCGTCAAACACACGATCAGAACGCATGAGGGAAGTTCTCCTTACTATATGATTGTGGCCTTCGCCTGTCCTTTCGCCAAGGAGGGTGACCGGAAAACCCCAGTTTTCCGACCTAAGTCACTGATTCCGATTAGGTTGTAAAGGATGCAGCGTAAAACTCACTCTGTTGAATAGATGCGCCCGGGGGCTTCGAAGATGCTCGATTTTCCGGCCTTAGCTCTACGGCGGAGGTGATTACAACGGCAACCGAAGAGCTCCGGTGTCCCTCGGAACACGCTAATTTAGCTGCACCAGGCGAACAGGTCAAGCGATTATTTGTAAAGTCATCGCAATCTGATGTGGAAAACGAACCATTTTGGGCCAAGTCAAACGAGCTCAATTGCTTAGCACTCCGTATACCAGACAGTTCACCAAATAAATCTGGCTCCAGCCCACGCCAGCCCAGGTCCAAAGCCGCATGATGTGACTCTGTAAGCCCTGTCATCGTAAGCCCTGTCGTCCTAAGCCCTGTCGTTCTAAGCCCTGTCGTTCTAAGCCCTGTCGTCCTAAGCCCTGTCGTCCTAAGCCCTGTCGTCCTAAGCCCTGTCGTTCTAAGCCCTCTCGTTCTAAGCCCTGTCGTTCTAAGCCCTGTCGTTCTAAGCCCTGTCGTCGTAAGGCCTGTCGTTCTAAGCCCTGTCGTCGTAAGGCCTCTCATCGCAAGGCGTCTCATCCCAAGTACCGCCTGTCATCCTGAGCCGTAGGCGAAGGATCCCTATCCCCGATCACGACCACGAACCTCCAAGGGAATTCTCACCAAAAGTCCCACGCGCCGTTTTGGCTCAGCCCGTACGCTGTAGGAGAATGGGGTCATGAACGGAATCAGGATGGACGCCTGGCTCTGGGCCGCCCGCTTTTTCAAGACGCGAACCCTGGCAAAGAAGGCATGCGATCTGGGGAGAATTCAATCCAACGGACAGCTAGCCAAGGCGGCCCGCGAAGTCCGCCTAGGGGACATGCTGCGGGTCATCAATGACGGCGGCGAATTCGAAATCGAGGTCTTGGGATTGAGCGACGTCCGCGGCCCGGCCCTAGACGCCCAGAAACTCTACCGCGAAACCGAAGCCAGCAAAGAAATGCGCCAGAAAGTCGCCGCCGAGCGCAAAGCCGCGCGACAGTTTGAAATTCTTCCCCCCACCCGACCCTCAAAAAGAGATCGTCGAAGAATCATCCAATTCCGTGGCCGCGGATAAAAAATCTGCGCCGGATGCGATGAGCCCTCTTCATAACGGGCGTGGGAAAAGACTCCCGAGGGACGCAGCTTGCGCGGACTTTGCTTTGTCGGAAGTGTGCGTGCCTGACTCCCAGCGAAAGTCGCCGTGCACTTTTCCACACTCCACTGATGTGACATCTGCCCTTGCGTTCCACAGCCTCAATCTCCGATCATCGCATTGCCGAGAGGCACAGAGCGCGGCATTCGCGCCATCAGATAAGTTCTTTGAAAACAAGACTTTACTTGTAAAGCTTGAGAGATCAATACTTTGCGGGCATCGCTCTTTGCCCGAATGGACCAAGCCCCATCCTTTGAAGACTTTGGCGGGAATGAGCCAAAAAAAATTTGCGTCGGCGAATAAATTATCCATCGCAATTTCAATACTTTACATGCAAAGTATTCAGTAATCATGACTTATCCAATTTTCCGCCTTAGCCACCCATTCCAGAGAATCGGCCAAGGGAGAGCGGGCACCCCAACTGTGGCGCAAGGCGATCGGCAGCCTCGTAAGGACGCTCGGTATCTGAGCTTCCTCCACCGTACACAGAAACTCTCGGGGTAAGTTCAGGACAGATCTGATGTGGGCAATTCCAGAGCGCACGGTCTCTACACGAACTTTCCTATTGACTGAATCAGGTACTCGGAACAGCATTCATCCGCTTCATTGAAACCTTTCAATAGGAGACTCCCCCATGAGACCTCCGGCCCCTGCTTCTCCTCCCACTCAGTCTTCCCTTCGCACAATCCTGGTTGTTGTCCTCACACTGAGCAATGTGTTCTTACTGGGAGCAATTTCGTCCAGCGCGCAAACGCCGATGCAGATCTACGGCGCTTGGCATTGCTATTCCGACGCTTGCAGTTGGGCTTCGGTGCCCAACATGACAACGTTTGACACCGACAATCGCTGGATGATCGACCGCAACCTGGACGGCACCTATCACCCATCGGTGAATGTGGTGGTGCTTAGTTTTGTGGATCCGGTGAAATTGATGAATCTCACCACCGACTCGACCACCACCAATGGCATTCCTATCGGCATGACCACAGCGGTGATCAATTACTTCCAGAGCCGCGGTGTGCGGGTAATGATGTCGATTGGCGGGTTCAGCTATACGAAGAATTGGGACAAAGCGCTGGGCGCCAACCCAACACAATTAGGCATCAACGCTGCTAATGCCGCCAGGCAATTCAACGTTGGCATGGAGATCGATTACGAGAAGAGCAGCAATCCCAATCTCAATGGATTGCAGCAGTTCGTCACTGCATACCGGTCGGTGCTGCCGTACGATGCCTCCGGCTCAAACTTTGCGGCGCGCCTCACCATTGATATCGGCGACGGCGACACTTATCTCACTGCCCTGGCGAACTACGCAGTCACAAACTGGCTCAAGACCAGCGCCCCAGTGCTGGATTATGCGAATGCCATGGTCGGCAGCCAAAAAACCAGCGTCGCCACGCTGGAGTCGGGCTGGCAGCAGCACGTGGATGGGCTTTCAGGATCAGTGCCTCCCATGGCTCCGGCAAAGCTCACGGGAAGCCTGTGGCTTGTCGGCAGTAAGCCCAACTGCAATAACTTCAGCAACTCCGATCAGAATACGGCGGCCAATTTCGTGGAGACTCTGGCGCCCGCGGGCGCAGGAACCACCACGGGTATGCTCGGATACATGTTCTGGGCAGCTGGGTGCCAGGGCAATGGCACCGGCTGCACATTTCCGCCAACCACTTGCGAGAACGGGATGGGAGGAGCAGCCACCGCTTTCAGCATTCCGATTCCGATGCCGGCGCTGCGGCAGAATTAATTACAAGATCACCGCAGGGGACACAGAGGTCACAGGGGGAATCCGCTGTGAGACCCAGCGCCCCTCTGCGGTGAACTTTTCTAACGCGGCCAGAGCCACCCAAAAGTTCCGGCGGTGAGTAACGCATACACCAGCCCATCGACTACTTCTTTGATGGTGAAGCCCCAGGTCTGGCCTTTCCAGATGGCGTTGCTCATCGTCCCGAAACCATACGCCAGGAATGCGGCGGTCCCTACCACTCGAAACACGGCAAGGTAGTACGCGCCCGGCGCGACCGTGTGCGCGGTTAGGTAAGCCACGAAAAAGCTGATCAGCAGGCAATAAACAAACCACATGCCGAGGAATTTCGGCAGGGCGGGCGGACCGCTGGGGAACACAGTAATCATTCCGACTGGTCCCTGTTTGTATTTCTCGACCATCGCGGGCAACTTCATTTCTTTGGGCGTGCAGTAGGGAAAGACGTAGTGTCCACGCGTGAGGCCAGCGGCGCGAATAGCAGGGAGGATTTTCTCCTCGTCTACCTTCTGGTAATCGCCTTTGTGGTAGGGCAGCAGCATGTGCATGATGGAGCTGGCAATAAATACGATGACTGCAGAAAGGATGATCGGCAGCCAGAGAGCGGAGAGTGGAACCATGCAAAGCCTCCTCTTGCGACGTTGGGAGGCTACCGTTTCGGGTGCAAGAGGTCAAGCGGCCCGCGATCTGGTTGAATGGGTGTTCATCTCGCGCCCAAACAGCGGCATCTAACGAGGACTATGACGACCGAGACAAACACAACGCACGTAGACAGAACGGGTGAGGCCAACGGCGACAATTCGCATCTGCATCGATGGCTGGAACAGCTGGTGGCACAGAAAGGCAGCGACCTGCTGCTGGTGTCCGGCGCTCCCGCGGCAGTTCGCACGGAGGGAGTTCTGTCCACGCTAGGCGAGAGCGCCTTGAGCGGCGAGGAAATTGAGGCGGCTGTACTGCCTGCCCTGGCGGCTCACGCCCGGGAGGAGTATCAGCAGTATGGGATTGCGGATTCGTCTTACCGGGTACAGGGCCTGGGACGGTTCCGGATCAACCTGCACCGCGAGCGCGGGCGCGCGGCCGCAACCGTACGGGCGTTGCCGTCAGCGATACCAACTCTCGAGGAACTGCATCTCCCTGCCGGCGTCGGGGCATTGGCAAAGCTGCAGCGTGGACTGGTGATCATCGGAGGCGCCACCGGTTCGGGCAAATCCACCACTCTGGCTGCACTGGTCAACGAGATTAACCGCGAGACTTCGCGGCATATCGTAACGATTGAAGACCCGATCGAATACGAGCACCAGCACAACCGCAGCGTCGTGGAACAGGTGGAGATTGGGATCGATGCGCCCGACTTCCCTACCGCGTTGCGCGCTGCCATGCGGCAGGCGCCGGACGTGATCGTCGTCGGGGAAATGCGGGATCCCGAAACCGCGCGCATTGCTTTATCCGCGGCGGAAACGGGGCATCTGGTATTCACTACGCTGCACACGACCGATGCTGCTTCCACGGTGTCCCGCATCGCCGATTCGTTTCCGCAGGAGCGACAGCATTCGATACGAGCCGAGATCGCCATGGCGTTGGCCGCGATGCTCACGCAAAACCTGCTTCCGCATCGAAACGGGGGACGCGTGCCCGCGGCGGAACTGCTGATGGTGGGATACGGCGCGCGGCAGCATATCCGCAAGAATGCCTTGCAGCATTTGCATCAGGAGATCACGATCACGCGCAAGCAGGGTTCTTTCACCTTGGAAGAATCTCTGGCACAACTCGTATTTCAGCAGGCGCTCAGCCGCGAAGATGCCTTGACGCGGGCGTTACATCCCGATGATCTCGATACCGTGCTGAAAGGTCGCGGCTTCTGAGCAGCAGATCCGCACGTGTCCGCCGGATATCCATTGCCCTTGCGTCTAAGCCCAGTACGTGCGGTCAAGGCTGCGATATTGGATGGCTTCGGCGATATGCTTCGGCGCCAAATCGAGTGCATCTTCGAGGTCGGCAATGGTACGAGCGACTTTAAGAATGCGGTCGTGGGCGCGGGCGCTGAGGCCTTGCTGCGTCATAGCGCGTTCCAGCAGGCGCTCGCAATCGGCAGAGAGATTGCAGAAAGTCCGGATATGCCGCGAGCTCATCTGAGCATTGCAGTAGAGCTTCTCGCGCGAGGAGGCGAAACGCTCGAGCTGTTTCCGGCGGGCAGAGATAACGCGCTCGCGGATCTGGGCCGATGGTTCCGGCTCCGTGGCGGAGCGCATCTCTTTGTAGTTCACTGCCGGCACATCAATATGAATGTCGATTCGATCCATCAGCGGACCGGAGATCTTTGATATGTACCGTTGGATCATCGGTGGCGTGCACTGACATTCGCGCGTGCGGTCATTGTGAAATCCGCAAGGGCAAGGATTCATAGCAGCAGCGAGCATGAAGCGCGCGGGAAAGGTCAGGGACATGGCCGCGCGGGCGATGCTCACCGTGCCATCTTCCAGGGGCTGCCGCAGAACTTCCAGAACATTGCGCGGGAATTCCGGCAGTTCATCCAGAAACAGCAAGCCGTTGTGAGCGAGGGAAACTTCCCCGGGACGTGGGATCACGCCGCCGCCGATCAAGCCCGCATCCGAGATAGTGTGATGGGGCGATCGATAGGGGCGGGTTCCCACCAGACCCGTACCCTGATCGAGCACGCCGGCGACGCTGTGGATCTTGGTGGTCTCCAGGGCCTCCTCAAATGTAAAGGGTGGAAGGATGGTGGGCATGCGCTTGGCCAGCATGGTCTTGCCCGAACCGGGAGGTCCGATCATCAGGATGTTGTGTCCGCCGGCGCAGGCGATCTCGAGGGCGCGCTTGGCCGTATGCTGTCCGCGAACATCCTTGAAGTCGATAAAGAATTGTTGCGCCTGGCGCAGAAGGGAATCGCCGTCGGCCTTCATGGGCGCGATGCCATTGCCCGAGTTCACAAAATGAATGACGTCAAGCAGCGAGCGGACCGGGTACACATCGACGCCGCCGACCATGGCAGCTTCTTTCGCATTCGCCTCGGGAACCACCAAGCGCGAGATCTTCCGTCCGCGCGCTTCCAGCGCGATGGGCAGTGCGCCTCGGACGCCGCGCACGCCCCCATCCAATGAAAGCTCACCCACGAAAAGGCAATCGGCGATTTCCTTTTTGGTCAGGCCGCCATAGGCGCCTACGATGCCGAGCGCCATGGGCAGGTCGAATCCGGACCCTTCCTTCTTGATGTCCGCGGGAGCGAGATTGATAGTGATTTGCGTGGGCGGAATGTCATAGCCGCAATTCTTGAGCGCGGCGCGCACGCGGTCGCGGCTCTCGCGTACTGCGGCATCAGGGAGGCCGACCGTGTGGAAGTGGTCCTGGTCGGACTTGATGCCGGAACAGTCGACTTCCACCTGGATGATATTGGCGTCGATGCCGTAAACCGCGGCGCTAAGCGTCTTGTAGAGCATGGTCGAGATTCGCGATCAAGCTTTTTGCTGCGCACACGTGCTCGGGCACGCGGAAACTCAATCTCAACTCTCCGCGTCCGCATGTCGCACTTCCAAAGTAGGAGGTCAAAAGAAGGGGGTATGTGACGAATGTCACCTTGGAGGGGAAAATTCTCCTGTAGGACCATTTTGGGACAGCCCAGGGACTAATGTGCACTCCCTTCCGTACCAAACTGTTTACATCGTTGGCTGGTGCTGGGCTATAGAATGAGATGGCCTTCTGGTAAACAGCCCAAGATGTATGAGCCCAGACCGTAATCTCAGCTCGCAGCGCTCCTCGGGCCACCTGGAGCAGCAAGAGTCCCAGCTTTGGCGTTGGACTCTGCTATTCATGATCCTGCTGGCCGTGGCGTTAGCAGGACTTATGTGGGAGCGGCTGGAGACGGTGCCGTTTCATCTGCGCGCGATTCCGCTGGGCGTACTGGCGCTGTCGATCCTGTTTGCAGTCTATGCATTTGGCCGGCGGCGTGAAGTGAGCGAACTTAAGGACGCGCTGCGCGGTTTGCAGGAACATGTGGGCGCGGCTCCGTCGGAGGAGCAACTCGACCAACTCAGCCAGGTCATCATGCGTTCGCAGCGTAACTTCAAGGAGTTGATCGACTCCTTCGACGACCTGGCGTGCGCAGTATCTCTGGACGGGACCTTGCGCACAGTCAACAAGCGGGTTGCGGAGCTGACCGGGCTGAAGTACTCCGAACTGATTGGGCACAAGATTTACGATTTTTTAGGGGAACCGGCGCGAGAGGATGCCGAGCGCGAGTTAGGACGCTTCCTGGAGAAGAAGCACTGGGCGGGAACGGTCAAGATCCGCCTCAAGAACAGCACGCGGGCGCTGTATTTCGAGTGCGTGGTCAACGGCATCATCAAAGGCGATGAACTCGCGGGAGCGAGCATCCTGGGCCATGACGTTACGGAGCAGCGCGAAAAAGAACTGCGCTTCACCGAGTTGTTTGAGACATTGCAGGAAGGGGTCTACTTCAGTACACCGGAGGGTCATTTGCTGGACGCGAATCCCGCGCTGGTGAGCCTGCTGGGGTTTCAAGACAAGGGTGAACTGCTGGCCGTGGCGCCGGCGGCCTTGAACTTCGATCCGGGAGCCCCGGTGCTGGGGCGGGCGGCAGATGACGGTGGCGGAGTGCGCACTCGTGAGATCCGGTTGCGGCGGAAAGATGGAGCGCCCGCCGTGTTTCTCGATTCATCGCGGGCCGTGTGGGATGCCGCCGGCAAAATCATCCGCTACCAGGGAACGCTGGTAGACATTACGGAAAAACGCAATATGGAGTGGGAACTGGCGCAACAGGAGGAATTCCGGCGCCGGCTGCTGGAGAGCTTCCCTGACCTGATTCTCGTGGTCGATTTGGAAGAGCGCTACACCTTCGTGAGTTCGCGGGCGAAGGATTTGCTCGGCTACGAAGCCAAGGACATGCTGCGGAAAAAAATCAGCGACCTCGAAAATCATTCTCCCGAACTGGCGGCATTGTATCGGGACGTGGTCTCCGGGAAACAGGTGTTTGGGTCGGCGGAGTACAGCGCTCGTCATCAGAATGGAACCTGGCGAACCATGCGGGCCTCTGCCAGCCAATTGGTCGAAGGCGAGGGCAACCCCAGCGGCGTAATCATCTCCGTCCGCGATATCACCATTGAACGCAAGCTGGAGCAACAAGTAGTGCAGAGCGAGCGCCTAGCCGCCATGGGAGCAATGATCGGGGGCGTCGCACACGAATTGAACAATCCCCTCACAGCGATTCTGGGTGTTAGTGAATTGCTGCAGGATGTCGAGACCAACGAAACCGCGCGCAAGCAGGTGGCGCTTCTGCAACAGCAGGCACGGCGGGCGGCTGAGATTGTCCAGAACCTTACCTACTTCTCGCGCCCGCCCGCTCCGGGAAAGAGCAAGATCAACCTCACCGAGGTAGTGGAGCGGACCTTAAACCTGCACGCGTATTCCTTGCGCAAGAACAACATCACCGTGGACTTCCTGAAAGAAAACGGAATGCCATACGCCTCGGGAGATCCCCATCAACTGATGCAGGTGTTCTTGAATCTGATCCTCAACGCCGAGCAAGCCATTCGGGAGGTGCACGAAAAAGGCACGCTGCGGATTCGCATGGGGAGGGGAGAGAATACGGTGTGGGTCAGCTTCCATGATGACGGCGCCGGGATCCCGAAAGAAAACCTTTTGAACATCTTTGACCCGTTCTACACGACCAAGCGTCCGGGGCGCGGGACCGGGCTAGGCTTGAGCATCTGCAAGTCAGTCATGAAGGAACACAACGGGAGTATCGAAGCGGCGAATGCTCCGGGTGGGGGAGCAGTGTTCACGGTGACTCTTCCGGCGGCGCTAGCGACCTGAAACCTGAGTTCGTCAGGGGAAGGCTCTTACCGGGTTGCACTCGCCTTCGTCTTCGCTTGGACAGCCCAAGGGGCTTTCTCTGCATGTCCGTTAGCGCTCTACTGCCATCGCTACGGCGTTGCCTCCGCCCAGGCAGAGAGCAGCGACGCCGCGTTTTACGTCGCGGCGGATCATCTCGTAGATCAACGTGACTAGGACACGTGCGCCGCTGGCGCCGATTGGATGGCCAATCGCAACCGCGCCACCATTTACATTCACTCTGTCCAGATTGAGACCCAACTCGCGGATTACTCCCAGTGCCTGGACCGAGAAGGCTTCATTGAGTTCGTAGAGATCCACATCTTCGTTCTTCCACCCGGTCTTTTCCCAAATCTGGCGAACAGCACTCACCGGTGCCATCATGACCCATTTGGGCTCGACGCCGCTGGTGGCTTGCGCCACGATACGGACCATGGCTTTGGCACCCAGTTCTTTAGCGCGCTGAGCGCTCGTCACTACCACTGCTGCGGCTCCGTCGTTTACTCCCGGCGCATTTCCGGCAGTGACCGTGCCATCTTTTTTGAACGCTGGTTTCAAAGCACGCAGGATTTCAATCGTCGTATCTTCGCGCGGGCCTTCATCTTTGTCGAAGATCACCGGGGCAGCGCCTTTCTTCTTCGCGGGGATTTCGACTGGAACGATCTGCGCTTTGAAGCGGCACTCTTTGATGGCTGAAACAGCCTTGCGATGGGAGTTCACCGCGAACTCGTCCTGCTCCTCGCGGGTGATGCCATATTTTTCGGCGACGTTCTCGCCCGTGATGCCCATGTGATAGTCGTTGTACACGTCCCAGAGTCCGTCATGAACCATGGAGTCGACGATCTGCGCGTTGCCGAGGCGATATCCCTTTCGAGCCTGGGGAAGAAGATAAGGAGCGTTGGTCATCGACTCCATTCCGCCGGCGACCACGATGGAACTGTTTCCGGTCTGCACCGCTTGTGCGGCGAGTGCGACCGATTTCAATCCCGAGCCGCAAACTTTGTTTATTGTCATGGCACCTGTCGCGGGAGAGAGTCCGCCGTAGATTGCAGCCTGGCGCGCGGGATTTTGACCGAGTCCGGCGGACACGACGTTGCCCATAATGCACTCGTCCACTTGCGCGGGATCAAGGCCGGCGCGCTTCACCGCTTCGCGCACCACGATCGCTCCAAGCTGCGGCGCGCTCAAATCGCTGAGACTGCCCTGGAATTTTCCGACCGGGGTGCGGCAGCCGGAGAGGATAACTGCATCGTCAAAAGTGGGCATAAAATGCGGCTCCTACGCTGATTTCGCTTTTCTCATTATAGAGGTTGCAGGAAAAAGTTGTTGACTACGGGCGCGCACGGCGATGCCTTCGGCCCTAACCCGAATGCATGATCAATTCACGAACGATGGGAACGAGTTTGCGCGAGCGCAATCCAGTACAGAAGACCTCCGGGACCGAATGAGTGTGCCCACAGAAAAAATTTGGTTGACTTTCGGCAAAGAAATTCGTGCGCGATGACTTTGGTGTCACGACTGGCGCGAAGGAACGATCATTTTTTTCTTGACTTCATTTTTCAATAACTCTATACATCAACTAGTTGCAGTAGAACAGCACTGCAAATTTTCCATGAAGAATGGAAGGGAGAATAGGAACAATGGCAACCAAGAAAAAGGCAAAGAAGAAAAAGAAACACTAAGTAAGTTGAGTACGAAGGCAAAAGGGGACGCGAAATGCGTCCCCTAAGTTTTTGGGAAGGAAGTTTCAGGTTTCAAGAATACCGGCATCTCGGCGGGACGGCTGGCCGGCATGGTCAGCTCAGTTGGATTGCGAGGTGGGGACTTCGGCGCGGTGCGGAATGCGCTTTTCTTTCTCGGGGCACAGACTGCGATAGGCGCAGAAGTTGCAGTGGATGCCGGCCTTCGGATCGAAGATGCCGTCCTCAATGCCCTGCGCCGCGGCTTCGACCCGATTGCGCGCGGCGATCAGGTCTGACTCAGAGCGGAGGGTCACGACCGGAACGTTCTGTTCCATGTTGTGAAACATCAGCGCTCCGACTTCATATCGCCACTTTTCGTGTGCTGCAATGGCATACAAAGAGAGCTGCAGGCTCTGATCCGCGTCTTCCTGATCGCGGCCTTTCCCGGTCTTGTAGTCGACGATGGCGACGCTGCCGTCAGGCCGGCGGTCGATGCGATCGATTCGGCCGACTACCACTGTTTTTCCAATCCGGATTTCAAACGACTCTTCCGTATGCAGGACTTGTGTCGCAGGAATGGCTCGGGCTGAGGCAAGGAACTCGAGTAATTGCGCGATCCCCTGCGCTTGATAGAGTTCCTGCTGGTAGAACTCCTGAATCTTGGCATCCGCAAGATCTTGACGGAACAGATCGATGAGTTCTTCATCCGTTTTAGGGCGGCCGGCGCGAACAGAATCGAAGTACGTCTTGAGCACGCGATGAATGGCGGCGCCGTACTGCATGGCGGCAGCAGGTTTCGCCGCCAGCCGCCAGTCGCGATCCAGTTTGAATCGCAACCCGCAGCGCTCGTACGTGTCGACGGCAGAGGCGCTCAGGCGCGTGTGCAGGCCATCGAGCACCGGCATTTCCAGCCAGAGAGTGGTTTGAGACTCGGCAGGATACAGCGACGAGGCACCCGCCCGCATGTCGAGCGTGCCCTGCGCGCCGCTGGCGGGAATAGGCCGGAACCAACCGGCAATGCCGGGCTTCGAGCACAATTCCCGGATATATCCCGGAGGCGTTTTGTCGGTCTTCCCCCCTCCCTCCCGCGCATAGATGCGCAAAGAGTCACGGGCACGGGTCATCGCGACGTAAAACAACCGACGCTCTTCCTGTGCGTGCATCGCCTTATCATCGGCCTGGGTCAGAGAGTCAGGATCCCGCAACTCGCGGGGGAAAGCGACCAGCGTTTCCTTGTAGGACGCGGGAAACGAACTCGAATTGGCGCGGAGAATAAACACATGGGGGAATTCGAGGCCCTTGGCTCCGTGCACGGTCATCAGACGCACTGCGTTTTCGCCTTCGCTGGCCTGTAGCGGAATCACGCCTCCGGCTTCGCGGAAGTACTCGAGATACTCCATCAGTTCCTGTAGTTCGACCGTCTTGTTGACCTTCTTTTTCTCCCATTCCTGAACGAAGTAAAGCGCGGCGCGAAGAATCGGAGACGAAACATCGAGGGAAAATTCTCTGACGATCACCTGTGCCGCCAAAAGAGCCTTGGCATCGCGTCGGCGGATTTCTTCGCGCGCCGTCTGGATGGCCTCGAGCACGGTGGCTCCGCCCTTCACACGATCGAGCACGGAAGAGAGCGGAACGACCTTGGCGTCACGCCTCTCCCGAGCAATGGCACGCATCACTTGCCGTAACTGTTGGGGGTCGATCTGAAAGCAGGGCAAAGCGGCGACCCGGAACAGGCTCACGTCGTCGCCGGAGTTCACCACGGCGCTAAGGCATGCGAAGAAGTCACGGGCTTCTGGCGTGTCGGAAACATCCATGCTTTCAATTACGAACGGGATATCCGCTTCCGCCAGTTCAAGCACGACATCATCCCTGTGGAAGTGGGAACGGTACAGAATTCCAAAATCCGACCACTTGCATCTGGACCTTTTCTGCAGGTCGCGGATCGTGCTGACAATGTTGGCGCCTTCCGCATCGCGGCTGGTGAGAATGACTGCTTCCACAGGCGGGCTCTCCAGCTTTTGGCCACGGGTCAATGCGTCTTCCTCGCGAGCCGATTGCAATGGAACTCGCTGGTATGCCCGAGCACCGGTCGAATCTTTAGCAGCTACCGGAGGATTCTGATCGATCACCGCGAATGCGGTACGCAGAATCGGCGTCGTGGACCGACGGTTCTTTTCTAAGACAACAAACCTCGTGGAGGGAAAGCTTCGCTGGAACAACTCGAAGGCGGCGCTCGAAGCTCCACGGAACCGGTAGATTCCCTGGTCGGGATCGCCGACTGCGAAGAGATTTGCCTGCGGCCCGGCCAGGCGGCTGAGAATTCGGATCTGGGCGAAGTTGGCGTCCTGGAATTCGTCGGCAAGAATGAAGCGTGCGCGGGCGCGAGCTTCGCTGAGAGCGCGGTCATCGCTGTGCAGGATGTCGTGCGCACGCGTTATCATGTGGCCGAACGTGCCCAGGTTTTCTCCGCGCAGCCAGCACTCCATCGAGGAGAACACACGGGCGATTTCGCGGCAGCGCCCGAGCACTTCCGCGTCCGTCAGCGCGTTCTTGCTCTTGGCGACCCGGGGAATGGAAACTTCTCCGCGAGCCAACCGTTCGACATATTCCTGGTAGTTTTCGGGAGTGACGAGTTCGTCGTGGCAGCGGGCAACGAATTTCAGGAGATCGCTTAGGAACTGGCCGATGTTGGCGGCGCGAATAAAATGCTCAAGGTGAAGATCCCGAATGCGACGGCGCAGGTAGATCCATAGATCCTGCTCATCAAGAACACCAAAGTCTTTGCCGCATCGCTTCAACAGGTCCAGGCAGTAATCGTGGAAGGTGGTGGCGTGAACGGTTTTGCCCGCCAGCAGGCTGCGCACGCGATCGCGCATTCCAGCGGCCGCATTACGGGTATAGGTGAGGGCCAGGATTTCGTCCGGTTGCGCATGACCTTCTCTGACCAGTTGTTCGATGCGATGCGTCAGGACGGAGGTCTTGCCGGTACCCGCTCCAGCCACTACCAACATGGGGCCATGGACATGCTCAATGGCCTGGCGTTGACGCTCGTCGGCAATAAATGGACGGTAACTCGACTTCTGGGACGGCATGAACGCTCAGGATATCACCTGCGCACATGACGGACGTTGTGCGAAACGGATTCATGTAGGGACAGGCGCCATCGGCTGTCCAGCGGAGCGGAGCTCCGCCGCAGCGTCACAATGTGCAGAAAGCCGGCAATCTTTGCTCAACCGGCAGCCGGCGGCGGCTGTCCTTACATTGGCTTCTACTTCCCTGCTGTTGCATCTACCTGGAAAATGCCGAACGCATTGCCTTCGGGATCCACGAAGTATCCTTGCCAACAGGTGTTGGGGACTGCGAACTTGGCCATGGCCACAATCCCGCCCGAATCTGTAATCGTTTTTGCAGTCGAGTCGAAGTTTTCCACTTCCAGAGAGCACACGAATGCATTGGCGCCGGATTGCGGCGGGGGCGCGAGAGCTGGGCGTTTCAACAGGCCGCCGCGTGAGCCCCCAGTTTCAATTGTCCAGTAAGCGATTGGGAGCCCCGGGACTTCCGAGAACTTCCATCCAAACACCCGCGAATAAAAGTTGATGGCGCGCTTGGGTTCATCAGCCTGGATTTCGAAGTAGATGTGGCCCTTATTCATGCTCCCCTCCGAATGAATTCGAATCGCGATTATCCCGCCATTGTAATTGCGGTGGCGGCGATGGCGGCGGTTTCGACGCGAAGAATGGTCGAGCCTAGAGAAGCCGAGATCCAGGCTTCGCTGCTGAACAGTTGCAGTTCATCTTCCGCCCAACCTCCTTCGGGGCCGATGGCGAGCAGAATTTCGCCTTTTCCTTTGTGCGCTGAAAGAACTTCTCGCAGCGTGTCCTCCTGCTCGGATTCATTGAGGAGGATTCGAAGTGCGGCGACAAGCTTGACCGCTTGCTGCACCTTCATGGGAGTGGTGATCTCCGCGACTGCGGAGCGGCGCGATTGTTCGGCTGCCTGCAGAGCGATTTTGCGCCAGCGCTCAACCCGCTTGGCCGAAGCGGCTGCGAGATGTGCGTCGGTGCGGCGGGCGATTACCGGGACGATCGTCGCCACGCCGAGTTCGGTGCATTTTTCAATAGCCCACTCCATGCGATCATATTTGAAGATGGACAGCAACAGGGTGATGTTGGCCGACGAGTGGGCGCCTAGTTCCTCGCCCAATTCAAATTCAACCCGTCCATCACGGATGCTGATGATTCTTCCCCGGCGCACAGCGGAGCCGGTCGCAATCTCGAATTCCTGGCCTATGCGGGCGCGCAGGGCGCGAATGAGATGATCGGCGTGTTCGCCCAGCAGCGCCGCGTGCGTTTCAGAAACTTCGTCGGCGATCCAGCGGCGGCGGGTCATGCTTGCGTATGAGGACAGAGCTAACTGCGGCGATTGGCGCGCCTGTTACGGCACTGAAGAGCCGGCCTTCCACTTCCATTACTGGAACATATCTTTCATTTTGCCCAGGAACGACTGCAGCAGCGGTTGATTGTCCACCTTGGAGAGCGCGTCCAATTCCTGCAGCAGTTCTTTCTGGCGTTTGTTCAGCTTGGTCGGGACTTGGACTCGCACTTCGACATAGAGGTCGCCTTTCCCGCGTCCGTTCACGACAGGCACGCCTTTGTTGCGGATGCGGAACGTGGTGTTGGGCTGGGTGCCCTCGGGAATCTGCAGGGTGTGCTCGCCTTCCATGGTAGGCACGCGGACCTCCGCTCCCATTGCAGCCTGAGGAATTGAGATCGGGACCACGCAATGGAGGTCATTGCCCTCGCGTGCAAAGAACGGATGATCCTTCACGTGAAGGATAACGTAGAGGTCGCCTGCCGGCCCGCCAAACTGGCCGACTTCTCCCGCTCCCGAGAAGCGGATGCGGGTTCCGTCTTCGACTCCGGCGGGAATCTTGGCGTCCACGGCCCGCTGGCGCAGGATTCGGCCTTCGCCCTTGCACTTGGGGCAAGGATCGGTAATCACACTGCCCGAGCCCTGGCATGTAGGACAGGTGCGAGCGATGCTAAAAAAACCTTGCTGATACCGGACTTGTCCGCGGCCATTGCAGGAGCGGCAGGTGGTCGGACCTTTTCCGGGGGCCGAACCCGAACCCTGACAATCCTCGCAGGCCTCGTGGCGACGGACCGTGACTTTCTTTTCCACGCCGAAAAAGGCTTCCTCAAATTCGAGAGTCAGGTCTTCGCGAAGATCAGCGCCTCGCTGCACGCGGCTGCGGCGGCGTCCACCACCGCCGAACATGTCGCCGAAACCGAAGAACTCGCCGAAGATGTCGCTGAAATCCTGGAATACACTGGGATCGAATCCGGCGCCCTGCGAAGCGGCGCTGCCCAGTCCGGCATGGCCATAGCGGTCGTAGACGGCTCGTTTTTCCGAGTCGGCGAGAATCGCATAAGCTTCGCTGACTTCTTTGAACCTCTCCTCGGCGTCCGGATTGTTGGGATTGCGGTCGGGATGGTATTGCAGCGCAAGCTTGCGGTACGCACTCTTGAGTTCGACGTCAGTGACCGTGCGGGAAACACCCAGAATCTCGTAATAGTCTCGTTTTGCGTTTGTCGTCAGAAGTAGCTTCCTCTTTAAACAGTAGTCCCTTGCGGCCCGGAATCACTTTAAGTAGTCAGAGCCCGGCGCTCAGCCAACTCCGCGGCGAGGGGGCCTGTTCCCAGCGGCCGCAGCGGCTCCGGTTGCCTTCCAGAATTGCTTCTGGTTGCCTAATTGCTAGCGGGTGTCTTACGGGCCAGGGTTCCTCGCCACCCTAACCATTGCCGGACGTATCAAGCGGTCCTTGAACTTGTACCCGCGCTGCCATTCTTCCAAGACCTCGTGATCGGCAGCGTCCGGAGTGTCCACCATTTCGATTGCCTCGTGCATGTGCGGATCGAACTGTTGCCCCTTGGCGGCAATGGGCTGCACTCCCAGTTTGGCAAGCACATCCTGCATCTGCTTGTAGATCAGTTCCACTCCTGTGCGGAACTCACCCATGTCGGACTTCGCTTGCAGGGCTCGTTCGAAGCTATCGATCACCGGCAGCAGGGATTTGATTGTCTCCACGGTGGCAAAGTCCCGGAAATCCTGCTGCTCTTTACTGGCGCGTCGACGGGCGTTTTCGAATTCAGCCTGGGTGCGAGCCAGGCGATCCAGCAAGGTATCGCGCTCGGCCTTCAGTTTTTGCAACTGCGTTGCGGCGGCGGCCACGTCATTGGCAGGCGTGCATTCCCTGCCAGTTACTTCGGAGGAGTTCTGATCCCCGTCTCCGGCTGGAAGTTCATGCTCAATATCCAAGCCAGAAATTTCTGTTTCTTGTTTTCCGTTCGATTTCACCATGACTGCGGTATCACTCCGATTCATTCAAAATTTGGTCGAAGAGGCGTGCAATGTAAGAGACAGCCGTGATCGTGTGCTGGTAATCCATGCGAGTGGGGCCAATGACGGCGAGCGAGCCCATTACTTCGTTGCCGGCATGTGCCGGTGCGCCTATCAGCACGAAATTCTGCATGGAGGGCAACTCCTGATCCAACCCGATTACCACTCGCACGGCCTCCTGTTTCACGTCCAAATAGGCGCTCAACAGCTTAATGACCTTTTCCTTCTCCTCCAGAGTCTTGAGCATTTCCTGGAGACGCTGGCGATCCTGCTCCGCCGCGAGCAGGTTGGCAGCGCCTTCTACAAAAACCCTCTGGGATGCCTGGTCGGCTGCAAGGGCGCCCTGCTTGTAGAGTTGCTCGATCGAGTTCATCAAGCGGTCGTACTCGCTGCGCTCCTGTTCGATGCGGCGGAACAGTTCGGAGCGCAGGGATTCCATAGTCCATCCCCGGAAATTTTCATTGATGTAACGCGCCGCCAGGTCCAGATCGGCTTGCGGCAAATCCAGGCGCAATACCCGATCGCGCACAAGGCCAGAGCGGGTTACAACTACCGCGAGGACTTTCTGATCACCCAGGCGCGAGAAGTAAACGTGCTCTAGCGCGTTCTTGGGACCGCTGGTGGCGACCGCGACGCCCACGTTCCGCGAGATCAGTGACAGCACGTGCGATGTGCGTTCCATGAACTCCTGCACATCGGTGATCCCCGCCAGCGAATCGGAAATCATGGCTTCTTCTTGTGGCGCCAGGCGTGCCTTGCCCGAGATCTGCTCGACGTAGTAGCGATATGCTTCCGGAGTTGGAACCCGTCCGGCGGAAGCATGTGGTTGCTCGAGAAATCCGGCATCGGAGAGGTCGGCCATGACGTTGCGGATCGACGCGGGGCTCAGCCCTTCCCGATTGGAGCGTGCCAGCGTGCGCGATCCGACTGGCTCCCCGGTCGAGATAAACGTCTCGACGATGGCGGTCAGAATCTCGCGTTCGCGGTTCCCGATATTGGGTTCAGCAGGCATACGATTGTTTGTCAGTAGTTCTCAAACCGAGCGGCGAAGTTCCCGGGAGAAGAACAGCTTCCGGGCCATTCCTTAACTATTTTAGATGCAGAAGCTTAGGTTTTGGATCGAACTTCTGATCCTGTTTGGATTCTAGGAACGGGGTGGGGGGCTGTCAAGGTAAGGTTCAGGGCCAACGCTCTGCTGGAATTCAGGAATTCACCCTTGACCCGGGGCTGTTGCAAAATTTGAGACTCTGAAACCCTCAGATACTATCCTTTATTGCATGCGAGCTAAACCACACATACTAGTGATAGGCGCCGGAGCCTTCGGAGGGTGGACTGCCCTGCACCTGCTGCAGGCGGGGGCAAGGGTCCACCTGATGGATGCCTGGGGGCCAGGGAACTCTCGATCTTCCTCGGGAGGAGAGACCCGGGTCATGCGAGGGACTTATGGTCCCGACCAGCCTTATACGGAGATGGCGGCTCGGGCGCTTTCTCTGTGGAAGAAATATGAGCGGAAATGGAAGCGCCGGTTTCTGCATCGTTTGGGAGTGCTCTGGATGGCGACTGGCCGGGATGATGCATTCGAGCGCGGCTCGGTGAAGATGCTGCGCGCGGCCAAGATCAAGTTTCAGGAACTGTCATCCGCCGACTTGAGGAAGTTCTGGCCGCAGATCAACTTCGAAGGAGTTGAGTGGGGAATCTTTGAGCCGGAATGCGGCTATTTGGAGGCGCGCGGAAGTTGTCAGGCAGTGGTCGAAGCCTTCGTCGCCGCCGGAGGCAAGTACCGGCAGGCCGCCGTAAAAGGTGAACTTGAGAGCGGCAGCTTGCGAAGCTTGAATTTATCGGATGGGTCGAAAATCAAAGCCGATGTTTACGTCTTCGCTTGCGGGCCGTGGCTGGGAACGCTGTTCCCTGAAACCGTGGGCGACCTGATACGAGCGACCAAGCAGGATGTTTTTTTCTTTGGCCCGCCCGCGGGTGACAACCGCTTCAGCTACGAGGCTATGCCGGTCTGGGCGGATCACCGCGGCAAATTCCGCTACGGCATTCCCGGCAGCGATCGCCGCGGATTCAAAGTTGCCGACGACACCCGCGGACCAGACTTCGATCCAACGCAGGGAGAGCGCATGGTGAGCCCGGAAACATTGAAGGAAATTCACGAATACGTCGGCTTCCGCTTCCCTGCCCTGAAAAACGCGCCGCTGGTTGAAACCAGGGTCTGTCAGTACGAGCAGACGCCAGACAGCCACTTCATTGTCGACCGGCATCCGAAGAATGAGAACGTCTGGCTGGTAGGCGGAGGCTCGGGCCACGGATTCAAGCACGGCCCCGCAGTGGGAGAAATGATGAGTCGGTTGATTCTGCGAGATGGGACACCCGAACCGATATGGCGCCTGGACCGTTTCAATAAGAAGTCACCAGCGGGCAGACGGAAAGACCGAGGACTTCCCCTGTGACCCGCGGCTGCGTGGTGATTATTGGATCTGGATGACGCCAGCCGGCGCATTCGCCTTAATCTCGCCGACCCGGTCGATCACCTTGCGCGCAAATTCGTAGATGGATTTCGCGTGCGGAGAGTTCTCGCCTTCGAGCACGACGGGCTTACCGCTGTCCCCCGACTTGCGAACCTCGGGATCGAGGCTGATGTTGCCAAGGAATGGCACCCCGAACTGCTTCGCCATGTTTTCTGCGCCACCCCGGGAGAATATATCAACTTCGTGATTGCAATGCGGGCACACGAAATAGCTCATATTCTCGACGACGCCTGCGACATCGACCTTCATCTGTCGGAACATTTCAATCGCTTTACGCGCGTCCTGCAGAGACACATCTGACGGGGTTGAAACCACAACTGCCCCGGTCAGCGGAACGGTTTGCACAAGAGAAAGTGCGACGTCGCCCGTTCCCGGAGGAAGATCGACCACCATATAGTCGAGGTGTCCCCATTCCACGAGGCCGAGAAATTGGCGGATAATCTGGTGCAGCATGGGTCCGCGCCATATCACCGGCTTGTCTCCGGGATTGAGAAATCCGACTGAGATTACCTTCAGCCCGAACGCTTCAATCGGCTCGATGCGGTTCTCCCCGATCATGCGGGGCTGCGAGTTCACCCCTAACATCAGGGGGACGTTGGGGCCGTAGACGTCGGCGTCCAGCAATCCTACTTTGTGACCCATTTTGGCCAGCGCAACCGCGAGGTTGACCGACAATGTGGTTTTTCCCACGCCTCCCTTACCCGAACCGACCGCGATGATAGAGTCAACCCCGGGAAGCGGTTGCGGACCGGGCTGTGCCGGACCATGTCCATGCTGATGCGGAGTGTTAGCACTCAAAGGATTGCTCCAAGGGATGAATTGCGGAGAAGTAGAATCCCAAGCCTCGATTATACAGAGCGGCGTCAGAGGCAGGGTCGCGCCGACGCGGCACCCATCAAGCGCCGCACAGTTTGCGCCACTGAGGCCGACGTTGCGGATTGAACGTACTAGCGGGAGGATGCCACTCTCGTGATAAGAGCAGGTGCGCTGGAGACAGTCGCGTTGGAGATGTTCACAGGTAAGCGACCAGGAGCCGGAATTTCCCCAAACAACGCTCTCGCAGCACTGACCTCAGATACGTTCGCATTCGAGAATGTACAAATGTAGTTTTGGATTCTGGGGAAGTCCTCCGTGAGATAGGGAGTCCCCATAGCCAGAACTGCAGTCTTGCCGCTGGCACGGGCAAGAATCCCGCCGAATAACTTCGCCGTCGAGTCCGGCAGAGACGCGGAATTCTTCTGGCCGCGAGCCACCGTCCTGGTGCGTGCGGCCGAGGGCACGACATACACCGCCACTACCACCTGCTGCGCGCGATCCACTGCCTTCAAGACCGCGCCCGATCGTGCCGCCGCGATCCGAGGATCCAGGTAGATTACTCTCGCATCAGGAGCGCGCTTTCGGATCTCAAATTCCAGGGCGCGACCGTCACCCGAACCAACATTGTCGCAAAGAATAATCAACAGCAGCGGACGCTGGCGTTTAACTGGCGGGTACTGAACCAGCAGACTCTTGCCCGCCGCCCGCTGCCTAAGAGGCAGGAGCTTGCCGTTATCCCGAACCAGAGTCACGGAGGCATCGGAGATCTGCTGGCCGATTGCAATATTTTCCGGGCTCCCCACTAGTCTGGGAATCGCTGCCACATCGACTACGCGATTCTTCTGCAGACCGAGCAGAGCTTTAGCCTGCAAGATCTTAAGCACGGAGGCATCAAGCCGTTCCTGCGAAATCTCACCTGTCTGGACGGCCGCCAGCATGGCTCGGTAGCTGGCATCCAGATCGGCGGGCATGGTGAGCACATCGTTTCCCGCGTTGAAGGCGTCTACGGCCACGCGTCCCGCATTGCCTTTATACAGATTGCTGAGAGCCGCCATATCAAGCGCATCCGTCAACACAATGCCCTTGAAGCCGAGCTTCTTTTTCAGCAGACCAGTGACAATTGCTGGTGAGATCGTAGCCACGCGGCGGCGATCCGGGTCTAGCGCCAGAACCTGGACGTGTGCCGTCATCACCGCATCCACTCCTGCCGCGATTGCTTTTTGGAACGGAGGCAAATCGATGGCGTGCAGGTGCTCCAGGTCATCGTTCACCATGGCTATCGCAAGGTGCGAGTCGGTTGCGGTATTGCCGTGACCGGGAAAATGCTTGGCGGTGGTCAGCATTCCCTCGGCTCGCGCGCCGCGGATATAGGCGGCCACGAGATCGCCCACTTGCTCGGCGTTGCCCCCGAACGCGCGCGTCCCGATGATGGGATTAGCAGGATTGGAATTCACGTCCGCGATGGGAAACAGATTCCAATGCACCCCGAGGGCCCGGCTTTCCTGCGCTGTGATGCGTCCGAATTCCTCTGCATATTTCAGGTTCCCGGCAGCTCCGAAAGCCATCGCATGGGGGAACACGGTCGTTCCAAAGAGGTGTGCGGGAAGGACCCCGCGCTCGAAATCCCCTGCGATCAGCAGCGGCAGGTTCGATTCCTGCTGCAATTGGTTCAGCAGCGTAACCGTCTCCAGACGACGGTTCACATCCCGTGCCCGCCCTTGCGCCGGGACCGACATGGCCAGAGAGCCAATGTGATATTTACGAATATTGTCACGCAGTTGGACGTAGTCGAGACTCTGTCCATGCAAAAATTCCACCCGCATCCGGATCATGAACAACTGCCCAACCTTCTCCTCAGTTGAAAGCGTCTTCAGAGTTTTCTCTGCCCAGCCTTCATCCCCATTTGCATGCCTTTCCGCGGACGGCTGGGACAAGGTCGCCGGCTCCAAGACAGCCGAGCCCGAAAAGGTCAACAGGGCCAGGAGCAAGATAGGATTGCGGAGGAATCTCACCGAATGAGCATACTGCCGAATCGAGAGGGCGCGAACCCAACTTGGAAGAATTCCCAATCGAACGTACATGTCCTGACAACGGAGGGGCACCGAGAGCTAAGAATGTGAATCACTCCTCCATGTGGACGCGCGCTTGTACACCTGCTTGGGGTCCTTCAATCGCACGAATTTAGCAAGAAAAAAAATGGCGGGGAGAGTGGGATCAAATTCCGGAAATAATGTAGTTTCAACAATATCGAGAACACGGCGGGCACCGCAAAAGCCATGGAAGACGGTTGGTAACCAGTGCTAACGGATCACGACTGAGTGGCTCCTCGAAAAGCCATGGAACCGCGGGGCCGGAACGTTGATGTTTTAACGTGTCATCCCCCTCGTCGATGCAGGTCCAATTTGTATGGCCCGCGTCGAACTCAGAGTTCTAACCCTCCGGGTGGCCGATGATTCTGAAAGTTGATGGCGATAGCGCGTTCGTGAGGACTCAACTTATCTCCTGTCGCTGACCAAGAGCCGATAGCGCGTAATTACGGTCGTCGCTCTTTCGCCACCTGTGCCGTTTCGTCTCTTTTTGGTCGATTAGTGTCGGCGAGGGAGTCCCTTCGCCGAGGCCTTGGATCCGGTGGTTCACGGAACGGTTCCACAGAAATGCGCTCGTAACACACTTTCAGCACGGTCAGGTATTCTGTACCGCCCGGTAATTGAAGGACTACGCTGTCACCCGCTGCCGACTTCATCAACGCACGCCCCAGAGGTGACACCCAGCTGATGTGGTTGCGGTTGAGATCGATTTCGTCTGTGCCAACGATGCTCACCACTCGCTCCGCTCCCGCGGCATTGGCATAGCTCACGGTCGCTCCGAAGAATGCCCTCGTTGCCGCCTGTCCAGCTCTCGGAGCTTCTGGGTCCACCACTTCCGCGGCTTGGATTCGCTTTGTGAGAAAGCGAATTCGCCCATCGATCTGCCGCAGCCTCCGCTTGCCATACTGATAGTCGGCGTTTTCACTGCGATCGCCGTTGCTGGCGGCCCACGCCACCACCTCCGTCACGGCAGGGCGTTCCCTGGTCAGCAGAAACCGGTGCTCATTTTTGAGGCGCTCAAGCCCGCTCGGCGTTATGTAGTTCTTGCCTGGCGTCACGGGCTCGTCCCTTTGTAGTTTTCTCGTCAACCCTTTTCGCATCTCGTCGTCTTTCCAGCGCGAATCCAGTGGGTGCACCAATGAACGCGGATGAACGCCATAGAAAACATTGTAAGTCATCCGCGTTTATGGGATTCATCTGGCGGGTTGCCCCCTTTGCATTGCACCATTCCCACGGGTCTCATTCCGCTCGCAGCGCGTGCATCGGATCCACCATTGCAGCTTTCCGCGACGGCACGTAGGTCGCAATACACGCAACGATAAGAATTGAAACCGTTGCTACAAAATAAGTCCACGGATCTACAGGGCTCACGTGATATAGCAGCGAACTCATCAAACGCATCGTTGTAAGAGCAACGGCAACACCACCGATCACGCCAATCACCGTTAGTAGCAGTCCTTCGCGAATATACATTCGTGTGAGTGCCCCACGCTGCGCACCCAGAGCCATCCGGATGCCAATTTCGCGTGTATGTTGCGAGATTGCATACGCGATCACCCCGTAAAGTCCAATGACGCCTAATAGCAGCGTCATGGCGCCTGCCACCGACAGCAAAACCAGAGTGAACGAAGTTCGCGCCATTGATTTGGTGTACAGCTCACCGATCGTCTTGTTATAGGCAAGCGGCAGATCATGATTCACTGACCATACCGCACGTTCGCTATCGTTGAAGAATGACGCCGACCCCGCGCGCGATGTGCGAATTACATAGTGTACATAGCGGCGCACGAGGTCTTTTTGCGTCGCGAATTTGTCTTGGAACAGCCCCCAATAAACGGCTGTGGGCGGATCCTGATTTACGCCGTTGTCGTACACATCACCAGCCACGCCAACCACTTCGTGCCAGGGATCGTTCGAGCCGACGTGTACCAGTTTCCCGATAGCAGCGGCGGATGAGCCCCAGTACTTGCGAGCAAGATTTTCAGAGACAATGACAACGGGACGTTTCTCAAGCTCTTCCTGCCAGGTCATGTCTCGTCCCGCGATCAACGGGATGCCCATCGTCCTAAAGAAACCCGGCGATATAAATTTTTCCATGCTCAAGGGTGGAAGCTCGCCTTCTTTATAACTGCGGTCGCTGGCATAAACAGGATCAAGAGGATGGTCCTGGATCATCGGCAGGCTTGACGAAATGGCAACTGAACTCACTCCGGGAACAGCAGCGAGTTGGTTCACGATGGCCTGCTGCATGCGCAAAACATCGATCCGGCTTGTGTCAGGAACCTGCGACGTGGGAATAAAGATGTCGAACGATGCGATGGTATTCGGATCGCTGAATCCTGGAGAAACCCGGGTGAGTGCCCGGAAGGTGCGAAACATCAGCCCTGAGCAAATCAACAAGACCAGCGTCAGCGCAACCTGGACCGCGACCAGCGTTTTGCGTGCGCGATGCCGCTCGCGGCTTTGACTGAGGCCGCGTCCGCCTTCACGCAAACCGGTTGTAGCTTTCATACCTGAGTGTTTCAGAACCGGAATCGTACCGATGACAAGGCTGACGAAAACCGCCAGTCCTACGGTAAACAGAAGGACAGGTATATCAATGCTGATCTCGTGCAGGCGCGGCAATCCCGTAGGCGCGGCAGCCACAATCAAATTTAGGGCGCCGTACGCGAGGGCCAGCCCGATGGCGCTGCCCCCGCATCCCAACACCAAACTTTCCAGCAGCAGTCCCGCGACCATATTTTTACGATCCGCTCCCAAAGCCGCGCGAATGGCAAGTTCCTGACGGCGGCCTTCGATGCGCACCAGCAGCAGGTTAGCTACGTTCGCACACGCTACCAAGAGAACGATAGCGATGCATCCCATCAACACCCAAAGCACATTGCCGATGTCGCCGATGACATCAATCTTCAGCGGCTGAAGAGTGGGAGTGAAATTTGCTTGTTCAAACACGGCTATGCTGAAGTCTTTTGGCGGAGGGAAACTGTGCGTAGCAATCGGTACCAGGCGGGTCAAATCGGCCGTGGCTTGCTGCAA
Source organism: Candidatus Sulfotelmatobacter sp. (assembly GCA_036376495.1). Taxonomy (GTDB): domain Bacteria; phylum Acidobacteriota; class Terriglobia; order Terriglobales; family Acidobacteriaceae; genus Sulfotelmatobacter. The sequence continues at coordinate 37,166 of DASVAE010000074.1, read as the reverse complement.
AGTAACGCCCGGTTTCAGGCGTGCCAAGCCGTTGGCACTGAATCTGCCGAGCGTCGTCTTGGTACGATCAATCTGCCCTGGCACGACCACATCCACATCGGAACGATCCAAGAACACGAACTCGGCCGGCAGAACACCGATAATTTCGTGCATCGCCCCATCTAACTTCAGCGTGCGGCCGACCACGGCAGCATCGCCACCGAAATGCCGTTGCCAGAAAGCGTAAGTAAGAATGACGGTCTGCGGCGTTCCGGGCGAGTCATCCCGCCTGGTGAATAGGCGACCGAGGACAGGACGAACACCGAGAATGGGCAATGTGCCATCTGTCACCTGTAATCCCTGGACCTGCTCCGGCTGAGCGCCGCCCGTAATGTGAAACGACAAGAAGGCATAGAGACCGATATCTTCCAAGGTTTCATTCTGTTCGCGATCAGTGAAATAGAGATACTCCGCCATATTGATCTTTGGGATATTGATCGCGGGCGCCTTATACCAGACGCCAATGAGCCGGTCGGGCTGCTGGTAAGGAAGCGGTTTGAGGAGGACGCCTTCCACCACGCTGAAGATCACGGTGTTTGCGCCTACACCGATACCCACAGTGATGAGAACGACGGCCGCGAAAAGCGGCGCGCGGCCAAGTCGCCGGAAAACCTGCCTAAGTTGGCTAATAAGGGACGCCATATGAAGTCTCCTGGAAGGCTTTGAATTGTTGCGGACGTTTCCCAGACGCCAGAGATGAACCTATTTAAGCATGCAAACCGCTTACCAAGGCTGCGCCGCGCAAATGTAACATTCCAATGGCAGATGCGCACGGAAACTTCCTAAACACGTTCGCTTTCGGATCGAAGTGTTCGTTCCTGAACAGCGCCGATACGCATTCTGATACGCGGCTAACAAGAGTTCGCTTGACAATGTGTTACCTCGGAAGTCATGTGGCTGTGCCGCAAGCCGAGCAAATAATCAAGGAGCAGCAACTTAGTTTGGCCACTTCGCACCGTGTACATCCGGTGTACCCCTGATTCGAGGAGCGCCACCAGATCCGCGTTCCAGGCGAGTCGCCCAACTCTTAATGGCAATTTTGAGGCATACTACGTTTTCGAATTTCAGCTCGATGGAGAGGACTTTGACAAGCGAGTGTCGCGGTGTAGTGCGCGCGGTCTGGCTGGCATCCTTGCTGCTGGGCCCTTTCCTCGTCCCCGGGAATGGCCAGAACGCGACAACGGCGACGCTCACGATCGACGCTGACACAGTCGAGAACGTCATCAATCCGAGTTTATATGGGCAATTCGCCGAGTTCATGTTCCAGGACATCAAAGGCGGGCTCGATGCCGAATTGGTGCGCGATCGAGGATTCGACGAGCAACCGAATGCCCTCGGACTGCCCCGATACTGGGAGCGTGATCCGGATGACAGGAATGACGATGCAGCGTCACGCTTCGCGTGGGATGCCGACGTTTATCTTCCGGTCAATGGGGATAAGAATACGCTGTCGAGCCAGCACTCGCTGCGCGTGGACGTGCAGAGCCAATTCGAACAGCGGCGAGGCGTTCATCAAGGTTGGATTCCGGTTCGGGCAGGAGTCGATTACGAAGGATATATTTGGCTGAAGAGTGCAGACTATGTAGGAAAGGTTGTCATCGCGCTGGAGGCGGATCAAACAGATGGGGAAGAATACGCAAGCGCGGTGCTCCCCGAGATTGCTGGGGATTGGAAGAAGTATTGTTTCACTCTCAGGCCCACCAAATCCGACCCGCTCGCAAAACTTGCCATTCTGTTTCGAGGCAGAGGGAAACTGTGGCTAGACCAGGTTTCCTTGCTGCCGCGGGAGGCACAAGGCGGCGTTCGCCACGACGTCGAGCAACGAGTGGCGGCTTTACACCCCGCCTTTATTCGATGGCCTGGGGGAAACGTGGCGCAGGGTTATCACTGGAGATGGGGTATTGGTCCGCGTGACAACAGGCCTGTCTGGGTAAACGAATCGTGGCGAAAAGAACTGGAGCCCAGCAATTTTGGAACCGACGAGTTCATTCAGTTCGCCAGGCGGGTCGGAGCAGAACCTTCAATCACGGTCAACGTGGAAGGACGCGGGGCGACCGCAGAGGAAGCGGCAGCTTGGGTCGAATATTGCAATGGCGATGCCCATTCCAAATATGGTTCCATGCGCTCCTCCAACGGCAGTGCGGAACCGTTCCACGTACGCTATTGGGAGATCGGCAACGAGATATGGGGCGATTGGGTGAGCGGCCACAGCGATGCGGAAACATACGCCAAGAATCTAAATCGCTACGTGGAGAAGATGCGGGCTGTGGATCCTACTATCACGATCATCGCAACCGGTAATAACGACCTGAAATGGAATGAAACTGTCCTAAAAATTGCGGGCAAAAACCTCGACTACTTATCCGTTCATCACTACTACGGTCCGGCAGAGATGAATGGTGACGCCAATAATTTGCGGGCGCGCCCGCTGCACTACGAGCAGTTTTACCTTCACATGAAGAAGATGTTTCAGGAACTGGTACCTGGCCACAAGATTAAGTTGGCGGTCAACGAGTGGAACACAACGTTGCCACTTCCCGCTCAGCACTCCATACAATCTGCCATCTATGCAGCACGATTAATGAATGTTTTCGAGCGTAGCGGCGATGTGGTTCATATGAGCGCCGTATCAGACATGGTGAATGGATGGACCGGAGGCATAATTCAGGCAAGCCGTCATGCAGTATATGTCACTCCAACTTACCTGGTGAATCAGCTTTACGCGTCTCACCTTGGCACGAAGCGACTGGCCAGCACACTGCGTGGCCCTACATTCGATTCCACTCTCGAAGGGGTGGGTGTGCCGACGATTGATGCGGTCGCGACCCGCTCAGCGGATGGACGCCAGATGTTCATCAAAGTGGTGAATACCGATCCGTCACAGGCGGTTTCCATGGAAATACTCGTGAACGGACTTCGCATCGGGCCGGAAGCACGAGTCCAGACTTTGAACAGCGCCGGATTGAGCATCGCGAATGACTTCGCTCATCCGGATCTGGTGCGAATCACGGACAGCACAATCAAAACTTCCCCGTTCATCGCAACTCTGCCGGAACACTCCGTCTCGATCATTAGCATCGGCGTCGAGTAAGGAAGCCCAGGATTAACAGGCGAATCACCCTGTGAAGCTGGTGTTACCAGTAAGCGTTTGCTAAAACGACTTGGCTGCATTAGGCTTTTTCGGTCGTTTCTGCAAAATTTGCTTCAACGTCAAAAAAACTTATGCAAACCCGGCGTCTCGGAAACAGCGATCTTCATATTACTCCCATCGGAATTGGAGCCTGGGCTATTGGCGGCAGCGGGTGGAATGGAAGCATGGGTCCGCAGAATGACGAAGATTCTGTTCCCGCCATTCACTCCGCGCTGGACTATGGCCTGAACTGGATCGACACGGCTGCGCTCTACGGACTAGGCCATTCCGAGTTGATGGTGGCGCGAGCGATCCAAGGCCGCACTCCAAAGCCCTACGTCTTCACAAAGTGCGAGCGAGTCTGGGACAAGGAAGGAAATGTCGGAGCCAGTCTGAAGGCTCAGTCGATCCGCCGCGAATGCGAAGCTAGCTTGCGCAGGTTGAAGGTGGATGCAATCGATTTGTACCAGATCCACTGGCCCGAACCGGATGAGGATATTGAGGAAGGCTGGACCGAACTGGCTCGCCTGAGAGAAGAAGGCAAGGTTCGATTTATTGGAGTATCGAATTTCAATGTAGGCCAGATGCGGCGGGCTCAGGCGATTGCTCCCATCAGTTCGCTGCAACCGCCCTACGCGGTAGTGCGCCGGGAGATCGAACGCGACATCCTTCCCTTCTGCCAGCAGCAAAACATCGGCGTGATCGTGTATTCGCCAATGTATGCGGGCCTGCTGACCGGCGCGATGACGCGCGAGCGAGTAGCAAATTTTCTACGTGAAGATTGGCGACGCAATCTGCCGGGCTTCCAGGAGCCCGCATTATCCAAGAATCTGAAAATAGTGGAGCATCTGCGGGAAATCGGCAAGCATCACGGTCGATCTCCGGGCGAAGTGGCGATCGCGTGGACCTTGAAGCATCGGGCAGTCACGGGTGCGATTGTCGGTTTCCGCAACCGCAAACAGGTGGAGGGGATCATTGGCGCGGCGGAGTTCCGCTTGAATCCAGTCGAAGTGGCGGAGATTGATAAGCTCGTAAATCGCGAGAGTGCCGCCTGATTCGGTGCATTCCTTCTACAGGCGATGTTCCGGAATACGATTGACGCCAGACGGCAGCGGTCATAGGATTCTCTGGTAAACGATTTCTCAGGATTCCCGGGGGCGAAGGCATATGGCGTCTGGCATCGATCGTAGAAGTTTCCTTAAAACCACGAGCGCTACCGCTGCGGGCATCTATGCAGCGCGAGCCTTTCCCGCGTGGGATGGTTCCGAAAAAAGTTTGGTCGCTGTATCGACGCCACTCGTCACTTTCCGTTACAGCGATGTCCAGCTCCATGACGGACCGATGAAGCGTCAGTTCGACGAAAATCATGCGCGTTTCCTTAATCTTGATGAGGACCGCATGCTGAAGGTTTTTCGGCAGGTAGCCGGTCTGCCTGCTCCGGGTGAAGATATGGGCGGCTGGTATGACCTTACCGGCTTCAGCCTGGAAAAGAATGACTTTCATGGATTCATCGCCGGACATTCTTTCGGGCAATACGTCTCGGGGCTGGCCCGAGCCTACGCCGTCACCGGGTCGGAACCGACCCGCACGAAGATTAATCGCCTGGTGAAAGGTTACGGGGAGACTCTTGATCCAAAGGCCAAGTTTTTCGTCGACTACCGGCTTCCCGCTTACACGTATGACAAACTTTCCTGCGGATTGATCGACGCCCATGAATACGCGCAGGATCCCATGGCCATGAACATTCACGAGAAGCTTACTCGCGCAATTGTGGCCTACTTGCCGGAAAAAGCCCTGTCCCGCGCAGAACAGCGCTCCCGGCCCCATAAGGACACAGCCTACACGTGGGACGAGACGTACACCCTTCCGGAAAATCTATTCCTTGCCTATCAGCGCAGCGGCAAGTCTTTCTATCGCGACATGGCAAAGAAGTATCTCGAAGATGATACGTATTTCAATCCTCTGGCGGAAGGAAACAATGTGCTTCCCTTCGAGCACGCGTACAGTCATGTCAACGCATTCAGTTCCGCGATGCAGGCGTATATCACGCTGGGCAGCGAAAAGCATCTGCGAGCGGCGAAGAATGGCTTCGAGATGTTGGTGAAGACCCAAAGCTTTGCGACTGGAGGGTGGGGTCCGAACGAAGCGTTCGGCGAGCCCGGGACCGGACAGCTAGGCAACAGCCTGACCCAGACTCACGCCAGCTTCGAGACTCCATGCGGAGCCTATGGACACTTCAAGATCACCCGATACCTGCTGTGCGTCACAAAGGAAGCGCGTTACGGCGACAGCATGGAGCAGGTTCTGTACAACACGATTTTAGGAGCTTGGCCCATACAGGCTGACGGAACGTCTTTTTATTACTCAGACTATTCGACGACTGCAAAAAAAGTTTGGTACGGCAATAAGTGGCCCTGCTGTTCCGGAACCTTCCCGCAGCTTGCCGCTGACTATCACGTGAGCACCTACCTTCGCTCTGCCGACGGCGTGTACGTGAATCTGTTCACGCCTTCCAGTTTGCAATGGAGCGACGGGGGCGGAAAGTATGGCCTTAAGCAAGAGACGAAGTACCCCTTCAATAACAAGGTTCAGATACAGGTCTCCGCTTCGCAGCCCAAGGAATACACGCTGTATGTACGCATTCCCGGCTGGGCGAGGCCGAATCCAGTGCTGATGCTGAATGGCAATCGCGTCTCGGCCCAGGTTGAGCCTGGAACCTTCGCCAGCATTCGCAGAACCTGGAAAGAGGGCGACCGCGTGGAACTTGAGCTTCCCATGCCTCTACGGTTGGAGGCTGTCGACGCGAATCATCCCAACAATGTGGCGCTGATGCAAGGGCCCCTTGTATTGATGGCAGTCGCTGAATCGCAGCCTACGTTCGAGCGGACTGTGCTGCTGCAAGCCAAGCCGCTGAATAATGCGGGCGGAGACTGGGTGGCTAACGCAGCGGACGGGAGCAGTATCACGATGCGGCCGTTCATGACCATCGACAAGGAAGGCTACAGTACTTACGTATTGCTGAAATCCTGACCTGGGTAAGAGCCAACCCCGGACGAAGGCGTCCGGGACTTTATCTTGACCATATCTTGATCACTGGACTCACGGCTTGGATCGGGTATCACCTTCTACGAGTTTGTAGCGATACTGCTCACGTTCCTCCTGGGTAGCTTGCTGGCGCAGAAGGGCAAGACGCTTCAGCAGTTCTGGTATCTCGGTCCTTTTATCAGTCTTCCTCAATGCCTGGATCAGGTGATAGAGCGCCGTCTGATCCTTGGGATCAATGTCCAGCGCTTTGCGGCATTGAGCAGCAGCTTCGGAGTACTTACCACCTTGCAGATAGAGTTTTCCGAGCACACTATGGGCCGGTTCCAGTGTGGGACGCAGAGTGACTGCCTTCTTGGCCGAACGGAGTGCGCTTTCAAACTCTGAACTTCCCGGTTCCGCTCCTTGCTGGGCAAGGATGTCCGCTTGCAGATAAAGCAGGATCGGGTCGGCGGGTTTGCGCGTCAGTTTTTCCTGAACGCCGGCCAGGGCCCTGGTCAGATCGTTCTGCTGCACAGCCGCCAGTCCCTGCGCTGCAATGCTTAATGATTGGCTGGGATCGAGATCGTATGCCTTTTCGAAATCCGCCTGGGCTTTTTCGTATTCGGCAAGCTGGACGTGAAGCACTCCACGCGCAAAATATAGCGGGGCCGCCTTGGGTAACAGGTGGATACATCATCCACTACGTTGATTCCGACTTGAAATGATTGGTGCGTTGCCGAGATCGCGGCAAAATCCACGTAGAGCTGGGCGTTCTCCGGCTCCAGCAGAATGGCGCGCCGCAACGCATCAACGGCTTTCTCGGTGTCATGAGCGTCCTCATACGCGGCGGACGCCAACTCCAATGTCTGCGCGTCCGGCGCCGTACTTAGCAATGGCTCGAGGGTGGCAATGGCCTCCTGCGGTCGGTGTGCAATCAACTGGACTGAGGATAGGACTTTTCGCTCGCGGGGATCGTTTGGCTTCAGAACCACAGCCTTTTGGAGCACGTTTGCGGCGGACTCAAAGCGTTTGAGCTTCACGAGGCATGCGGCATACGCATGCAGGGCTGGCAATTGCGCTTCAAACAGCGACTCCGCCCTTTCGAAATGGGTCACCGCCTTCGAGCATTGCCCCTGCTGAAATTCCAGGACCGCCAACATTCCGTGACTTGTGAGGTCGTTGGGGCGCAAGCGAAGGAGATGCTCAATCACAGGAATCCCTTCTGGATTGCCCGTGTCGTAATCGATCTGCGCGGTCCCTTGCAAAGCAGGAACATTGTCGGGAAGTATTTTCAGGGCGCGGCGAAATGAAGTGAGTGCCTCTGGCTTTTGCCCTTTGCTGGCCTGCGCAACACCTTGCATGGTCCATAACTCGGGATCGTTGGGAAATCTTTGAAGTGCTGGCTGAAGCAGGTTGAGTGCTCTGTCAAACTCCTCAGCACGCAATGCGGAGGCAATCGGCTCAATCACGCCTTGAGCTGCAGTTTGCGCCACCACGTAGCAGGAAAACAAAACTGCCAGGCAGATCAGCTTGAGTGCACGAAGCATGTTTCCCGTGGACGCGGAGCGCTTCGATATGCGGAAGCCCCTCCGCTTGAACATGGTAATCTATGCCGCTCGAAGTGAAAGTGTCGTACCAGGAAGATGTTATCGTGGCGGATACGGCCGGCACTTCTTGGGGGAAGGCTGCCGGCCGTCACTGTGCCTACTAGACATTCACCGCATTGCGTTCAGAACGAGATTCTCCCTCCGATTTGCCAGAACCGCGGCTCGTGCGATGCCGTGGCAAAGCCGAAGTTACCGTCCGGGAAATTGTCATCCGGCGTTGCATAGTTCGGCCGGTTGAAAAGGTTGAAGACTTCAAACCGGAATTGGAAGTTCACGCGTTCTGTAATGGCCGTGTCCTTATAGAGGTTGATGTTCGTTTCGAAGAAATTCGGCCCGCGGAACTGCATGGGCTTCTCATTACCCTCCTGCCCGAATGCCGGAACCGCGAAGTTGCTCTTGGGAACGGCCCCGGTCAACCAAGCCTTGTTATCAGTGGACTGGTGATAACTGATGGCATTCGGGTAGTCGAGATTGTTGCCGTCTGCGTTGTAGTCTCCACTGCCTGGCGCATAGCCCACAGCCGGATTCGCAGCCGATGGACAAGCAGGCGCGCTTGGCGAAGTATCTGCGCAGATTGGGTTATAGGAATTGGTGTTTCGCGCTGTGAACGGATATCCGGACTGCAAGATCGTGGTGCCGCTGAGACCCCAACCGCCCGTCAAGCGCCGAACCGCTCCGCTTGCTTTGTCCAGACCCCTGAAAGAATAATTCCAACTCAGGGAGACGCGATTGGGCACATCAAAGATGGATGGGGCGTAGTAGGCGCCCGAATTAAAGGGATCCGGATAGGCCAATGCGTCGTCCTTCGATTTCGATCGAGTGTAGGACAGATCTACAAACCCGCGTGAGAATCGTCCCTTGAAATCAAAGAAAACGGCGTTGTAGTTGCCGTAGCGATTGTTATCGGCGTAACTGATGGACCCGAAGCTCGAGTTGAGTCGAGTTGGCGCAATGCTCTGGTGAGTGATCAGGTCTCCCGGCTGGACGTTGATGTCCACTCCATAGGAGACGAGACCGATGGCGTTGCCATTACCGACAATGTCGTACGAATGCGATCCGCTATACCCGGCGCTGGCGGCGAAGACCCGGCTTATTTTGCGCTCCACGCTCACAGACCAGATATCGGACTTCGGAGACTTCAAGTGCGGGTTGATCCCGCCGATGGAGAAGTTCGTGCCAGGCACTCCTCCTTGCGCATTCAGGCCACCCTGGAAGGTTGGGAAGACGAATCCAAACGGCGGTTTGCTGCTGTTTCCAAGAACGAATATGGGCGCCTGCGCAGTCGCTGTGCCACCGGCGAAGAATGTGGGCAGCACCAGGCCCGGTGGACTGCCTCGGAACTCTTCTTGCACGTTCGCAGACGTGAGCCAGTTGTTGTAAATGCCGAATCCGCCTCGCACTGCCCAATCGCCGTTCCCGGTCGGGTCCCAGGCGAAACCAATGCGAGGACTAAAGAGATTGTTGACAGAATGGAGCAGCGCGTTGTGTGTACCCTTCGCGTAGCCGCTCGCGATCTGCTGCTGGATGGTGTTGCCCGCGCCAAAATAGAAGTTTCCGAATACCGTGGAAGGGCTTTTTGACCACGGATTGCCGCTATCGTCATAGCGCAAGCCCAGGGTCAATGTCAGATTTCTTCTTGCCTTCCAGGTATCCTCTACAAATATTCCAAAGGTTCTGGCCGCTGCGTCCCAATTCCACAACTGTTGCGTCCCGGTCGCAGGGTTGTACATGATGCCGTTCTCGTTCGTAGGAGCATCCTGTGCCAGCGCCAGCAAGTTGTTGAACGAGAATTTTGGTTGCGACCACGGCCCCTGGAAGGGCTCAACGTCATCCCCATACCAGCCTTCGTACCCGAACTTCAATGTGTGGGTACCACGCACATGGGTCAGGACATCGCGCCAGTGATAGTTGTGTTGAATGAAATCGCCTTGCGCGAAGCCGACGCCGTATGCCTGGTTTGCATCCGCATTGATCCCGTTTACGGATATGGAAGGCACGGTGTAATCCTTGGCGCCGCTGCCCAAAACCCCTTCCACTCGACTCAGTCCCGCGGTGAAGTCGTTCAAGGTATTGGACGAAAACGTGTGCGTCCATGAGACCTGTCCGGCTACTTGCCAGGTATTGTTCAAAGCCGAGAATTGCGGCATCGGCGAGGCCGCTCCGGTCAGCAGAAGCGTGCGGAACAGGCTGACGTAAATTCGCTCTTTCTTGAAAGCCTGATCGATGCGTGCAAAGTACTGCGTGCCGTTCCGAATTTGCGTCGCACCGAATGAACCTTGATCGATCATGGGCAGGGTGCATGGCACGCCGTTTTGTCCCGCGGTTGTGCCGCATCCACCTGCATCAGAGCCGAAAACGTCCTGTGCCGTCTGCTGCACAGTAATGCCGCCCACTCCCGAAGGCAGATAAGTACTGAGCACATGGGTTCCTACCGTACCCGGATAATTTGTCTGCGCGAAGGAGATGAACTGTGGATCAGCGAAGGTTACAGAACCGCCGGCGCTGGCCGATGAACGCATGGGTTCCACGGCGAAATAGAAAAAGCTACCGCGGTGCGGGATGATGGGGCCGCCGATCGCGAAATCCATGTTGTTTGTGTGGAAGGGCTTGTAGGGGCTATCGGAGGAACTCACGAAGTGTTGATTGGCATACATCTTCTGGTAGTTAAACCAATCCGATGCGGAACCGTGGAACGAATCGGTCCCAGATCTGGTCGTGAAGATCGTCTGCAGTCCGGCCGCGCGGCTGTGCTCCACAGAAAACGTATTCACCTGAACACTGGTCTCCTGGATCGATTCCGGTTGAGGAGTAAGGTTCAGCACGCCCTGGCGAATCCCGCTGGTGACGTCGAGCCCGTCCACCACGTATTGATTGTTGTTCTGGCCCTGGCCATTAGCACTCGCATCAACCTGCTCTTCGGTGGAGTAGTTGTCGACTCCGGACGCTGGACTGCCCGAGGTGCTGGTTCCTAAACCTGAGACTCCCGGGGCCATGGTGACCAGAGTGACCAGGTTGCGGCCGATGATCGGCAATTGCGCAACGGCCTGGTTCTCGAGGGTGAGATGAACGCGACTATCGGCGGTATCGACCACCGGCGCCTCTGTGCTGACCACCACGGACTCGCTGATGGAGCCCACTTTAAGGGCGATCGGCACATTCAGGTTTTGCTCTGTGAGCAGGGTGACGCTCGCCTCAGATTTTGAGAAACCGGCCGCTTCGGCGGTAATTTTGTAACTTCCCGGGGCGAGACTAACGAAGCGATAGTTGCCAGCCTCATCGCTGGCCGCAGTCGTCGTGTTCCCGGTCGCGAGGTTCACCAAATGGATAGTGGCTTTGGCGACTCCGGCGCCCGTCGGGTCTTGAACAACCCCCTGAATACTGGCGGTGAACTGAGCAAAAGTTGTGGCCGTGAACAACAAAAGAATCGAACACAACCACACGGGACGACGAGACAGCATGCTTCTTAGCATGGATCCCTCCACAAATGATCAGTCAGTTGAGCACCGCAAGGGGGCCGGTTTGAGAAAACGTTTACTTTCGAGGCTAATGTATAACGATTATGGGCGAGGACTGTCAAGAATATTTTTTCACGGGTGGCAGCTTCAGGAACTTGCGTTAAAGGATCATTTCCAGCCCTTACTGGTCACAATTCCCGAAGTTTCTCGAATCGTGACCAGCTGATTGGCGGCAATTTTTCTGTATTGCTCGTGCAGGCCGTTGGGCCAGTACACGTCGACATCTGCCACGCTGGAAGCGCCAAGACCGAAATGCAGGCGTGAATCGTTGCAGGAATAGTAACTCGATTGGCTGAGCACCGCTTGCGCCTGCACTTTAGTCCCGTAGCGCACCAGTACTCTGGCTCCAATCGCGCTTCGATTTGACTTCACGCCCTCCAGCTTGACCTTGAGCCAGTTCTGTTTCACCTTCAGATCGTTTCGCAGAAGCGAGGGCGGTTCATTCATATTCACAATCAAAATATCCATGTCGCCGTCGTTGTCGAAATCGCCAAATGCACAACCGCGGCTGCTATGAGGAGTGCTAATAGCTTCTCCAGCTTGGGTATCAAGTTCCTCAAAAGTACCGTTGCCGAGATTGCGAAACAAAACCCGGGGCGTCTTGTACGGGTATTGCGGCAACTTGCGTTCGACCTCGGGATATACGCTTCCCGTCACAAAAAATACATCGGGAAATCCGTCGTTATCCAGGTCCACCATGCCGGTGCCCCAACTCGTAAAACGCGTCTCCACGCCCGTCTTTGCCGCGCGAGTTACTTCATCGAAGTTTCCCTTGCCGTCATTCCGGTAGAAGCCACTGGTGTCGCCGATGAAATGCGTCTTGAACAGATCCAAATGTCCGTCGAGGTTGTAATCGCCGACGCCTACGCCCATGCCGGCCTGTTCCATGCCGTCGTCACTTAACGCGACGCCGCGCATTACTCCCTCTTCGCGGAAAGTACCGTCATGATTGTTCATAAACAGCAGGCTGGGCGTGGAATCGCATGCTACGAAAATGTCGGGCCATCCGTCTTCGTCAAAGTCGGCGGTGACTACGGTCATTCCGTAGCTTTCGGTTGCCGCGGAAATCCCAGCTTGTTTCGTGACATCGGTGAACGTGCCGTCGCCGTTGTTGCGATACAGGGAATGCCGGCCTGTGGGAAGCCCTCGCGGCCCGCAATTCACCGGAACACCTTTCCAATTGCAGGTCGAGTTCTCGCCGGGAGCCGGAGCGTGTTCGAACGAAAACCGGATGTAGTTGGAGACGAAAAGATCCAGGTGACCGTCACGGTTGTAATCCAGGAAGGCGCAGCCAGCGCCCCATCTCGCCGGACCAGATTCCAACAATCCGGCCGCCTTGGTGACGTCGGTGAACGTGCCATCGCCATTGTTGCGGTACAAGCGGTTTTGTCCGAAGTAGGTGCAGAAGATATCGTCGAAGCCGTCATTGTTGTAGTCGGCGACGCATACTCCGTTCGCCCAGCCGACTGACTTCAAGCCTGACTTTTCCGTTACGTCGGTGAAAGTGCCGTCGCGATTGTTCTTGTACAGGCGATTCATGGCTTCGGGTGGATCGCCCTCCAAACGGGTGCCCGAGAGTAAAAAGATATCCGTCCAGCCGTCGTTGTCGTAATCGATGAAAGCACAACCGCAGCCATTGGCTTCCATGATGTACTTCTTCGATTCCACACCGCCGTAGATGACGGGCGCGTGCAGACCGGCCTCTTTCCCGACGTCGGTGAAATGTGCACTGAAAGGCCGGCCGGAGGGCGGTGGTTTAGGCTGCGCCTTCACGTCGCGCGTGGCAATACCCTGCGTCTGGCCAAGAAGGTGTTGGGCAGAAACGCACAAGGAGAACAGTACGAACGAACGACGGGTGATGTTCATCTAAAGGGCCTGTCGGAAAAACGCAGTCTATTATCCTCGGGCACCCGCTTCTGAGTAAAGGTTTACTGGCTCCAGCGGAGAGTTGGGCTGGTCAGTTGGACTGACCACGCGGGGAAACTACGAGCTTGTACCGGTTGCGTTCCCCTTCCTCCCTGGTGGCCTGCTGGCGAGCGTTGGCCAGCCGTTTGAGCAACTCAGGGATTTCCGACTGCTCATTTGTCTTCCGAAGCGCAAGAACCAAATGATAGAGCGCCGTCTGGTCTGTCGGGCTCTGCTGCAATACCAGCCGGCATTCCTTCGCCGCGAGGGCAGGCTGCCCGGAATCGAGATAAAACTTGGCCAATACATTGTGTGCCGCGGAGAGCGAAGGTTGCAGAATGACTGCTTTTTTCGCTGAACGCAGGCCTTGTTCGAACTCAGCAGAGCCCGCCGCAGGAGCTTTCTGCGACAGGATGGCGGCCTGCAAATACCACAGGAATCCGTCACGTGGTTTTTTCGTCAACTTCTCACGTACGGTGGCTAGTGCTCGGTCGGGATCGTTCTGGTTCTTCTCTTCCGCCACCATCCCCTGCGCCGCCGCACTCAGGGCTTGATGCGGATCCAACTGCTCAGCCTTTTCGAAGTCCGCTTGTGCCTTGTCATAATCGGCAAGCTGCACATAGAGAACACCCCGCGCCAGATACAGTTCCGCAGCGGTTGGCTGCAGCTTGAGACCCGCGTTGAGCATTTCGATGCCTGCCTGAAACGATTGATGGTTCATGGCGAGGTCGGCAAAGTCCACGTAAAGTGCAACGTTGTGTGGATTCTTGACGATCGCTTCACGCAGAATCTTGACCGCATTAGGCGTGTCTTTGTTCGCCTCGTACACAGCCGCCGCCAGCTGCATCGTGCTGACATCCGGATCTGAAGCCAGCAGGGGCCGTAAGGTGGAAAGTGCATCCTGCGGCTGTCTCGCGGTAAGTTGTACCGCTGCCAAGCCTCGGCGCGCGCGAGGATCGTCTGGATGAGATGCCAGAATATCTTGAAAAACCTGCACGGCCTTGTCTGTTTGTTTCAGCTTCAACAAGCAGACTCCGTAATCCTGCAATGCTCCCGGCTGGGAATTCAGGAGAGACTCGCTGCGCGAGAAATGCTCAACAGCTGCGGCACAGTCGTTCTTCTTATATGCAATTACCGCCAGCATGGCGTGGCTGGTGGCGTCATTTGGACGCAATCGCAGAACGTGCTGCAGAAGGGGTACAGCCTCCGGGCTTCCGGTCTCGTACTGTAGTTGGGCTGCTCCCTCCAGCGCTGGCAGATAGTCAGGAGATACCTTCAGTGCGCTTTGATAGGAATTCAGAGCCGATTTCTGATCTCCTTTTCCTGAATAAGCCAAGCCCTGGAACATCCACAGTTGGGGATTTGTTTGTGATGCTTGCAATGCGGGCTGAAGCAGTTGAAGAGCGTTATCGAATTCACGGTTGCGCAAAGCCGACGCAATTGTTTCAATGCGATTATCAGCAGATTGCCCGAAGACCGCAGTCTGCACCAAGAAGATCACCACGGCCACACGAATGTGAGCAGAACAACCCATTGAGACCAAGGTTCTCGTGCCAATCTGCGGATTTGCCCGCGTAAGAGATTCCATGAATTTTCCAATGCCTAGTAGTCTAACGCGGCTTCTCGAAGGTATGATGCGTCGGACCAATGCATAACGAAATCCTCCCTTTTGCATCGTTCGCGAAGCGCTGCGTGTGCTTGGGCGCGATTGTTCTTCTCTCGCTGTTCATTTCCGGCATGTACTCCTGGCCGGAAGAAACTCCGCAGACGGTGCAAATCGTTGTACATGCGAATCAGTCCGATGGCCCGCTCGCTCCAATTTGGACTTACTTCGGCTATGACGAGCCCAATTACAGTTATGCCTCGAATGGCAGGAAGTTGCTCGCGGAACTCTCGGCTCTTAGCCACACTCCCGTGTATGTACGAGTGCACAATCTTCTGACCTCGGGAGATGGATCCTCTTCGTTTAAGTGGGGATCGACGAATGTTTATACCGAGGACGATGCGGGAAAGCCGGTTTACAGCTGGACGATTCTCGACCAGATTTTCGATGCTTTTCACACATCAGGCATCAAGCCCCTGGTGGAAGTCGGTTTCATGCCCGAAGCTCTCTCGACCCACCCACAACCATATCGCCACAATTTCCCCGCGGGCGATATCTTCACCGGATGGGCCTACCCGCCAAAGGATTACCACAAGTGGTCAGAGCTCGTATTCCAGTTTGCGCGACATCTCCGCCAGCGCTACGGCGATCGGGAAGTACACACCTGGCTATGGGAAGTCTGGAACGAGCCGGACATTTCTTATTGGAAGGGCACGCCAGAGGAATACTTTAAGCTCTACGATTTCTCGGTGGATGCGATTTTGCGCGCGATTCCGGGAGCTCGCGTGGGAGGACCCGATAGCACCGGTCCCGCCAGCCCAAAAGCCGCAGAGTTTCTGCGTAGGTTTCTGGAACACTGTGCTCATCAGAAAAACTACGCCAGCGGCAAGGTCGGATCGCGTTTGGATTTCATCTCGTATCATCCCAAGGGCTCGCCAGAGTGGGAGGGTGATCATGTGCAAATGGGAATCGCACGGCAACTGGAGTCGATTGAACGGGGTTTCAAAATCGTAGAGTCGTTTCCCGAATGGCGGCATACACCCATCGTGCTTGGCGAATCTGACCCGGAAGGCTGCGCCGCCTGCTCGGCAAAAACCAATCCGCAAAACTCTTATCGCAATGGGCCGCTCTATGCCGTTTACACGACCGAGGTCCTGGACAGGATTTATGAACTGGCCAGAAACGAGCACGTTGACTTTCTTGGATCGGTAACCTGGGCATTCGAGTTTGAAGATCAGCCGCCGTTTGAAGGTTTTCGCGAGTTAGCCACTAACGGCATCGATAAACCAGTACTGAATGCCTTTCGGATGTTCGGCTTTTTGAGCAGCGAACGGGTCAGGGCGAAGAGTTCGGCGACCCTGGCGACTGAAGAGGTGCTGCACGCCGGAGTTCGAAAAGAGCCGGATATCAACGTGATCGCAAGCCGCAGGGAACACGAGGTCGAGCTGTTGATCTGGAACTACCATGATGACGACGTCTCCGCCCCAGCAGCTGAGATTGATTTGACTCTAGACGGACTCCCCTCGGAGGTGACGCGCGGGGTCGTCGAGCATTTCCGCATTGACTCTACTCACAGCAATGCCTTCGCCGCATGGAAGCAAATGGGATCGCCGCGGTCGCTTTCTGCCACTCAACACGAGCAATTGCAAAAGGAAGGACAGCTCCAACTTCTGACGGCTCCGGAGTCGGTCCCGATCCAGAAGGGTTCGCTGCACCTGTACTTCTCCTTGCCGCGGCAATCTATTTCGCTCGTCCGGTTCGCCTGGTAAAAGACTCAATTCTTCCCCGCTGCTTTCAGTACTGCCGAGAAGTCTTGATCGCCCAAGCCCTTCTCCACCGCATTCTTGAATAGCTGCAATGCAGGTATCGCGGTCTGGAGCGGAACCCCAAGCCTGCCCGCCTCGTTTATCGCGTATCCAATGTCCTTCGTCATGAGTTTCAGCGGAAAGTTCGGAGTGAAATCATTCGTCCCCATGCTGGTCAGCATTCTTTTGATGAGCGGACTGGCGAGCGCGCTGTTCCCCAGAACAGAAATGGATTTTTCGCAATCCAAACCGCTTGCATTCACCAGCGCCATGGCCTCGGCGAAGGAAGCTGCTTCGACTCCGCAGACGAAATTGTTAATCAGTTTGATGAGAGCGCCGCTACCGCTGGGGCCGAGATGCAGCACCTCTTTTCCTAACGCTGAAAGAACTTCACGTGCACCATCGAATCCTGCGGCCGAGCCTCCCACCATGAAGAACAGTTCGCCCGATGACGCATGCGGTTTTGTTCCGGTGACGGGCGCATCCAGAAACTGGCATCCCTTCTCCGCCGCCGCCGCGGCCAGTTCCTTCACCCAGGCCACCGAGATCGTGCTGGAGTCGAGCAACAGCGTCCCAGGAGCAGCCCCGGCCAGCGCTCCCGCTGGTCCGAGCCAAATGCTGCGGGATGCGGCGTCATCTGCCACCATGGCGATCACCACCTTCGCTCGCGTCGATGCTTCCCGAGGACTGTTCGCGACAAAAATTCCGGAAGCAGCATATCTCTCTGCTTTTTCGCGGGTTCGGTTGTACACGGTGAGCGGAAATCCCATGGACACGAGGCGCGAAGCCATCCCGCCTCCCATGATTCCCAAGCCTAGAATTGCTACCTGCGGTTTGGACATTTCTCTTATCCTAAGGAACTCACTTCAATGGGTACGGCTTCCGACTTTGCCACATGCACGGTATTGCAGAGCGGACGACCAAATCCCTCAAACGAAACCTGGATCCCGTCACCATCTTCCAGCTTGATGCCGGCTCCGAAACTCAGGCAGTCGGTGCCGAAGAAGTGTATGTGAACGTCACCTGGACGGCGGTGAGCTTCAAACTTAAAGTGATGGTGCTCGAGATTTCGTAAACTGTGGCACATTTCATTCTCGCCAGTTCGAAACGTTCCCGACCACAGTTGCCCCCCGCCGCGGCTAATTTCTACCTTCACCGCTACCGAGGAAAACTTTGGATCCAAAACGAGTTCAGGGCCGAGCGCGCAGGTACGCAGCTTCGATCCCGCCAGATTGAGATAGTTCTTCTTTTCGAAGCGATGGTCCGAGAATTCGTTGCCCCCGGCCATGCCAATGCGATGAGGCGTTCCAGTTGGGCCCACCAGGTAGATGCCGGCAATTTCTGCCTCCTCGCCGCCGTCCTCTGCATAAGACGGAATCTCCAGCGGCTGTCCGTGCGCGCGCAGACTGGTCCCCGTGCCCTTGTAGAACCACTCGGGAGCGATGCCGACTTGTCCCGCGGCCGGACGGCCTCCTTCCCGGCCCCAATAAAACATCTTCATGCTGTCGGTCATTTCATCTGTGCTCATGGCATGCATCGACTGGCGATCGCGCGCGCTGCCCAGATGAGTGAGCCCAGTTCCCGAGATCATGCAACGAGCAGGCTCTTCGGGATGATCAATCGGCGGCAAGAGCTTCCATTCCGATTTCCCGCCATACACAAGACCGTAATCCAAGCGCTCCGGGGTAAGCCGCGTCTGCGCCAAATCGTTGAGCTTCGATCCTGTCCGGAGGGCGCAGGTGGCAAATTCATAGACCGAAGTGCATCCGTCGAGCATGCGCAGATGAGGTTCTTCTACGAGTGCCACGCGCCGCACATGTCCTTTCTTAAGTTGCACGAGCCGCATCATCGGATCTCTCTTACTCCTTTAGTCGACAATCTCGAAATCTCGCAAACTAGCATCATTCATCGACAGCCCGAAACCGGGCACATCATCAGCCAGATCAATGCATCCGTCCTTCGCCTTTGGCTCCCCGGCGAACAGATACCAGAACAATTCATTGCCCACCTCAACGTCCACAATCGGGAAGTATTCCGCCATCGGCGAATTGAGACTTGCCATGACTACGTGATAGTTGTGCATTTGGCCCGCGTGTGGAATCACGGGAATGCCGTGCGCTTCAGCGAGCGCAGCAATCTTGCGGGCCTGAGTGATTCCGCCCACGCGATTGGTATCAAACTGAATGTAATCCAACGCGCGAGCCTGCAGCAGATCCCGAAACCCAGACAGGGTGAATTCATGCTCGCCACCCGCAATTGGAATTCGCCCGTACGACTTCAACTCGGCGTAGCCATGGATGTCGTCAGGGATGACGGGCTCTTCCAGCCAGCGAAGCTGAAAAGGCTCCAGCAGCGGAAGCATCCTCTTCGCGTAATCGAGCGTCCACCCCATATAGGCGTCAGCCATTACATCAATATGGTCTCCCACCGTCTCTCGCACCGTGCGAACCAGATCAACATTGCGCTGCATGCCCTCAGCGCCATCCACTGGTCCCCACCCGAAGCGAAGCTTCATCGCTTTGAAGCCGTCACTCTTATACCGCTTCGCCTCCGCAGCCAACTCGCCTAACTCGGTTGCGTAGAGACGACTCGCATATACCGGGATGCGGGGCTTCGTTCGTCCTCCCAGCAGGCGGAAGACCGGTTGCTTTGCCGCCTTCCCCAGGAGATCCCATAGCGCGATATCAAGCGCGCTGATCGCAACCATACCGATGCCTTTGCGGCCGAACGCCATGGTCTTGCGATACATGTGTTGCCAGAGGAACTCGACGTCCCAGGGACTTTTTCCGACCAGAAGGGGCTTGAGGTAAAGGTCAATTGCTTGCTTGGCAACCTGCGGAGCCAGAGCCGCATTGCCGATGCCTACCGAGCCATCACCACTGAAGACTTCGACTACGAGCCATTCATGAAAGGTGAACGTGCCCATGGATGCTTGTGGCAAGTGCAGGAGGTCCATGGGATTCGTACAGAAGTGCGCCGGCAAGGGAGTCGTTTTGCCTCGCCACCGAAACACTCGCGTGCGAATCTCTTTGATCTTCATTGAGCTCCTTGATATCCCAGGCGGCGCTCGATATCGGCAGGTTGAAAAGCGGGAATCGCGCCTAAAATGATCAGGAATGCTACCACGTGAAACATTCCCGCCAGCATGAACACAGTGCGGTAGCCGATTCCGTGATCCAGCAAATAGCCGACGAGCTGTCCGAATGCGATTCCGCCCACTGCTCCTCCAAAGCCCACTAATCCCGCGACGGAGCCGACCACCCGCCGGGGCAAAAGATCAGTTGGCAAAACCATAATCAGAGTTGACCAGGATTGCTGCCCGAAATAAGCGATGCTGAAAATTGCGATTGCCCATGACACCGCAACATGCGGAACCAGAATAATCAGCGGCATGACGGCTGCACTCAGCCCGAGGGCTAACTTCCTGGCGAAATCCAACGAGAACCCGCCCTGTATCAGGTAGCTGGAGAACCATCCTCCCGCGAGGCATCCGAATCCAGCCGCAGCATACGGAATCCAGGCAAATGTTCCCACGGCCTTGGTGTCGAACCCGCGCGTGTCGTACAGGTATTTCGGCAACCAGAAGAGATAAAAGTACCAGGCCGCATCACTCAGGAATTTTGCGACGACCATCCCCCAGACCTCCCGAATGCGCAGCAGAGAGATCCAGCGTGGACTTGGCGCGGATACCTGTGGCAACTCTCCCGCATCGGCTCTCCCCCTCTCGCGCTCGGGAACGAAATACGAAAACCGCCACCACGCTGTCCACAAAAGTCCGAGCGCGCCCGAGATGGCGAAGATCCAGCGCCAGTTCGCAAAGCTAAGGATGACGGCGATCAGAGGCGGGGCAATCACCGCTCCCACCGAAGTTCCGGCATTGATAATGCCCATTGCGGAAGAACGGTCGCTGGTTGGGAACCACTCCGCCACCGCTCGCGTAGCGGCAGGAAACCCGCCACCTTCTCCCATGCCGAGCAAGAACCTGCTTACCGTCAGCATCCCGAACGTCATTGCCAGCGCGTGGCTCGCGCAAGCCAGCGACCAGAAGATCATGATTACCGTGAACCCTGTGCGCGTCCCGAGAGCGTCGGCTAACTTCCCACCACCAACGTACATGAAGGCGTACGAAAGCAAGAACGCAGACTGCAACGTGGAGAACTGCAGGTTGGAAAGAGGGATGTCTTTCGATATAGCATTCACCGCAACGGGAAGTGTCTGCCGATCCAGATAGCTGATCGCTATCGCCGCACTCACCAGGACAGCAATTCTCCAGCGCAACAATCGGCACGTCCCCGAACCTGCCATCAATTGCGGTCCACCGCGGCAATCACGATTCCAGCAAAGGTGTCCAGACCTGCATGCCCGTCGCCATACGGTTCGACCATGCGTAATAGGGAATAAACGTCAGATCCACTCGGCGGGTCTTCACCGACTCTCCCCGATAGCGTGGGTAAAGAACACTGGATCCAGGGTTCTCCGAGACCAAGCCAGGATGATGCAGCACGACAACCCCATCGAGCAGATCGCCTCTGAATTCGCTGTGAAACTCCGACTCCGGTTGCTTGCCCACTCGGAGGCCCACCTCGCTGAGTTCGACTCCCTGCGGTTGATCGATCCCCTCTAGGCAATAAATCAAAGGGCCGCGCTGAACCGCAACCCGGCCGGTATCGTCCGCCACACGCGGGTTAGCCGCCAGCACCTGCGGCATCATTGGAAATTGCAGGCGGATCACATCTCCCTGCGACCATTGACGCCGCACGTTCAAGTATCTTCCAGGTGTGACGCCACTCCAGGCTTTTCCATTCACAGTCACGCCTGCGCGGTCCGCCCATCCGGGAATTCTGAGATAAATGCTAAATTCAGACGACTGCGCCGGCGCAACCTCCATCTCCACCCCGCCATCCCACGGATACTTGGTCTTCTGCGTAATTTTCAGCCCGCTGCCATTTTCCAGATGCCAGTCGAGTTGCGAGTTGTCATAAAGATGCACGTACACGCCGTCGCTGCTGGTACTGTAAAAATATCCCGGCAGCGAACCAAACGTCCGCTCAAGATTCGGCGGACAGCAGGTAACGTCGTACCACGGATTTCGAATCTTGTCGCCCGTGGTTGCGTCGAAGGCCAGGGGATTGCGATAGCAATACATGACACCATCCAGCGACATACCGGAGTTGATGCCGTTGTACAGCGCTCGCTCGATCACATCAGTGAATTTGGCATCTCCGGTAGCGGCCAGCATGCGCCAGTTCCACATCATGTTGCCGATGGCGGCACAACTCTCTCCGTAAGCCCGGAAATTCGGTAACTCGTAAGCATCGCCGAATGCCTCGCCATCGGATCGCGAACCGACGCCTCCGGTGATGTACATCTTGGTCGAGGTCATATCGTCCCAGAGCTTGTTCAAGGTCTGCCAGTACGCTTCATCCCCGGTCTCCATGTAGTAGTCAGTCGCGCCACAGCACGCGTACATGGCGCGAACGGCATGCCCCTCTAACTTAGTTCTGGCAGTAAACGGAGTGCCGCTGAACATATAAATGGTTCGGCGCTCCGGAAGTTCGATGCGCTTGTCACCTTGCAAAATGTAGCCGGCCAAGTCCAGTTGGCGCTTGTCTCCGGTAATGCGATAAAGCTCAATCAGGCCCATCTCGATCTCCGGATGTCCGGAAACAATCGGCTTCTTCGGAGCGGGGCCATAGTTGGGCAGGAGAAAATCATTCACGAAGCGAATGCCCGCATCCAGCAGCTTGCGATCGCCAGTAGCCCGATAGTAAGCAATGGCTCCTTGCAACATGTGGCCGATGTTGTAGAGTTCGTGTCCGGTGGTCTGCGTTTGTGGAAGCATCCGCAAGGATTTGTGCTCTTCCTGATAGTAAGTATTGAGATAACCGTTGGGCTCCTGGACGGCTACAACTTCGTCGATCAGTTTCTCGGCCATGGCGCGCAGTTCAGGACGGTCGCCCGACTGCAACACGAACCCAACCGCTTCCGTCCACTTGTAGACATCGGAATCGGAGAACACCGGACCGATTTGGGGGGCGTCGCTCTTCCCCACCAGACGGCGAAAATTGTTCATGCGCCCGTTGGCCTCGAGCAAGTCATGCATGCTCGGAATACTCTTTGTCACGTTGATCTCGCGCCGGCGTCCCCAGAATCCGCTCTGAATCGTGACTGCATGCACTGGAATGTCACGTAATTTGGCATGAGGAGACTTGGCCAGATGCTCCACCCCTTGATCCTTCCAACTTGGGTCATCGCGTTCATCGCGGAGAGCGGAGACAGCGATTGCGGAGGATCCAGGCCTTGTTGTTGCCGCAAAAAGAGACTGGGGAGCCAGAGATGAAATAGCCGCTACTCCTGCCGCTGTGCTGACAAACTCACGCCGAGACATTCCTTTCGTCTTGGTCATAACTCCTTCTCCCCCATCGCGGATATCGTTACGAATTATAGCGCCGTAGTAATCGTTTACCGTCTCAAGGTTCATGGAATTCCCGGTTTCACGCGATCTCATTAAGTTTGATCGCACACGATTTCGCCGCTATTCTGGATTTCCGAGATCATCCACCTCGGTTGAGCGCTCGTCAAGCGAATTGAGATTACGTTTACCGCAGCTCTTTACGATATGATCGAGGCGCTCTAAGCGACGGGTTGTACCAATTCATTTTCTGAGCAGTGTCTCCATGAAAAAGCTCCGCAGCCAAGAATGGTTTGGACGCCAGGACAAGATGGGCTTCCTCTATCGAAGCTGGATCAAGAACCAGGGCTGGCCCCATGATCTTTTCGATGGCCGTCCTGTAATCGGGATTTGCAACACCTGGTCCGAACTGACTCCCTGTAACGCCCATTTTCGAGAACTAGCGGATCATGTGAAGCGTGGTGTATGGGAGGCAGGCGGGTTCCCACTGGAGTTCCCCGTCCTCTCGCTCGGCGAGACGCTTTTGCGTCCCACGGCCATGCTCTTCCGCAATCTCGCCAGCATGGACGTGGAGGAATCCATTCGCGGAAATCCTCTCGACGGCGTAGTTCTGCTGATGGGCTGCGACAAGACGACTCCCTCTCTTCTTATGGGTGCCGCTTCCTGCGACCTGCCGACCATTGGCCTCTCAGGCGGCCCAATGCTTTCGGGGAAATTTCACGGCCACGATCTCGGATCAGGTACCGGCGTTTGGCAAATGCACGAACAGGTGCGTGCCGGCGAGATGAAACTGGCTGACTTCTTCGAAGCGGAAAGCTGTATGCATCGCTCGAAGGGGCATTGCATGACCATGGGCACGGCGTCCACGATGGCCAATATGGTGGAAGCTCTCGGCATGAGCTTGCCGGGCAATGCTGCGATTCCCGCCGTCGACGCGCGCCGCAGTACTCTCGCGCAGTTGAGCGGTCGACGCATTGTGCAAATGGTTCAAGAAGATTTGTGCATGTCCCGCATTCTGACGCGAGAGGCATTTGAAAACGCCATCCGAGCCAATGCCGCCATTGGTGGATCGACAAACGCGGTCATCCATTTGATCGCAATCGCTGGCCGCATTGGCGTGCCGCTCGCACTCGAGGACTTTGAACGCCTCGGCGCAACTCTGCCCTGCCTGGTGAACCTGCAACCCTCCGGAAAATATCTGATGGAGGATCTCTATTACGCTGGCGGCCTTCCCGCAGTCCTCAGGGAAATGGGCGACGCTGGGGCTTTGCATCGCGATGCTCTTACCGTGAACGGCAAGTCGATCTGGGAGAATGTCAAGGAAGCGCCTTGCTGGAATCGCGATGTAATTTACCCGTTCGCCGTGCCGTTTAAAGAAAATGCCGGCATCACCGTGCTGCGTGGAAATTTGGCACCGGATGGCGCGGTGATCAAGTTGTCCGCAGCCAGTCCTCATCTTCTGCAGCACCGAGGCCGTGCTGTGGTGTTCGAATCCATCGAAGACTTTCATGCCCGTATTAATGACGAGGCCCTCGATATCGATGAGAGCTGCGTGATGGTTCTTAAGAATTGCGGCCCGCGCGGCTATCCCGGCATGGCGGAGGTGGGCAATATGCCGCTTCCTCCGAAACTCTTGCGGAAAGGCGTGACCGACATGGTCCGCATCTCCGACGCGCGTATGAGTGGCACCGCCTACGGCACCGTCGTCCTTCACATTTCGCCCGAGGCTGCCGCGGGTGGCCCACTCGCGTTGGCGCAGTCGGGCGACTTTGTCACCATGGATGTTGCTCAACGACTCATTCGACTGGACGTAGACGATCAAACTCTCGCCCGCCGCCGCGCACAATGGACGGCTCCGCCTCTTCCCGAGCGCGGCTGGGAACGCCTCTACGTGGAGCATGTGCAACAGGCACATCTCGGCGCCGACCTGGATTTCCTGGTGGGTCACAGCGGAGCTCGCGTTGCCCGCGACTCGCACTAAACCTCACAACGAGAGTTGCGCATGAAGGAATCGTGGAATCGCCGCCGAGTGCTTAAGCAACTGGCCGCAACATCGGCAGCCGCTGTTTTGCCGCGCAGTGCGGTTGCGAAGATTTTCCTGGAAGAGCCCGCTTCCGAGCGGGAGATTCAAATCACTTCCATCAGCGAGCACACGGTTCGACTGTCTGTGCTGCCGGTGAGAGAAGGCAAGGCCGCCGCTGTCCCTTTGGATGGTTCGCTTGCGCACACATCCTGGGGATCCCCGCCCCAAAAATTGCAGACTGATTCGCCCGCAAAAGAATTTCAGGTTGGCAACTTACAGGTTCACGTCTCGCAGACTCCGCTCGTTTTCACAATTTCAACGCTCAAAGCTCGTCAGATTCAGCAACTCAAGATTGATCCGAGAAGCGGTTTAGTCTCTTTCGCGACCGGCAATTCACCATTGTTGGGCCTGGGCGAAGGCGGCCCCCAATTCGATCGGCGCGGCGCAAGCGACAGCATGGCAAGCGGGCAAGGTGCCTACCGCCTGGCAACGCACGGCGGACGTGTTCCTATTCCGTGGATAATCAGCACCGAAGGCTGGGCAATGTTCATTCATCAGCCCTTCGGAACCTTCGATTTCACGGGACATCAAAGTACATTCCGTCCATCCAGTGCAGGTGCCCCTCTCGACATCTTCTTCGTCGGCTCATCTGATCCCACAATCATCATGGCAGAATTCGCTCGGCTCACCGGTCACGCCGAAATGCCGCCGCTCTGGAGCCTGGGATACCAGCAATCGCATCGCACCCTGGCCAGCCGAGAAGAAGTTCTCGCTGAGGCCAAAACATTTCGCAACAAAAAGCTTCCCTGCGATGCGCTGATCTATCTCGGCACTGGTTTCTGCCCATCCGGATGGAACACGGAAAATGGATCTTTTTCCTGGAACTCCCGCGTATTTCCTGACCCGAAAGAGATCATCGAACAACTTCACAAAGATAACTTCCGCGTGGTGCTTCACGATGTAATTCTGACCGATAAACTCCACGGGACGGCGCACGACGTCTGCGAGCTAGCGTCATTCGACGCGCAAAACGCCGGTTGCTATTGGGATGCCCATCGAAAAGACTTCGCCTTGGGAGTCGACGGCTGGTGGCCAGACGAAGGCGACCCTCTCGACATTGCATCGCGTCTGGCACGCAACCGCATGCACTGGGAGGGCCCGCAAATCGATCGGCCAAACGAACGTCCCTATGCTTTGCATCGCAATGGCTACGCCGGAATGCAGCGCTTCGCTTCCTTCTTATGGTCGGGAGATGTGTACTCCACTTGGGAAACGTTGAAGACCCAAGTTTCGATCGCGATCAATACCTCGCTCAGCGGTATTCCTTATTGGGGAACCGACATCGGAGGCTTCGTACCCACATCGGAATTCACCGCGGAGCTATATCTCCGCTGGTTTCAATTCGGAGCATTCTGCACCTTGTTCCGCTGTCATGGCCGCACCTGGAAACTGCGGCTTCCCTGGGGTTGGAACACAGGCGATCCTGGACCCGTTGAAATCCGCAATTACGATGGCGCTGCGGTTCCGGATGCCGGTCAGCTGCACAATCCGCAAGTCGAGCCGATCTGTAGAAAGTACCTGGAACTGCGTTATCGCATGTTGCCCTACCTTTACAGCACGGTACACGAATGCGCCACCACGGGTATGCCGGTCATGCGCGCACTGTGGCTGCATTATCCAGACGATCCGGTCGCCGTCGCGCGTGCCGACGAGTACTTGTGGGGTTCCCACATCCTGGTTGCGCCAGTGATTGAGAAAGGCGTGAGCACCCGCTCCGTCTATCTGCCTCGGGGTTATTGGTATGACTTCTGGACGAATGATGGCGTGGAGGGATTCCGCGAGATCAACAGGGCCGTCGATCTTGAGAGCCTGCCGCTCTTTATCGCGGCTGGAACAATTCTGCCCTTTGGCCCGGTCAAACAGTACACCAGCGAACCGGCGGATCAGCTTCTCTCGCTTTCGATTTACCCCGGTGCCGACGGATCCTTTCTGCTCTACGAGGACGACGGCCGCTCGTTCGACTATCGCGCGGGTGAATGGATGGGCACGCGCCTCACTTGGAACGACGCCGGACGAACACTGAATCTCACTCTCGAGCCTGGCTCACGGATGCTAGCTCCCCTTCAAAGAACGATTTCAGTGAAGCTGTTGCACACAGAGAAGACCGTTGCGTTCAATGGCAAGCCGGTGCAAGTAAAGTTCTGATCGATCCTTCGCGGCTATTTCGGGCTCAATTCGATCCACGTCACGTCTTTCTTGAGCGGCACAGCCCACGCCCCTCGCTCAGTCCCCAGCGCTTGTAGCGGATGGTACGCGCCGGTTTTCTTTCCCGCAGGTTGATCGACTCGCAATCGGGCCGACGGCGTGAACGCCGTAGCGCCTGCCAACCCCAGCCGGACGCTGCCTGTATTCGTATTGATCATAACGGTTTCAAAGTTCCCGGCTTCCAGTGTCAGCCACAAACCTAATGGTGCAACGTATACGCGAGCGCGATACGAATCGAGTGGCGTCACCTCAATCACTTTGCCGTTTTGCGACACATTCCCGCCAAATGCAAGCCATCCGAACTGGGGATGATTGACCACGTAAGTTGCCGTGTTCCATGCGTGGCCAAAAAAGTTCGGGCCATAGTCTCCGGTGATGGGGTCTGTCTTCAACATGTCGGGAAATCCATGGAATGCCGCCGACGGGAATCCGTCAGAATCGATGTCGGTCAACGGCCCCATCGTTCCTCCATACCCTACTCGCAACAAATAAAAATCGTCGGGATGTTCCCGATATTCGCTGAGCACTGGAATAGCGTTGAGGCCCGAGCCGTAATGATGAAGCTGCCGCTCCAGGCGGCGATCCTTAGCCGCAAAAATGAAGTCCCAGTAGCGGCGCGCGCTCCCGTTATATCCCCAGTGCGGAATCGTCGGATCATAACCGAGAATCGCGTTCAGGGTTACCTCGGCTTTGTCTTCATAACCGAAGTATTTTGTCCAGGCATAGACCTCTTCCTGGCCGGTCGAGTCCCAAGGCATTTCACTGCCGAAAGGATACGCTTCCCTTCTCCAACGCTCCGCGCGGGCACGCATTCTGTCCTCAAGCTTGGCAGCTTGTTCGGCGCGTCCTTCACTTTTGAGATCCAACAAGATCTGCAAAAAGATGTCTCCCTCCATCTGTCCGAATGCTCCCAGTTCAGCGGCGAAATCAGTCATCGCAATCGAGGTCTCATATGCGTGATCCAGATACCAATCCCAGGGATGATTCGTCACCAGATCTTTATGATTGCGAGCCAGGCGGTACAACACCCAGTACGCAGCCGCCACATGCGGATAGTCGTAGGAGCGATCGACTCGCTCGGATGCCTTCTTGTTCCAACTCGTCCATGTACTCCAGTCGAAGTCGCGGCGATAGTATCCAGAAGGCATTTCGTCCGGCTGGTAGTAGAAGAGACTCTTTCGCACTCCGTAGGCATGTTGACCCTCTTTGTATTGCAGACCGCCCCACAGAACTCCGTCAACGAACTGCTGCAGTTTCTCCAGTTCCTCTTTGTCCGGTTGAACCAGTTCTTTCATTATGGCCGCTAGCCAGGCTCCTCCTCCGCCCTCGTCTCCTAAGCCCGCAATCCATACGCGGTTGTCCTGCATCACGATCTGATTGAGGTCTCGGTCGTACGTCATGACTGAGGGAGTCCGATAAAAAGGATCCTTCGAATCATCGTGCCATGCCTTCGATGTCAGAAAGCGTCCCATCTCGCGGACCACTTCAACTTCAGGTTTCGTCACGAAATATTGAATGGTCTGAACAGACCCGTCTTCGTATGTGATGGTTAACCGCGACCGGCCCCACATCCTTCCGTGAATCGTATAAGCGCTCCAGCCCGCACCCGCTGTGCCGTTTGCATCCAATCTAAGTGCGCCTGGTGGATCAACCGCCGTCGATTTAACTTTTCTCAGATATTTCAGAAAAAGACGCGCGTCAATGTTCTCGGGAACGATGTACCCCGGCACTCCAATAGCAACAGGCCGGCCGTTATCCGCGAGAGTCTTCTCGATATCGCGGATGGAGTCGGACAGCAGAAATTCGAGTCCGTATGTCTTCGATTCTCCTGGTGCGAGTTCGAGCACGGTTGCGATATTCCAGGGCCGAGCAGCTTTCCATTCGTTCTCCGCATAGGCTTGGGTATGCACCATCCACTCGTAGAAGCCTTCGAACGTGATCCCCCTCGGTGTGGGGTCGGTAAATACAGGCTTTGCACCCCAGTGATCGGGCTTATCCAGAATTGGGTTATAAGCTTCGAAAGGAGTCTTCCCGTCTGGAACCACAACGAGTGCGGGTCCCCGACCACTTAAGCGCGTGACCTGCAAGTATCCCGCGTCTTCTCCGATATAGGGATCATAGAAAGAGCACTTCGCATGTGCTTCCTCCAGCGACCGATGGTTGAGCACGTTGTTGAAGACCATCGGGATACCCAGCCCACCAATCTGAATGCTCTCAGACGACCTGTTCTTCAACGTAAAGCGCAAGACAAGTTTTCCCGCCTCAATCGCCCAGAAGCGCGTGACCTGTAAGGGAAAGTCGGCCGGGAATGCAGGCGAGAGATCGGCAGCGGCGAGTTCGCCTGGAGAGACGGCAAGCACATTCACCGGCGTTCGTGTTTCTGCCGACGAATAGTTCTTCCATGCTCCGGCGTTTCCAGCACGCAGGCGGAGAGTAATGTCTCCCAGATGAAAATATCCATTTTGGGAGCGCTCGACCAAAAGGTCGCCAGGCGTGAAATCGAAATCCGCTGCCGCCTTCGGCTCCAAAGCCGCTAGCGTCTGCGAAGATTTGACTAATGTAAGTTTGAAATCGGGCGTCTCGAATTGCAGAGTGCCTTGGCTCAGCATCGGACCAGGCGTTGCAGGGAGCTTCTTGTAGGGTTCTTGACCGCGAGCGGAAGCGGTCGTCAACGCCCAGAGGGTTGCAACAAAGCAGCAGAATTGGGCTGCCCGAAGAGTCGGAGCATATTGATATCTCACCGGAGCGTTCCTTCCATCTTGCGAATGAGTGCCCTGACTTCTTGCCTTGCGGCTACACGATTCGGAGTGGTCAGGCATGTTCAGTCTTCGAGACGTAATCACAGCCACTGAACTCGGCGTGCCAACGCAGTGGGCATTCCCTAAGGCTAGACTCAGTGTAGGCGCTTGGAAAACGTTTTCCAACTTATGCCTGGGCGCATCGTGATAAGATGTTGCGCAGTAGTAGCCCCCGACCACCCAACGAATGGATATACGTGAGATTGCCCGGAGGGCGAAAGTTTCCACGGCCACGGTCTCCAGAACCATCAACCGTGTTCCCACGGTCGATCCTCAACTCGCCAAACGAGTGTGGCGCGTCGTCGACGAACTGGGCTATTATCCCAACACTCAGGCGCGTGCGTTGGTACTGGGCCGCACCCGCATCTTCGGCCTGATTGTCTCGGAGATTACGAATCCATTCTTTCCGGAAATAGTTCAGACCTTCGAAGATCTGGCCGTTGAAAATAAATACGAGATCCTGCTGACCTCCACCGTGCACGATCCCAAACGCATGGAATCCTCGGTGCGCAGGATGATCGAACGCAGGGTGGACGGCGTGGCCATCTTAACCTTTGGCATGGAAGAATCGCTGATCGAACACCTTCGCGATCGTAAGGTCCCGCTCGTATTCGTAGATGTAGGGCCCGACGTACCAGGCATTGCCAACATCCGCATCAACTATATCAGCGGAATTCGACAGGCAGTTCAGCATCTCGCGGCTATGCGTCACACGCGAATTGCGTTTATTGCCGGGCCCGAGCACTTAAAGTCGGCCGGCGCCAGGCGGGACGCTTTCAGAACCTCCATGCTGGAGATCGGCCTTTCCCCAGACTTGGTTGTGATCGGAGATCACAGGATGGAAGGAGGCATGAATGCACTGTTAGAGCTGAACAAGATGAGTGCGCGGCCTACTGCCGTGATGTGCTCGAACGATATGACCGCCATTGGAGTTTTACGAGAGGCTTACGAACAAAACATCAAGATACCGGATGACCTCTCGGTGGTTGGGTTCGACGACATCCATCTTGCCGAGTTCACTATTCCGCCCCTAACGACAGTTCAGATGTCGCAACACGGCTTAGCCGAGATTGCTTTCAACGCACTGTTGAACGAAGTCGAGAATTCAACTTCTTCGCGGGAACAACACAGTTACGAACTTGTCACAAGTTTAGTGCTTCGCAAGTCCACGGCATTAGCCCGCGCGGTAGGTTCTGCAATCGTTCCTGAGAAGTCGAATCGAACGACGAGACACCGCAAAGTAGCCGAATCGTCCGCGCGCTGACCAAGAACTTCTTCTGGCTTTTTGCATTCTTGCCGGGTTCCAATTGCGTCTGAGACGCTCATCAGAGTGAGCGGGAGCGTCCCAAACTATTCCAACGAGAGTTGCAATCCCACTCGCTTGGGAATACCGTAGTGCCTTCACGGGTAAACGATTACTGCACTTTATCCATTCAGACCGCCACGGGGCGAAGCACGAGCGCTGGGTTGGAGTTCCGATTTGCAGGTTCGTGCGCTCGGCACGGAACAACTGGAAGTACGCATTCCGATCGGGGGCACTCTATGGCTCACAAGAAAATGACGATGGGCCTCATCGTCGGCAATCGAGGCTTTTTCCCGGACCACCTCGCCAAGAGCGGCCGCGAAGAGATGGTCCGTGTGCTGGAAGCGGCTGATATTCAGGTTGTTGCTTTGACTGCCGAGGAGAGTAAGTACGGGGCCGTGGAAACACGGGAGGAGTCGAAGCGTTGCGCCGACCTCTTCCGGCGCCACCGCGATCGCATCGATGGCATTGTCGTGACCTTGCCCAACTTCGGCGAGGAACGCGCCATCGCCGACACGCTGCGTCTGGCGGATCTCAGGGTACCTGTGCTCATTCAAGCCACACCGGACGACCCTCGAAAAATGACAATTGCCTCCCGACGCGACAGCTTCTGCGGCAAGATGTCAGCCTGCAACAATCTGCGCCAGTACGGCATTCCGTATTCCATTACCACCCTGCACACCGAGAGTCCCGATTCCCCTGAGTTCGCCAGAGACCTCCAATGGTTCGCGGCAGTATGCCGGGTGGTGAACGGATTTCGGAATCTTAGAGTGGGATCGATCGGAGCTCGCCCGGCCGCTTTCAACACCGTCCGATACAGCGAAAAAATTTTGGAATCGCAGGGCATTTCCGTCGAGACGCTCGACCTCTCCGAAGTGCTCGGGCGCATCCAGCGCATGAAAGACAACGATGATGAGGCGCAGAGCAAATTAGCGGAAATCAAGAAGTATGTGGACACGAGCAACGTTCCGGCTCCCGCCCTGTTGAAGATGGCCAAGTTAGGGGCTGTCGTAAACCAATGGATGACGGCAACCGAGGTCACAATCAGCGCGGTTCAATGCTGGACCTCGATCGAAGAGAATCTCGGAATCGTTCCTTGCACGGTGATGAGCATGATGAGTAATCAACTTCTGTCCAGCGCCTGCGAAGTAGATATTTGCGGCGTGCTGGGCATGCACGCTCTGCAATTGGCTTCCGGGACCCCTTCGGCGCTACTCGACTGGAACAACAACTATGGATCAGATCCGAACAAGGCGGTCTGCTTCCACTGCTCCAATCTGCCCAAGCATTTCTTCCGTTCGGTGAAAATGGACTTTCAGGAAATCATTGCCGGAACCGTTGGCAAGGAGAACACGTTCGGGACCTGCGTGGGGGTAATCAGACCCGAGAATATGAGCTTCGCCCGCTTTTCAACGGATGATGTTGCAGGAAAGATGCGCGGCTATGTCGGCGAAGGGCGATTCACCGATGATGCGTTGAACACTTTCGGCGGCGCGGGCGTAGTCGAGATTCCGAACCTGCAACACCTGCTCCATTTCATCTGTGAGCGTGGTTTTGAACACCACGTTGCCGCCAATCTCGCGACTGTTTCATCGGCCGTTCACGAAGCCACCACACGCTATTTAGGCTGGGATATGTACTGGCATAACTGTGAGAACGGAGCTTGTTGAAGGTGATCCGCGGTCAGCCCGATGCGTTGCATACTTCGCCGCGGGGTGAGAGCATACGGAATATATTTGTTGAGTGCTGAACCTCCAGGGCCATGAACAGCAGACTCCGCCTTGCATGTGTGTGCATCATCCCAGTTCTCTTGGTGCCCTGGGCACCTGCCGCTGCGTCCCCCTCACCGCAGAATGCGCGCCAACTTAACCAAGCCGATGCCCCAGCGTCTGTCGCGCAGATTCGGTCTGCGCTCGAACGTGAGCCACGCAGTCCGAAACTCTACATCAAATTAGGACAAGCTTATTGGGACCAGAACGATTACTCCCAGGCCTTTCAAGCTTTCCAGCAGGCGGTGAAACTCGCTCCAACTTCAGCTGAAGCCCATAACTGGCTTGGCGCGTTTCTGATGGGGCGCGGAAATCTTCCGGATGCAATTTCGCAACTGCGCAAAGCCGTGTCTCTGGATCCGAAGTACGCGCGGGCTTACACGAATTTAGGTTCTGCTCTTGCCAAGAGCAGCGACTTGGCTGGCGCTATAGCTTGCTTTAAAAAAGCCCTGGCGCTGGAGCCGAATAGCTGGGCAGCACATCTCAATTTGGGCTTGGCTCTGCGTGAAAACGGAGATGCTGCCGGAGCCCTCTCGCACCTGCGCCGCGTGGCGCGGGCTCAGCCGAAGAATCCCACCGTGCAATGCGAACTCGGCCAGACGCTGCGCCAGAACGGTGAATTGTCGGCAGCCGTGGATGCATTTGAACGTGCGCTCGAAAACGATCCGGAGATGCGTGAGGCATATTACGGGCTGGGATTCACCCTAAAGCAGCAAGCCGCGGCAACTCGGAAAACGTCGCCACAATCTTTCGCTACCAATGAGTACGTGGCGCAGGCTCAGTCTGCCATTTCGCAAGGTGATCTCAACGCCGCAAAGGAGCACCTCTCGCGGGCTCTTGCCGCTGATGAAAGCGACGGCGATGCGCACAACCTTCTTGGATTTGTTTTGGGTCAGCAGGGGGATACTGCTTCAGCCCTGCCGCACCTGCAGCGTGCCGTCACGCTTCGCCCGGACTCCGCCGACGTTCATTACAATTACGGGGCCGCCCTGTGGTTCAGCGGAGCCAAAATTCAGGCCATTTCTGAACTCCAAGCGAGTGTCCGCCTCGATCCTGCTGCGGCCGCGAGCTATGCCTTGCTTGGAATGGGCCAGCGCGATCAAGGAGACTTGGCAAACTCGAGATTGAATCTGGAGCGAGCAATCGCGCTGTCGCCCACGACCGCTTCGAGTTTCATCGATCTTGGCATTGTGTTTCTTCGACAAAACCTCCTGCAGTACGCCGTCGCTCAATTTGAAGCAGGGCTGAATGCCACGTCAGCTGTTCCCGCTCCCGATTGGGATGCGGCTATCACGGGGCTTCGCGAAGCAGGTTCCCACGGAACACTGGGCCCGGAAGTGCACAACATCATCGGTCTCATGCTTGGCCGCAAAGGATCCGATACGAGTCAAGTGATGGCCGAGTTCAAAGAAGCTCTGCGCTTGCGCCCTGAATATGCTGAAGCTCACAATAACATCGGCCTGGTACTGGCCCAGAATGGTGACGACGAACAGGCCAGCAACGAATTTCGTCAGGCCGTGCGCATTCGCCCCGATTACGCTGATGCCCACGCAAATTTGGGTGCCGTGCTCCTGCTCTCTGACGTGGATCAAGCCATCACCGAGTTGGAGAAGGCTATCTCCATCGATCCTACCCTCATTAAAGCCCAGTTCAACCTTGCCGAAGCGTATGGCAACAGTCCCAGTCACGGGAGTGCGAAACAGATTGAACAATTGCGGAAGATCATTTCTATTGCGCCAGATTTTGCCCGGGCACACCTCGCGTTGGGCAAAGCACTGCTGCATCAGGCCAAGGTCAACGATGCCATCGTTGAGCTTCGCGACGCCACTCGTCTGGATCCCACAAGCGGCGAAGCACACTATCAATTAGGCCTGGCACTGGCCCGAAGCGGTCAGCAACAAGAGGGTGCTGCCGAGGTCAAGAAAGGACGAGAACTCTCCGCAACTGATGAACGCAACCAGAATGCGGAGCTTGATATTTCAGAGGGACGCACAACTCTTCAGAAAGGGGAGTTGCAGGAAGCAGAAGGAAAATTTCGTCATGCCATTAAACTGCAGCCTAATTCCGCAGTGGCACAGCATTTTCTGGGAATCGTGCTGGAAAAAGAGGGCGAAACAACCGCAGCGATCGCCGCTTATCAAAGAGCAGTGGAACTGAATCCAGGAGACTTGAATTCCCGGCAGAGTGTGAACAGGCTTAATCTCCCGGAAACATCTGCGCAAGTTCCTGCTGGCGCAGACTTCGCCAATAGCACAGCGAGTACTGATGACGATCCGGTTAAGATTGCCGAATTCGAGAGCTATATTCGCGGCAACAAGTATGTGGAAGTTGAGCCCTTGCTGGCAGCATACGTGAAAGCTCACCCCGCCTCTTCCTGGGGTTGGTACGCACTGGGCTACACCCAGTTCGCGCAGAAAAAGATTGGGGATTCCATCAAATCATTGGCGCAGTGCCTCAGCTTGAATGTCAAAAATGCTGATGCCCACAAAATCCTTGGTCGGGACCTGATGATCATTGGACGCTTTGATGCCGCACAAACAGAGTATGAGCAAGCAATTGGTTATGCGCCAAACTCCGGCGAGAGCCACTACAATCTCGGTAAGCTTCTTTCTCTGCAAGACAATTGGCTCGCCGCTCGTAAGCAGTTTGAAACTGCCATCACTCTCGATCCTGGTTACATAGAAGCAATCGATGCCCTGGGGTTTGCACAGGAAGCGTTGGGCAACGATGCGGATGCGGTTCAGAGCTATCAAAAGGCAATCGCGCTCAACGAGCAGCGTCAGGGAAAGTTTGTCTCAGCCCATGTGAACCTGAGCGCCTATTACAACCGCACCGGAGATTACGAGAAAGCGCTCGATTACGCGCAGAAAGCGCTGGCACTCGAGCCCAAATCCGATTCCGCCTGGTTTCAGAAAGCGCGCGCCGAGGAGCGCAAGGGCCAGCTTCAGGCTGCCGCCGATTCGCTGAATCACGCCATCACTTTGAACTCACGCTCGTCTTCTTATTACTACGTGCTTTCGGGAATTTACCGCAGACTCGGTAATCTCGAAGAGAGCAAGACGGCACTTGACTCGTTCACGCGCCTTGACCAGGAGAATAGCGAATTGGAAAAGACGCGACGAAACATATCCAAGACGAGAGGCGCACCCCATCCCGGAGGTGAGCGTGTGCAGTAATTCGCGGCTGGGGTGGCTGCGTGAATGCTTCAGGTTGTTGGGATGCTCGAGTGCACTGATCTTCACATCCTCGCTTGCGCTTGCCCAATCAACTCCGAACGTTCAGTTCACTGACATCACGGAGCAGTCCCATGTTGATTTCACTTTGCAGAACTCTGCAACTTCTAACAAATATTTGATCGAAACCATGGCCGGCGGTGTTGCTGTTTTTGACTACGATAACGACGGCCGCCTTGATATTTTTTTCACCAACGGCGCGCAGCTTTCCGATCCCATGCCGGATGGAAAGCTGCCCGACAAATCCGACAAGAAGTTCTGGAACCGTCTTTACCACCAGAACACCGACGGCACCTTCACAGACGTCACCGAGCGGGCGGGTCTCACTGGAATGCCCCAAGGCTACTACAGCATGGGTGTGGCCGTGGGCGATTACGACAACGATAACTTTGAAGATGTATACGTGACCGGCTACGGTGGCAATATCCTTTACCACAACAACGGCGACGGAACCTTCACCGACGTCACTGCCAAAGCCGGGGTGCGAGGTGGCGACTGGAGCGCGAGCGCGGGCTTCTTCGATTACGACAATGATGGGAAGCTCGATCTGTTCATCACCCGCTACGTCGATTGGACATTCAAGAACAACCGTTATTGCGGAGAAAAACCGCCGAATGGCGTTCGTTCCTACTGTCATCCAGACAACTACAATGGTGTCAGCAACATCCTGTACCACAACAACGGCGATGGCACGTTCACCGACGTTTCCCAGAAGGCGGGAATCGCCAATCCGCA
>DASVAE010000073.1:0-12852 GCA_036376495.1 Candidatus Sulfotelmatobacter sp. | reverse complement strand
CATTGGACGGCTATATTGCCAAGGTTGATGTCGCGGGTTCGAATCCCGTCTCCCGCTCCAAATCGCAGATGTCCGGACCGGCTCTAGACGGCTCTAGACCAACAATGGGGGCCTAGGGCGGGCAGCAGCTGACAAAGAAGTAGTTTTGAAAATTGCGGAAGCCATAGGCTTGCCGCTGCAGGACCTCCATTTTGGTATGGAAGCCTTCGGTGATGCCGTTGTTTTTGGTGTAACGCCACATGGCTGCAATTTCACCGGCCCAAGCATGCAGCGTATCGCCGAGCTGCGCCAGGGAGGCGAAGCCGGACTGGCGCAGTTCGGCGATATTCGCTAACAGCCGGGGTGCCAGCTTTTGGCATTGTTTCTGGCTGCAGGTCTTGCGCAGCAGCGAAGCGCAGAGCGCTTGCTTAAAATCGTAGATGGCCGCCAAGCCCGGTACTTGCTCCAGATAGGCGCGGAGGCGCTCGCGCTGTTCCGGCGTGAGGCTCCGTTCATGCCGCCGCATGAGGCGCACCAGGCCGCGGTGGCGTGAGCCCAGCGGATCCAGTTGGCGCCAGCAGGCCGTAAAATGCCAGTTGATCACCCGGATGACATGGAAGCGGTCCGCCACAATGTGCGCCTGCGGAAAGTGCTTCCGCACCAGCGCGCGATAACTACTGGACAGATCCATGCACACCAGGTGCACGCGTTCTTTGCCCGGCAGGTGCGCGAGATAGCTTTCCAGCGCCGCTTGGCTGCGCCCGAGCACCACATCATAAACGCGATGGTTCTTCAGATCGCAGAACGTCGTCGCATAGCCGTGCCTGCGCGTGAAGAAGTGCTCGTCGATGCCTAGCACCTCCGGGCAGCCCGCCGATTGCAACTTCGCCTGCTCGCGGCGCAGGAAATCCTGGAACCAGCGCTCCACGGTCGCGCTGCCGATGCTTTCCCGAGCCGCCAGGCGACTGCGGCTGATGCCGTCCCAGTGCCGCAGGAACACGCTGCGGCGGAATGGCTCGCTGGCCTGTTTGTACGGCAGGATGCCGGGAAACCGCTGCCGGAAACGCACGCCACAGCCGCGGCACTGCCATGTGTGCGCTTCCAAGCGCAGCCGGCAGCGGCGCTCGCCCCAGCTCTCATGCCGGACTTCGCGCAGGTGCCGCCCTTTGCTTCGCAGTTTCGTGCCGCCACAGGCTGGGCAGATTATCGGCCCGGTATACCGGGCCGATAAAACTACCCAGCCATTCTCTCTTTCAATGTTTGTAATCTCGTATTGGGGCAGACCCAGGACCGCTTCTGAACTGATCAAAACATTTTCTCCAAATCTGTTTTTATCAGTCAGTCTGCTGTTCTGTTTGCCCCCATTGTTGAGCTAGAGCCGCCACCAATTCCGCCGTTACTACCTTTACTACCTTAAGCCGTCTGAACCGAGTCCCTCACTGAATTAACGGTGCGAAGCGCCCAAAATCTGGGCTCCCCGGCCGCGATCATTTCTTGATCGCAGACTCCAATTTCCGAACCGCTGCCAGCCTCGCCTCAAAGCTGCTGACCGCATATTCGTTTTCGTTCACATCGACGCTGTTACCCATGTGCGCCGACCGAGTATGAGCGTCAATACCGGCTTGTTTTGCCAAGCTGGCGAAGGAGCGTCTCATGACCTGAAATGTTGCCCATTCGAGCCCGACCGGCTTCAGCTTCGGAACAAAATTCCGCCGCCACAGGTTATTCCGGCGAATTGGCGTTTTCAAAGTGACCGCCGGAAAGAGCCAAGCCTCGTCCTTCGTTGAGGCAAGATTCTTGACCCACTCCTTCAAGAGCTCCGCCGTCCCTTGCGATAGCGCCACTCTCCTTGCTGATCTGTCGTTCTTGGGTGAATCGATGTCGCTCTTGAAAATGCGCCGGCGAACCCACACGCTGTCCACGTCCAGGTCTCGACGTTGTAGGCCGAGGATTTCGCTCGGGCGCATTCCTTCTAAAATTGCCAGTCGCGCAATGATCCTCTCGCGGGTGTCGAGTACCTCAAGCATCTCTAGAATCTGAACAGGTTTCAGCACCAGCTTCTGCCTGCCCTTTCTATGATGCCGAGGAGTGAACAGAGAAGTGGCCGGATTGCGTTCAATCACGCCCTCACTGATCGCCAGCTCGAAGATGGACCGCAACCGGAAGCGGAGATGGTCGAGCACATCCCGGCCAACCGCGCGGGCGGCCGAATTCAAGACCGCCTGAAGGCGATCCCTATCGATCCTATGTAGAAGCTGATCGCCGACACTTCGGACGAGATGCGCTTGCAATCGATACTCCTCAGTTTCAGCCGTGGAAGCCTTCCACTTCTGGCGGAAGATTGGTAAATAAACCTTCTCGAGAAAACTCTTGAAGGTGAATAGTTCAAGTGTGTTATGACCGAGTTCTGTATTGATCGGACGAAGGATTGAAGCCAAGAGCGCTTCAGCATCGGCTCTGGGAACGCTCGAACACAGACCGAGTTCCTTCGACTTTTTCTGTCCTCCTTCCTTCCACTGCGCGTACCAGTAGAGCCTTCCTTTTCGCTTGCGAGGCTTCAAACAGCCACGCTGATACCGTCTTCGACGCATTTCCTTTCCTCTTTTCTGCGTCAACGACGATGAGTCTTGGCATGTGTCAGATGCTAGCACCGGTTTTGTTCGCTTCCATCCAGTCGTGTAGCCAAGAGGATCGGATCATGATCCGCCGCCCCATGCGGACGTGGGTCAGCGTGGGGATGCCCTCAATTTTTCCGTTTACGACGTTGGAGACATGTGTCTTCGAACAGCGGAGAATCGCCGCGACTTCTCGCAGCGTGAGGACGTCTCGTTGCGGCATTGTTTGATTGCCTGAGTTCATTGAATCGTGCCGGAACCAACTTCCGGCTTTTGCTCCCTTCAAAACGAGGGGCTTAGCAGGGGCCGATTCGGTCACTGGGGAAGCAGAATTTTTTAAAGCTTATGTGGCAGGGGAAATCAGGGAATCGTTCGTAGGGTGTACGAGTCCGTTGCGTAAACCAGTTGCCGTAGCATTGGGTAACCAAACAGGTTTTCGCAATCACGAATTCAGTGGTTTCGCGCCTGGTGGAAGGATTTGCGGGAATCCTGGATTGTGAAACTGCGGTCCATGCGTTCGGTACTCGCGCGCTCACATTCCGACAACCCGGTATTTCAGCCACAGAGCGCAGGATCGAAACGCTTTCGGACCACGCGCGAGTAATCATCCTCATCTGTCTACGGCCGACGGACACCTTCTGTCCTGCATAGTCGTACCCTACGCTCTCCCCTGGCAGATAGACGCTCCGAAGTGTTAACGATTGCTCGCTGGACTATTGGGGAGGGGGTTTCAGTTGTCTTGAGGCCTGTTGCCTTCGGCATGCCCATGACACTTATGAACCCGAATGTGAGATTCCTATGCCTCTCGAGCATGTTTGCATTTCTCTTTGGCGGCTTGCACGGCGATGACTCGGGGACCGAACGTGGCGGCTGAGAAGTTCAACCCAAGCTCATCGGCGCATGCTGTGAACAGATCGAGTGCCTGATTGTAGCGTTCTCGTTCGATACAACGCATCCGAGAATTACGGTAGCATCGCGCACGCGCCCGGAAAACCTATCCCCGAGCACCTTGTACGCGTTTCAAAGTGGAACAAACTGAGCTTTGTTCGTTGCTGCGGCTAGATCGAAGCCCAGGCGCGTTACGTCGGCAATTTCAGAACTATAGAGCTTC
This sequence comes from Candidatus Sulfotelmatobacter sp., assembly GCA_036376495.1. Taxonomy (GTDB): domain Bacteria; phylum Acidobacteriota; class Terriglobia; order Terriglobales; family Acidobacteriaceae; genus Sulfotelmatobacter. Next base: position 9,147 of record DASVAE010000073.1, on the reverse strand, counting down.
AAACAACCTTCTTACTAGCCGCGTCCATCACTGTGTCACGGCGATGGAAAATGGAGACTGCTGGGCAAATCTTCGGCCGCTGAGCATCGTAGAACAAAGCGTCGCGAGAAAAGGAGCCGAAAGGAATCATGGAAAAGACAATTCTGGGCGATCGTGACGAGTCTGCCAGTCCCGAAGGGGGCCAGTGGTTTAGCATCGATTGCATTGCGGGGATCGCTGTCACGTCTGAAGCACCGGACGCACCAGTGGAATCAATTCTCGATCCCAATAACCACACGGGCTGGCGTGCAGGGACAACGGGCACACAGTTGATTCGAATCACATTCGATGCGCCTAAGACAATCAGACGCATCCAGCTCGCATTCGGAGAGCAGCAGCTCGAAAGGACCCAAGAGTTTACGCTTAACTGGTCGACGGGGCCCGGGGACAACCGAACCGAGATTGTTCGGCAGCAATGGACGTTCAGTCCGCAAGGGTCCACATCGGAGTTCGAGGATTACCGCGTGAATTTGAAGGATGTTTTGATTGTGGAACTCACCATCAATCCTGATATTAGCCATGGCCCGGTACATGCTTCCCTACTATCGTTGCGCTTGGGCTGATGATGGTCCACAACTTGAGCTCGGAAATCGCGATTGTCTCGCCCGCGACGTTCTGAACAAATACCCGCGCCAATTGCCGTCTGAATGTGATGACGTGGGTATCGGGGTTATGGAGCAACGCGGCGCGGACTGATCTGGGCTTGCTAAACAGGTTCCGGAGTGTGCGCGCACATCCACACCTCGGATATTTGCCAGCGGAAACGAAGCCCCTAAGTGCGACTCTCTAGGTTGGTGACTGCTAATGGCTCCCGGTCGCGGCCGCGAATCTTGGTCGCCGACGACACGCTGCTTCTCTACACAGTTAAGACGATCGTAGAGAAAGACTGTGAGCTCGTTGGCGAGGCGATGGACGGCGCGGCAGCCGTCGAACTCGCGCAGCAGCTTCGCCCGGACGTCGTGCTGCTGGACATTTCAATGCCTGTATTGGGCGGCTTTGAGGCCATGCGCCGGATCCGGGAGAGCGTTCCCAACGCTCGCGTCATTATCGTGAGTAGTCACACGAGTGCCACGTACGTAGATGAAGCCTTAAAATGTGGCGCACAAGGCCACGTCTTCAAGGGATCCGCGATATTTCAGCTTCCAAAAGCAATTGAGGACGTGATGCAAGGTCGGATTTTTCGCCCGGCATAGTTGGCCGGACCCCAGCGCCGTTTCAAACGATGTAAGGTTGGATATTCGGGAGGGACCTTCTCGGCTTAGACATGGACACCAGCAGCAAAACTGGGTATCGTTCGCGTATCGTCTCTCCGCAAGAGGGGCGGGCCGCCGAGCGTGCCCGTGGGGAACAAATCGAGGATCGCACGAATGCGGAGTTGGGGCGTCGCGCTCGCGCAAGCGCGCAATATCGTCGATACGGTCCGGGAACCCTTATTGGTGCTCGACAAGGCGTTGCACGTTGAAACGGCGAGCCGTTCGTTTTACAACATTTTTGAAGTGTCGCCGCAAGACACCGAGGGACGATTCGTATACGATCTCGGGAACGGGCAGTGGGACATACCCGCACTCAGGGAACTGCTGGAACAAGTACTGAGCGAGGACAAGGAGTTCCACGATTACGAGGTGAGCCATCACTTCCCCGTCCTGGGCCGCCGGGTGATGCTTCTGAATGCGCGCAAGTTGTGGAATCCGAACGACGGCGAGGAATACATCTTGCTCGCCATTGAAGATGTAAGCGAACGCAAGCGCATCGCAGACGAGTTGGTACGGTCCAACGAAGATTTACAGCGTTTCGCCTACATGGCAGCGCACGATCTGCGCTCCCCACTGAATGCGGCCCTCAACCTGTGCCAGCTACTTGCGATGCGCGTAGAGGCGAAGCTCGATGAGCAGGAGCGGACCATGCTGACCAAATCCATAGAAGGGTTGGAGCGGCTGGGCATTCTGATGAATGACCCAGTGTCGTTTTCCGAAATTGAAAACGTGCCTCAACAACGGACGCTTGTTCCGCTTGAGGAGCCGCTCAGAATTGCTCTGGCGAATCTGCAGTATCACATTGAGATGGCCGGGGCCACGATAACAGTCGGAGAGTTGCCGACGATCAAAGCCGATCGCACGCAGATGGCAATGCTCCTGCAAACCTGATTGGGAATGCGATCAAGTACCGCCGCGAAGATGCGCCTCTGCGGGTCTCGATCGAAGCCGTGCACTCAGGCCACTCTTGCCGTGTCGCTGTCGCGGACAACGCGCGAGGTTTTGCGCCTGAGCACGCGCGCTACACATTCGAACCTTTCAGGCGCCTGCACGGTGGGAGATCAAGGGTAGCGGCATTGGGCTGGCGACCTGTAAGCGGATCGTGGAAAGATGGGGCGGCCAGATTTGGGCGGAGTCCATGCTCAGCCAGGGCTCCACATTCTTTTTCACCGTCCCGACGACCGCCACTGCGTCGTCGTGAAAAGTCAGGCCAGCGTTCGCTTCGCTACCGGCGACGTGGTCCAAATCGTTTCAGGCGACCGCGTCACCGCACGGCTCGTCTTACTATTTCACGATGGCTCGCTTGATGAATCGAGTGCAGACGGCCAACTAGATATCTATCCTGGCCGGGGCCTGCGAATGTGTGGACAGCAGATCGGGATTTGTTCGTCCGAGTAGCGAGGACACCCCAGCCTAAGCGAAAGTGAGAGGCTTTCCCGCCTTTCTCGCAATCAGCCATCGCCCGCTGAGCTTTCGTGATCCGAGAAGGCTTAGGCTAGGATAGTGCCGAAACACGACATAATCGTCATCGGCGGGTCGGCGGGTGGAATCGAAGCACTCCAGGTACTCGCTGCTGGCTTTCCCGCGAATTTGCCAGCGGCGGTTTTCGTGGTAATTCATATCGGCAACGGTTTGAACGGTCACAGCTATCTTCCTGACATTCTGAGCAGAGCCGGACCTCTCCCAGCAAAGCAGCCGCAGGACGGTGAAGAAATTAAATTTGGCTGTATATATTGCGCCCGGCCCGACTTCCACCTACAAGTTGGGCCGGGGCGAATCCGGGTTGTTTATGGTCCAAAGGAGAACTTCACGCGACCCGCCATCAATCCGCTTTTCCGTTCAGCAGCGGCGGCGTACGGCGCGCGAGTCACTGGCGTCATTCTTACTGGCATGCTTGACGACGGTGTAGCGGGCTTGGCCGAAGTGAAGCGTAAAGGTGGCGTCACAATAGCGCAAAATCCATCGTCGGCGTTGTATCCAAGCATGCCGGTGCATGCTATTCGTGACGTCGATGTCGACCATGTTGTTGAACTCAGTCATATGCCAGCTCTGTTGTCGCGACTAGCGGAAACGGAGCGACCTGACCCACAGGAGGCTATCGAATCCATGACGCGAAGCCAGACAAAGCTCACCTGCCCTGAATGCAGGGGGCCCGTCGATGAGGAGCGCCAAGGTAGAATCGTTGAATTCCGTTGCCGGGTAGGGCACACCTTCAGCAGGCTCGGCGTTGTACAGGAACATGAGGCAACGCTCGAACGTTCCATCTGGGAAGCCATTGTGGCGTTGGAAGAGGGGGCGGAGATTAGCCAAAACCTTTCCGAGGGCGAGAACGGCGCGGAAGCCCAGCTTAAGCGCGAGCAAGCCGAGAGCCTAAGGGGGTTCCTGAAGCGACTGAAAGAGCGAACGTAGATACACCAGCGTTTCATTCAACACACCGTGCGTGAGCTGCTGTTTCCGAAAGTTCTCGCACTCGAATGTCCCGCCAGATCCGCCGGATTCTCTGAATGGGCGGGTGCCGCGCGAGCTGAACTCGGTCGTTCTTTTTGCACTGGAATTTTGCAACATACTCAGCGCGAGTAATGACAGCGCCGGCAGTTTGGAAACAACAAGGCATTCGCGACAGACATTTATAACACCACAAAGCCAAGCCTTCAGTGTAAGCAAGCGGTGGTAACCCATGCTGATGCCGAGACCAGTCGCTAGCCAGTACAGAGCAACTGCAGCGGCGAAAACGTGCCAGCTGAACATAAACAGCGCCGCAACGGCTCCTAAATGGAACAGTGCCACAACTACGCTGACCGGCCGGCTGACTCTTTGGCCATTGGACATTCTGACCGTCATTCTGCTCACTGTGCTCTCCCCGATTTGTGACGCGATCAGAAGTGCACCGCTTGTAGGACTATTGCGATTTGAGACCTGAGCGATCCGGCTGATTGGCCCTACTCCCAATTTCTCTACTCTCTAGATGATTTGGCTGGCTCTCTATTCACCTTTCAGGCAGTGGTAGAACTACTCGTCGAATCGATACAGTTGCTTGTGCCGGGCTACTGGATCTTAGCGTTCCGGGCAAGCACGCGAGAGCAAGAAGTCTTGCATTCCAGGGGCGCCACGTCATTGCTCTTTTGGCTGTTGATAGATGCGGCCACTGTTTTTTTTTAACTAAGTTACGGAAGGTGGTTAACTTGGGGCCCAAAGCATCAAGTTACTGTTATACTTGATGTGTCTGAGCAAACTCGCCCACCCTGCAGATCGTCTGAGCTAAGCCAGATTGTCTGACACACCGAACGCCTTAGTCAACGGAAATCAGAGCTGCCGCACGTTTTGGATCGGGAGTCCGAACGAAAGTAGTCTCTTTCTCCGCATTACCGTGAGAAAGGCAAACGCTGATCTCGCACCGGAACCAAAGGACTCCGGGGAGCGAACGTGCACCGCTAAAAACTACATGACGATATTGGCATGGCTCGTAATCGGACTGATTGCTGGATTTCTTGCAAGCAGGCTCGTGAATAGACGCCAAGGCGTTTTGGCTGATCTAACCCTTGGAATTTGTGGCGCTCTTGTAGGAGGATATCTGTTGGCGATTCTCCGTGGTACTCCGGTTGCTGGCTTCAACATTTACAGCGTGTTGACCGCGACGGCTGGAGCGGCGTTGATCCTCTTTATCGACCATAGGATTCGCCGGGCTTTCGGCGACAGGTCAATCTAGTATGTTCAGCGATCCAGACCGAATTGCGGACGCAATCAACAATCCCAAGTTTCACGGGGGCGAACAAGTCATTCTCGCTCAAGGACCGCACAAGTTTACACGTGGAACGTTCGTTGCTCTGAGGAACGACGTAGAGTGGGCAACCATTCAGGAATCGAGTGGCACCCTGAGTGTGCACCCGGTGGAATGGATGCGGAGCGACCTCGAACGAGATAGGCCGGAATAGCTTCTGCCAAAGCTTTCGGTAGCTGAGCCGAGCAAAAAATTTGGTGTGTCCATGACTCGAGAACAAGGTGTCGAAACGCTGGGAGCTGCATTGGTCACGGATGCAAGCGGCCGGTTTTTATTCGCCTGCAGAAAGGCGTTCGTCCGTATTAGGATTCGAGGCCGCTCGGCGCCATTTCTTTTTCGCAAGCGTGATCAAGTAGCCTTTCGCGTTGGTGCACAAGCTCTGATCATCGAAAGGATTGAAGGTTTCACGATGAAGAAATGCCTGGATTGGGCGGAACTCGAAAGTGTTTCCGCGGGCGAGCCTGAAACGGACAACGGCAGCTTGTTCCAAGGCTAAACTGCAGTGTCCTGTCAACTTGATCCGACATTTCTTGATAAACTGCGCAAAATTGTGGGGAAAGAGATGTCGGTGAATACCGATCAAAGGATCATCAAGAACAAAGTGGGTCTGTTGAAGCTGGCCGACATGCTCGGTAGTGTCTCAGAGGCTTGCAAAGTCAATGGGCTACTCGCGCGATAGTTTCTATCGCTTCAAGGAACTCTACGACAAGGGAGGCGAGCTGCCGCTGGAAGAGATCAGCCGGCCGCGCCATCCGCAACAGTGTCTGTCAGTGACCTTGTATACCTACGTACCTCATCGTCTTGCCAGCTACGGTAAGACCCGCAAGCCCGGCACCCTCGGCGGTAACACAGGTTTCGACCTTGCCTGACCAATCTTGACCGAGGCTCTGAAGATCTTGCCGACGGGAATAACGCCGCCCAGCTTGTGTGCCGCCACCGCCGCCAAGCCCATTGACGCGACGCACCCACACGATTTACAATCGGGGCTGCCCCCGAAGAGGCAGGGTGTGATCTTCGTTGTAAGATCTGCTGATAACGTCTCTGTGGTGAGCGCAAAAATGCAATCCTCCGGGCTATGGGGTGGCGAGGCAAACTGCCGAATGAGTCCCTCGTGCATGTCCAGCTTCGTAAATCTCTTCCGCAGTTCAGTCATTTCGGAAATGGCCCGAATGCGCTCATCGCGTTCCAGCATTTCCGGTAACTGATCCCCTCTCTGAGGCGTGAACAAACTGAACCAAACCTTATCGATCTCGGGTCGCGGCGTCCAAAATCCCAAAAAATCGTTTAAGTATCGCGGGCGCTTCATCATTTGACCGGTTACCGTGCAGTGGATGGTAATCTTCTGCCCCTCGATATTCTTCAGGATTCGATCGTACGTTGCGGGCGATCGCCTTACATCGTGCTCTGGTTGAAGGCCATCAATAGACACAACTACGGTCAGATGCGGCAGACTCGCCCAATCAGGAGGCAAGGGTCTAAAAGCGCTTGTCACAATTTGCACGTGCATTCCGCGAGCCAACAATAGGGGAATCATTTCTTGCAATTCCCGATACCGCACTAATGGGTCGCCGCCTACGATTGATAGGTGCAAGGGCTTAAGGCGATCGACCACTTCGAGCACGCCGTCTATAAGTTCTTTGCCCTTGCGATCATTCAACTCACGCAAGGTCACGCCACCGCCCAGGTGCGCTGGCTCGTATGCGTAGCAACCTGGGCACCGGAGCGGACATTCGCGCGTGATTTCTATAGCAAGTGAGGGCCGCTCACCGCGTAAGATCTTGCGCCAGGCCCGAAGAATTTCTGAAGTTTGCATTGAATCTGCCTTGTTGACGTGCCGCTACTCTGGAGGTCGTGCTTTGCTCTCAGCGAAATCGACCTGTCGTTCGAAGGATCTCTTGACTCCGGTAGTCCTCGTTGGACTCAGCGAAAGGTCCCGGCAAGATCTCTTTCTCGTTCCAGGTGCAACATCAGATTCCGCTTAAAGGTGACGTACAGCTCGTGGTCGTACAGGATCTGAACACACCCAGAAGCTGCGGATTCCGCCACGACAGTTATGATTGCCTGCGAAGGCAGCGAAAAGAAGCGTGCTGTCCCGTCAGCGCCGAAGCCGAAGACTCTGAGAGACTGCCCTATTCGAAACGTTTCCGCTGTCATGCGCTACAACTTTCTCGCGTGACGGACGATTCGTTTCTACTACGCGGTTTGCAGATTTTGGACGAGCTTCTTGCGATTCTGAGAAAAGCCCTGGCGGCGTGTTCAAGCGCTTGTCTGGACTGCTCGTGTCCAGCTTGGTGATCCAGTTTCCCCCGCCGAGTTGGGGCAAGGTGGGCATGAGCACCTCGCAAGCGGAACTCGCTCCACTTTTGGCGTGAGTCTCTTGGCATGTACATCTTCTCCTTCTGAACGTTATTGCTCACCGTTACGATTAGGCGCTGCGCCCGGAAACGAATATCACGCCCAAGCTCCTGCTAACTGCGCTGGATCCTCATCCGTCGAATGCCGTGATAGACAACCAGAACCAAGACGGCTCCTGCGGTCGCCACCAGCACGCTATATAAATCTAAACGCGCAGCCCGATCGCGGCCGACGAAATCGAAGAAATATCCGCTCGTCACCGCACCAACTATTCCCAGCCCGGTGTTCAGCAACATACCTTCGCCGCGCCTGTTTACGATCTTGCTTCCGAGAAGACCGACAATTAATCCGAGAAGAACCCAACTCAAGATAGGCATATTGATCATTAAGCGGAATCCTTCGTGTAGCCGGGCCGGCAATTGCAAAACGGCTCGAACTGGCGCACGAGCGCATCCTGGCGAGAAACGCGATTGTCAGTCGGGCACTCCTCAAACGTAAAACCGGTCGGCCTCCGGTTCGTCAGCATGGTATCCGTCTCCGCCAAGTGTTCCATTAAACGTACTCGGATATTACTTGCCTCGCCTATGAATATCCACTCGCTGCCGTTCGAAAGGCCATAGACGCCCGAGGATTCCGGTGCATTCTTTCGAACCGATACAGATGTAAACGACCGCGCAGCGCATTGTGTGAACGACATATCCTTCAATGACCCCTTGAGAGCGTGCCTAGGCGGAGATTTGATGTGGATGACGGTTTTGCAGGCCGTCTATGAGGCTGCTTTTTTAGCGCCTTCTCTGCCTTCCGTAGCTCACGTTCCACGAGTAATGGACGAAGGTCCTCGTCCACAACTCTGTAGCTGAGAAATCTATTCAAACAGCCTGCCCCACCAACGGATGCGGTCATGAGCAGTTGAAGGCAAAACATCGGTCCGTCCTGTACCTGCACTCTGTTCTGAACCAAAAGTGGCAATTCGATTTCAATAGAAAAGATGTTTGTAGGCTGGGGAGCCTCGATGCCTCGAAACAAAAAACGTCTTGTATCACCGTCTTGCGTGAAGCCCTCATATGCGAAACGCATTCTTTCACTCTTTCTTCTTCTTTTGCGAATCGGTTGTCATCAAGAACTGGAAGGGAGCTCAAGTGCAAGATCTCCCCGATTATCGTTGCCATTGTTGACCCGCCACCGTCCTAAGAAATGACGCCCGCGATGTTGAACCATGGGTTTTGCCGGAAACGGTCTTCTCCGGAGCTTAGGTAGACTTCGGCGGCCGAGATCCGGGAAACAGCTCTCGAAGTTTGATCAGAGCATCAGCACGGGTGTCACTTGGTGTTTCAGATGTAATCGTGAAACCCGCCTTGCGTTTTAGTAAGTCCACGACCCGGTGCGGATCTGACTGCCAAATAGCTGGCACTCCGGATTTGTGAACAACGTAGAATTTTGATAACATATTTACCTTCGCATTTCTTAGATCAAATGTGTTACAGCGGCGTGGGAAACTCTTCGAAGCCGGCAAGCATTTGTTTCGCACTCACATCGTAATGGCTCGGCGAGCTGTTCAGAAAGCGCGCTGTCACACTTCTTCGTGTCCAGGCCTTTTTGCTGAGATTAGTAATCAGGCGATTGCTGTCTCGGACTTCTCCCATATAGTCACCGGAGCAGCCATAAACCTCATCGCCTTCCGCGAAGTAACCAACCTGCCGCCCATTACAGCTGTATAGGCAG
>DASVAE010000072.1:0-23818 GCA_036376495.1 Candidatus Sulfotelmatobacter sp. | reverse complement strand
TACGGCGCCGGGATCTGAACGTTAGACGCAATATTCGAGTACCCGCTCTCCTGGCTGCTCGAATTGACTGCCGTAGCCGCGTAGCAATACGACTTCCCATCCACCACATTACTGTCTGTGTACAGAGTTGTCGTGGTGAGCAAAGGGTTGATCTTCGAGAACGCCCCGCACGCCGCGCTCGTATACAACGCACGATATACGTTGTAGCCCGAAATGCCCGACGACGTACTCCCGTTCCAAGACAAATTCACCGTGTGGGTGGGCGCCGCAGTGCCCGATCCCGTCAGCCCTGCCGTCGTACTCGACGGCTGCCCATTGCTTGCCACAGTCAAACTCGCGTTTGCTGTCCCCGATGTCACCGGGCTGAATGTGATGGAGAACGACGTACTCTGGCCCGCGGGAATCGTCACCGGCAAGCTCAATCCACCAACAGTGAACACCGAATTATTTGTGTTCGCTCCCGTAACTGTCACATTGGCCCCGCTCGCGCTCAATGTGCCCGATGCACTCTTGCTGGTGCCAACAACCACGCTGCCCAGATTGAGTGTGCCCGGACTCACCGCCAGCTGCCCCACTGCAGTCGTGCCAGTGCCCGACAGGGCTATGCTCACGTTGGGATTCGTCGCATCCGACGTAATGCTTACGTTTCCGGATGCGCTCCCCGCAACCTGCGGTGCAAACGCCACCGTGAAGACTGTGCTTTGCGAAGCATTCAGCGTCAGTGGCGTATTGAGGCCGCTCAAGTGAAACCCAGTACCGCTCACCGACGCATTCGAAACCGTGACCGTGCTTCCTCCCGTGTTTGTGACCGTTAGGCTTTGCGATTGCGTGCTTCCCACGGTGACGCTGCCGAAAGCTTGGCTGCCGGGATTCACCGCCAGCTGTCCATCGCTGATACCTGTGCCCGACAAAGAAATGTTCGTCATCGCGCTCGAGGCGTCGCTGCCGATCGCCGCCGTCGCGCTGAAACTTCCCGCCACGTTGGGAGTAAATGCCAGAGTCAGCGATGCGCTTTGCCCTGCCGCGATCGTCACTGGCAGACTCGGTGCAGTCAACGAGAAGTATTTCGTCGACACCGCTGCGCTGCTGATGCTCACCGATGTTTTCCCGCTATTGCTCACCCCAAGCGTCAGTATCTTGCTGCTCCCAGCGGCCACGCTGCCGAAATCTAAAGCCTGCGCTCCAAAAGACAAACTGCCCGTCGCACTCGGCGTCGGAGTAGAGCTCGTCGGAGTCGACGATTTAGAGCTGAATCCTTGGCATCCAACCACCACCAGGCTTGCAGCCAACACGGTTAAGCCAGCTGCCTTCGTTCGGAATGGGGAGAGGGCATGTCTATCGCAGCGCGTGAGTCTCATTCCAGTGCTTTCGAGGCTACCTACAATTGTGTTGATAAGGAGTGACTGCTAACAGTTTCCGTCAACACAATTTTGTGCGATAGATTTCGCAAGTACATAGCACCGACTGACAGAAGGACGATGAGTTAATTTTCAACAATCACCAGCCGTGTTGCGAATTTCAGCACCAACCGACAGGGCAACCGAAATGAAGATCGGAAAGGAAGCCCGTGTAGCCCCGGACGCCTCGTCCGGGGTTGCGCGCGCAGCGCGCAATTCACGCCCACACGGATTTCGGAACGATTCACGCCTTCTCGCGCTAGCTCCGCGAGATCGGGGCGGATGATGCGTGCGCCCAACTCAAACAGATTTGCTTACCCACCAACACGGCAGAATTTTGCGACGCGGTTAGATGGCCGCAACGCTTCTTACAAAATTCTGGGGGTGCCCCAGGTCTCGCTGCCGTTGTGAGACCTGGGTAGGTGATTCCGAAGCTCGTCCAGTAGTTACCAACCAAGCAATGCCACTAGCTCACGTCATCGCTCAGAACTTCTCAGCTCATAGCTCACAGCTCCACGTCAGGGTCTCTATCCCTAAGGCATTGTCCTTCCTATTACTTGCCCGGCTAGCCCCGTCCACACTATCAGTTAAAATGTGAATACAGCCAAAATCAAAGTAAGCACCCCAATTGGAGAGGGAATCAGTGCGTGTTTCTGAACTCATAAAACTGTTCCGCCGCCTTGAAGTGGCTGCCCCTGTACTTTACTTCTTGCCACTCCTAATCTCCGCCTCCCCCGCCACCGCGGATAATGCCGCCTTCGACCTGATTGGTCCCAAGGTCGAGGTCCGCGTCCAGCGAGCCGGCGTGACCTTGCCCATCGCCCAGGTGCCAAATCTCCAGACTGGAGATCGCCTTTGGGTTCATGCCGATCTCCCAGACACCCAATCGGTGCGCTATCTCATGGTGATCGCATTCCTGCGAGGTTCTACCAATCCTCCGCCCGAATCCTGGTTTACCCGCGTGGAAACCTGGAGCAAGGCCGTCCATGAAGAAGGCGTATTCGTCACCGTTCCCCAGGAGAGCGAGGAAGCACTTGTGTTTCTTGCCCCTGAAACCGGCGGAGCCTTCAGCACTCTTCGCGCCGCAGTCCGAGGTAAGCCGGGCGCATTTGTACGCGCCGCCCAGGATCTGCAGCAGGCCAGCCTCGACCGCCTGCGCCTCGAAAAATATATGGAGGCGGTGCGCGAAACCTATACCGCCGATCCTGACCAGTTGAAGGTCCATACCACCATGCTGGCCCGTAGCCTTGGCATGAAGCTTGACCAGCAATGTTTCGACAAACCCAGCGCGCAACAGGTCCCGTGTCTCACGCAGAACACGGATCAGTTAGTGCTCGACGATGCCCACAGCCAGACCATGGTCGCGACTTTGACATCCGGGCCTTCCACAGACCTTTTGACGCAGATCAGTTCCACGCCAACCGCCCGCGGCGGTTACTACAGCCCTTACATTGGCGCCGTCGTTGACGTGGCCCGCATTTTGAGTACGGCCCACACCGCGCAGTATCAATACATTCCAGCTCTCGCCCTGCCGCACAAAGATGAACTGAATCTCCGCCTCAACAACCCTCCGTCTTTCCGCAATCCCAAATCCGTGATCGTGATCGGCTTGCCTCCGGTACGTGTAGCGCCTCCTCCCCCCCTGCGCGCCGTCGACGGCTCCCAGATTTTCTGTGCTGGCAAGCCTTCGGTGGTTGTCGCGGCCGATGGCGCTCCCCTCGTGTTCGCCTCCGAACTGGCCCACAACTTTGTCCTGCACGTGGATATCAAAGGTGCGCCCGGCGTCGATCTTCCCGCCACTCCGGATCCCATCCGCGGCGGATTCATCGTCGAGACTCATGCCCTTCAATCCGCCGACCTCAGTGGCGAGGTCTCAGGAACCCTACGCGGATCTTGGGGATTCCGCACTTTCGAGGGTCCCCATTACCACTTCCGCACCTCGCGGCCCTCCCAGTGGACCGTCGCCTCCAAAGATGCTAGCGCCCTGATCGTAGGTCGCGAAGACACTCTGCACCTCCAGTCCGACGACGCTTGCTGCGTCAGCGCAGTCTCCTTGAAAGATCAGCAGGGAAAGACTGTCGCGGCAGAATGGAAGAGCTCCAAGCCCGACGAAATCGAAATCAAAGTTCCCCTGCAGAAGGCTTCCGCCGGATGGCTCACTCTCCAGGTCAAGAAGTTCGGTCTGCCCGAGATTGACGAAGTCCCTCTCCACACCTACGCCGAAGCCGGCCGCCTCGACACCTTCAGCATTCATGCGGGAGATGGCGACGGCCTCCTTAAAGGCACGCGCCTCGATCAGGTGGAAAGCCTCGACGTGAATGGAATCCGCTTTACCCCAGGCGCTTTGACTCGCGCCAATCAGCAGGATGAACTGAAACTCACTACCGCGGACGCCGATGCCAAGACGAAGCTCCACCCCGGCGACTCCCTGACCATCCACGCCACTCTCAAAGACGCCCGCGTTCTCGACCTGAAGTCCGAAGTCGAAGTTCAGCGCCCTGCAGTGACCCTGCTCAGCAAAAGCATCCAGGTCGAGCAAAGTTCCTCGCCCTCTGCGGTTCGGCTGGGCAGCCAGGAAGAACTCCCCCAGAATGGCCATCTGAACTTTTTCTTGAAGACGCTAGCCCCCGAAAACTTTCCGCCTGCGGAGAAAATCGAGATTGCCACCGCCGACGAATCCTTCCGCGTTACGCTGAGCTTTAAGGACGGCAGTCTCACCCCGCAAGATTCCAAGACCGTTCTTGCCGCTCTCGATCCCATGAAGCTGCTGGGTCCCTCCGCCTTTGGCCCGTTGAAGTTTCGTCCCGTCTCTGGCGATGGCACCAACGGAGACTGGCAGTCGCTGGTGAATCTGGTTCGCGTCCCTCTTCTCACCGGAGTTCGCTGCCCGTCCGACCCGGAAAAACAATGCACCTTGAGCGGCGACAAACTCTTCCTGCTCGATTCCGTCAGCACTGACGCAGATTTCGCCAACCCCGTCAAAGTCCCCGAAGGCTTCGTGGAAGATGCCCTCGCCATCCCGCCCCCAAAGGGCAAGACGCTCTATATCAAGCTGCGCGACGACCCGCAAACCATCGATACCGTAACTCTTCCGCTCCCCGAACCGGAACCGTAGAACTGCGGTCCTCCTTACTCATCCGCCTGTGTTCCTCTGTGCCCCTGTGGTGACAAACTAAAACACAAAGTCCACAGAGGAGCACAGGTGGTAAGCCTATATACTCGCCCAGTCATGGCCAACATCCTGTACGGCGTAAATGGCGAAGGCGCGGGCCACTCCACCCGTGCCAAAGAAGTCCTTACACACCTCGCAGCCCAGGGACATCGGCTGCACGTGGCGTCATTCGACCGCGGTCTGCAGAACCTTCAGGATAAGTTCGAAGTCACCGAAATCTACGGTTTTCGCTTCTCCTACGTGAACAATCGCGTCCGCTATAAGCGCACCATCGCTAAAAACTTGATTACAGTCCCGCAAGCCTCAAGGAGCCTTGCGACCCTGAACCGCCTCGTCGATGATGCCGAAATCGATCTGGTGATCACCGACTTCGAGCCACTCACCTGCCACGTCGGCCACAAGCGCCGCCTTCCCGTCATTTCCATTGATAACCAGCATTGCCTCACCAACGCGGTCGTCTCTTATCCCAGGCAATATCGTCGCGATGCCGCAGCCGCCAAAGTGGTCACTCGCCTGATGACCCCGCACGCGAACGCTTACCTTGTAATCTCTTTCTTCACTGCTCCTGTCCGCAAGCGCAACACCTTCCTGTTCCCTCCGTTGCTGCGCCAGCAGATCCTCGACGCAGCTCCCACCCAAAGCGATCACATCCTCGTCTACGTCACCTCACCTGCCCCGGACTTGGCAAAATTGTTAAGCTCTGTCCGCGCTCCTTTCATTGCCTACGGTTTCGGCCGCGATGGCACAGAAGGAAACATCACCTTTAAAAAGCCTTCTCTCGATGGCTTCTTTGCCGATCTGCTCAGCGCCCGAGCCATCATTGCAAACTCCGGTTTTTCGCTCGTCACCGAAGCCTTGCACTTGGCCAAGCCCTATCTGGCAGTCCCCGTCAGCCATCAATTCGAGCAAATCTTCAATGCCTATTGGCTGGAAAAATCCGGCTATGGCGCCTATTGGGAGCTCTTGAATAAGGAGCGAGTCGAGTCCTTCCTCTATAACGTCCCCCATTATCGCGAGTCTCTGGCGCACTACCCCCGCAGAGGAAACGCGGCGCTCCTCCAGAAACTTGACAGCCTGATTGACGGATACACAGAACAGTAGGCAGTAGCCCAGGACGTGCAAGCTTTGGAGTACGCGCGCCGCCACTCCAAAACTCAGAAGGAGAACTGCGTCCCCATCATTTTCCCTCTCCCCAAATTCCCCTTCCCATGCGAAATTAGTTTATGGCCTTGGTTGTCCGCCCATCACCCATTCACTCTGTTGGCGTTTACACCAACAGCCCCATCCGCAAAGGGACCCGCATCGTGGAGTACGCCGGGGAACGCATCACCCCCGAAGAAGCCGACCGCCGCTATGAGGGCGTTTCTCGAACCTATTTATATGGTCTGGACGATGGCAAGACCGTCATCGACGGCGAAGGCCTGGGCGCGTACCTGAATCACTCCTGCGACCCTAACTGTGAAGTGGACGAAGTGAAAGGCCGGGTATGGCTCTACGCCATCCGCAATATCGCCGCCGGCGAGGAACTAGTCTGGGATTACAACCTCTACGATGACGATGACCCCGCCCCCTGTCACTGTGGCTCCCCCAGATGCCGAGGCACCATGTACTCCCGCGAATGGATGGCCAAAATGCGCAGGCAAGCCCAAAAGAAATCCCAACGCAAAACCCTAAAAAAGAGAACGCCCCAGCCCGCGCCCGTGTAGGCGCGGACGCCTCGTCCGCCCCGAGCGAAGCGAGTCGAACTACCGATGCTCCGGCGCCTTCCCGTGCTCTCTCCACCCCTCAATAATCAAATACAGCACAGGAATAAAAAACAGATTCAGCACCGTCGACATAATCATCCCGCCGAACACCGTCGTCCCCACCGAATGCCGCCCATTCTCCCCAGCCCCGCTGGCGAACACCAATGGCACCACGCCCAGAATGAACGCCAGCGAAGTCATCAAGATGGGCCGCAGCCGAATCGTCGCCGCCTGGACCGCCGCTTCGACCAGCGGCACTCCGCTCTCCCGCAGTTGCTCCGCGAATTCCACAATCAGGATGGCGTTCTTGCTCGACAGTCCCACGAGCATCACCAGTCCCACCTGGCAGTAAACATCATTCTGCAATCCACGCAGCCACTGCGCGCCTAGCGCTCCCAGCAGCGCCATGGGTACTGCCAACAGTACGATAAACGGCAAGACAAAACTCTCGTACTGCGCCGACAGAGTCAGGTACACCACCAGCGTTCCCAGCCCGAACAGAATCAGCGACGTCCCCCCGGACTGCAGTTCCTCCAGCGATAGCCCAGTCCAGCTATAAGAAAAGCCCTTCGGCATCTTGCTCGCCAGCTGTTCCATCGCGGCAATCGCCTGCCCCGAACTGTACCCCGGCGCTGGCGATCCATCAATTTCTGCCGACCGGAAAAGGTTGTAATGGCTGATCACCTGCGGCGTGGTGGTCTGCGTCACCGTGATCAGGTTATCCATTGGCACCATCGCTCCGCTATCCGAGCGGACGTAGAAGCGTCTCATGTCCTCCGCCGTCGCCCGGAACTGCCGGTCCGCCTGCACGTAAACCCGGTAGGAACGGTTGTTGAAATCGAAATCGTTCACATACGCCGATCCCATATACACGCCCAGTGTGTCCGTGATTTGCGAGAGCTGGACATGCAGGCTCTTGGCCTTCTCGCGATCAATCGTGACCACGTATTGCGGATCGTTCGCCGTGAAAGGTGTGTACAGCTGGGCCAGTTCCTTGCGCTGTCGGGCTTGTTGGATGATTCCTCCTGTCGCACCCGCCAGTTCCTCCAGCGGGTGCGCGGTCTGGTCTTGCACCTCGAACTGAAATCCGCCAAATTGCCCCAATCCTTGCACCGCCGGCGGCAACGTAGCGAATACAATTGCCCCTGGCACCCCGAACAGCATGGGACGCACGCGGCTCACGATCGCGGTCGCCGAATGCTGGTCGCCCTTGCGTTGCGAATATGGCTTCAGCGGAACGAAAATCAGCCCCTGGTTCGCCGCCGCTCCCGCAAAGCTGAACCCGGCCACCGAAAACGTGCCCTCAGCTTCCGGCACTTTCGCCAGCATGCCGGCGATCTGCTTTCCAATGGACTTCGTATATTCCAACGAAGCTCCCGACGGCGCCTGAATCACGATGATGAAATATCCCTGGTCTTCATCCGGCACAAACCCGGTCGGAACTCGCGTGAACACCAGGTACGTAAGTCCCAGTCCAATGAAGAACAGAACTGCCATGACGAACTTGTACTCCAGAAAATGATGCAATAGAGCCTGGTAGCCCCTTGTCATCGACGTAACGCCCTGGTCGAACTTCCGCAGCCACCACCACTTTCCTCCGTGTGGCCCGGCGAGAAAGATCGCCGCCAGCGCCGGCGCCAGTGTCAATGCGTTGAATGCCGAGATGGCGATCGAAAATGCGATGGTCAGCGCAAACTGGCGAAACAGGATCCCCGTTGTTCCCGGAAAGAACGCCACCGGGACGAAGACCGCCACCAGTACCAGCGATGTAGCAATGACCGCGCTGGTAATCTCCGCCGTCGCTGCCGTTGCCGCTTTGCGCGAGTCGTGCTCTCCCCCCGAAATATGCCGCTCGATGTTCTCGATCACCACAATCGCATCATCCACCACCAGTCCCGTTGCCAGGGTGATGCCAAACAGGGTCAGCGTGTTAATCGAGAACCCGAGCAACTTCACGAATGCAAATGTGCCTATCAGCGAAACTGGAGTCGCGATGAAGTGAATCATCGTCGTGCGCCAGTCTCCTAGGAAAATGAAGATCACCAGGATGACCAGCGCGATTGCTCCACCCACCGTAAACAGCACGTCCTTGATCGATTCGCTGACCGCGTCCGTGGTGTCAAACGCCAGGTGGTAATGCATTCCCGGTGGAAAGCTCTTCGACAGCCGATCCAGTTCGGCCAGTGCCCGCCGGTCCACATCCAGCGCGTTCGCCGTTGACAGCTGCTCTACGGCGATTCCCACCGCATCCTGCCCGTTAAACTGCAGATCGGATGCGTAGTTTTCCGCTCCCAGTTCGGCGTGCCCCACATCCTTCAAGCGAACCAGAGTGCCGTCCGCATTCGTTTTCAGGATGATGTTGTCGAACTGTGCCGCCTCGCTCAACCTTCCCACCGCCCGCACGCTGACCTGGTACGATTGGCCCGGAACCGATGGCTGCTGCCCCACCTGTCCGGCAGCCACCTCTACGTTCTGTTCACCCAGTGCCGCCACTACGTCGGGAGCTGTCAGCCCGCGTCCCGCCATCCGCACAGGGTCCAGCCACAACCGCATCGAATACTTGCGCTCGCCGAAAATGATTACGTCCGCCACTCCCGGAATTCTCTTCAGCGCGTCTCGCACGTAAACGTCGAGATAATTGCTCATGAACAGCGGTGGGTACTTGTTGTTGTCCGAGATCACTGCCGCGCCAAAAACAAAGTTCTGCGAGGTCTTTTGCGTTGTGATTCCAACGTTCTTTACCGCGCTCGGGAGCCTCCCCTGCGCTGTATTGACTCGATTCTGAATGTCGACCGTCGCCAGATCCGGATCCCGGCTCAGGTCAAACGTCACGCTGATCTGACTGGTTCCATCATTCCCGCTGGTCGAGGTGATGTACTTCATCCCCTCGGCCCCGTTGATTTGCTGTTCCAGGGGAATGGTGACCGCGCTTTCCACGGTCTGCGCGCTCGCGCCGATATAGAAGCTCGACACCCCTACCCGTGGCGGCGCCAGGTTGGGAAATTGCGCCACCGGCAATGTAGGGATGACAGCTCCGCCTGCCAGGATGATCAGCAACGCACAAACACTGGCGAACACGGGACGGCGTACGAAAAAATCAACGAACATGAATATTCCTGTACGCTGCTAAGCAGCTATGCAGCTAGTAAGAAAATATGGAAGTTTCACTCTGAATCGTTAGCGGTTTTGCTCACAGCTCATCACTCACTGCTCATTGCTCACAGCTAACTCTGCGGAATCACCGGCACTCCATCCAAAAGAAACTGCGTTCCGGAAACGATCACCTTGTCCCCCGGCTTGATGCCTGCTAACACTTCGTAGTCATTGCCCACGGTCTGCCCGATCTGCAGCGGCTTCTGCCGCGCGACAAACGAATTTCCGTTTTGTGGCTCGGCAACAAACGCGAAATACTGTCCCGCCAGCCGCGAAACTGCGAGAATCGGGACCTCGGGATTCTGATGTGTTCCCCAAACCAGCCGCGCCCGAATGAATTGCGACTGCCGCAGCCGATCATTGCCGTTCGCGATGCGTGCTTTTACCAGCACCGTCTGCGTCGTGTTGTCCACCTGCGGAGAGATAAAGCTCACCCGCGTCTCCGCCACCACATTTCCGTTGCTGTCCAGAATTTGCACGGGCGAATTCATCTTGAGCTGCGACGACCGCTCCACCGGAACATACACGTACGCTTCCAGGCTGCCCGGCTGGTCCACCGTCGTCAGTTGCGTTGACGTGGTGACTCGATCCCCCACGCGCACCGGGATATCTCCCACAATCCCTGCTCGTGGTGCCACGACTTTGTAGTAATGGAGCTGCACTTCCTGTTCGCGCACCTGCGCGTTCAGCGAGTCGATCTGCGCCTGCGCCGCGTCCAACGTCGCTTTTGCCTGATCCAAATCCTGCTTGCTAACCACGCCAGCTGAGGCAAGGCCCTGCGTGCGTTGGTACTGTTGCTTGGCCCAGTTCAGTTGCGCTTCCTGTGCCGCTCGCGCACTCTCCAGGCTCTTCACCGTCGCCTGTTGCTTCAGCGGATCGATCTCCATCAGCGGCGCCCCGCCTGCCACCTTGTCCCCCGAATGCACAAAGATTTCTGTGACCACGCCTTCCACCTGCGGCATGATCACCGCCGAGTCCCGCGATTTCAGCGTCGCCACGTACTCCGAAGTGTCATGCACCGGCACCGCCTTCGCGTCGATTACCTTCACCGGCATGGCTTGCGGGCCCCCCGCCGGCGCCGTCTGTGCAGAATTCTTTGAGCACCCGAGCCCTACGCTGATCCCCGACAAAACCGCAACCAGCAAGCTTGTTGAAACATAGTGATGATGATTTCGCGCCATATATTTTCGCGCCATAAGAAAGATCAATTGTACGCAGCCTCACGCCCTTACGCCGCCGATTGTACCGCGAAATATCGATTTTCTCTGTAACTCCCCTTCCTTGCACCCCGCGACTTCCCGACGGTTGTGCTCACCGCCCAATCATCTTTCCCAGGATTTCCTTCAAAATCTTCGCCGCCACCGTAGCCGTCATTCCCGAAACATCGCGCACAGGGTTATATTCCACCACATCCGCACCCACAATTTCTCCTTCGATGGCGTGCAGATGCGCGATCGCTTCACGCACCGACATTCCTCCAGGTTCGCGATGCGAAATCCCCGGCGCATACGCCGGGTCGAGCACGTCTATATCAAACGAGATGTACACCGGACCCGTAGCCCTCAACCGCCCGTAAGCCGGAAGCTGCCCCATCTCGATCACCTCCACTCCAAACCTGTTCGCCTGCTCCCGCTGATGCCCATTGATCGCCCGAATCCCGATCTGCACCAGCCGCTGCGCCAACCCGCTCTCCATAATCCGCGCAAAAGGGCAGGCATGCGACCACCGGTTCCCCTCAAACTCGTCATACAAATCCGGATGCGCATCAAAATGAACAATCGTCAGCTCGGAATACTTCTTCGCCACCGCTTTGATGATCGGAAACGTAATCG
This sequence comes from Candidatus Sulfotelmatobacter sp., assembly GCA_036376495.1. Classification (GTDB taxonomy): domain Bacteria; phylum Acidobacteriota; class Terriglobia; order Terriglobales; family Acidobacteriaceae; genus Sulfotelmatobacter. The sequence goes on along the minus strand of DASVAE010000072.1, from coordinate 12,519 downwards.
AATGATCCCCGCCCAGCGTGACCGGGCGCTTCCCCTGCGTGATCAGCGTACTCACTCCGGACTCTATCGCCGCGAACGCATCTTTGTCGGAATCGTCTGCGAACTCCAGATCCCCCGCATCCCCATAAATTCCTTGAATCCCCAGGTCCACCCCGGTTTCCGTCCAGTGGTTGGAGGCTTCGCACGCCAGAGCTTCTCGAACCTTCACGGGAGCCTCCCCCGCCCCGCGCAAGTATGAAGACTGCGCATCAAATGGAATCCCCAGCAGCGTCGGAACCGCACTTGATCTCTCCTTCATCTCCAAGCCCACCTTTCTTGCCGCTCGGCTGAGCGGCTTACTACGTTTTCCCTGTGTTCCTCTTTGCCCCAGGTGCTGAATCCTCCAATCCAGAATCTCGCGCACCCCCGCCCGCATCCTTTATTCTAGAAGCTGCACCCCTATGACCCCGAAAGCCAAGAATTCCAACGGAGGCTCCGCCGCCGTTATCGAAACCCCCGCCTCCAACCCCGAGCGCGATCGCATATTTGCCAACTACCGCCAGTATGGATACCTCGAAGGTGACCTCGACCCCCTGGGATTTCTGCGCCCGCGCCTCACCCCCGAACTCGAAAGGGAAGGCGACTACGCCCGCGAGGCTCGCGCCATCTACTCCAGCACCATCGGCGTCGAGATTAATCACATCTACTCCCCCGTTCGCCGCCAGTGGATTTACGAGCGCATGGAGTCCCCCGCTCCCAAAGAAGACCAGCCACGCATTCTTGATCTTCTGACTCGTGCCGACATCTTCGAGCATGTCATGCAGCAGCGCTATCTGGGCAGCAAGCGTTTCTCCCTGGAGGGCGTAACCGCTCTGATCCCGTTAGTGGACGAAGTGCTCGATACTGCCTCTCGCCTGGGCGCCATCGAACTGGTCATGGGCATGAGCCATCGCGGACGCCTCAACGTAATCGCCCATGTCGCCAAGCGCCCTCCGCAAGAAATTTTTGCCGGCTTTGAAGATGTCGATCCCCGCAGCGTGCTCGGCTCCGGCGACGTGAAGTACCACATGGGAGCCACTGGCGAATATGTCACCCGCAACGGTGGCAAGGTCCACATTCACCTGGTCTCAAATCCAAGCCATCTGGAAGCAGTCGATCCGGTAACCGTAGGCCGCACTCGGGCCAAACAAGATCGCACCGGCGAAGGCGGACGCGAAAAGTATCTTCCGCTGCTGGTCCATGGCGATGCAGCCTTCGCAGGGCAGGGAGTTCTCGCCGAGACCATGAACTATGCCGATCTCCCGGGATACACCGTCGGCGGCACAATTCACGTCGTGGTGAACAATCTTCTAGGGTTCACCACCAACTACACCGAAGAGCACTCCACCCGTTTCGCAGCATGCATCGCGCGCCGCCAATCCATCCCGATTTTCCACGTCAATGCCGAGGATGTCGATGCGGTTGTCCGCGTGGCTCGCATCGCCACCGAATTCCGCTACAAGTTTGGCACCGACGTCGTCATCGACCTCATCGGTTACCGCCGCCACGGCCATAGTGAGGTCGACGACCCCACCATCACCCAGCCTCTGCTCTATAAGAAAATCAAAGAGCATCCCCCACTCTGGCAAATCTACGCAGAGGACATTGGCGAAACCGACGCCCAGGCGCGTGCCGACGCCATCAAAGCCGAATTCGAGGCAGCCCAGAAAAAAGCCGGAGGCATCAAGCACAAGCCTCTCCTGCGCGAGTTGCCCAAATACTGGAACAGCTATTTCGGCGGCCTTTACCGTCCCGAGTACGATGTAGAAACTGGACTCTCGCAGCAAGAACTCGCCGATCTCACCACGCGCCTGACCACCTATCCCGCGGACTTCCACATTCATCCCAAGGTGAAAAAGCTGCTGGAGCAGCGCGCGGAGATGGGCACCGGCAAGCGCCCCGTCGACTACGGGATGGCCGAGGCTCTCGCCTTCGCCAGCCTGGTCAAAGCCGGAACCCACGTTCGCATGTCCGGCCAGGACTCCCGCCGCGGCACCTTCAACCAGCGCCACTCCGTTCTCATCGACATCGAGAACGAAAACGAATTCGTGCCGCTCGAGAATATCGCCCCCGGCCAGGCCCGTTGCGAGATCTACAACTCCACCCTCTCCGAGGCCGGAGTCTTGGGTTTTGAGTACGGATACAGCCGCGACTATCCCGAATCGCTAGTCCTCTGGGAAGCCCAGTTCGGCGACTTCGTGAATGTTGCGCAAGCCATCATCGACCAGTTCATCAGCGCCGGAGAAGCGAAATGGAATCTGCTCTCCGGCCTTGTTATGCTTCTGCCGCATGGCTACGAAGGCCAGGGCCCGGAGCACTCCAGCGCTAGAATCGAGCGCTTCATCCAGCTGGCTGCGAAACACAATATTCAAATCGCCCAGCCCTCGAACGCCGCGCAGTACTTCCATCTCCTCCGTCGCCAGGCTCTGCGCCACTGGCGCAAGCCCCTGGTAGTCTTTACCCCCAAGAGCATGCTTCGCCACCCCGATGCCAGCTCTACCATTGAGGACTTCACCCACAAGAATTTCCTCAACGTTCTTCCTGACACTCAGGTCGGCGAAGCGGAACGCATCCTGATATGCACCGGAAAAATTGGCCACGAACTGCAGGCCGAGAGAAACCGCAGAAAAGATACCAGCACCGCGATCGTCTTCCTCGAGCAGCTTTATCCATTTCCGGAGGAAGAAGTCGCCGCCGAATTCGACCGCCATGGCAAGTACGCCGACATAGTCTGGGTACAGGAAGAGCCCGCCAACATGGGTGCAATGTTCAATATGCTCCCGCGTCTGAAACGCCTGGTAGGAGATCGCCCGGTGCTAAGCGTGAAACGCAGCTCCGGCGCCAGCCCCGCCACCGGCAGCTCGAAGGCCCACGAAGTGGAACAAAAAACGCTCCTAACTCTCGCCTTCACCATCAAGTAACGGGTTACGCGGGGGCAGCCCTTGGGCTAGGCTTTTCGAAACGTAAAAAATTAAACTGGAGTTACCGCAGCGTTAAGAAAACCTGATCCCTGTCCCCTATCCCCTGTTTCTGTGACACTCAGACCCCGGGCGCAAGCAGGCCTATAGCGAATTGGCACCCGATCTGCCAACCTCGCCCAGGTCTCCCCGTTTCTGCGAGAGATGGGATTCGCAATGTTACCCTAATCGGCAATCAACCCTCATGCGCGCGCGCTCCCAACCCTTACGCATCGCCATCGATACCGGCGGCACCTTCACCGATTGCGTGTGGATCGAAGATGGCCAACTCCGGATGCTCAAGATTTTCTCCACCCCCGCCGATCCTTCCCAGTCCATTGTCGAGGCCATCAGCAAGATCGCCCCCACAGCAGATTTCACTCTCCTGCACGGCACTACCGTGGGGACCAACACGCTGTTGGAACGCAAAGGTGCGCGTACCGCTCTGGTGACCACCAGCGGTTTTGAAGACGCGATAGAAATCGGACGCCAGGCTCGTCCCAAACTCTACGATTTCTTCTTCGATCGAACCTCCCCGCTGGTTCCCAAAGAACTCCGCTTCGGCATCAACGAACGTACCGCCGCGGACGGAGAAATCCTGAGCGAGCCCACAAACCAGGAATTGCGTGCGCTCGCGGACCAGATCGCCTCTGCTCATCCGCAGTCCATTGCGATCTCGTTGCTCTTTTCTTTCGCGAACGCTAAGAACGAAGAGGCGATCGCGCGCGCCCTGAAATCTCTGAATGCACCATTGTCGATCTCGCACCAAATTCTCCCCGAGTTTCGCGAGTACGAGCGCACATCGACAGTAGTGATCAACGCCTACCTGCAACCGGTAATGGAAAGATATCTCCGCAACCTGGAACAATCCTGTCGTAGAGACGTTGCTAGCAACCTTCCTGCATCGTTGACTTCTGCGAGAAAAAACCAAAAGAAGGGTCCTTCAAATTCCGCCCCTCGCATTTTCGTGATGCAATCCAGCGGAGGCATCACCGCGCTCTCCACCGCCGCCCGCGAGCCTGTCCGCACCGTTCTCTCCGGTCCCGCTGGTGGAGTAGTTGGCGCCCTCGCCACCGCCCGCGCCAGCGGTTTCGAAAACGTCATCGCCTTCGATATGGGAGGCACCTCCACCGACGTTTCTCTGGTCGAAGGCACTATCGAGACGGCAAATGACGCTCACGTCGCCGGACTTCCTATCAGTGTCCCCATGCTCGACATTCACACCGTTGGTGCGGGAGGAGGCTCGCTAGCCCGTTTCGACGCTGCCGGAGTCCTTCGCGTCGGCCCAGAATCCGCCGGAGCCGACCCCGGTCCCATCTGCTACGGCCGCGGTACAGACCCAACTGTCACAGACGCCAATCTTCTCTTAGGCCGCCTGCAGCCAACCCACTTTCTCGGCGGAGACTTCACCCTCGACTTCGATCGCACCGTCCGCTTGACCAAGGCATGGCTGAAAAAGCAAAGCTCAAATCTGTCTTTAGAAAAATTTGCCGCCGGCGTCATCGCAGTAGTGAACGCCACCATGGAAAAAGCCATCCGGGTAGTCTCCATCGAGCGCGGCCGCGATCCCCGCAATTTTGCTCTGGTCGCCTTCGGCGGCGCCGGAGGCCTGCACGCCTGCGCTCTCGCCCAGGCCCTGCGCATCCCCCACGTGATGGTCCCAGCTTTTCCCGGCGCACTCTCCGCCCGCGGTATTCTGGCCAGCGACGTTGTGAAACATTATTCGCGTACCATCCTGTTGCGAGTTTCCCGAAAAGTTCCCGAAGCCAAGCTCGCCGCCGAATTCAAAACCATGGAACACACCTCGGCCAGAGATTTCCGCGAAGAATCCTGGCAGGGAACTCCCCACTTCCAGCGCAGCGTAGACGTCCGCTACCGAGGTCAAGGATACGAACTCAACATCCCACTGAGCCCCAATCTGCTACAAGACTTCCAGCGCCAGCACAATCGCCGTTACGGATACGCCCATCCCGCAAGAGAAGTTGAACTCGTAACCCTCCGCCTCCGTGCAACCCTGGAAAACAGGACCCAGGTAGGGACAACCGCCATCGGTCGTCCAGGCCGAGTGAAACTCGCCAGCTTTCCCCAAGCCGAAGTCTCCTTTGATGGCAAGAAGCTGAAGGCCACAATCCATCCCCGCGAATCCCTCTATCCCCGCAAGAAATACTCCGGCCCAGCCATAATCACCGAATACAGCGCCACTACGGTGATCCCTCCGAAAGCAATCTTTAATCTAGACAAGTCTGCAAACCTGATAATTTCCCCATAATGTGTTCCCCTGCGCGGTCCAGGCCGAGTGAAACTCTGCACGATCTGCCGATTCCTACTCCCCACCTTGTAGCCCCAGCGTGCCCCCGCCGCAAGTCCCCAACTCCTCTTCACCACCAAGAACTGAAACTCACCACGGAATTGTTAAAATGCGATGAAAATACTCCCTCCTCACCCCCCAACTCGCTCATACCTGCTAGGTACTCGCAATTCTCTCCGCTAAAATGATCTCGTGAAACCCAGCATCTTCGTGCTCGAAGACGATCCTGACATTTCCCGCCTGGTGCGCCATCATCTCGAAAACGAAGCTTTCACCGTGCGCGTTTACCCCAGCGGCGCCACCATCCTGACCGATGCCGAACGCCAACGGCCGGCACTCTTTCTCCTCGACATCATGGTCCCCGGCAAAGATGGTCTGGAACTCTGCCGCATGATTCGCCAGACCGCAGGCCTTTCGTCGGTCCCAGTAATTTTCCTGACCGCCAAAAGCAGCGAAGCTGATCGCATCCTCGGCCTGGAACTCGGCGCCGACGATTACATCCCCAAGCCCTTCAGCCCGCGCGAGCTTGTGGCCCGCATCAAAGCCGTGCTCCGTCGCTTCGAACGCCCGCTTCCCCCCAGTCCCATGACCATCGGCGACATCGAAATAGATCCCTCAGCCATGACGCTAACGGTCCGCGGCAGCACCGTTCCCACTACCGCCACGGAGTTTCGCCTATTGGATTACTTCGCGCGCCACACAGGCCGCGTCTTCAGCCGTGATCATCTCCTCGACTCGGTCTGGCGCGATACCGCGTACGTCACCCCACGATCCGTGGACGTCTACGTTCGCCGCATCCGCGAAAAAATCGAGCCCGATCCGGAGAATCCTCGCTATCTCAAGACCGTGCGCGGCGCCGGCTATCGCTTTGAGGTCCCAAAGTAAAATGGACACGAGTCAGCCGAGGAAACTTTGAAGAACCGCATCTTCTTCAAGCTGCTCGCCGTTTTTCTCATCGTTATTGCCGCCACCGCCGCCGTCCTCTACGTCGTCATCGGCAATGCATGGGAAGCCTCCCTGCGCGCCGAGATCGAACGCAATCTCACCCAGAAGACTCTCCTGTTTGCTCACCGCGTAGAAACCGACAAGAGCCATCCCCTCTCGGAGATCGCTGCTCAGGAAGGTCAGTCCGCGGGAGCTCGCGCCACCATCATCGACGCTTCCGGCAAAGTGCTCGCCGACTCCCAATCCAATCCCGACGCGATGGAGAACCACTCCCACAGAAAAGAATTCGTGGCTGCCCTCACGGGACATACTGGCAAGAGCGAGCGCCGCAGCGCCACCATCGGCATACCTTTTCTCTACGTCGCCGCTCCTATCGCCGGAGGCGCCGTCCGCCTCGCCTATCCTCTCTCCGATGTCGAAGCCGTGCAGGCCCAGGTTCGCCGCCATCTGCTATGGGGCTCGTTCTTCGCCTCTCTCATTGCGCTGCTCGTCGCGGCCGCCGCCTCAGTGTGGACCTCGCGTCGCCTGCAGCGCATTGTCGACGTCGCCGCTCGCATCGAGCAAGGCGATCTGCGTGCCCGCGTTAACGATCGTCCCATGGACGAAATCGGCCGCGTCGCTGCCGCCATCGATAAAACTGCCCGCCAGATCGAGCTTAGCTTTGCCGCCGTCCGCTCCAGCCAGCATCAACTCGAAACTCTGCTCAACAGCATGCAGGACGCCGTAATCGCCGTCAGCGCCGATGGCCTCGTCCGCTGGGCTAACCATCCCATGGATCAACTCGTCCCCCAGCACACCCGCCTGAATGCCCCCGTCGTCGAGACTATCCGCGATCCCGATTTCCTCGCCGCCGTGCAAGCCGCTACCATCACCAAGGAAGTGAAGAACGGCCGCGCTACCTCGATCGTTCCCGGCCGCGCCTTCGAAGTGACCGTCGGTCCTCTGCCCGATGGCGGGGTGGTCGCCGTTTTGCGCGATCTCACCGAAACCGAACGCGTTGAAAAAACCCGTCGTGATTTCATCGCAAACGTCTCTCATGAACTTCGTACTCCGCTCACCTCCATTCAGGGATACACCGAGACTCTGCTCGACACGCTTTCTGAGAATTCCAATTCCACCCGCGAATTCCTCGAGATCATTCGCAAGAATTCTCTCCGCATGTCTCGCCTCACCGAAGATCTTCTCGCCCTTGCCCGCGTGGAATCCGGCGAAACTCGCTTCGAGACTGAGCCCATCCCGCCGGTGGAGCTGCTCAAAGACGCAGAACAGAGTTTTCGCGAGATTGCCCGCACCCAAGGCGTGGAGTTGAACATCGTCGAACTCGCAACTTTGGAGTCTCTCCCGCCAGTCCTCGCCGATCGCGAAGCCATCCACCAGGTTTTCGCCAACCTGATCGACAATGCCATGAAGTACGGCCGTTCCGGGGGACGCATCGAACTGGGCGCGCGCGCCGCCCAACGCGGCATCGAATTCTACGTTCGCGATTTTGGCGCCGGCATCTCCTCCGAGCATCTCCCGCGCTTGTTCGAACGCTTTTACCGCGTTGACAAAGCGCGCTCCCGCGAGTCTGGAGGCACCGGCCTCGGACTCGCCATCGCTAAGCACATCATGCTCGCCCATTCCGGCTCGATCCGCGCTGAAAGCCAAATAGCCCGCGGCACCACTTTCCTCTTCACCCTGCCCACGCAAGCCCTAGATCTCCACTGCTAATCACTTAGTAACATCTCTTTCGCCGCATCCCTTCCGGAATCCTGACAGGCTCTCAACCAACCCTTATTTTCAAGCTATTGCCGCAGTGTCTCTGCGCGGCGGCATGAATCTGAGGAGTGTCTATGGCAACGTTGAAATACAGGCTTCTTACCACGACTTCACGGCAGCATGGAACCGCTCGCATCCTTCCCCTGCTGGCAATTCTGCTGGTGATCGCGATGGCAGCGCTGGCCGCTCCCCAACAGCAGCAATATCGTCCCTCGCAGGATCGTGACGGCTATCGCGATCGCGATCGCGACGGCTTCCGTGATCGCGACGGCTTCCGTGATCGAGGCCGTGATGGCGATCGCGGGCGTTTCGGCGGCGACCGCGATGTCATCTTGATTTTGGGTTTTCAGCGCGTCGCCAGTGACTTTGGCGGCGGCAACGGCGGACGTCCCGCCCCGGACGCACTCTGCGATCCCGGCTTCGTCGCCGTCGGTTTCCACGTGCAGACCGGCGAATTCTTCAATCAGGCCTGGCTTGATTGCGCGCCCATGCGTTCTGATGGCTCGCTAGGACAGGAGCGCCGCATGACCGCGCGCACCGGAAGTCCCGGCGGCCGGCCCATATCCGATGCGTCCTGTTCTCCCGGCCTTGCGTTGCGCGGCCTGCGTGGCCGCAGCGGCGCTTCCATCGATGAAGCCGCCGGCGAGTGCAGTTCCGTGCGCGAAATCGCGCAGCGCTTCGACAATCCCAGAAGCGAGTTGACCCAATCCGTCATGCGCCCCCGTGCTGGAGGCCATCCTTCCGGCGCACAATGTCCCGCCGGATTCGTAGTCACCGGCTTCCGTTCCATGAGCGGCGAGTACATGGATCACCTCTGGCTAGTCTGCTCCGAACTCCAGCGCACGTACTAGCACAGCCCATGTAGGGACAGCCTCTCAGGCTGTCCCTACCGGGCGCTGCCCGGCCGCCGGCGAAAGAATGCAGTCCACGACGCGAATCGTAGGGTTGCCGGGCGTAGTGAGTCTGCCGTCCCTGCCCCGGATCCCTACCCCTGTTCACTTTTTGAACCCCGAAAGAGCGAATCCTAATTCTTCACTCCAACCGCTGACCAACTTCTGACGAACTCCCCAAGCCGATCCAACGCGTCGGGAAATTTCTCCGTAACCGCCGCGAACCCAAGTCGGAAATGCGACGAATACGCCTCATCAAAGCAATCCCCAGGCGCAAGCAGGATGCCCTGTTCTGCAGCCTTTTGACAAAACCCGCGGCTGTTCTCTCCGCTTCTCAGCCACGGAAACGCCGTCATTCCACCGCCCGGACGAGTCCACCCCAGCGTTTCCCCATGCGCGGCCATAAAGTCCTCGACCAGCCGAAGATTTTGCGTGGCGGTTTCCTGCGTTTTCCCCAAAATCTTGTCGCGATGACGCATCGCAATTTCCGCCAGCATCTCTCCGGCAGTGTTGTTGGAGATCGAAAAATAGGTGCGCGCATTCCAATAGCGCTCGCGCAACTTGGGATCGTGCTCGATCATCCATCCAATCCGGATTCCAGACAAAGGAAATGCCTTCGAGAAATCATGGATGACAGTAGCCTGGGGCAGACGAGCCGCCGACCTGGTCGCTCTGCCATGGTAGATAGGGTGGTAGACCTCATCGCTGACAAGTTGAATTCCCCGCGACGATGTGAACTCATGCAGGCTGTCGAGCTCCGCATCGCTGATCGTGGCCCCGGTCGGATTGTGCGGGCTGTTCACCAGGACGAGTTTCGTGTTCCCATCCGCAAGCTTCTTGATCTCCTCGACATCGATGCGAAAATCGTTCTCCTTCCGAAGCGCGTAATATCGGCTCTCAAGACCTAGCGATTCAGGCAGAGCAGAAAATGGCGGATACCCCGGTCGCGGCAGGATCACGTTCGCCCCGGGCTCCGCTGCCAGCCACATAAGAACCACCAGCGCCTCAGACGCCCCCGTTACCACCTGCACCGCGTCGGCAGTTACCCCTTGCATCTCTGCGATGGCCGCGCGTAACCCCTCCGCTCCTGCCGGGCGGCTGTAACCCAGCTTGTGATTCAGAAAGCGCTCCCGCTCTTTCTCCCCGACGAAATTAAGGATCTCATTGAGGGTCCAGCGCGGCCCCTCGCTGGCCGCCAGGTTGAATTCAATGTCATGTTCGTGGTTGTCCAGCCACATATCCAGCAGAAACGGTTTCAATTGCATGTCACACCTCGAAATCTGCCGACGTAGGGACGGACGCCTCGTCCATCCCGCCGGTCACGCCAACGTTTAAGTGGGTAGAAAGCCCGCCGCATAATTTCACGCACACTCCTCAACTGACCTGACTTTAGCCAAGTGCCTGGCAGGAACGCGTCTCGCCGTCGCCCGCTCACCCCGCCGGATCAGCACAATGGCTCCCAAGATTGCAATCGAAGCCACCACTACGCGCAATGTCAGAGCCTCTCCGGCCAGCAGCCATCCCAGCAGCACCGCGACCACAGGGTTGGCATAAGTGTGCGTTGCGACCAGCGCAGGCGCGCAGCGCTGCAGCAGCCAGGTGTAGGACGTGAACGCCACAATTGAGCCGAACACAATCAGATAGGCAAGGCCGAGAATGGACTTCACCGAAATCGCGGACCAGTGCAGCCCGTGAAATTCGCCCGTGATGCCAGCGCTTGCCAGCAACATGATTGCGCCGCAGACCAGCGGCACCGCGGTGCGTGCCAACGCGTCACCCGGCAATTTCACCTTAGGCGAGATCACCACCCCCGCTGCCCACGCCGCCGACCCAATCAGCACCGCCATCATCCCCAGCAAGCTCGCGTCCTTGGCGGACACTTCCATGCCAGTCAGGATCGCTACTCCCACAACCCCCAGCGCCAGTCCGAGCGCGCTCGCCCGGCTGATCTTCTGCTGCCCACTTGCCCAAGCCAGCACGAGGATAAACATCGGCTCGGTGGCAATCAACAGCGCCGCCAGCCCTGAAGCAACATGCTGCTCCGCCCAATGCAGTGTTCCGTGCCCAATCAAAAAGAAGAATGCGCCCACGATCGCGCCCGCCACCCAGTGCTCGCGTTTCGCGCGGTAGCCGCGCGCGTACGCCCACGCCAGCAGGATCGCTCCCGCAACCGTGTGCCGGATGCCGGCAGTCACTAGCGGCGGAATGGTTTCCACGGCATACCGGATCGCCAGGTAAGTCGATCCCCAGATCGCGTAGATAGCGGCGAAGGCGAGCGCCAACTTTAGGGAATCAAGTCGTAGCTTGCGCGGCGAGTTGGTTTTCGGAACCAGCACGGGTCGACCTCCTATATTAACCAGTCGAACTGGAAGCAATTGCCGGGAGCGGATCAGTACCAGAATCTGAGCGGGAATCTCGAAGAACATATCTAACCCTCAAAATAATCTTCATTGGTTAGAGGCTAAGCCCGCCATTCTAACTTGTCAAGATGATTTTGATGGTTACATAATAGACAGTAGTTCCGGGAGGAGAAGATTCACACCGAGAAAAAGATGGTTCGCCGGCCTCCTCAATTTGAGTTAATCGCGGGAGCCGTGTGCCTGGACTTCGTCAACACGCTTGACGATCGTTTCACCGATCACCCCAAGGAATTGCTCGCCAGCTATCGCGATCTCGCGCGCTTCGCCGAGGAGGCGGGAGTTTTGCCGCAACAGCAGGTGGATCATCTATGCGCGCTGGGACAGAACTCAACCGCGCAGCGAGCGTTGAAGTCCGCCATCCAGATGCGTGAAGCGATGAGTGAAGTCTTCTACGCCCTGGCTCGCGAAAAGCCCGTACCGAAATCAGCACTCACCCTCCTGAACCGTTACCTGCAGCAAGCCGCGCAGCACGCCCGGCTAGTCCCCGCCCACGGCCACTTTGAATGGCAGTTCGATCCCGCGCAGGACAACCTGGAATCCCCGCTGTGGCCGATCGCCCGCTCAGCCGCCGAGCTGCTGGCCTCCGATCAGCTGCAGTACGTGCGCGCCTGCGCCTCCCCCACCTGCGAATGGCTCTTCCTAGACGAGAGCAAGAACCATCGCCGCCGCTGGTGCGATATGACCAAATGCGGCAACCGCGCCAAAGTCCAAAGTTTTTATAACCGCCAAAGAAACGCCCAGGAGTGAGGCGCGCTTCAGCCGCTAGTGGGCGCCCCTGCTATCATTTTCTTTACATTTGCGACTGCTTCCTTCACAGCTATGGGGGGCTTGCGAGGTACGCTGGGGGCTCCGGAGTTCGCTGGATTCGAAGGCCGCGACGGCTGTGCGGCGGCCGTGGCGGAGTTTCTGAAGTCGTGCGGGGACAGCGCGCTTGGGGCCACTGCGCTGCGGACCGATACTTCCGGTCCGCCTGGACGGGCCAATGGGCCCGTCCCTACATGGGGTGGGGTGGGTTCGGCTTTTGTTGTGGGCGGCTGGGCTTGGGTGTAGGGGGTCCAGCCGTTCTTTTTTGCGGCGGCGTGGGCGTCGGCGGTGGGGAATCCGTAGTAGGTCGCGATCATCTCGTCTTTCTGCTTCTTGAATTCTTCCGGCGTCTGGTAGCTGCGCTGCGGCCTCGACGCGCGCGGGTCCTGGCCGAAGCTAGCTTCGAAGGGGACGTTCAG
>DASVAE010000071.1:0-24451 GCA_036376495.1 Candidatus Sulfotelmatobacter sp. | reverse complement strand
CGCTTGCCTAAGAATTCGCAGATTTCCATCGTGCCCGCAGTGAGCGGCGGGCAGTAACTGCTGCGGAACCCAAGGATTCCAATTTGCTGTGAGGGAATCAGGGCAAAAATGCACCGAGCCCCTCTATCGCCCCATAAACTCCAAGAGTCTCTCAATACCTGCATTGAAATCATCGGGAACGGTAATCAGGCTCAAGACCAGGTATCCGTCGTTGGGAAAATCATAGAAGTGCCCAGGATGAACAAGCACCGATTTTTCCCGAACCAACTCAATGGCCAGTTCCTCATCCGAGCGCGTCACGGGTACTCGCAAAACGGCGTACCACCCGCCTTCGACCATCAGCCTCTGATAGGCCTTCGCTGACTCAAGCTGCCGGTCCAGTTCGGCCAAGTTTGATTTCACGCGCTTGAGAAGTTGGCGCTGAATGGCATGTCTCTGGTCCAGCAAGACAGGGATTGCGCACTGCACTGGCGCATTCATGGACAAGTAGGTGTCCGTAATAACCTCCAGCCGCTCCATGGCCGCGCTAACATGATTTTCGGGGCCACTGGTGACCAGCCACGCAACTTTCATCTGGGGCAGGGCCGAGATTTTTGAAAGACCGCTCAAGGTGAACGTCAGCACATCCCGATTCCCGGCAAAGCTCGCGTGGGGCACATTGTTCAGTGGGTAATCCAGGAAGACTTCATCCACAATCATTGCGAGGCCGTGTTGCGCGCAGAATTTGTTGAGAGGATCACATTCACTGGCATGCACGTAAGATCCTGTCGGATTGTTGGGGTGCACTACGACCACACCCCTGGTCCGGCCGGTAACCGCTTTCTGGAGAGAATGGAAATCGATTTCCCATCCGTGGTCATAAATCAATGGATACGGGACTAGCTTCACATCCTGCAGATCTGCCAGAAACTCGAACAATGGATAGCTCGGCTTGGGCACCAGAAGCTCGTCTCCGCCATTGCAGAGAAGACGAAAGATGTTGGAATATCCCTCGCTCGTGCTGCTGGTTAGAACAATGCGCTCTGGATCCAAAGGATGGATTCCATGCGCGACGCGATAGTACGAGGCGACTTCTTCCCTGGCGGAGCGTAAGCCTTTGGCTTGCGGATCGTAGTCGAGCGCCTGAGGCGAAGCGAGCGATTGCAGAATAGCGCGCGCATTGAATTCGAGACCGACTCGCGTCGGATTAGAGGCACTTAAGTCCAGCAAACTTCTGCCGCTGGCCCGTACTTCTTCCACGGCCTGGGTATACCGATTCTGCGCGAGCCGCCAATTGGTTCGGTCAGAAAACATGTGGTTTGCGATTTTATGTGATCACTAAGCCAGCAAGCGGGAAAAAGAAAAAGCGTCCTACAAGGACGCTTTTGATCTTTAAATTTCTCAATTGCCAAATTGCTAAAATTACTGACTTTCCATTATTCTCGCGGCTTACTCACTTCACTCTGCGCCAGTTCCCGGCTGATGCTCGGCGCCGTCTGCTGCAGGCTCGGCCAGTCCCGAATACCTACCGCCGGGCACAGGAGGCCCTTCTCGTTGGGGCGGAGCAACTGCCTGAGGGTTTGCACGCCGTAAAACAATCCCTCGCCGGAATTCGCCGCAACGATCAGGTGCGACTTATCGGAAAACAGTAGATAACCGTCTTCTCCAACCTCAGCGCTGGCGTTCAATCCGTTACGCGCCAAAAAGCTTCTGACCCGCTCATCCTGCAACCGGGCCAGGACGATGGCTCCGCCTTCGGCCTTGGCCGCAGCCTTCATGCCCTGGATGTTGAGCCGGAGCCCGGATTGGTCCAGAACCTCCTCAGCCAGAGTTTCGGCCGCAATGCGGTCCTCGGACTGATGGCCTAGCTGCACAAAAATCTTCGTATGCGGACCCACCTGGAAGGCGCCACTGCCCAGTTGCACTTCTTTGGGGGCAGGCTCCAGGCTGAGGTCCTTCCCGCGCGGCGCATCCAGACCGAGCAGCGCCGGGGCGCACAGCATCGCAAACGCCAAGGTTGCCGAGAGTCGCTTCTTCATTTGCATCCTAAACCGGACCACACCCGTCCATTGTACCCGCGAATTCCCTTCACCACACGCCAAAGATTGCCTATGCAATTGAACCCCGCCGCGGCGAGTTTGTCGCGGTTTTTTTTGCCACCCACGAGTTAACCTGCAAAGCCTTCTTTGTTCACGACATAGGGCATCTTTGTGATGTCTCCCCCATAGTTGCCCTCCAGCACATCGATGAGGCCTTGAATGCAACGTCCAGCCATTCCCTTGTTGGGATCAACCGAGAGGCGTGTAATCCGCGCCGCGCTGGCGAAATGCGGGAAGAGGCGGCAGCGGTCCGCGATGGCGGGATCGCGCAGAGGAGAATCCGCCGGGAGAGGCTCCTTTTCATAGACATCGAGAGCTGCCCCGGCGATCCAATTTTCTCGCAGCGCACGGGCCAAGGCGGCCTCACTGACAACCGGGCCCCGCGAAGTATTTACCAGATAAGCAGTGGGCTTCATCAGGCTCAAAGTACGTTCGCTGAACAGGTGATAAGTGGGGGTGTCACTCTCTTCCTTGCGTAGCAGCGGGACATGCACGCTGACAAAATCCGCCTGCCGGAGCGCGTCTTCGAAAGGCACGTAGCGGATCCAAGGACGCTCCTTGACGAGGCCGCGCTGGTGCCGGAGATCATGTATTTCCTGAATGGTTTTTACGAAGGCGTCATTCTGGTATGCGGGGTCGTAGCACAACACGTTCATGTCGAATCCCACGCACTTTTTGATGAACGCCAGCCCGATGCGCCCGGTGCCAATCACTGCGACGACTTTGCCAGTGACTTCGTCCCCGAGAAAAGGCAGGTAAGGATGCCAGAATCCCCACTGGTTATCGCGGGTCAGGTGTTCGGCAGTCCACATTTTCCGTGCCAGAGCCCCCATTATGAAGAATGCAAATTCCGCAGTCGCTTCGGTGAGAACGTCGGCAGTATGGGTAAACGGGACGTTGTAGCGGTTGGCATCGGATCGATTTATATTGTCGAACCCCACCGCGATCTGGGCCACCACCTTCAGCGATCCCTTCCCTGCCTCGAACACTTCCGCATCGATCTGGTCGCGCAACGTGGTAATCAGCCCATCGATGCCTGACCTGACTTTGTGGATGATCATGCTTTTCGGCGGCGCTTCCGGATGGGGATATACCTCGACCTCGTATCCGCGCTTGCGCAGAACGTCAATCGCCTCTCCGACATCGCAGGTGGCGAACACACGAAATTGCTTGTCCATGTTGGTTATAGGATTCGTCTTTCAGAAGGTTACGGTTTGAGACTCCGTGATCCGTCCATAGCGCAGATCAGAAATCCATGATACGTGAGCAAATAAGCGCCCATGTGAACCGTTCACATCCGTAGCTAAGAATCATTTCATAGCAGGCTTGGTGACTCCTAGAGATTCCAGCCACCAGTAAAACTCCTCCGTCCAGTGATCGCTGGTCGTGCCCTGCTTCTTCATGCCAAAGCCGTGCTCTCCGGCCCGGTAGATGTGAGCTTCAGGCTTGTTGCCGGCGGCTGTGAGCGCATCGTAAAACTTCGCGATCGGCTCCCGCACCAGTCCATCATCCTGTGCCCACGCCATGAAGATAGGGGGTAGATTCGGGGGAATCTTTGGCATCGTACCTAATGGTCCTCCATAAATCGGAGCCGCAAAATTTGGCCGCTCCGCGGCGTCGGGCTGCAGCAAGGCGCCACTGGTAACCATCGCTCCCGCCGAAAATCCGATGAATCCAACCCGATCCGCGGAAATCCCCCACTCGGCTGCATGCTGCCGAACTACTTTTACGGCCTGAATTCCATCAGCGATCCCGTACTTACAGGCCGCATCGAAGTCAATGTCTTTGGGAATCCCCTCACCCTTCTTCTCCGGAATGCGGTACTTGAGCAGGAAAGCCGCAATTCCTTTCTCTTGCAGCCAGCGAGCCACGCCGGTGCCTTCGTGATCGATGGCCAGCGCCACACAGGATCCGCCCGGTGCGACGATGATCCCTGTCCCGACGGCCTTCGATTTTTCCGGCAGATAAAGGGTGAGAGTCGGCGTGACCACGTTGAACACCACCTTGCCCAAGGGGGTGTTTTCGGCTGTGGTTTCGGTCTGCGTCCATTTCTCAGAGCCTGGCGCAACCCCAGGCCAGATGTTCACCGTCTGCGAATAGCAATAGGATCCGAGAACGAAAGCCAGCACCACCGTGGCCCAGCCGTAGCCAGACACTCGATTACGATTCATCATCAGTAGTTTATTCCTCGCGGATAATCCGCTACTGCACTCCTGCCGGGGAAGCTGTGGTTTTGCCTCGGCCGGTTAACTCGTGAATCAGCCTGACCTCGGCTTCCCGGTATGGCCTTCCATCCGGGTGAAACACTTCGTGGAACCATAGCGTGGGCTCATCCAGAATGTACGGATGCCGCCAGGAATCCCACGGATAATAGGTTTGCGTTTTACCCGCGACGAGGCCCCAGTTGATCGCCCCAACCTTGTACTTCCGGGCCAGCGGCAAAATCGTATCGAATGTGCTGCCCGCTCCCCGCGCCATGTATTCGGTGCAAATCAACGGCCGATGAAACCGCTGCAAAAACAAGATTTCCTCCTCGAAACGCTCGGGCCAGCTGTAATTGTGGAACGTGATCACATCGGAGTTGTCCAATTGAATGTGCTGCATGTGCGTCAGGTCTGCGCCATGGCTGAAATCGATATCCCAAACGCCGCTGGTCAGCGGCTGGGAGGGATGCGCCTCCCGCGCCCACTGGAATACCTTGGGCAATAGTGCTTCCACCAACTGCGCTTTGTGCGCGGGTTCCAGCTTGCCGTAGCTGCCTTCGTTCGTGTTCGATGGCTCGTTCCACACGTCCCATCCCAGCACCCTCGAATCGTTGGCAAACGCTCCAACCACTCCAGTGACGTAAGATTTCAAGCGCGGCTCTTGCGAAGGATCGGTGAGAGCCGCGCTCCCAGGAGACTGCACCCATCCCGAGTTGTGCACTCCGGGAATGGGGGGGTGCTGCAATCCGAGTTTCGGCTGCGGGTCCCAGCACGAATCGAATAGCACAAACAGTGGCTTGATATGGTGTCGCGCGGCGATCGCAAGAAACTGATCGATGCGCTGCTTGAATCCCTGGGGATTTTCTTGCCACACCAGGTCATGCAAGAAAACTCGCATAGTGTTCATCCCGATGTCTTCCGCCCAGCCCAGCTCCTTGTCGATCCGCGCTGGATCGAACGTCTGGGCCTGCCACATCTCCAATTCGTTAATAGCGTCCTGCGGAATGTAATTGCTGCCCACCAGCCACGCCTGTTGCTCGTACCACGCGGCGGCCTTGTCAGTGCTCCAAGGCGCGGTTTGGCCAACCAGAATTCCTGAAAGAACAAAGACCAGCACGGTACAGATGACAAGTGCTTGAAATAACTTTCGTGCTCCAAACATGCATTCACCTCGCGCAGCCAAAATAACTCGCCTGCATCTGGCGATGAACCTGCAGTTGCGCGCACTACCTTAGCACACCGGGTCGGGTTGCGGCGCACGCCACCCTGATCTGGCCAGAAACCCGGTATTCTAAACTCTGAGCCTGAGCGGTCCCGAAACGCGCCGAGGAGGGCAAGACAGGATGAAGTACCGGATCACCAGCGACATGGTTCTCGAAACCCCGCTGTCCGGCTTCGACCTGATGAATTTCCCCATGTTGAACAAGGGAACCGCCTTCACAGAAGAAGAGCGCACGGACTTTTCGTTGCACGGACTCTTGCCGCCTCATCTCGGATGCCTTGAGGATCAGGCGGAACGTCGGCTTAAGGCTTTGCGTAACTTCGCGACCGATTTCCAGCGCTACGCTTACCTGCGCGATCTGCAGGACACCAATGAAACCCTGTTTTACGCGGTGCTGGTGCGGAACCTGGAAGAGATGATGCCGCTGGTCTATACACCTACGGTCGGTGAAGGCTGTCAGCGCTTCAGCGAGATTTGGCGAAAGCCACGAGGACTTTTTCTAAGCTATGCCAACCGCCAGCGCGTCGGCGAAATCCTGGCCCACCACCGCTATGACGCGATTCGCATCATTGTGGTCAGCGACGGAGAACGAATTCTTGGGCTGGGCGACCAGGGCGCCGGAGGCATGGGCATTCCCATCGGTAAACTCGCTCTCTACACAGCATGCGCGGGCATTCACCCGCAATCCTGCCTGCCGGTCCTGCTCGATGTCGGAACCGACAACCAGGAACGGCTGCGCGATCCCGTCTATGTTGGTTGGCGCCATGAACGAGTACGGGGCGCTGAGTATGACGCTTTTGTCGATCAGTTCATCAGTGCGGTGGTGGACCGCTGGCCCCATGTGCTTTTGCAGTGGGAGGACTTTGCCGGTATCAACGCTGGCCGTTTGCTCGAGCGCTACCGCGATCAGCTATGCAGTTTCAATGACGATATTCAAGGAACGGCTGCCGTCGCCGCCGGGAGCCTGATGGCAGCCATCCAGGTGACCGGCACCGCCTGGGCCGACCAGCGCATTGTACTGTTTGGCGCAGGCTCAGCGGGGATGGGAATTGCATCCTTTCTCGTTTCAGCCATGAAGAGTGCCGGACTCAGCGAGTCGGAGGCGCGCAGCCGCTTCTTTGCGGTTGACAAGGATGGACTCCTGACCGAGGGCATGGCCGGAATCAGAGCTTCACAAGAGCGCTTCGTGCAGCCACGCTCGCACGTGGAGCAATGGAACCTGGAGTCGCCAGGCTACATCGGTCTTTTCGATGTGATCCGCAATGCACGGCCGACCACGCTGATCGGAGTCTCGGGACAGGCGGGGGCATTCACCGAGACGATCATCCGCGCCATGGCCGCGCACGTGGAACGACCTGTGATCTTCCCGCTGTCGAATCCCACATCACGCTCGGAAGCTACCCCGGCTGACTTGATCCGTTGGACCGAAGGCCGCGCCCTCATCGGCACCGGCAGCCCATTCGCATCGGTTCCATGGCAGCAGCGGCACATGCCGATAGATCAAACCAATAACGCGTATATATTTCCGGGTTTGGGTTTGGGAATCCTTGCGGTGAGGGCAACGCGCGTAACAAATTCGATGTTCACAGCCGCGGCGCAATGCCTTGCAGAGCTCTCTCCCGCACTCTCCGGCAAAAGTGACCGGCTGCTTCCACCAGTTTCCGCGATTCGTTCCGTCTCGATCACCGTCGCAAAAGCGGTCGCCCTTCGCGCTATGCACGACGGCGTCGCTGCTCCAGTGGACGAGCACACACTGGATTCACGGCTTCGCACAAATATTTGGGAACCGGTGTACCTCCCGTATCGTTATGTGACATCCATGAACTCAGATTCGGCTCCATAAAAGCGTTCTTCCGAAAGACGGGAACTGAGCCAGACGGATTCGTGCTTTTGGCGAAACAATTTTTGCTATTCTCGAATTTGTGCGGATACGTTGAACCGCAAATGGGAAAGTAAGGGAGACATTTTGAGGTCTTGCTGTACGCGGTTCACTGCGATAACTGCCATAGCCTGTGTTCTGCTGCTCAGCACATCCGCGCTTCATGGGCAGAGCCCGGCTCCGCAGTTGCCGAAGTTTTCGTCAGCCATGCAGTCGACCATAGTGGACTCAGCAGACCGCGCAGACTCGCCTCTCGCTGCGGCGACGCCGAGCCAGTCGGATGACCAGCGCCCGGCCGCGGCAAGAAGCGGGGATCCGAATTCTCTCACTAACGGATCCCATGATTGGGTTCATCGATGGTTGCGCAAGGTCGATGAGGCCCGTTCTGAGCAGCCGCACTATGCCGCGCCTTTGATCACCACCCATCCACTACTGGTACAACAATTTCGTTTCGATACCTACTACCAGTCCGCACCCAATGGCGTAGCAACGGACGTGTACGGCGCCGGCAAAGGCCTGGAAATTATTCCCAACACGCGAATGGAAGTGCAGGTCGGGATTCCGCCTTATTTTTTTCGTCACGCTGCCAACATCCCCGACGGATTTGGTGATGTCTCCATCTTTCTAAAATTCCGGGTCGCTTCCGCGCCGGAAGGTAGGGGCGGATATTTTCTGGGAGTTTTCCTTGGAGGCTCGTTCCCCTCGGCACAATCGCCAAACGGGCAGGGACACACTGTCTGGTCACCGATGCTCGCGGCCGCTAAACGGTGGAAGTTTTTCGATTGGCAGACAAATCTGGGTGGCACCCTTCCCCAGAGCGGCACCCCGACCTTGGGGCGGCAGATCGTGTTCAACAATACTTTCCAGTTCAATGTAGCCCGGAAACTCTGGCCCGAGGTGGAGAACAATACAACTTTCTACGTCGACGGGCCGCATTCCGGCAATTACCAGAATTTCATCACTCCCGGACTAATCGTGGGCCCGTTCCCGCTGGCGGAGCGCTTGCGTTTCATGTTTGGCGGCGGAGTACAAATCGCCACCAGCCAGTTCTACACCTACAACCATCGCTGGATCTGGACCGTCCGCTTCCCGTTCTGAGCGCTAAGCGACACAAAGCATCCGGCGGAGAAGATCAGTCTTGGTCAGGGCGCGGTGACCCGCACGAAATTAGAGCTCGCGGATTTTCCGGATTCATTGGCCGCCCGCACGCGATAGGAAATCTGCTGACCTTTTCTCGCCAGTAGATCCTTGTACTGAGTCACGGAAGAGGGCAGTTCTGCGATTTGGTTCCACGAGACCCGGCTACCCCCGCTGTCGTCGCGTCGTTCAACGACAATATGGTGGGCATTCCCCGAATGTACTTCCCAGCTGAGATTCACTGCACGGTCCTGCACGTGCGCGGTAAGCGAACTGGGCGCTTCCGGAAGCACGGGCCAGTCGAAGTAGTCGGCATCGGTAATTGCCATGATGCTGTCGCTGATGGGAAGGGCCTCCAGGGTGTCGATCGAATCCTTCTTCCATTGCAGCGGGCGAATGTCGCCGGAGACAACGTCGATCAGGACAGGGTTGTGAATGCCGCTGCCTTTCAAAGTGAAGTTGGAATAGAAAGTTGGAAATCTTCCCCCGGCCACGCTGTGGGCGGCGAGCCAGTAAGCGATGATCGACTTCCCTTTGGTGGAGCGAAAGCCGTAGCTCAGGAACGGCAACCCGCTCTGGCGCCGCAGCCCAGAGGCATCCACGCCCGTGATCTCGATGGATGGATCAAGCGCGGTATCAGAAAACAGCGCATTGGTATTCTGCAGAGCATAGAACACTGGACGCGGCGTGAAATCGTAATCATGATTGGTGAGGCCACGGACAATGCCGAAATCGTCAGACTCATTCCCGTCCACGCCTGCAGCCAGTAGCCACACAAACGTCTTCACTCCCGCCGCGTGATTGTAGATCAGCCCTCGCGTCACGTACTTGGCCTGCACGGTCTCGTCAGAGCCCGTCCATGAAGGGATTGAATTGAATTCGTCGTCGAAATAAGGAATCCCGGACTTGATTCCTGGATAATGGTTCACGAGTTCCCGCAGCTGGCGTGGCGACTCATTCAGATAGGCCCCTTCATCCATCGTTTCAGGATTCATGTTCGTGCCGTATCCCGGATAGGTGTGGTAGGCGTATACGTCGATGCCGGAAGCGCACTTGCACGTGTCTAAGGCTCGCTGTGTAAATTCGCGGGAAGGGTCGGCCTGCGCTCCATAAATCACTTTCGCTTCCCTGTCCGTTCTATGCACGGTCTGCACAAACGAACTGAGAAGCTTCCCGTAGTCTTCGGCATTCCCCCAGGGATTCCAATAGCCGATGTCCTGCTCGTTCCACAGAGCCCAGTAGTGAATACGATCCTTGAAATGATCCACCATCCAGGCTACGTATTTGTTGAACGCGGCGCTCTGTTGGGGAGTGACGGGTGGCCAATACACCGAGTACAGGCTGCGATCGTCATTGTGGAACGATCCTGGCTCCGGCACGCTGACCTCGGGGAGTTTGCCGCTACGCGCGGTGTACATCTGATTGCCGTAAAGCAATTGCACCTGCACCTGCATGCCGCTATCCAGGAGCGAATCCACGGCATCTTCCAATTCGGGAGATGAGGCGTAGACACCGCGTTTCTGCTCGATCCAGTCCCAACTGGTGCGATCGGAACTGTTCTCATACTGACCGATGCGGATCCACTTGAACCCTGCATCGAACATGCGGGTCCACCACCAGCGATTCCAAGGGAGATATGGATCGCGAGGCAGATCGGAGTTGATACCGAATCCGTCGTGAATCTGCGAAGTTCGCTTGGGCGGAACTTTCTCCGGCACTGGCCTTGTAGCCTGCGCCAGCGAACTTCCGCTCAGAAGAACCAGCGTGAAGAAAACAGCAGCGGTGACGTAAAACAAGCGACGGCTAATACTGATCCTGCGGACCATAGGCGCTCCAGGATGAAGTTCAAACCGATTTCAAATCAAAGCTGCCTAACGCGCAATGCTCTCTGCGGACACTCGGGAAGCGTTGGCCGCAATGGTCGAAGCGTTTTGCTGGATCTTACGGACGGCAGCAGCAATCTCATGCATGTCTTCCTCATCTCCCAGCAGTGCGAACTGTGGAATCCAGACAGCCTCCCAAGCCGCGCTTTGGGTATGAGGGAATGGCTGCTCCAGGAAAGCATGCCGCGCGGTGGCCTGAGCACCGCTCAGGCACTTGCGATATTCGCCGCTGCGGAAAAAGTCTAGTTCATGCAACGGAGGGTAGCTTGCCTGCGTTGGAATTCCCTCTGCATTGAGGGCGGCGATAAAGGTTTCGGTTGCAATGCCGCCAAAATCCTTCGAGTTCACATGGAAGATGTAGGCATAGTGCCCGTTGAGCGTGCAGCGCGGATCGCATTCCTGAGGAGTAATTCCAGGGATTTCGCGCAGAAGTTTGTCGAGCAACCGGCCATTCTGGTGGCGGTGCAAAGTTTGCGGCTCTAGCCTTCCCAGTTGCACATTCAGCACGGCGCCCTGCCATTCGCTGAGCCGGTAGTTCGAACCGTAAACAAAGTGGCTATAGAACCATTTCCCGGGCATGCGGCCGCAATCATGCACCGAACGGGCCTGGCGCTCGAATTCATCATCGTTGGAAATGATGATGCCGCCTTCGCCCGCAGTCATCAACTTGCTGGCCTGAAAACTGAACGTTGAGGCTTTGCCGAAGGTGCCGATCTTCTTGCCTCGCCACTCGCTGCCGTGGGCATGAGCCGAATCTTCGACCAGCGCGATTCCGTGCTTGCGGGCCAACTCTTGCAGGCAGTCCAGATCGGCGGGGTGGCCTCCCATGTGCACGGCAACGATGGCCTTCGTCTTGGGTGTGATGGCTGCTTCGGCCAATTCGGAATCCAGGCAATAAGTCTTTCGATCCACGTCCACCAGAACGGGCAGAGCGTTCGCAAACAGCACCGCGCTGGCGGTGGCCACGAAGGTAAAGTTGGGAACAATCACCTCGTCGCCCGGACCTATGCCCAGCGCTTCCATGGTGACTTCCAGCGCCGCAGTGCCGTTTGTGACCGCGAGTCCGTGCCGCGCCCCGTGATACTTCGCGAACGCTTGTTCGAACTCCAGCGTCCTGGTGCCAGGAGTACGCCACCAGACCCGGCTCTCCAGAACGTCACGTAGCGCGTTGCGCTCGCGGTCGTCATATTGAGGCCAATCGGGAAACGGTTTACGTTTCGTCTTGCTACCGCCAAATAATGCAAGTTCCGACATCGCTTGTTCCCCCTCCCCGTCAATCATCCATTAAGTGCAGTGGTAGACGAAAGCGTTTCTATACGCTTCCATGCCCGCGACTGTCCAGCCGAAAAACCGTTTTGCTGAATTGGGAGGGTCTGCTCGCTCTGAACGTTGCCAGCCTACCCGCCTGAAACCAGGCGTCGCCAGCCGCGCTGCAGTGGAGTAACTTCGGGGATGCAAGGAGAGTACTCAGTCCTGCAGTTGCGGAGTGTTCGGGATGTGAAGCTCTGCAGGAAGCTTTACCAGGTACTGTAAGCGGTACCGTCACCCGCGGTCTGGCTGGAGGCGGAGTGGACGTCGGTGATACCGGGCTCCTGCTGGTCCACCGCCATCATGACGTCTTCCTGGACGACCTCCCAGTTGGGCTGCCGGGTGATGGGATCTGGAGGGATTTGCCGGAGGTAGCCTGCTGTGACCAGATCATCGAGGGACTGTGGCGCTTTCTGCTTGTCGAGAGTGTATTGCGAGATGACCGAGCGCAGCGTGGCCAAGTTGGATCGCAGAACCGACTCACGGGCTTGCACGATCGTCTGGTTGTAGACCGGCATGGCAATCGACACCAGGATCATGATGATGAAGATCACGATCATCAACTCCAGGAGGGTGAATCCGCGCGCGCCTTTCTGCTTTGCGCGTGCCAGGGCGCGTGTCCTGCCAAGGCCGCACCACAGCCGGTTTTTGTTCACCCCTGCCTGCATTTACCAGTCCTTATATTTTGTGCCGTCGAGCCCGGTGCCTTCCGCTTTGGTATGAACGTCGAAAACGTTCTGGCCTCCCCAAGAGTCAGAGTCGACATCATCCTGCATGGAACGCAGCCCCCATTCCTTGCTGTGGGTCATGGGGTCGGTGGGAATAGAACGCAGGAAACGGTATTTCTTGCCAGCTTGTCCCTCGACACCTTTCACGAGGGTGTCCAAATCAGGAGGGTAGCCCATGCTGTCGACCTTGATTTGAAAAACCTGGCGATCGGCGGCATCCTTGTAACGGTCAATCGCGTCACGCATCTCCCAAAGAGCTTCCCGAAGCTGCTTTTCCTTTTCCCGCTGAATGGTTACGCGTGCCAGCGGCAGAGCCATCATCGTGAGGATCGCCAGAATGGTAGTGGCCACCATCAGTTCGATCAGGGTGAATCCGGCGTGAGTGCGTTTATGAGCTTTCGAACAAATCATGTGTTTGGCCCGGATCGGGCGTGAGCGAAGAGTATTAGTCGTTGTACCTTTCTCAATATCCGATCTCTTGTCTCTTTTGTCGGACCCGTCCTCATCTGGGCGCCAGCCGAATGGCTCGCCGTCTGCCGGATCGAGGCATAGCAAGCTACGCTTCTACTGAGCGTACCAAACGCGGGTTACTGTACCGTTACTGCCGCTTGTGCACCATTGACGGTGATCGCCTGCAGCCCCGGATCGCGGGCCCCTCCTCTAGTGATCGTGAGGGGAGTCTGTCCGGTTGCCTTAGCTTCAAACGTCATCGTCACGACTGCGCCCTGGCCGGACACTCCTCCCGCGCCTGGGGGACGGGTGGCAGTAATCTGCGATTGTCCCAGTGCCTCGTCTTCACGGTGGACCAGTGCGACCGCTTGCCCGTCCTGTGACAGAAATCCGCCGTTGGAAACGTTTACCAGCTGCAGGATTTTGGGGTCGTAGTTCAGCTGCACCGGCACCGAATAAACGTTCTGCGCACCAGAGATCAGCAAGTTCACTGCAAAAGTGTTCCCCTTGGTCGCCTGGACGGTGGGTGGATCAAACAGGAAACTCGCTGCGGGAGTCGAGGACTGACCCGGAGTATTCGTTCGTGTCTGCGGTTGGCCTGCTGCTGGAGTGCCCGGAACCGGAGTGACCGACGGTAAAGACTGCCCCGCCGGGGCCGCCTGCGTCTTGCTGGCCACGTGGCGCAACCCGATGGTGGTTGCAGTGCCGATATCGATCGGGCGCTGGTTGATTTCCTGCACATCGGTTGCGCGAATGATGTGCGGCACGATGGCGAAGACGATCTGGTTCTCGGAATGATCCTGCGTGGTCTGACCGAACAGGTACTTCAAAATCGGAATTTGCGCCAGGCCCGGTATTCCGCTCAGGGATTTGGTCTGCTGGTCTTCCATGATTCCGCCCAACAGGTTGGCTTCGCCATCTTTGAGGCGGATCTCATGTTCGATTTTGCGCTGACCAATGATGGGCTGGCTGATGCCGCCGATGTTTTGCTGGCCGGTGACGGCGGAAACGTCCATCAGGATCTTAAGAGTCACTTCGCCATTGGCATGCACATGCGGCGTGATATCGATATTGACGCCGACATCGAGATATTGGAACTGCGTATTGACCAATGGATTAATGCCCACGCCGCCAATGCCGGGCTGGAACGATCCGGTCGCGACTGGCACCCGGTCGCCAATCTTGAGCGAAGCTTTTTGCCCGTCAAGCGCGCGAATCTGCGGATTCTGAATCAGCTTGGTATCGCTCTGGCTCAGTACTGCGGAGAGATTGGCGGAAGGAATCGTAACTTGGAAATCCGTAGCATTCAGATTGCCCAGCGTGTTCAGGCTGATGCCATTGCCTGACGTACCTGTGGTGGTTGTCGGGGTCGTAACGCCGGTGAGCGGATTGGTGGTGCCTCCGGTCGTGGTGGTCTGGTTGATGTTGGGCTGTAGCGTTACCGTGGCGCTGGTGGGGGGACTCAGGCCCAAAGTCCGCGAGCGATCTTTGCTGACCTGCATCACGGCAATGTCGACGATCACTTCCGGACGAGCCTTGTCGAGATCTTCTACGAGTTTCTGCGCCAGCGCGATCTGGTCGGGAGTGCCGCGCACGACCAGAGCGTTTTGCGAAAGCAACTGCTGCACGCGCTGCACATCCAGCACCGCCCGGATCGCGTTCACTACATCCTGCAGTTCGGTCGGCTGCGAAAGATTCGTAAGATAAAAGGTCTTCAGAACACTCTGTTCCAGCTCTTTGCGCTTGGCCGGATTGTCGGTAGCGATAAAAATTGTGTTGGGAGTTACGGGGCGCCAGAAGGTCTTCGATTCCAGAGCGGTGATCTCGAGCGCGTCTTCCAGGGACACACCATTCAGGTCGACGTTAATCGGCCGTGGGGTGTAATCAGGGTCGAAGAGTACGTTGATTCCGGCCAACTGTCCCACAGTTCGGTACACGACATCCGACTTGGTGTTGAGCATCTTCAGCGTAACGGGCACGTTGGAGATGGGCGTAAGTTCCACCGGGCCACCAGCCTCGTGGATCTTGCGCTCCAGGGAACCCGGGACCCCCGCGGCCTGGGGTTGCGGGTTCTGCTGATCGTTGATCAGCTTCAATGTGCGCGTGATTTCCTGCTTTGCAATGAACGACGAAGGATCAATGGCCGCAGCTTTCTGGAATTCGGCCAGTGCCTCTTGCAGTTTGCCTTCCTCGCGCAGTTGCTGGCCACGGTGCACCGCCTCCGCGCCGGCGTCAAAGCGGGAGTGTTCAAAGGCAGCCCGGTAGCGCAGGTCCTTGGGCTTTAACTGGTAGGCTTGACGGAAGAAATCGAAGGCCGCTTCGTATTGTTGGCGAGCTTCGGCATCCCGTCCTTTGTCGTAGAGATCTTTAGCCTTGTCGGCAAGTAGGGGGAGGGCGGCGAGCGCGACCAGCAACACCACCAGCGCCGGTCGCGACATGCGTGTCATTCGGTGATCCTCACGGAAGAACCTCATTGTTGAAATCTCTGCGGACAAGCAGTTTTCCCGCGTAGTAGCGCCGTCCCGTCAGCGGAATGGCGCGGGAAATCTACTCAAAGCACAAAAAAAATCGCGGTACGCCGATTATAGCATCGTGAATTCTGGGGCCCATGTGCTTGCACAGGCGGAGGTTACACACTTTGGTCCTACGACTTAAGAGCACCTGTCGAGTTGGGCACTTCCAACGTTGAATCTCGGCTCTGACCTCCACCTCATTGCACTCGAATGCCTTTGATCGGACACCTCAGGTACCAACTCGAAGCTCTGCTTCCTGCTGTTAATATTGATCACCTCATGGCACGTCAATCCGCACATCCGACTAAGCCTAATCCGGAGAAATCCCCACGGCGTGACCCGACGGCGAGCGGACACAGGGATGCCTCTGTTAATAGGATCGCTTCACACAACTATTTCTTGCTGGAAAAATTTGAGGCTGGCGTCGCTCTAACCGGGACCGAGGTGAAGTCCATCCGAAATGGGCGGGCTAACCTCAAGGATGCGTACGGCTTAATCAAAGATGGCGAACTCTGGCTGCTGAACTGCCATATCAGCCCCTATGAGCATGGAAGTTATTCCAACCACGCCGCGTTGCGCACGCGCAAACTTCTAATGCACCGGGAGGAGATCCGCAAGCTGATCGGCAAGACGCAGCAGAAGGGACTCACACTCATCCCCACCCGCATGTATTTCAAAAACGGTAAAGTAAAACTTGAATTGGCGCTGGCTAAGGGCAAGCAACTCTGGGATAAGCGCGAGACCGAACGCCGACGCACCGCCGATAAAGAAGCGCGGGAAGCGGTCGCCCGTGGCAGAGCTCGGAGTTAATGCGGCGCGTCAGCCCACGAGCAGACTCATATCTCTGTCTGTAATTGAGCCCCGCCATTAAGATCGTGAATCTCAAAGCGAATATGCCTTCGGTTGCAGAGGCATTGCAGCGGCTAGAAGACGAGCTTCCATCCGCTCGCCAGCACAATCAGCTTGTGCTCAAGATCATTCATGGATATGGATCCAAGGGAGTTGGTGGGGATATCCGGATGGCGGTTCAGAAGCGTTTGCGAGAGATGCTCGAGGCCAAGCAGATTCGTGGATGCATTTTCGGCGAAGACTGGTCGAAGAGCTGCGATGAAGTATGGAAGCTGCTGCAGGCTCGTCCCGAGTTGAAGAGCGATGCGGATTTAGGGCGCCGCAACCGCGGAATCACGATTGTGCTGCTGTAGGTCGACAGCCAGTCTCATCTTTCAATTCTGTTGGCGAGCATGAACAATGAACCGTTTTGGTGCGGATCCAATGTAATTGAAGGGATAGCAGGTGACCAGCGTCAGTTCCTCCCCAGCGTTCTGCCGAAGCACCCCCGTATCGCGTGGCTCAACCACCTCGGTGCTTTCCACTGCATATTGAAAAATCCCGGCAGGCGTTGTGAAGCTGAGCCGATCCTGAACCCGAATCTCTCGAATTGAGCGGAAGAAAGTGTCCCGATGCGCGGCAATTCCGACATTGCCGTTCAGCCCGGGAAGAGCCGTACCCGGAATATGTCCGGCCGCGACGTCGAGAACACTCGAGTCTGCCCCCTCCAGGACAATCACGGAGACGTTGACACGTGGAATCTCAAGACGTCCGATCATTTCTCCATGGCGAGGGGGGATGCCAACCGCATGCGCTTGAAGAACGTCGTGCTGAGGTGACGTGCTAGCCTCGGCAATCTGCTGTTGCAGCACTCGGCTCGCGGCTCTTTGAAAGCACACTTGACGCAACACCAAAAATCCCCAGGATGCAAAAGCGAGCGCGCCCGTCAGAACGAGGGCGCGCCCCACTATCTTTTGCAGTACACGCATTCTATGACTTGCTCGTCTGGGAAACTGTGCGCCCCATCGTACCCAGGATTGCCGATCCGCTAACCAGGAGCAGTAACCCAAGCAACGGCAGGACCAGATAGTTTCCGGCCGTCTTCGGCAGCATCGCAGCGTGCGTCGGCTGAGGCGCGGTGTTCTCGGCGAGAACTTCGTACTCCGGTTCCTGCTTGGCCAAAACAGGCTGGACAGGAGGCTCGCTTAATTGCGATACCATCGGAGCAATGGATTCGGTCACAGGGGGCACCATCGCTGGTGGCTCCGGGTTTGCTGCGGCTTCAGTGTCGGCCTCTTTGGCTGATTTGGGATATACAAAGTGCACGCCGTAGTTCTCACCGGGATAGAACCAGCTGCGCAATGCTTCCGGCTCGCCAGAAGGGCGTTCTTCGAAGGAAATTACTGGTTTGTCGCTTGTTTGGGCGCGGTAATCAGGAACCGCTTCAATCGTCGCGAGAACTTGCTTCTCGTTTTTGGTGAAGATCTGGACAACATGGCGGTCCTGGCTGTTTGCGATCTTGAAGACATAAGTGCCGGCTGGCAGTACTCTGCCCGGCACCTCAACGGGATTGCTGAAGGTCACAAGGGTCTGCTTGTCCCACTGGTCTGCATGAGCTATGGGCACGAGAATTGCCGCTACAAACACTGCGAGCAAGTTCAACCATACAAAACTGTGTCTGCTATTCATTTTTTCTCCACCTTATTGGGATGGTCCTGTGGCCGTGATAACGGGCTGCGCGGAACGCTACGTTCCTTCCACGGAGAAGCCTGCTTAGGCTAAGGACGACGAATAACGCTTGAGGCGGGGAACAGAAGAGGACACCAGAATTCGAGACCTGGAAAACCTAAATGCATCCCGCCGCAGCCAATATCGCAGAGAACAGTAGCGGAGCAAAGGTAACCAAGGTATTTCGCCGCTGGGGTTGAACTTGTGAGTAAAAGGATAGAACTCGGCATCGAGGGTTTTTTCTGAGCAGCGTAGGCAAAAGCGCACGGGCATCTCCGTGCGAGTTACTCTTGCGCGCAACCTAGGTGTTTTCTGGCAACTCTGAAGTTGGAGCCGGTTCTGCGGGAGTTGCTCCAGAAGAATCGGGTGCGGGTGCCAGAGGAACGATGGTTGGCTCAATGGAATGTACTTCGACGACGGGAACCAGCATGCGCTCTTGCCAGTAGGAGACCGCCATGCCACGCTGCCAGAAACGTGGGATCAGCAATAACAGCATGATGAACTGGATCAGGAGAAACGCTCGCGTCACGCTATCTGCGGGGATGACCTGCATCCAGAACCAGAGTCCTGCCGCCAGAATGACCGCCGCCACGATTGTTGCTACCACGTAGCTGCCCAGCAGGCGGCCCAGGCTTCGAAATGTATGCCGGAACCCGGCAGCAATCGATCTCCGCACTGCCCTCTCGTCATTTAGAACCACATCGGTCTCCGCCAGATCAAACCAGATGCGCAGCATAGTCATGATGAGGAAGATGACGACCACCCCAGTCATTCGCAACGTGAAAGGAAGGAGTTCGTTCGTGCTCTCTTCCGCCTTGGCGCCGATAGCTGCATTGGCGGCGAAGAGAAGCCCCGCGATAACGCCCATCACGATGCCCGCAATGATCATCAAGCGGATGAAACGCCACAGATTGCGTCCACAGGCGCGGAAGAAATCTTCTCGCGGAAGCCGGTAGGTGGACGCATAACCGGCGAAGACGCCAGGAAGGAACAACGCTGTAAGCAGGAAGAATACGCAAGCCAGCCAGAGCGCTGGCGCAGTCACCGTAATCGTGGGGCCGAATTCCGGACGCGCCAGAAGATCCAAAAGTACGCCGAGGCGAAATCCCTGAGTAAGCCCTTCGCTGTACAAGCTGTGATCGAGAATCTTGTGCGAGCTTTCTCGAAATGCAGAGGTACCCAGAATCGCCAGAAACAGATTCAGCAACCAGAACCAGACAATGTAGCGCTTGTTTGCGAGGACCGTGCGAAGTCCGCTGCTGATCAGGTTGCGCGGGGCATTTTCCACTCTGAAGGTGTGTGCCATTCTGATAGCCGTTACACTGCCCACCAGGCAAGAATCTGGCTTGCCAATTGGGTCAGGAAGAGCCAGTAGTTTGAGAGCTTGTAGGTTGGCCTGGTGTTGGCCTGAACGACGAAACTATTGTTGAACTTGTTGCGGTCGAGTTGCACGGTGTGGTCGGGATCGATCTCCGCCGATACGACCTGCGCCTTTTTCAGATATCCAAAGCGAGTCCATCGACCTTGTCCATCCCAGTGCTCGCGGATGGTTTCTCCGTTGTCGAACTTGATCTCCACTGAGATCGGCATCGTAAAGTCTTCTTTCCGGTGCAGCGTCACATAGGACTGGTAAAGAGTGTTGTCCTTGCCCTTCCCTGCTTTCGCGTTCTTCTTCCCTTTGTCCGCCTGGTACCAGTTCGCCGGAAACGAGTTGACCTTGAGAATCTCGTAGTCGAGCACTTGCGAGCCGTAGACGGCCTGATTGAAATACCAGCGTAGATCCTTGCCCGAGACTTCCTCGATGGTCTTCAGAAAGTCTTCTTTTGTGGGATGAGTGAAGCGATACTTCATGAAATAGGCATGCATCGCCTTGGCCATCGTCTCCTCACCGATGATGCCTTCGAGGGTCAGCAGGACCGTCGCGGTTTTGCCGTAGGTGATGCCGGCGTAAGAACTTGAACTGATGTAGTCGTACGCTTTCTGAGCCATGGAATCGCGATCGGCTACGACTTCGTAACCCAGTCGCTGGCCATCGCGTTCGCCCAGCGTCGCTGCTGCCACATCGAGCATGGAAGTGTTCTTGCCGAGGATTGAATCCAAGACCTTCACTTCGGTGTAACTGTTGATGCCTTCATCCATCCAGGCATCCTCAAACTCATTGGTGGCGACCATGCCATACCAGTACTGGTGCCCAAACTCGTGTTCGACGACCACTTCCAGCAAGTGCACGCCCTGCGGCGCAAACCAACTGCTTTCGCCAGTGATAAAGGTCGGGTACTCCATGCCGCCTGCTGCGGAATCGGGTTCCGGATCGACCACGGTCAGTGTCTTGTAGGGATAAGGACCGTAAAACTTCTCGAAACGATCCAATGTGTCGCGAGTGATGCGCTCGTGGCGTTCGGCCTGGGTCCAGTGCGCGGGTTGCATCAGGAAGCGCAGTCTGATCGGGCCCATTTGCGCCTGGTAAGTGGACTCTCGCACTTTGTAGCGCGGGCTGACCGTCCAGGCAAAATCGTGGATGTCGTCGCCGTGATACGTGACCGTTTTCGTGTCATCGGCGTTATCCACGCTGCCGACTTCGACTCCGCTGGCGCCGATTACCTCGTACTTCGGAACGGTCAGCTTTACGTCGTAAACGCCAAAATCGGCGAAGAATTCCGTGGTGTTGTGATACTGATGACAATTCCACGCTCCATGCCACCAGACTCCTACTTTCGGGAACCATTGGCCGCCCAGAAGGAAATCGCGCTTCCATCCGGAACGCGCCTGGGTTTCTGGAAATTTCGTGACGAAGCCGATCTTGAATTGAACGTAAGCACCTGCGGGAATCGGTTTCGTGACGCGCAGATCGACTACGGTCTTATCCTCTTTATTGCCGTCATCCGGTGCGATGAACTGCAGATTCTGCGTCAGGTCCCCCTGACCTACAACTTCAATGCTCTTGATGTCTTCAGACCCGTAGTCTTTGGGGTCCCAATCCTGGTACCCGGTGTCGCGGGTCCCCATGAGTTTGGCGTCGCGTACGAATGTCGCTGTGGGTTGGAAGGCGTTCTGGTATAGATGGAAAGGAAAGTGATCGAGTGTCTGGCCAGTCAGGTTATGGTAGGTGAGCACTTCGGTGGCATTGACGGTATGCGTGCCCGCATTGTATTTCGCGTCAATTTCATAATGCACGACCCGCTCCGACATTGGAGTCGGAGAGTTGATGGCCAGAGTTGTCTGAGGAATTGCGACAGAGTCAGCCGCGGACGGAGCGGCAGCAGTATGCGCTTTACCAGCACTTGCACTTTGCGGAGCGGCGTTGAGGCCGCGCTGAGTCAATGAGCCCGCAACAATTATCGTGAGTGTGATCGTCAGCGCGGTGGTCTTCCATCCAATCAGCATGCAATCGTCACCTGACAGGGGCTGCGCCCTTGAATCATACCTGAGCGCAGAACGATCGTCACCCACCCGACATTATTGCGCTCCTCGGAATAGGGGAGTTGCGGGAGCCCTGCAAGAAGCGGAGAGGGAGTACAATCCTCCGGCAAAACATTGCCGGCTTTGGATCACTGCTGCCGGCAGCCAGCAAGGAGCGCTTATGGACCCCGTTCGGCAAGGCGATGTTAGTCTTCTACAGCATCCCGCATCCCAGGAACTGCTCCTTTCCAAGATTCCCGCAAGGCTTGCTTATCTCTGGACCGACGGAAGTCCGCGCGTGGTGCCCATTTGGTTTCATTGGAACGGACGCGAACTCGTGATGGCCTCGCCCCCAAGAGCTCCCAAGCTGAAGGCACTCGCCAGCAATCCCAAGGTGGCAATTACGATTGACGACAATACCTTCCCGCATAAGGTCCTGCTGATCCGAGGAACGGCGAAACTGGAAAATGTACGTGGGATTGTTCCGGAGTACGAAGCTGCGGCCGCGCGCTATTTCGATGCCGAACTGGCCAAGAGCTGGCTGACACAATTACGTGGAAAAGTGACGGAGATGGTGCGTATCACGATCACCCCGCAGTGGGTCGGACTGCTCGATTTCGAAACCCGCTTCCCCAGTGCGCTGGCAGATTAACCAGGGATCAAGCAGTTGGCTTTGAACGGGGTTTCCGTTGCCGCAAGCTCAATCGTCCCACGGGCGAGTTCCCCGCCCCGCTTGCGCTTTTCCCTTCACGGCGACGATACTAAAAAGGATCATTTAAATTTCGAAATTATGAAGACTACAATCTCTCTGTCCGCCCCAGCCGATGTCGAAACAGAATCCCTTGTCGCCGTTGTCCTGGATCAGGCAATGTCGACTTCCGGCGATACGAACAAGAAACCTGAGTTGAAGATCGCGGCCACCGATCCCGCGTTGCAGTCGGCTGCCGCCGATCTGTTAGCTAGTGGTGAAGTTGCCGGCAAGCCGTTCGAAACGAATTTGCTGCACAAGCCTGCAGGTCTGAAGGGCAAGCGACTGCTGTTGATATCCGGTGGAAGCGCCAGATCATTTTCAGCCTACGATTTGCGCCGCGTCGCCGGCGCGGCGGTGCGCACCCTGAAATCACGTGGCATTCGCAGCTTCGCCTTTGTCGCACCGGCAGGCATCGGCGCGCAAGAAGCAGTGCGCGCTATCGTCGAAGGGGCGCACGTCGGCAACTTCGATCCCGACTACTATCGCAGCGACCGCAAAGATCAGAAGATTGACGCTCTATCTGTAATCACCAGCGGCGATAAGGGTGCGCTGGAAAAAGCCGCGAGCGAAGCGCAAGTCATCGGAGAATCACAGAACTTCACGCGGGATCTGGTCAACGAGCCTTCTAATCGCATGACGCCGACCATCCTCGCGGAGCGCGCCAGGAAGATGTGCGCGGAAGTTGGCTTGAAGTGCGAAGTGTACGGCCCCGACAAGATTAAAGAGATGAAGATGGGCGCCTTCTGGAGCGTCGCCCAGGGTTCTGACGAGCCCCCTGCACTGATCGTTATGACCTACGAACCCGCGGGCGCGCCGCCTAAGCCTGTACTCGGGCTGGTGGGAAAAGGAATTACCTTTGACACCGGCGGAATTTCGATCAAGCCCGCTGACGGCATGGAGAAGATGAAATACGACATGGCCGGAGGAGCGACCATGATCGGCGCGATGCGCGCCATTGCGCTGCTCAAGCCGAAAGTGAAAGTCATTGGAATCGTGTGCGCGACCGAAAACATGCCTTCGGGAAAAGCGCAAAAACCGGGCGACGTGCAGATTGCCATGTCCGGCAAGTCCATCGAGATCATCAACACCGATGCCGAAGGAAGGCTGGTGCTGGCCGACGGTCTCTACTACGCGCGCCAGCTCGGCTGCACGCACCTGGTCGACGCCGCGACTTTGACCGGAGCGGTAGTGGTCGCGCTCGGCTATAACAATGCGGGAGTGTTCGCTAACGATGACGACATGTACACGCGCTTTCACAGCGCAAACGCCAAAGCCGGCGAGAAGATGTGGCGCATGCCGTTGGACGATGAATATAAAGAGCAGATTCGCTCATCCATTGCCGACATCATGAATACCGGCGGACGCTGGGGGGGCGCCATTACGGCAGCGATGTTCTTAAAGGAATTCGCAGAAGACACCCCGTGGATTCACCTTGATATCGCCGGCACCGCCTGGACGGAAGAACAGAAACCCTGGATCGCTAAAGGCCCCTCCGGCATCGCTCTGCGTAGTCTGGTGGAATTCGTGAAGAGCTTCGCGGCCTGACAAGACCGCACCGGCGAACGTTGCCGATCCAAGGGCTGCTGGCTTCTTGAAATTCTCTGCGCGCACGACGTTGAGGGAACCAGTTGTCATTGCTATAATCAAAACGTTTCGCACGCTTCCGCATTGCAAGAAGCTCGGTGTGCAATCCCGCAAATCGGCGTGAAGTGAACAACCCCTCGTAACCCCGCCCGATGGCGGGTACCGAACGTGGCCAGGTAGCTCAGGTGGTAGAGCGCAGCCCTGAAAAGGCTGGCGTCGGCGGTTCAACTCCGTCCCTGGCCACCATCATTCCAAAGGACTTGCAGGTTTCCACCCTTTATTTCCAGCCCAAGGTTCAGCCCAACATAATTCATTGGATAGTCTCCGTCAGAAGGTGGGCCTTGTCGCCTAGAAGGAGTTCCAGGAATTTGCCCTGTGCCTCCAACTTTGATTCCTGATCGGATTGAACGTACAACTGCATGGTCGTCCTGACGTCTTCGTGACGAAGAATGCCCTGCACTGTTTTCGGATCACATTTCAGCTTCACCAATGCCGAAGCCAGCGAATGCCTGAAATTGTGAAAGCCGAAGCGCACTCCCTTGCCGTCCTTGAGGACCCCGGCTTTGATCGCCGCAGGACGCAGATACTTCTGCACCATGATCGACGCCGACAACGGTTTCTTACCCTTCAGACGGAAGCTTGGAAAAACGAAGTCACTGTCTTTCCAATAGGGCGTTCGCTCCCGCCAAGCGAGCAAGAATCCAGCCAGCACAGGATGCATCGGAACCGGTGCGCGCGATGCCTTCGATTTTGGCATTT
>DASVAE010000070.1:0-22856 GCA_036376495.1 Candidatus Sulfotelmatobacter sp. | reverse complement strand
ATTCCAAGCTCCACCTGCACTTCAAACCAGTCTGGCTTCAGCGCCGCGCACTTCTTCAATTCCTCAACAGCATCTGCAGATTTCCCCTGCGCCGTGAAAGTTCTCGCGAGATAGTAGTGCGCAGCCGCATCCTGCGGATTTAGCTTCACTGCCTGGCCGAGTTCGTCGGCCGC
Source organism: Candidatus Sulfotelmatobacter sp. (assembly GCA_036376495.1). GTDB lineage: Bacteria > Acidobacteriota > Terriglobia > Terriglobales > Acidobacteriaceae > Sulfotelmatobacter. The sequence goes on along the minus strand of DASVAE010000070.1, from coordinate 22,683 downwards.
TTCCTCCAGGCGCTGCTGCTGCAAACGAATCACTCCCAGATGGAAATGCGCTGATGCCAGCCCCGGCTGCAGCCGAATCGCTTCTTTGAATGCTCCCGCAGCCTCGGCTGATTGCTTGCGCTGGGCCAGCAGAGTCCCCAGTTCATCGGACAACTCCGCTCGTTTCGGAGCCAGTTCCGCGGCCCGCCGCATCTCCTCCAAAGCCTCATCCCCCGCATGCTGGCTCAGAATTTTCGCCAGTGTGCGATGTGCCTCAGCATTCGATGGCGCCTCCTTCACCGCGCGGCGTGCTTCCTGCTCCGCCTCCTGCGCCTTTCCCAGCTGCGCCAAAACTCCCGCCAGCGTCAGACGCGCCTCGACATAGCCCGGATTTGCCTTCAGAGCTGCCCGGAGGTGAGGAACGGCAGCGTCCGCTTGCCCCTGTTGCGCCAGCACCCAGCCCAGCACTGCCTGGGGCGCAGCATCACGGGGCTCCAGCCGTACCGCTTTCTCCAATTCTTTCTGGGCAGACGCTAGATCGCCCGTCCGCAGCGCCTCCTGCCCTCGCTGCAATGCAAGCTGCTCGCTCGATTTCGTTGAGGGCGCGACCTGCGCGCAGGCCACATCGACTGGCCCGCTCAGAAGCACGACCATTAGGACCAACTTGAGGAATCTAAGGAACACGATGGATGAGGATATTCGCTGATTGAACTAAGCCCCGGCTTGATCGCCATTATATCGAAGCAAGAGTATATTCACGTCGGGACAGCCGGCCGCGTCCCCGCTTAACCATTCTCCTGCAATGACCATCTCTCGTCGCACATTCATGCAGTTGTCAGCCGCGACCGCGCTCTCCACCCTCTGTCCGGGCCTGCCTTCTAATAACTCCGATCTCTGCCGCAAGCTGTCCTCTGATCCACTCCGCCCTCAATTTCATCTACTCCCCGCGCACAACTGGATGAACGATCCCAACGGTCCCATCTTCTACTGCGGCCGATATCACATGTTCCACCAGTACAACCCGCAAGGCGCGGTCTGGGGCAACATGAACTGGGCCCACGCCACCAGCGATGACATGATTCACTGGCAGCACGAGCCCATCGCACTCTCACCCACTCCCGGCGGCCCCGATCAGGATGGGGTCTTCAGCGGCAGTGCCGTCCTGGACAACGACAAGCCCACAGTGATTTACACCGGAGTGCAACCTCCCCGGACCCAAACCGACGCCACGCTCAACGATGGAGTCCACCTCTGGCGCGAAACGCAGTGCCTAGCCATCGCCGCGGATGACAGTCTGCGTACCTGGAAAAAGCTTCCGCAGCCGATCATTGCAACTCCTCCGGCTGGGCTCGAAGTCACCGGTTTCCGCGATCCATGCTTGTGGCGCGAAGCGGGCCGCTGGATGCTGATCGTAGGTTCGGGCATTCGCGGCAAAGGGGGCGCCATCCTGCTTTATACGTCTCCCGACCTCCGCCAATGGACATACCTCCATCCGCTGCTTGCAGGTACTCCCAGCGGAAAGACCTCAAGCAACCCGGTGGACACAGGCGATATGTGGGAGTGTCCCGACTTCTTCCAGCTTGGCAACAAGCATGTACTGCTGATCTCTACACTGGGAAAAGTTCGCTGGAAAGTTGGAACCTACGCGGACCAGCGCTTCACGCCTGAAAAAGAAGGAGTCGTCGATTGGGGTTCGTACTACGCCGCGAAAACCGTGCTCGACCGCGACGGCAATCGCATCCTCTGGGGATGGATTCCGGAAGCCCGCCCTGATACCGAGCTACTCGCCGCCGGATGGGCCGGCGTAATGTCTCTACCTCGTGTACTCTCGTTGACGCCGCAGAATGAACTTCAAACCGAAATTGCACCTGCAGCAAGGATCCTCCGAGGTCGACACATCCGCGCGCACCAAAGAGAAATCGAACGAGTCCGCATCCAAGACCTCGCTGCCGAACTCGATCTCCACTTTCAACCTAAATCCGATAGCTTCACCCTACGCCTCCACTCCAGTAACCAAGACTTCGCCGTCATCACCTGGACCGCCGGACCCGCTGGTCGCGAGCTTAGCATGGGCAAAATCACCGCGCCCCTTTCCGGCACCGGCGTTCACCTCCACATGTTCCTGGATGGATCAGTCCTGGAAATCCGCGCCAACAAAACAACCTTTATCACCGCGAGGATCTATCAAATCCCCGCCGGTCCTCTAGGGCTCAAGCTGGAAGGAAAGCTCGAAGACGCAGTTCTCGATGCCTGGCAAATGAATCCCATTTCGCCCAACCGCTTGACCGCCCCACTCTGCTCCTGAGTCGAGCTCGTGACCTCATAGTCCAGCCAAATGCTCGATCTGCTATACTATCGCTGACGCATTTACCACGGTTTGCTCGTGACGCGGTGGTCCTTTAGACCAGATCCATCTCCGCCTTTCCTGCCCGCCGTTTTATTCAGCGCCAAAACTCAATTAGAGTGCGAGCGGCGTAGACGCTCTTACCGAAGTGTACAAACCGGGCGCCCTCCAGAAAGAACAAAGAATACATGACCACATTTGCCGAACTGCCCTTGTCCTCTGCGTTGCAGCAGAAGCTGGCGGCAGCTCAATTTACTCAATTAATGCCAATCCAGGAGCGCGCCATCGAGCCCGCGCTTCAGGGCAAAGACGTGATTGGAACTGCGCAAACCGGAACTGGAAAAACGCTCGCGTTCCTGATCCCCGTCATCGAAATGCTGAACCAGCAAGAATCACGCCAGCCGGCCGCGCTGGTGTTGCTGCCCACCCGCGAACTCGCCATGCAAGTTCACGAGCAATACGAACAGCTGCGCAGCAAGCGCCTCCCCAATGCCGTCCTGATTGTCGGCGGCTTATCCGAGAACGCGCAGATCCAGGCCTTGCGCAAGGGTGCGCGCCTGATCGTCGCCACCCCCGGACGCCTGCAGGACCTGATCTCCCGGAGGCTTGTGGATTTGTCCCAGATCAAAATCCTGGTGCTCGATGAAGCTGATCGCATGTTGGATATGGGCTTTCTGCCCGCAATCCAGCGCATCATCAACATTCTTCCCTGGAAGCGGCAGACTCTGTGCTTCTCGGCCACCATGGAGCAGTCTGTGGCGCGCCTGGTCCAGGACTGCACTCGGGACGCCGTGCGGATCGCGTTGGGCTCCGTCCTGAAGCCTGCTGCTAGCGTCGAACTGAGAGCGTATGAAGTTCGGCCCGACGCGAAGATGTCCACACTGCGGCAGTTGCTCGAGTCGCAGGAAGGTCAGACCCTTGTTTTCGCTCGCACCAAACGTGGCACCGAACGGGTCGCGAAAGAGTTGTTGCGCGACGGCTTCAATACCGCGATGATTCACGGCGACCGCTCGCAGTCGCAGCGCAATAGCGCCCTACTGGGATTCCAGGAAGGTCGCTATCGTGTGCTAGTGGCTACCGACGTGGCAGCCCGCGGCTTGCACATCGACGACGTCGCTCACGTCATCAACTACGACCTGCCTAAGATGGCGGAAGATTTTATCCATCGCGTAGGCCGTACGGGACGAGCCGGATCCGAGGGTTGCGCTTCCACCATCGTGACCGCCGCCGACATTCCAGACCTGAGGAGCATCGAACGCACCCTCCAGATGCGAATGGAGCGGAAGCAACTGGACCTCAGCACGGGCGATCCCTCGCGCGGACGTGTGGTACAGAACACTCTCGCCAGCCGCACCTTGACAGCGTTGCCAGGTGAAGTGTTTATTTAGAGACTTTGGCCGCCAGCGCCAAGAGATCATGACTACCTGCGCGAATTCTGGGAAGGGTTGACTCCAACTCCGCCTAAGGTCGCGCACTTTTTTGACCCAATCCACCCTCGATTTCCGCCCCAGTAAATAGAAGTTAAGTTGAGCTTGCGGTAGACGCCTATTTTCGGGAGGCCGGGGGAAACTCACGAGTCCATATCGTAATGGCCTATGACTTATGGAGGGTATATGCCATCGCTTCACGCGCTTCGTGTGGCGCTATGTGCGTTCGTTGTTGCGAATGCCGCGCTCACCACGTTGCCGAATGCTTTTACCGCAGATCAGACCATTACCGGCAATCTGACGATCAGCGGAGCGGGGAACGGCATAAATTTTCCGGACGAAACGCGTCAGACGACTGCGAGTGCGAACGCCGCTACAGGCGCGAACGCGTCTATGATCGCTTCTGCATTTTTGCCTGGTGCGTTGAGAACTCCCTATACTGCCGCGACCTTCACATCCGACGCAGGCATCACCATCACACGCGTCAACACCCAACCCAAGACGCCAGCGGATGCTTCCTGCGTGCCAGTCGCTAGTGCCTTGTACTCCAACCCCACCGCAGCCCGCAGCTGGGCAGGCGGTGGTTGTGACTGCTCTTCTAAACTTTAGCCCGCCGAGCGGCGAGGCTTCGCCCACCCGTTCAGCAACCTTCTCCGATAGCTTTCAGGGGGTAACCATTACCATAGCAACGGTTCCAATCAGTGCGACCTCGGCAGTGCTGCCAACAGCTGCAAACACTCTATTTGGTGAGTTTTCCTCCAGCAGTCTGCAGCAGGCACGCACACGATCACCGCGGTCTACAGCGGTGATGCGAATTACTCCGGCGCATCGTGGACGGCCTCGCCCTTCACAGTGAGCCCTTGACGCACTAGTGCTTTGAAATCGTGCTGAACAGTGAACGAAAATGGCCCTTCGATGGTGGCCGAAGCCCAAAGCTCGAGCGGAAGTGCGCTCCTCCAAGTATCTCAAGGTCCGGAGGTACCAACCTACACAGAATGACCCGCCAACTGAGTCTTTACCCTCCCGTCAGCCTGAATCGCACAACGTAGACGATTCAGCGTATCGGTCACGCCCTGATGTGCGCCGGATCACATCGATCCCCCTTCACCCGGAATGTAATGAATACGGTGCGTATAGGAGGGCCCCCATCCATGGCAACTGCGCTCACCGAACCAGTTGTAGATCGGCAGGAAGCCGCGAAGCCGGCGCACGCTTCCAACAAATCCTCGAAACCGTTCAATTCTTTCCAGATCGCTCAGGCCCAGTTCGACAAGGTGGCGGAGTACCTCAGTCTCGATCTCGCGACGCGGGATCTGCTGCGTTCCCCTTTGCGCGAGTATCAATTCGCTATTCCTGTACGGATGGACGACGGCACGGTGAAGATCTTTCGCGGATTTCGGGTGCAGCACAATGATGCCCGCGGACCCGGCAAAGGCGGAATCCGCTTCCACCCACAGGAGACCATTGACACGGTGCGCGCTTTATCGATGTGGATGACATGGAAATGTGCCGTGGTCGATATCCCCCTCGGTGGGGCAAAGGGGGGCGTCATTTGCGATCCGCACAATTTGAGTGCGCGTGAGCAGGAACAAATTTGCCGTGGCTGGGTCCGCCAGGTGGCCCGCGATGTGGGTCCCGTGAGCGACGTTCCGGCACCCGACGTGATGACCGATGCCCAGCACATGCTGTGGATGCTCGATGAGTATGAAAAAATCCACGGCGGCCGTTTCCCCGGATTTATTACAGGCAAGCCTGTCGGTCTGGGCGGCTCCCTCGGGCGCACCGAAGCTACGGGATACGGCGTTGTGATCACGCTGCGCGAGGCACTGAAAGAGCTCGGCATCCGCCCCGACAATACTCAGGCCAGCGTCCAGGGATTCGGCAACGTCGCGCATTACGCCATTGAACTCTACCAGCGCCTCGGAGGCCAAGTGATTGCAGTCGCCTGCTGGGATCAGGCGGACCAGTGCGCCTACACCTACCGGAAGCAGGATGGCATTGATCTTCAGCAATTGACCTCGATCACCGATCGCTTCGGCGGCATCAGCAAGCATAAGGCCGCCGATTTGGGCTATCAGGTTCTGCCCGGGGATGCGTGGATCGAGCAGGACGTCGACATCCTGATTCCCGCCGCAATGGAGAATCAAATTACTGGGGAGAATGTGGGCCGGATGAGCCCTCGCATCCGCATCATTGCCGAGGGCGCCAATGGACCAACCACCCCCGAAGCCGACGCCCAGATCCGCGAGCGCGGCATCCTGCTGATTCCTGATTTTCTAGCCAATGCCGGAGGAGTGACTTGCAGTTACTTCGAGCAAGTGCAGAGCAACATGAATTACTTCTGGGAGAAGGACGAGGTCCTGGGAAAGCTCGATGTGAAGATGACGTCAGCCTACTTCGCCGTCTCCGACTTGGCACGACGCGAGACGTTGTCGATGAGGGATGCTGCCTATGCCATCGCCATCGGCCGCGTGGCTAAAGCTTGTCACGAACGCGGCTGGGTGTAGTCATCAAAGGAGGAATTCATGGCTGGCGCCAAACCTCTTGTCGTCGAATTGCCCATGTTCGACCGCAAGTTCTGGGACGGCACCTTCCGCCACACGCAGATCGGCACCGGAGCAATTGGTGGAAAGGCCCGCGGCCTGGTCTCGATCAAAGATCTGCTTGCAAAATACATTGATTCTTCTTCCTTCCCTGGACTGAATATCGAAGTTCCCACACTCGCAGTCATCGCGACAGATCCTTTCGATCAATTCATCTCGCAGAATCGCTTATCTGAGTTGCCGTTCGAGGAAATGTCCGACGACCGTATCGCCAATGTTTTCCAGAAAAGCGATCTGCCCTTTGAACTGCTCGGCGATTTGCGGGCCCTCATTGTTCAGGTGAAGACTCCACTGGCCATTCGCTCTTCCAGCTTGCTTGAAGACGCGCGGGAGCGGCCCTTTGCCGGGGTATATGCCACAAAGATGATTCCCAATAACCAGGCTGATCCTGACATTCGATTCGGCCGGCTGGTGGAGGCCATCAAGTTCGTCTATGCGTCCACATTCTTCCGCGAAGCGCGTGAGTACATTCGTACGACCAGTGTGCGAGCAATCCAAGAGAAGATGGCCGTACTCATTCAGGAAGTGGTCGGAACAAGGCGAGGAGATCGATTCTACCCGGTGATATCTGGCGTGGCGCGCTCCTACAATTTTTATCCAATTGCTCCGGCACGCCCGGAAGACGGGGTTGCCACACTGGCTCTGGGCTTGGGGAAAACCATCGTGGATGGCGATATTGGATGGACGTACTCGCCGGCCCACCCCAAGAAACCCCCTCCGTTCGCGTCCATGGAACAGATGATCAAAAGCACACAAACCGAGTTCTGGGCCGTCAACATGGGCAGGCCTCCTGCGTACGATCCAACTAGCGAGACTGAATACCTGGTGCGAGCGAATCTCTCAGATGCCGAACGTGATGGCGTGCTGGACCTTATCGCGTCAACCTACGACCTCGAGCGCGACCGTGTGATCCCTGGAATCGGAGCAGAAGGTCCGCGGATCCTCAATTTTTCTCCGATGCTGGTACAGGAGCAATTCCCGTTGAAGGAAGTCGTGAAGGCGGCGCTTAAAGCCGCCGAGCACGGGGCGGATGCAAAAGTCGAAATCGAATTCGCCCTGACTCTGCAGGGTGGCTTGCTCGAACCCCTGCAGGCGCGCTTGGGATTCCTGCAAGTGCGTCCCATGCTGGTCTCGGATCAACTCGTCGAGGTCACAGCGGAAGATCTGTCAAATACTCTAGCAATCGTCGCGTCTGAAATGGTTATGGGCAATGGCATCGCCAACGACATTCAGGACGTGGTTTTTGTACGACCGGAGTGCTTCTCCCCTGCTGAGACTCCGGCCATTGCACTACAACTGGAGCGCATCAATCTGGAACTACAGGCGCAGCACCGCCGATTCCTCCTCATCGGTTTCGGCCGCTGGGGCAGTTCTCATCCGTCACTCGGTATTCCCGTTGATTGGAGCCAGATCTCCGGGGCACGAGCGATCGTGGAAGCGACCCTGCAAGGAATGAATGTGGAAGTGAGCCAAGGCTCACATTTTTTCCACAATCTCTCCAGCTTTGGGGCCAGCTACTTCATGGTGCGCCACGGAGGCCGTCACAGCATCAATTGGGATTGGTTGAACCGGCAAACCGTAGTTTCCGAGACGGACCTTGTGCGTCACGTCCGCCTCGCAAAAAATTTGGTTGTGCGGATCGATGGACGCACTAGCCGTGGGGTGATCTTGTGGCAGGAATAAAAAGGTGAAAGCCGAAGAACATCAACTCGGGACCATGCTTCACGCACTGCAAGAACGCGCCAAGGAGTTGAATTGCCTTTATCAGGTGGGAGAACTTCTCAACCACTCCGAGCGATCCCTTGACGACATATTCAGCAGCATCATCCAGGTCTTGCCCCCAGGATGGCAGTACCCTGCCGATTGCCAGGCTCGCATCATCTTTGAAGGGACTGCAATTCAGGCAGCCGAGTTTTTGCCCACTCCGTGGGTGCAGAGGGCCAGCATTGTCGTGCAGCAGGAAGCCGTAGGCGCAATCGAGGTCTCCTACCGCCGCGAATTGCCGCGATCCGACGAAGGCCCCTTTCTCAAAGAAGAGCGCAGGCTGATTGACACCATTGCGGATCGAATCGCCAATGCCGTGACGCAGCGCCGCTTGAAAGCCGCTTTCGAAGGCTGTGCAGCCAATGTGACCGCCAGTGCGGTTGGTGAGTGGCGTGTAGTCCTGGAGTTTTTGCGCGACACCGATCCTGCCCTGCTGAAACGCATATCGCGCAAACTAATCAACCATCTGAGCTGGAGCGGCGTGGAAGAGGCAAAGGAACTGTTGCGGAAAGCAAGCGCCAGCCCGAAACCCGATCCAACCCTCGTAAGTGATGAAAACCGGCCGTTGCCTCAGAGCCTGCTTGGAAGCGCGAGTGACCTGACCGCTGAAGTCTTTCGCATCGCGGGTCAACACATGAGCGAGAGCGAAATCCTCAATTCTGTGACCCGATGGATCAAAGAGGATAAAGCAAGCTTTCTCGTCCGGGCTCTCGAAAATCAGGACACATCGTTGGGAGAGGTAATGGAGTGCCTCGAACGTTATCGGCACATCGGAGCGGAAGAGGGCGAACTCTCTCTTTACACGCAGACCGGGTTGCGGGTCTCGCTAATCCGCCGCTTTTTCTCCGAGAGTCTCACCTTCATCAACGTCGCAAAAAAGTTTATCGACGTTCAGGACTTCTACGAGCTGCTCGACCGTATAGTCTTTCCCCCGGGATGTCACGGCAAATTGGGTGGCAAAAGCGCGGGTTTGTTCCTTGCCAAAAAGATCATCGACAAGGCCCCGGAGGCCCGCGACCTACTCCGTGCTGTCAGAGTTCCGAAGACTTGGTACATCACCTCCGATTGGATCCAGAATTTTGTTCACCACAACGACCTGGAGGACGTGCTCAACCGCAAGTACATGGAGATCGAACAGGTGCGGCAGGAATATCGGCACCTGGTGGCACTTTTCAAGACATCGTCGTTTCCTTCGGAGTTCGCTAAGGGCTTGGCGCTGGCTCTTGACGACCTTGGAGACGTGCCTCTGATCGTCCGCAGTTCGAGCCTGCTCGAGGACCGTCCCGGTTCCGCATTCTCGGGCAAGTACAAGAGTTTGTTCCTCGGTAATCGGGGAACAAAGGAAGAACGCCTCGCAGCGCTTATGGATGCAGTCGCCGAAGTGTATGCCTCCATCTTCGGTCCAGATCCCACCGAGTACCGCGCCGAGCGTGGCCTTCTGGATGTGCATGAAGAGATGGGAATCATGATCCAGGAGGTCGTGGGACAGGCGGTCGGTAAGTATTTTCTTCCCGCGTGTTCCGGCGTGGCGTTCAGCAACAATGAATTTCGTTGGTCGGCCCGCATCAAACGGGAAGATGGTCTGATCCGTCTCGTGCCCGGGCTGGGTACTCGCGCCGTGGACCGCGTGGCGGATGACTATCCTGTCCTGATCGCACCCGGCCAGCCCAACCTTCGCGTCAATGTCACGCCTGACGAAGTTCTCCGGTATTCCCCCAAGCGCATCGATCTCATTAACCTCGAGAGCAATAAATTCGAGACCGTCAATCTGGCCACACTTCTCGCCGAAACCGGAGCCAGCTATCCCCAGATTCGCGACCTGGTATCGGTGCTCAGTCCCGATCGCATCGAACCGCTGATTGGGCCGCTGCCCAATTTTGCCTCGCAAGTGGTGGCATTCACGTTCGAAGGACTGGTCCGTCGCACCTCGTTTGTGACTCGTATTCGAGAACTGCTGCGTTTGCTCCAAAATCGGTTGGGCGCGCCTGTGGACATCGAATTCGCCTACGATGGTAAGGATTTTTATCTCTTGCAGTGCAGACCTCAGAGCTACGGCGGTGACGGCGTGCCGGCTCCGATTCCGCAAAACCTACCGCCCGACAAGCTTATCTTTTCCGCGCGCCACTTCGTCTCTAACGGCAAAGTGCCAGTGATCACCCATATCGTGTACGTCGATCTCGAGGGATACAGCCTGCTCTCCGATCAGAATGCCATGCTCGACATCGGTCGCGCCGTCGGAAAACTAAATACGCTTTTGCCCAAGCGGCAGTTCATACTGGTCGGACCCGGGCGATGGGGCAGTCGCGGAGATATTAAATTAGGCGTGCCAGTCACCTACTCCGACATAAACAACAGCGCGATGCTGATCGAAGTAGCGCGGCAAAAAGGAAACTATCTTCCCGAATTGTCTTTTGGAACTCACTTCTTCCAGGATCTGGTCGAGGCTTCTATTCGCTATCTGCCGCTCTATCCAGACGATCCCAGCACCACATTCAACGACTTTTTTCTTCGCCGCTCCCGCAATCTGCTGCCGGAGTTGCTCCCTGAATTCGCGCACCTGCAGGAGACTTTACGAGTGATTGATGTCCCGCTGCAGACAGGCGGACTCAAGTTACGTGTTCTGATGAACGCGGATCTGCAACAGGCAGTCGGATTCCTCTCGCCCGCACAGCAAGACATCGATTCGTTTGCGGCCGACAGTGCTACCACGGATCGAGCGCCGAATGAACATTGGCGTTGGCGATTCCGTATGGCACAGAAAATCGCCGCCGAGCTGGATGCTCAACGATTCGGCGTCAACGCCTTCTACCTCTTTGGCAGTACCAAAAATGCGACGGCCGGACCGGCCAGCGACCTCGATCTTCTGCTGCATTTTCAGGGTACTGCGAAACAGAAAGACGAGTTGCTGCTTTGGCTCGAAGGATGGAGTCAGTGCTTGGCAGAAGTTAACTTCCTGCGCACGGGTTATCGCAGCGACGGCTTACTCGATGTGCACCTGATCACTGATGCCGATATTGAGGAACGATCCAGCTTCGCCGTTAAGATCAATGCCGTCACCGATCCCGCGCGCAAGCTGCCTATGAAAAAATGACCGGTGAGTTAAAGCAATTCCCGGATAGCAGTAGCTGGTGATTCCAGATCAAAACTGACCAGCGACAACTCTGGGCCATCGTGCGCTCCGTTGATGCAGGTGGTCCGCCCTATTTCCATTTTCCATTTGCCACTGAGTCGCGCCGATTCATGCACATGGCCGTGCAACGTAAGCAGCGGCTGCCTCTGTTCAATAAACCTTCGTACCGCGATACTGCCGACATGCACATCGATCGGAACTTCCTCGCATATTTTGTCATCCAGTGCTGCGCGATCGAGCGGTGTGTCGCAGGGCGGTGCATGGAACAAACATATTGCTCGGTGTAGCGAATCATCGCCAAAAAGCGCAGCTAGATGCTTCTCGATTGTGCTCCACTTTACGACGTTCTCCTCCACCGCTACCGTCCTGATCCCTTCCTCAGGAGAAACGCTCCCTGCGGGTACGTAACGTGAAATGTCGTACCGCTCCCAATCCTTCAGTAAAAACGGTGTTGGAGGAATGTAAGCGAGGCCGTAAATGGCGAAACCTCTCCACTGAAACTTCCGTTCATGTGCGAAGCGCCAAAGACCCTCATCCGCTCCCGCGACAAGGGCAGCTTCGGCACTGCCCGGGTCATCATTGCCAGGGATTAAGAAAACCTTGGGGTACTCTCGGCCTGCTCGACTCCGAAGCTTCCGGAACATCGGAACCAGATAATCATGAACAAAGTCGCCCCCTCCAGCTTCGAATTGAACCCCGGACAAGCCTGAGCGAGGCAGCAAGTCGCCCCCCAGGAACAGCGCCTCCGGACGATCCTGAAGAATTCGGGACTCAAGTTTCTCGTAGCGTTGTATCTGGCCATGCAGATCGGTAGAAAAAAAGCCTCGGGGCAAAGCATCTCCCATGTATTTGTCTGATCGTTTCCCTCGACATCAGAAAGAAGGTCGGACCCGCAACTCAACCGCCCCATGGTCGGAAGATGCGTGATTGAAGCAGTGGATGCCGGTTCTCGGTTGAGATCCACTCAGCCCATGCGATTCTCACCACGCAGGCCCAGCTATGCCGGTCGTCGATGTGTTTTGCCTTGAGCCGCGGCGGGACGTTAGCGCAACAGCTTAGAAGCCAGCCGTTCGCGGTGCCGGGGCCGGCCTGAACGCGACCCTGCTGAAACATTATTACGGTGATTCTGGTGAGCGCGGCAGGATTCGAACCTGCGACCCATGCCTTAAAAGGGCATTGCTCTACCAACTGAGCTACGCGCCCACTTTTCTCCAATCTAACACATCGCGAAAGCTTTCATCTCTAAGGACCGCAATGCGTTACGGCGAATTTCAATCGATTCGCAAAAAAGCAGCCCGGAGATTACTCCTCTTCATTTGCGCCCCGATTTTACACTGTGTTGACAAATACATTGTCGCACTGCAAATACTCTCTTCTCTCGACTGCTATGTTCGGCACGCGGTCACCCCAGGTGTCAGTTCAAGACGCTGACACGTTGCCCGCGTAAAACTCCACCCCCCGAGAGTCGCCGCAAGTTGACGAATTCTCACGTTTAGAACCTCCAAACGCGTCGCAACTAGGAGACCGGAAGCATGCAGAACCACAGGACAGGGCAATCCCCACTCAAGTCGACCTTGCTTGCACAGTTGTGCGCGAAATCCCGTTTGCGGGAATCTCGAATCCTTATCGCCATTCTCCTTTCAATGCTGGGAATGGGCAACACTCCCAGCGCGCACGCTCTGCCGGCATTTGCCCGGAAATATGGGCTGCGTTGTTCGGCCTGTCATGAATCCTGGCCCATGCTGAATTATTTTGGCCAGAAGTTCAAAGACAACGGGTACCAGTTAATGAACGATCGCGACGCTCCCATCTGGCAGAACGCTTCTTACTGGCCCATTACGCTGCGCATGACGCCGTTCTGGAGCCGCGAGAGCGTCAATAAACTCGCTGTCGATAGTGCCCCCACCGGAGAGCAGAAGATCACCACTACCGGCTTCAACCTCGGCGGGCTGGACATATTGACTATGGGCACGCTGGAGAAGAATTTTTCCTTCCAGCTTGTGCCTTCCTCGGATGAGACCGGGGCCTTCCACTTCGAAGCCGTAAACGTGCGCTTCGATAATCTCCTCCACAGCCCATGGTTGAACGTCAAAGTCGGCAAGTTTGAGCTCGATACTTTTATTTCGGAGAAGCGCGGCCTGACCCTGTCGGGCAGCGGTGGCGAGTATCAACTCTTCCATTTCATTCCCGTCGGAGATGGCAATATCTTCGGCCAGGTCGGCGATAACCAACTCGGCGCGGAATGGATGGGTCACTCCGATAACGACCGCACCCGCTTGTCGGCAGCCGTATTCAGTTCCACGGATGGCAATGTCGATGTGCCCTATGGACAGAATTCCTACTCCGCCTTCTTCGCTGGAAGTCAGGCATTCAGCGCAGGCAAACTCGGAGTTCAGCGCATTGGCGGGTACGCCATGTACGGCGTGGCTCCCACCACGTACCTTACCAGCGGAGGCGTCCCCATCCCGGGCTCCGGCATCGGAAACAAAAGCTTCAGCCGCGTAGGTTTTGAGGGGCTCTTCTACCTGGGCCAGCACCTCGATTTCCAGGTCTTCACCCAGCATGGCTCTGACGATGCCTGGTTCGGTGCGTGCTACGGCGACATCATCACCGGAACTTGCGATCCCACCACACAAAACAATACGACAGGCATCCTCCCGGCTGGAGCTCGCAAGCCCACATGGAATGGAGCGTTCGTCGAAACGCATTACGTGTATAGCCCGCAGCTCACGATCTTCCAGCGTTCCGAATGGATCCGCATGTCGCAGCAGGCGTTTGCCACCAATCCCTCCAATCTCGGCGACATCGACAACTATGTCGTGGGCTATCGCTATAACCCCTTCATGACGAGCCGCGCCGGGTTTGCTTTTCACAACGAGTACTCGTGGATTCGCCAACGCGGCACCTCCCCTGTGACCGCAACTGACCTGAGCAGTAACAGCCTAATGCTGGGATTCGACTTCGACTTCTAAGAGGATGGCATGCGATCAACACTGCACATATCCGTTCGTCGTCTGGGATTACTGATCCTGGCATTTCCCTTGGCTGCCGTGGCGCAACAAACGCACGCTGACTTCGCCGCTCGCATCGGCATGGAGAGTCACATTGGCAATGTGACAGGTCATGCCAAAAATGCTCAATACGATTACCGCCGCTATTGTGTCGGCTGTCACGGCGAGCGGGGCGACGGGATGGGAGAGAACTTCCCTTGGATCGATCCCAAACCGCGCGATTTCCAGCTGGGCATCTTCAAATGCCGCTCCACTCCTACCGGAACATTACCCACTGACCAGGATCTGTCCGACACCATTGCCCGCGGCATTGACCGTTCCAATATGCCTTCCTGGAACACCTTCACCTTGCAACAGAAAGCAGATCTGGTGGCGTGGGTGAAGCATTTTTCGCCGCGCTGGGCCAGCGAAAAGCCGGGAACACCGATCCAGATTCCGCCCGAACCCGCGGTCACCGCCGAGCGTCTCAAAAATGGCCGCGAAATCTTTGCTAAGGTGCAGTGTTGGAAATGCCACGGCGTTACCGGCGAGGCCAATGGCCCTTCCGCCGCAACTTTGCAGGACGATCTGGGGCGCCCGATTGCCCCCTTCAACTTCACGGAGGGCTCGCCCAAGTGCGGTTCTTCCGATGCCGACCTTTACCGCATTTTTATGACAGGTCTGGATGGCACGCCCATGCCCTCTTTCGCCGACAACATCAAGCCCGACGAGGCCTGGGACCTTGTCTTTTATCTGAAAAGTCTTGAGCCCAAAAAATCCAAGGAGAGGGAAATCGCGACCAAATTACAGCTGAAGCCGGTCGACACCACCCCGCCCGGACAGCAATAACCAGGATCTTTCGAGGCGATTAACGCAGCGACGTTGCTTGCAACGTCTCTCCCGAGCGCAGCTGGCTACAGGTCCTTACACCGCCCCACTTAAGCCTTCCTGTGGCCTGAGTGGGGATTTTGACGTGAGTGGGGATTTCGACCGTGAGTGAAATTTTGGCTTAACTGGGGATTCACCGCAGCGCGCGAACCTTAAACAACCGCCGCCACCGGTTTTTCCTGCAACAGCAGCGCAGTCGCCTGCACCCGCGCATCGGCATGGAACCACCGCTGTACGACTTTATCGCATAGGAAATTCGCCAGCGACAGGAAGCACATGCCCTGGTGATGCACCATCCACTCCCGTACCAACTCAAACCGCGGCGCACCAAATCGCTTGCGGCCCGCCGTATAATCGGCCGCCTCGAAGAATCCGTACGCTCCAAACCATCCCATCGATTCCATCTTGCGCAAATTCGCCAGTGCGGATCTCCGATCCACACTCAAGGCGAGGAACGTTGCATACGGAGCGATAATCAGCGGCTCCGTATCCTCTCTCTTCAACGCCAGCTTCGGCACCCCGAACGCCTGGTAGTGATAGTCCCCCACGGGATTACGCTTCGCCGATGCGGATTCCGAAATTCCCCACGGAACGCCCTTGCTCACTGCATAGGCCTGCTGCTCCCGAACTGCCGCTTTCAACGCTCCATCCAGCAGCGTGTTGGGATATGTCTGCATCCAGATCGCCGGCATCATGTATTCGAACATCGTTCCCGTCCACGACAGCAGTGCCGGATTGCGATCCTCGGTGAATGGCCGCCCCAGCCGGAACCACGCATCCTGCGGGATCTCTCCTTTGGCAATCGCCACGAACACGGCGGTCCTGGGCTCTGTTGCGAGCAGGTCGTAATAATACGGAGCCATCTCCTTGGCCTCTGCGTCATACCCGATCGACATCAGCAGGCGCTCTTCATCGAACAGGAACGAGAAGTTCATCGCACTCGCCAGTCGGTCCGCCTGCTCGCTCGTCTTTTGGAGGCTCAGCATTAACGCCAGCGCATTCGTCCGCGCATCTGCGAACAGCAACTTCAGTTGCTCAGCCTGCGACCGGTTCCCGTTCCGATTCAATTCCCCGGATTGCTCCAGCAACGACTCCAACGCCGTAATCAGATCCGGCAGCCGTTCCAGCCTGACCGCTTCATCGCTGAACTTCATGCCCTCTTTCAGGCCTTTGCGGATCTCTGCGTACTCCGGTAGCTTCCACGGAAGATAGGTCTTCACCACGTGGCGCACGGTCTGCACTCGTGCCTTCGCTTGCTTGCGGAACCAATCGATGTCCGCAGCATCAACTTCAACCTTCGGTTCCGGTTCCTTCGGCTCTAGCAGTTCGTCCGGAAAACTTTCAATCGCGTTGAGCCAGTCATTTCCGCACAACTCTTCCTCGTACCGCTTCAACTCCCGCTTGCCAAACACACCAAACTCGTTCAGCAGCCGGAGATGATCCAGCAACCCCTCCCCAAGCGCTTTCGGAAGCAGCGGTTGGAGGCAGCGCTCCATCAAGCCCTGGCGCAGCGTCCACAGCGAAGCCACCAGGTTTCCGTTATCCACCGACGAAATGAAATATGGCGGCGCCACGTCGAGGCTGTGCGTCTTGTACCAGTTCAGCAGGTGCCCGCGATGCTTGGGCATGCGCATCAAGGTGTCCAGCGTCTTCTGGCTCAGTTCCAGCATCTCTGGCACCGTGAAATATCCAAACTCAGTCGCGACCTGTCGCGCATTCAACAACAGTCCGATATTCGTGGGAGATACCGTAGGCGCCGGCTTCCGCGGCTCATCCTGCACGTTGTCTGGAATCAGCCAGTTGTGTTCTTCTGTCGAGAATTCCAGGAAGTACCGCCAGATGTACAGCGCAGATTTTCGCAGCAGCCACTTGTCGCGCCCTGAGATCTCGTCCTCTGCGGCAATCGGGCTCCCGTTCAGCCATAACGCAAACGGCTGGCTGCAGAACCATAGCCCCAGGACCGGCATCGCCGCCCACAAGGAATGCGGCTTCGTAAGCCAGATGATCAAACCCAGGCCAACCGACAGGAACGGCATCCAGTCGATATAGCGGTCGATAGGCGTTCGCCGGTGACCCATCTCCGCTTCGGCCGCCGTCTCCCATTCCAGCAGACGCTGCCGCGTGACCAGTCGTCGCACTAGCGCTCGCACCACCGCGTCAATCGACAAAAGCATCTGGTGCGCGAGCAGGGTCAACGTGAGCAGAACCGTCAGATTCGCCTGGATTAAATTTCCCACCGCGTCGCGCGCCACTCCAAAATTCCGCGTGATCACCGCCCGCGTCAATCCAAACAATAGTTCCACCCATTCCGGCACGAACATGATGGCGACCGTCGCCACCGTCCACCAGACAGGATGCCCCATCCCGAACCACCCGAACAAGAGCAGCACGAACGTCGCCGGCTCTACCAGACTGCGCCGTAGGTTATCCAGAATCTTCCAGCGCGATACCAGCGAGATCGGATTTCTTACCCGCGCCCCCGACTCGTCCGGCACCTTGTCCGTAAGCCACTGCACGATCTGCCAGTCACCGCGTAGCCAGCGATGCTTCCGCCGGTTGTACGAACTGTAGTGCGAGGGATAATCCTCGATCACCGCAATGTCGCTCACCAGCCCTGCCCTCGCATACGCCCCTTCAATCAGGTCATGACTAAGCAGCGCGTTCCGTGGGAATCGCCCATACAACACGTTCAGCAGCGTGTCGACGTCGTAGATCCCCTTACCGGTAAATGACCCCTCTCCGTACAAATCCTGGTACACGTCTGAACTCGCCCGCGTGTACGGATCCAGCCCGGTCTCGCCCACGAAAATCGCAGCCAGACGCGATCGCGCCGTGCTGTCCACGCTGATGTCCACCCGAGGCTGCAGGATCCCGTATCCCGCCACCACTATGTTGTCCTGCGGATCAATGATCGCTTGGTTCAACGGATGATTAATCGCGCCCACCATCCGCTGCGCCGCACCTCGCGGCAATTCCGTGTCGGAATCCAGCGTGATGACGTATTTTACTTTTGGCAGGATCGCCAGATTCCCGGACTTCACCGGAAAAGGATCGTACTTCTCGCGCAGAAACTGGTTGAGGTCCATCAGTTTCCCGCGTTTCCGCTCCCATCCCATCCAGCCCTTTTCCCGCGGATTGTAGACGCGATGCCGGTGCAGGAACACAAAGGTCCCCGCCTTTCTACGCGCATACCGCTCATTCAAATCGTTGATGAGCTTTGAGCACAGCACCACCAGTTCATTCTCTTCCGGCGCCGGATGTCGGGAATCCGGCAGGTCCGACAAAATCGCAAAATGAATATGGGGGTCCTGGTTCCCTACGTATCGCACCTCCAGCTCTTTCACCAGATGATGAACTTGCTTCTCACTGAGCAGCAGCGTAGGAATCGCCACCAGCGTGACGCAATCTTCGGGAATGCCTTCTGAATAGTCCATCTTCGGCAGCGTCACCGGCTCGAGCAAATTCGTGGTCAGGTAATTCATCACCTCGACCGCCGCCTGGGAACTGGGGATTGCCAGAATCAGCATCGAAAGAAGGATCGTTCCCAAGGGGGTGCTGGGTGGGGTGAGCAGCCACAGCACGCCGCTGATGATGATCAGGGCCAGCACCGCGATGCCGAGCAAGAGAAACCGGTCCGGATTCGTGCGCAACCAGATCCGTACGTGCTCCCAAAATGTAGGGTGATAGGCCACCCGTTGCCGCAGCAGCGGCGCGCCCTCCGCCACCAGGTAATAGCCGATGTGCGATTCTCGTAAGCCGATCTTCGGATCTCGGTACGTCCTCTTTTCCGCCTCTCTCGCCAAGGCCAGCACCGACCGGGCCACATCCATCTCGCTCTGATCGGACCGTAGCGCGATCTGAGCCACCTTCTCGCGATACAGATTCTTTGTCTCCGCGTCCATGAACGCGAACGCGCATGCCGGATCCTGCCGCAGGATTCCGTCGAACGGCAGCAGCGACTCGATTTCTTCCTTCCATGAAGTCTGTGATACGTAGCGGAAGATCCGTATATAGGGGGGCAACCCTTTAGAGCCCACCGAAATCGGGGCGCTCACGGCCGCCTTGCCATGGGCGGCTATCGTCTCCAGCAAGAGAAGCTCGAGCGAAGGCACCAACGCCCCAATCTCGTGGAACTTCAGAGGCGTGTGGTCCTGGAAAGCTTTGCAGAATTCCCTGAACTGTTCTTTCGTGAATGACGTGTCGACGACGTTGAGGAATCCCAAGGCGATGGCCACCACGCGCGGCAGAACGTCCACTTTATTCGACACCACCGGCAACGTCCTCTTAGCTCCCAAATCGTTTCCCAGGGCGCGCGCCGCCAGCATGAGCAATTGATCGTTGTCCCGCAGCCAGCGAATGTCCTCCGACGGTTTCCCTTTCCCGAATGCCTCTTTCACCCCCTCGAACAACGAGTCGAATGCCTCGGAGAGCCTCTCGCACCGCTCCGAAAACATCTCTCCCGCATTCCGGTCGGGAAGCCAACTCAGGTTCGCGGCAAGTTCCAGCGCGGCCACGCGCAGGGCCTGCATCTCAGGCGTAAGCGCCGCCGTACCAGCCGCACGCTGCTCGTTCCCACGCGTGCCGCCCCTCTCTCGCAGCGTACCCTTAATCTGAGTCTCCGAAGCCATAATTCGTAAATTCCACGCCCCGGTGTGCCGATGTCCGGGTGCCCCATTTAATCCCGCCGTATTTTGGCCGGACTAGAGTGGCTCGACCTACCAACCTCACCGATAACTTGCGGCCTGCAACTCAAACATCTCTGCGTACCTTCCTCCAAGACTGGTCAGGTATTCATGATCGCCTTCCTCGGCGATCCTTCCATTCTCCAGCACGACAATCCGATCTGCCATGCGCACAGTCGAAAACCGGTGCGAAATGAAGACGGCCATCTTGCCCGCCGTCAACTCTGCGAATCTCTGAAACACTTCATACTCGCTGCGCGCGTCCAAAGCCGAGGTGGGTTCGTCTAATATCAGCAGCTGCGCATCCCGCAGATACGCTCGAGCTAGCGCCACTTTCTGCCATTCTCCGCCGGACAAATCCACCCCGGTTTCGAACCTTCGGCCGAGCATCTGGTCGTATCCCGCCGCTCCCAGCTTTGCGACTACCTCATTGGCCATGCTTTTCCGCGCCGACTCCTGCAGCTTCTGCAGGTTGTCCAGGAACTCGATCCGCCCGACCGCGATGTTCTCTCGCGCCGTCATCTCGTACCGCATGTAATCCTGAAAGATGACTCCAATCTCTTTATAAAGATCCTCCAGGTCGTACTCCCGCAGATCGATCCCATCCAGCAGAATCCGGCCCTCGACCGGGTCATACAGCCGGGTCAGAAGTTTGACGATAGTCGTCTTCCCTTCCCCGTTCTCTCCGATTAGAGCCACGCGCTCGCCCGGCCGCAATACGAAATTCAACCCGTTCAGCACCTTCCGCTCACTACCCGGGTACCGGAAAGAAACATCCTGGAATTCAAAGCCCTGCCGGATCGGACGCGGCGCCGGCAGCGCGTTGGGCTTCGACCGGATCGTAGGCTTCATGTCAAAGAACGCAATCAAATCCGTTAAAAACAACGCCTGATCCGCAATCGTCGACAGTGTCGAGAACGTCTGCTGCAAGTTTGAGCTGGCATCCCGAATCGCGTTCGCCAGGAACGTCAACGTACCCAGACTAAACACGCCCGTAACCGTGCGCCATACAGCGTAAATGTAAGCCGTGTAATACCCGGCCGTACCAACGGCGGACAACATCGACCCGGCCATTCCCTTCTTCTTCGCCAGCGCAATATCCTCGTCGTACACTTGGTCCGAAAGCCGTTTGAACTTTCCGGTCAGGAAGTTCTTCAGCCCAAACAGCTTCAACTCCTTGGCTGCTTCCTTGCTTCCGCCCAGGATGCGCAGGTAGTCCAACTGCCGCCGTATCGGAGTCTGCCGGAAGTTCTTGGCATAACCCAGAAACGCAAAGTGCGTCTCTCCAATGAATGCGGGGATCACGCCCACAACAAGAATAAGGAGCAGCCACGGCGAAAACAGCATGATGGATACCGACAGGGTCACTGTCGTGATCACCTGCTGCACCAGCCGGCCCATCGCCTGAATCATGTAAAGGCGGTCAGTCGCCTGCACCCGTGCCCGCTCCAGCCGGTCATAGAACACCGGGTCTTCATAGGCGATCAGGTCCAGGCTGGCCGCGTGCTCCATCACCCGCACGCTGATGTAGTTCATGTACTTGCCCGCCAGGAGAGCGTCGGTGTAGTCGATTCCCCGCGCCACCAGCCCGGCACCTAGGGCCAAGCCGAACTCAGCCGCAACCAGCATCCAAAGGTTATGCCGGATCGGCTGATGAATAGTGATGTGGTAAATGGTATCGATGATGAGCTTCGTGACCCAGAACAGCGCAGGGGGTAACAGCGCAGCAACTACTCTGGCGAGTAGTCCGGCAACCACAACCGAGCGGCCCGATTCCCACACGTAGTGCAGTACCGTCGGCACGTTGCGTAGAGCCGACAGCCGGTCCCGCCATCCGCTCCAGAATTCAGGTGCTTCCTTCATGACTGCATCTCGCGCTGCCAGAGGAAGTTCGGCTCCCGCCCGCTAAATTCGCCGCTGCAAGCGATTCTGCCTAGTTTACAGAATAAAGGCCTGCTCCCCAAGGACATCCCTTGGATGATAAAAAGGCCCTCCCCGGTTGGGCGGCCCCTGCTAAACCATAAGGTGCGGTCCTCAGGCGGCCAACTTGTATCTTTCCTGGCACTCCTTTCACAGCTAGAATTCTTTTGCTCACGACATCTTTTAAGGGGAATTGCATGGGTGGTACTCGGGCGCTGTTGCTTGTCCTGCTGGCCTGCTCGGTTTGCGCAACCGCGCAAATCGAGGAAATCATTAAGCAAGTCGACGATTCCCTGCAGCAGCGCAATACTTCCGGCCTAAGCAACAACAAAATCGTCGCCGGACTCAAGCAAGCTCTCCAGCTGAGCACTGCAAGAGCGGTTGCCGCAACCGGCCGCCCCGATGGATTTCTGAAAAATGACGCCATCAAAATCCCCCTTCCCCCCAGGCTGGAGACCGTGGGTCGAGGCCTGCGTTTTATCGGGCTCGGCAGCAAAGTGGACGAGCTTGAAGTTGGAATGAATCGAGCCGCCGAACAAGCCACCCCGCAAGCCAAACAAATCTTCCTGGCTGCCTTGAAAAAGATGACCTTCGACGACGCCCGCCACATCCTCACCGGAAACGATACCGCCGCTACCGACTACTTCAAGCGCACCAGCACTCCCGACTTGACCACCGCTTTCGCCCCCATCGTTCACACCTCGATGCAAAAGGTCGGCGTCGTTGGGCAGTATGACCGCTTCATCCAGACCGCACCCGGCGGTGCGGCCCTCGCCAATGAATTTGATCTTGATAAATACGTGGTCGGCAAGACCTTGGACGGCCTCTTTTACATGCTGGGCGAAGAAGAAAAGAAAATACGCAAGAACCCTGCCGCCCAGACCACGCAGCTACTAAAACAAGTCTTCGGCAGAACCAAGTAAAAGCAAGCGCGCCAGTTCTTCAGAGAAAGAAAA